>JAJYLH010000070.1 GCA_021787845.1 Myxococcales bacterium | reverse complement strand
CCTCGCGCTCGCCCTTCGAGGCCCGCGCATGCTTGCCGTGCTCCATTCATGCTCCGTGGGCGCGGGCACCTCAGGGTGAGCGGATCGGGGACCAAGACACCTGAGGTGTCTGGATACCCAGTCGTCGGAAAGCCGGGTGGTCACGTCGGGAAGCCGGGTGGTCACGTCGGGGAGCCGGGTGGTCACGTCGGGGAGCCGGGTGGTCACGTCGGAGAGCCGGGTGGTCACGTCGGAGAGCCGGGTGGTCACGTCGGAGAGCCGGGTGGTCACGTCGGAGAGCCGGGTGGTCACGAAGCCGCTGGGTCAGCGCGCTGAGCAGCTCCTGGAAGATGGACCAGGACGGGTCGACGCCCAGCGGCTTCGCCGTTCAGGCCGAGCGAGATATCGGGAGTCACGAACACCTATCCTTGGCCGCGCCCTTCTCGTCCTTCCCCACGCGCGCGGGGATGGATTCCCAACCCGGGTTCCTGAGCGTCTCCCGCAGGTACAGCGTGCTTGGAGCGGCCGAGGCTCTCGACGGCCCGTGGAGAAGCGGCTCGACCGAGGGCTCCTGGTTCGCCATCTTTGCCCTTCCGGGGGCGAGCTTTGCCCGCGGGCGGCCATTCACAGCCACCGGCTGTCTCACCTGCGCTGGGCTGGCTCCGCATCCGACGGAGCGCACCGCACGCTACAGCTCGAGTTGACGGCGGATGATGTGATCACCTGAGCGAACTGGACGGCGCTCTGGTTCTCGCGCATCCGGCCGCGTCTTCACAATGCAGCAGTTGCCGACGAAGCCCTTCCGACCCGCCGCGGAGCGGGCATCGCGTGATCACGCGATGCGGAGCAGCCGCCGGCTCGTCTACGGTCGCGTCCCGGAGCTCGACGGAGGGACCGATGCGATCGAGGTGCGCGTTTCCCGAAGGAGCTGAACGATGATGGCGGCGGTCTTTCTCCAGGGCAGCGCGCCCGTCTGGCTGCTCTTGCACGCGGTGGTCGGCTTCGCCGTGGTCGGCGCCGTCACCCATCTGGCCGTCCACGCGGTCGCGCTCGCGCGAAGCACCGCGCCCGGCAACCGGGGAGCCCGGATCTTCGGCGTCGTGCTTCCGGCCCTCTTCCTCGTCGCCTTTGCCGCAGGGCTCCTGCTCTACCCGGACTGGCGGGTGCAGGTTCGCGGCGCGGTGCTCGACGTGCGCGCTCCGGCCGCCTCGGCGCTGTTCGAGCTCAAGGAGCATCTGGCGGCTCTCGCCCTGCCGCTGGTCCTCGGAGCGGCGGTGCTCGCGCGACGCCCGGACGCGAGGGAGGTCCGGTGGATGGCGGCGCCGTTCGCCGTCTTGGGCGCGACGCTCGTCTGGGTGGTGGCCCTGCTCGGGTTGTTCATCACCGCCGTTCGCGCGGTCGGAGGCCTTCCATGACCGCTCCCGCCGCCCGTGACGCGACCGTCGATCGAGCCCCGGCGGTGGACGCGGCCGCCGAATGCGCCCGCCGCCGCGCGGTCGTGGTCTTGGCGGGCATCGCCGCCTACGCCGCGGGCTACCTCGCCGTGCAGCTCTCCCATCCGCCGGCCCCGCTGTACGACCCGGTGCACCGCGTCTGGCTCGTCGGCCGCCACGCCCACGGGATGCTGATGGGCTACTTCGGCCAGGTGCTCTACGCGGCGGTCGCCGGAATCGCTGCCGTGATCCTGACCGCGCTCGCGACTCGCCGCCGGCCGCCCGGACCGCGGGCGACGCGTCTGATCTTCGGCTTGGCGCTGGCGCTGATGGTTGGCGTCATCGGGTATTACGTCGTGACCGTCGTCGGTCCACTGATCTGACCGCTCGCCGGAGCGCGGTCCACTTGCGAGGAAACAGCGATGGGCAAGACCCGAGTGAAAGGCACGTTCTCGATGCTCGTCGTGCTGCTCGCCTGGATGCCGCGCGCCCGCGCCGACCCGCCGCCCAAGAGCCTCCCCGTCTACGTGAGCCCGACCTACCAGAGCACCGTGACCGCTCGCCGAAGCGCTCCCCCCGGCAGCAGCGAGCGCGTCGTGACCCGCCGCTTCATCCGTTCGCTGCCCGGAGGCGAGACGCAGCCGCTCTCTCACGTTCTCGCGACGCAGCCGGGCATCGTCAGCGACACCTTCGGCTTCGGCCTCCACGTGCGCGGCGCCGACGGCGGCCTGCTCTACGTGCTCGACGGCATTCCGCTCCCGGCCGCGCCGCTCGGACAGTGGGGCTCCGCGGTGGACTTCATCCCGATTCGCCTGGTGCGCGGCCTGCGGCTCATGACCGGTGGCTTTCCCGCCGAGTACGCCTCCGGCGCGGGCGCGGTGGTGGACATCACGACTCGGCGCGCGTTCGGCGGACCTTCGGGCGAGGCGCAAGTCTCTTATGGCACCTACGACACCACCCATGCGTCGCTGAACTACTCGCAGCAGACGGGAAGCTTGAGCTTCTTCGGCGGAGGCACTTTCGAGTCGACGGCGCGCGGGCTCGACCCGCCGGCGCCCAGTCCCATCTTGCACGACGCGATGATGACCGGCTCCGCGTTCGGCCGAGCCGACTGGGCGGTGGACGATGCCAATCGCCTGGAGCTCCTGGCGTCGTTCAACCAGAGCCGCTTCGAGATTCCGATCGATCCGACGATGCAGCCGCTGTCGTATCCCGGCGCGGTCCGGCCGCCGGATTCCTTCGGCAACCCGCCCGCGCCCTTCGTTCCCCATGATGCGAACCCGACCGACGCGGAGCGAAACGTCTTCGCCTCGTTCGCCTACCGCCACGATGTCGATGCCGGCGAGCTCCGGGTCGCACCCTACTTTCGCGAGTCGTTTGGAAGCCTCTCGTGCGACGCGCCCGGCTCGCTCGGACCCACGGCCGACCCGGGATCGAGCTGCAGCGACGTGAGCCGGGACGTGCTCCACGGCGGCGCGGTCTTCGAAGTTCCCTTCGACGCGGGCGGGCATCAACATTGGAAGACCGGCGCCGCTCTCGACTTCGCGCATAGCAGCGTCGGCTATTCCGCCTACTTTCGCGACGACGCCTCGCCGCGCGGCGGACCGGATCCGTCGCGCACCATCGCGGGGGGTGATCAGACCGACGTCCTCCTCGGCGGCGCCTTCCTTCAAGACGAGATTGTCCGCGGGCGGTGGACGGTTCTGCCCGGCGTCCGGCTCGATGCCGAAGACGCGAGCTTCCTCGCGAGCAACGAGCCGTCGCTCGCCTTGCTGGGACCGAACGCGCGCCTCGGCGTGACCTACGCTGCGACCGAGGCGCTCCGACTCCACGTCTTTGCGGGCTACCTCTGGCAGCCGCCGAGCACCTTGGACGGTCCGGTCGCCGGCCGCATCCTCCTCCCGGAGCTCGCTGGCCAGGTGCTGCCGGTCGATGTCAAAGCGGAGAAGGACTGGTCCGGCGAGCTCGGAGCCACCTACCGCCGCGGGCGCGCGTTCCAATCGAGCCTGACCGCCTGGGGACGGCTCGCGACCGACCAGCTCGACCGCGTCAACGTCGGTTCGACAAACCTCATCGCGAGCTACAACTTCAAACAAGGTCGCGCGGTCGGCGCCGAGGCATCCTGCAAGGTCGAGCTCGCCCGGCGGGTGAGCGGTTTCGCGAACTTCGGATGGCAGCTCGCGCAAGGGCGCGGCATCGACTCCGAGCGCTTCCTGTTCACGCCCGACGAGCTCGCCGACGACAGTTGGATGATGCTCGACCACGTCCAGACCTGGACCGGCAACCTCGGCTTCGACCTGCACGATCTCGCGCAGCGCAACCACCTCTCGGGCCTCGTCGAGTACGGAAGCGGCCTGCGCACGGGACCGGCCAGCAACGAGACCGTGCCCGGGCACGTCGTCTTCGATTTCACCCTCCGCCACCGTTTCCAGCGTCGCCTGGGCTTGAGACCCGAGCTGGCCCTCGATGTTCTCAACGCGTTCGGCTCGGCCTACGCCTATCGGCTGAACACCGGCTACACCGGAAGCGCCTACGCCCCGCTGCGGCAGATCGACTTGCGCCTCGCGGTCTCGTTCGCGCGCGATTGACCGCCTGCTGATCGTTGCGAGGACTCCCGCGCGACCAGAGAATGGGAGCCGGACTTGGAGCCGGACACGTGAGTGTCTGGTCTGCCCGTGCCACTAGTGTAACCCGCCAGAAGCACCCATGCTTCTCCCACCGCCTATTCAGAACCGTAGGGGCCGGGCTTGTCCCGGCCCGCCCGGCGGGGGACAAGCCCCCGCCCTACGCTCCCGATTTCGGGCTCTCCGACAGAATCTGTGCGTGTTGCGGGCGAGAGAAGGAAGCCGGACACGTGAGTGTCCGGGTGCAGGCACCGCGTTCGTCGATCGCGAGAACTGCACGTCGAGATCTTCGCGTCGGGCGACAGGACGGTCGGAGAGCGGCGAATGGCACTGCTCAACCCGGACACTCACGTGTCCGGCTCCAAGAGCGGCGCTTTCCACGCACAGATTCTGTTGAGGAGCCCGATTTCGTAGATCTTGGTGGTGGAGACTTCTGGCGGGTTACACGAGATGCCGAGCTCCCGGCGTCGGGCACCCGAGCGAACCGGGAAGCCCTTCTCACATGTTCCGCCCCACCAGCAAGGCCGTGACGATTGACAGGACACCGCGGTCAGCTCCCGCTCAGCGCGGCGATGAGGATCACCAGCGCGATGGCACCGACGACCGCGCCGGCGACGCCGAGAATCTTCGCCCACGACCAGGGCGCAGTGCCCATCACGACCCCCGCATCCTGGCCGTGGATGACCGCGCGGTAGAGCTTCTTGCGATAGCGGTAGGCGAGCACCCAGGCCGGCAAGGACACCCGGCGGGTGCTCAGCTCGCGCAAGAGGACGGTCGAGTGGACCTTGCGCTGCAGCCGGCCCGGAATGATGCGCGTCCTGAGCTCGTCCTCGCACCGCGCCTCGACCGCGCGGACGATACGCCGCCGGGCCGCGCCGCGGGAGAGGTCGAACAGCTCGACCTGCGCATCCGCCGGGCCTTCGAGGTGCGCGCTCGATGTTCGCAGGTCGTATGCCGGCGTCAGGTCCGCGCACTCTTCCGCCGACAGGCCGTGCGACGCGGAGACGAGAACGTGCTCGAACTCGAGCTTGCTCTGCCCGGCGTGCGGCGCCCACGGCGCCCGGCGGCGGTTCATGTCGGAGTCGGCGGTCCAGCTCACCAGCGCCGACACCGAAAAGATCCACGCCGGCCAGAACTGCGCCCGCAGCGATTCCAGCGTCGCCCGCGACGCGAGCTCGGACGGCCGGAAGAACCCGAGCTTCTTCAGCCACCCGCGCAGCGCTTGGCGCGCCTCATCCTGGTCGACCTGGAACGGCAGCCAGAACTGCGCCTGCTCCACCGGGTCCGGCTGGACCTCCAGCTTCATCGTCGTCGCGCAGTAGGGACACAGCGGCGCCCGCGCTTCGGCGCTGTAGGACATCACCGCGTGACACTTGGGGCAGCGGACGATTTCCAGGTGCTCGCCTTCCGCCGCGTTCTGGTCGCGCGGCGGCGAAAGCCCGCACACCGCGCAGCGCAGGTCGTCGGCCGAGAGCTCGGTCTGGCAGCGTTCGCAGCGGGCGAAGTTCATCCGTTCGCTCCGAACGCTTGGAAGACCGCGGCGGCGAGCATCATCAGGCCGAGCGCGACGAGCACCGCGACGAGCACCTTGACCCAGGAGACCGGGACCTTCCCGCCGGTGACGCCGGTCTGGCCGTTGACGACGATGCGCACCGGCGGCCGCTTCTCCGAATAGCGCAGCGCGAACACCCAGACGGGCACCAGCGTCAGGTCGAGGCTTTCCTCGTCGAGCGACACGCCAAAGCGCAACCCGCGATGGTGATCGCCGGGCATGAACTGCGTCAGGCGCCCGCCGACCTGTGTACGCGCCAGCTCGCGCGCGCTCTGGAGACACAGGTCGCGCTCGCGCGACGGCTCCTCGGCGATCCACCCGGCGACCGCGGCGGGCACGTACCGCGCGAGCCGCCGGTGGTCGAAGAGCCCCACGGAAGCGAACTCGGCATCCGAGAGCCCTTTCGAGGCACAGACGAGCACGTCGGGCGTGTAGGCGGCCCAGGTGCCGGACAGCGGGCGCCATTCGGTCCGCATCCGATGCTCGATGTGCCGGTTCCTCCCCCGGCCGACCGCGTGCTCTTCCAGGTAGTCCTCGCCGATTTCCGCGTGATAGTCCGCGCGCGCCGTCGCCGTGTAGAGGTAGGTCGGCACATAGAGGCCGCGCACGTCGGCGAAGTTCGCCCGGCCGACCCCCGACGGCGCGAAGAGCTTGTGCCCGCGCAAGTAACGTTGAACCGCCGCGCTCGCCGCCTCGCGCGAAACGAGAAAGCCGAGGAGGAACAGCGGCGCCTCGGCCTCGTCGCCCGGCCGTTCGAGCACCTGGGCCGAGCCGCAGTACGGGCAGGCGACCGTGAGCGCCCCGGGCTCGACTTGCAACGCCGCGCCGCAGTACTGGCACGACCAGCGGGCGAACGCCGGCGCGCCGGTGCGCCGATCCTCCGCGAGCGTGGACATCGACGCGAGTATCCGACGAACCCGTCCGCTCTTCCAAGCCCGGAAGGGCGCTCTTGAGAGGCGGAAGCGCTGCCAGGTAACGCACAGCACCGATGCGGGGGACGACCGTCGACTCCAACGCAAGACTGATCCGACCGATCCGACCGATCGGTCCGATCCGCGCTGACCCGCACTGCTCCGCGCAGACCCGCGACGACCCGCGCCGGACCGAAGCGCTCTCGCGGTCAAGCCTGGTCGGCGCCGGTCGCGGCGAGCGCGCGCTCCAGGGCAGCGAACTCCTCGACCGACAGCGTTTCCCCCCGGCGCGTCAGATCGACACCCACCGCCTTTGCCGCCCGCTCGATTCGCGCCGGCTCGGCCACCGGCCTCAAGGCGTTGCGCAGGGTCTTGCGACGCTGGGCGAAAGCGGCCTTGACGAGCTTGCGGAAACGCTCCGGGCTCTCGACCGGCGCACGCGGGCGTTCGAGCACCGTCGCGACCAGCACCGCGCTGTCCACCTCCGGCGGCGGGACGAAAGCGCCGCGCGGCACGTGGAGCGCGAGCTGGCAGTCGGCGATTTCGTTCAGCAGCACCGACAAGAGCCCGTACTCCGGCGTGCCCGGCCGCGCGACGATGCGCTCGACCACCTCGCGCTGGAGCATCAGCACCATCCGCCGGACCGCGGCCGGCAGGTCGAGGAGGTGAAACAGAATCGGGCTGCCCAGGTGATACGGCAGGTTGCCGCAGACCGTCACCGGTCCCGTCTGGCGCGCGACGAGAGCGAAATCGAAGGTCGCCGCGTCCGCCTCGACCACCTCCAGCTCCGGGTGCGACGCGCAAAGCTCCGCGCGCAGCACCGGCGCCAGCTCGCGATCACGCTCGACCGCGACGACGCGCGCGCCGTGCCCGACCAGCCGGCTCGTCAGGTGACCGAGACCGGCGCCGAGCTCCACCACCGTCTCGCCCGGCCGCGGATCGACGAGCCGCGCGATGCGCTCCTGCACCTCGCGGTCAGCGAGGAAATTCTGGCCCCAGGACTTCTTTGGGCGCAACCCGTGGCGCGCGAGCAGCGCCCCCGGCGATTCGTAGCCGTCCATCAGAGCCGCCAGGAAGCGTCCGCGTTGAGGGAAAGCGAGTCCGCTCCCTGCCGCCGAAAGCGGTAGTACCCGGCGAGGGCGATCATCGTGCCGTTGTCCGTGCACAAGCTCGGCGCCGGGAGCCTCACCTCGAGCCCGGCGGCCCGGCCGCGCTCGACGAGCAGCGCGCGCAGGCGCGAGTTCGCCGCCACCCCGCCGCCCAACGCCACCCGCGTCCGCCCGCGCGCCTCGGCCGCCCGCACCGCCTTCGTCACCAACGAATCGCACACCGCTTCCTGGAACGACGCGCACACATCGGAAAGCTCGCGCTCCTTCGGCACGCCGTGCTTCGAAAGATGCGCGAGGAGCGCCGTCTTCAACCCCGAGAACGAAAAATCCAGGCTCGTCCTCTGCCGCAGCGCTCGCGGGAAAGCGTACCGCTTCGGGTCACCGTCCCGCGCGAGCCGGTCGATCGCCGCGCCGGCCGGATACTCCAAGCCCAGCATCTTCCCGACCTTGTCGAACGCCTCGCCCGCCGCGTCGTCCAGCGTGTGCCCGAGCGGCTCCATCGCGTCCGGCCCGGTCACGTCGTAGAGCGCCGTGTGGCCGCCCGAGGCGACGAGCGCGACGTACGGAAACGCCGCACCCTCGCCGAGCTGAATCGCGAAGGCGTGCCCGGCGAGGTGGTTGACGCCGACGAGCGGCCGCCCCGCCGACCACGCGAGCGCCTTCGCCGTCTGCACGCCGACCAGGAGCGCTCCAATCAAGCCCGGCCCCCGCGTCACCGCGAAGAGGTCGACCTCGAAAAGCGCCGTGTCCGCCCGCCGGAGCGCCTCGTCCACCACCGGCAGCACCCGCGCGAGGTGGTCGCGGCTCGCGAGCTCCGGCACCACCCCGCCATAGAGCGCGTGCAGCTTCACCTGGGAATGGACGACGTCGCTGCGCCCGGCCTGGCCGGCCTCGCCGACTTCGAGCACCGCCGCCGCCGTCTCGTCGCAGCTCGTCTCGATTCCGAGAACGCGCACCTACTGCTCGAGGTTCTGGAGCACAGCCTGGATTTCCTTCGCCCGCGGGCTGTTCTTCGGCTCCAGGGCGAGGAACCGGCGGTACGCCTTCGCCGCCGCGGGCTTGCGGTCGAGGTCGTAGAGCACCATCCCCAGGTACATGTAGGTGTCCGCGTCGCGGTCGTTGAGCTTGGTCGCCTTGAAGAGAGCGACCTCGGCCTGCTGCGTCTTCCCGCGATTGTACAGAGCCCACCCCAGCTCTCGCTCGGCGGCAGCGTCCTCCTTGAGCTTGAGCGCCGCCCGCAGCTTCCTTTCCGCGGAGGCGAAACGATTCTCCTTGTTCTCCGTGGTGCCGGCCCGGAACAGCTTCTGGAAGCGTTCGTCGTTCGCATGCCCGGCGGCAGCCGAGCTGGTCGCCGCTGGCGCTGTCGCCACCTTCGCGGGAGGAGGCGTCTTCTCGGTCGTCTTCGGCGCCGTCTTGGCCTCCGGCTTGGAGGGAGCGCTCTTGCTCGGCCTCACCGCCACCGCGGTTGTCGGCGTCTTCGGCGCCGGCAGCGGCTTCACGGCGGGCGGCGTGGGGGCCGGGTTCGAAGTCGGCGTTATGGCGACGGCCTTCGGTGCAACGGTCGGCGGCGCGGTCGCGGTCGGGGCGGTCGTGGTCGGCGCGGTCGCAGTCGGTGCGGTCGTGGTCGGTGCGGTCGCAGTCGGTGCGGTCGTGGTCGGCGCGGTCGCAGTCGGGGCGGTCGCAGTCGGCGCGGTCGCAGTCGGTGCGGTCGCGGTCGGCGCGGTCGCAGTCGGCGCGATGGCAGGGACGGTGGCCACGGTCTTGGGCGTGATCGGCGCGGGAGCGGGTGCGGCGACCGAGCTCGGCGCGGGCGAGCGCTTCGCGACGACCGGCGCCGGGGTCGGAGTCACCGTCGACTTGGCCCGATAGCGCATCAGTCCGAAGACCGCGGCGCCCACGACGAGCACGATCGCGATGATGGCGGTCACCGCGGGAGCCCGGCTCCGGTGATGCTCCTTCAGGTACTGCTCGAGGTCCTCGTCGTGCTCTTCCGACGTCGCGCGGGCCTGCGCGCGTTCCGCGGGAGGCGCAACCGCGATCGCTTGCGCCGGTTCCGTCGCCGGATGCGGCACGCCTGCGCCGCGCGGAAGAGCCGCCGCGATGGGCGCCGCGGGCGTCTCTGGGGCGGGCGTCGTCGTTTCGGCGCTCCGCGGCGTGGCGTCGCTCGGCGCCGGTTTCGCCTCCGCCTCCGCGCTGGGGCTGGCCGTCGCGGCCGGCTGCTCGGGAGCGGCTCCGGTCTGCGGCTGCGGTGCCGTTATGGGCGCGGGTTCCTCGGCGGCTTGCTCGCTCTTGGCGACCGCCGCGATCAGATCGGGCGTCGGCCGCTCGCCCGGCGCGAGGACCTCTTCCTCCAATGCCTTGGGCTCTTCGCCTCGCGCGCTCGCGACAGCCAGCGCCTCGGTCGACTCCTGCTCGAGCCGGTCCTTGCGCACGCCCCGGCGGCCGGGAAAGCGAACGACCGGGATGAGGTCGCGCGCATCGTTCTCCGGTGCCGCGGCCGGTCCCTCGCTGGTGAGCAGGCCGACCAGACCACCGCCCGCCGGCGCCGGTGCCTCCGGTTGCGCTTCTGCCGGGGGGATGGGCTCCGGTCGGGCGGGAGCTTCGATCGGTGGAGCCTCGGCCTCGACAGCCGGCGCTTCGGGCACGGGCGCCGCGGCTTCGCTTCGTGCCGCGGCCTTCTGCTTCTCCAGCCGCTGGCGTTCGAGCACGCGAGCGAGCGCGGCTCCCTTGAGGGGCTTGCCGTTGCGCCCGAGGGGAACGCTCGGAGCTTCCGGTCCGGGTTCGGACTCTGGCTCCGGCAGAGCAGGAGCGCTCGCGACTGGCGTGACCGCGGCGGGGGACGGCTCGGCCGTCGCCGGGGCTTCAGTGGCGGCTCGTTCGCCGGACGGCGTCGCTTCAACCGCGGGCGCGCTCGGTGCCTCGGCGACGATCGGCGGCGGCGCGCTGACGATCGGCGGCGGCGTGCTGACGACCGGCGGTGGAGCGCTGACGACCGGCGGTGGCGCGCTGACGATCGGTGGCGGCGCGCTGACGATCGGCGGTGGCGCGCTGACGACCGGCGGTGGCGTGCTGACGATCGGCGGTGGAGCGCTGACGACCGGCGGTGGCGCGCTGACGACCGGCGGTGGCGCGCTGACGACCGGCGGTGGCGCGCTGACGATCGGCGGTGGCGTGCTGACGACCGGCGGTGGAGCGCTGACGATCGGTGGCGGCGCGCTGACGATCGGTGGCGGCGCGCTGACGATCGGCGGTGGAGCGCTGACGACCGCCGGCGCTGCCGAGGGGCGCCCCCCGAGTGAGCGGACGATGCCCTCTGATTGCAGGTTCAGCACGGCGGCCAGGGTGTCGGTCTCGGCGAACGGGCTCTCGTCGAGAACCTGCCGGATCGGGCGCCGGCCGTCGAGCAACCGGAGGATCAGATTGACCTCGTCCGGGATGTCGCCCAACCGGAAGGCGAGGACCACGAAGTCGACGCCGAACAGCGCCTCGAGCCCGCCCGCCTCGGCGACCAGCCGCTTCCACTTGTCGAGCCGCCGGGTGCCCTCGTCCAGCAGTGCTGCCGTTTCCCGTCCGATCGCGGCCGGGCGTTCGTGCGGCGTTTCGTCGAGGTGCCAGGTGCCCTCGGCGAATGTCATCGCGCGATGGAACGCGCGCTCGCCCGAATGCCGCCCCGCCTGCGCGTCGACGACCCGCCCCTCGCTCAGCCAGACTCGCGCTTGTTCTCCGGCCGCCGAGCGGAAGGTCAACGTCGCGGTGCGGCCCGCCAGCGACCGGACCACCTCGGCGAGCGGCAGCGCTACCAGACTCCCGCTGCGCTCCCTGTGACCGACCCCGAGCCGCTCGCTCGCCTCGGGCCGCAAGAGGTGCCGGCGCAACCTGGTGACGATTTCTTTGACCCCGATCGGCTTGGCGAGCAGCTCGACGCCGCGCGCGAATGCCGCGGCGACGGTGACCTGGTCGCCGTCGGCCGCCAGGAGCGCGACCGAAATACCCGAGGTCGCCGGATGCTCGCGCAAGCGATCGACGAGACCGAGCCCGTCGGTCCCCCGCAAGTCGACGAGCATCAGGTCCGGGACCCGGGCGCGCGCCTGCGCGAGCGCCGCGACGAGCGTCGGGCTCGTCTGGACCGCGAAGCCGGCCTCGCCAAGCTCGTGCTGCAACTGCTCGCGGGTTTCGAAATCGGGCTCGACGACGAGCAGCAGCGGGGCAGGCACCGGCGTCTCCGGAGGGCGAGCGGCGCCTCCTAGCCTCGCGCCGCACGTGGGAGCGCGGGAAATACCACAGCGAAGGCCGTGATTGCACGCGAGGGGCAGAGCGTGGGAAGTCGGGCGGCAGACTGCCTACTTGCGGCGGAACAGGTCCTTGAGCCCGCCTTTGCCCTGCGTCTTGCGCCGATTGAAGTGGCGGACCTCGCGCGCGGCGTCGACGTTGTTCGGGTTCTTCGCGAACGCCTGCCGGAAGCGTTGCTCGGCGTTGTCGAGGTCGCCGTCGGCCCGGGCGACGAACCCGGCGACCACGAGCGCCCGGTCGTGCACCGGCGAGGCCTTGAGCGAACGCGCGACGAGGTCGCGAATCTGGTCGCGGGCGTCGGCGCGGCGCGCCGGGTTCGAGAAGAGCGTCCAGGCGAGCTCGGCCAGGTACTCGCTCTTCGGATCGGTCTCCACCGCGAGAATCAGCTCCGCCTCCGCGTTCTTGAAGTCGTGCTTGCGCAGGAACACGGTCGCTTTCTGATACGCGGTCATCGCGTCTTGCGCCGTGCGCTGGATGGTGCGGCCGCCGCTCGCCTCCAGAGTCGCGAGGTGCCGCGCGCGCAAGGCCGGGTCGCTCAGGACGTCGTACGACTGCTTGATTTGCCCGAACAGCTCGCGCGCCGAAGGAAGCAGCTCCACCTGACCGGCGGCGACGATGCGGTCCGGGTGGAACTTCTTCGCGAGCTTGAGGAACGACTCCTTCACGTCTTCGTCGGTCGCGGTGCGCGCGAGGTCCAGCCGCGCGAAGTGGTCGTCCGTCGGGCGGGCGAGCCGCTCCTTGATCTCGTTCGCGAGAAGCGGGTCGAGCTGCTCCGCCTTGAAGTCGCTCGGCAGCGGTGTCGGCCGGCGCGCGGTGGCGCCGGGGTCCTCACGCGAGAAAGGTGCGCCCCCGACGTTGCGCATCGCCCGCTGCAACAGGCGCCGGCGGACGTCGTCGCGGGAAGCGGGAGCTCGCGCAGCGGCGGGCACGCTCTTCTCGGCCTCGCCTCCTTCGGCCGCGTCGCTCGCCTCGGGCAGGTCGACCGGCGAGGCGGGCTCCGGTTCCGCCGCTTCGGGGGGCTCGGGCTCCCCGTTCGCCGAAAGAGGCTCGGCTGCGGTTCCGACCGGCTCGACCACCACGTCGAACGCCTCTTCCGCGACTTCGACCGGTTGCGTCACGATCGTGATCGGCCGGGCAGGCTCGGGCTCCTGCGGCGCCGTCGCCTCGGCGTGCGGGTCGTCCTCGATTCGCGCTTCGCGCGCCTCCTCCTCCGCGGCGAGCAGGCCCAGGTCGACCTGGGGCCTCGTCGGCTCGTCGTGAAACGAAAGCGGCCCCGGAGGCTCTTCGGCGACTTGCGCCAATGCGGTCGCGATGTCCTCGAGGTCACGCTGCTCGAGAGCGCTGCCGGTGCCAGACGCGGCCGGCGCGCGTTCCGAAGCGATGGGCGTCGCGCGCGAGTCGCCGCCCGGCTCGGCCGGGGCCGCGTGGGGCAGGTCGACCGGCTCCGTTCGCTCCGGGGCGGGCATCTTCTCGACCGGTTCGAGCGCACCGACGAGGATGAGCGCGCACAGGAGCGGCTCTTTCTCGGCCGGCGAGAGGAGCCCGGCGCCGGCCTCGTCGAAAGGACGCGCGACGTCCAGGGTCTCTAGCAGGCGCCGTTCGACGGGCTCGAAGCGCAACCGGCGCTCCAAGTCTTTCAGGTCGGCGCTCGCCTGGAGCGCGAAATCGCCCACCTCCGCGCGGATGGCCCGACGCCGGTCGGCGAGCGCCTCGGTCCGCATCGCCTCGGCGATCGCCCGCAGGGGGTCCACCCGGACGGGAGCGGTCCAGGATGGCGGCCGCTCCCACCCGCGCAGCTCGTAGGTGCCCTCCCGCCGCAAGCAGAGCTGCGCCACTTCCGCCTGGCAGTACCGGCTCAGCAGGCCGTCCAGCACCTGGCGCGCGAGGAGCCCCTCTTCCACCGCGAGCTCGCCGTACCGCTTCTTCGTCCGCTCGACCTCCAGCACCAGCCGCGCGTGCTGGTCTGCGTCGATGTGCCCCTCGCGCACGAGAAACTCGCCGAAGGTCTGCTCGGCTTCGAACCTCGACACGCCGCAGGGCAGGCCGTAGCGCAAGAAGAGGCGGCTCTGCCCGCGGCCTTCTTCCAGCGCGAGCGTTCCGGTCGCGCTCGCGCGAAAGGCGGAGGCGACGAGCTCGGCCACGCTGTGGCTCGCGAGGCTTCCGGCAGCGATGGGAGGCCAGAGGTCCACGTCAAATACCGCCGCGCCGAGAGCGATGGGGGCGCGACACCGATAATAGCGAGCTTGGCCGGGTCCGTTCGAAGGTTCGTCGGGCTCGAGGCGGAATCCTCAGCGTGCCGCGGTCTGCCGCAGCGCTTCGTAGAGCGCCACCGCTACCGTGGAGGCCAGGTTGAGCGAGCGGCTCCCTTCCCGCATCGGGAGCGCGACGGTCCGGTCGGCGTAGCGTTCCAGCACCGCTTCCGGTAGGCCCCGGCTCTCGCGGCCGAAGACCAGCCAGTCGCCGGGTGCGAACGTCGCAGAAAGGTGGCTCTTCTCGGCCCGGGCGGAGAAGAGGTGCAGCTTCGGCCGGCCGCGGCCCGAAAGGTCGAGCGACGCCTCGAGCTCCTCGAAGCTCGCCCAGGTCTCGGC
Source organism: Myxococcales bacterium (assembly GCA_021787845.1). GTDB lineage: Bacteria > Myxococcota > Myxococcia > Myxococcales > JAJYLH01 > JAJYLH01. The sequence goes on along the minus strand of JAJYLH010000070.1, from coordinate 9,117 downwards.
GTGCACCTCTGCCCAGTAGTCGAGGCCGGCGCGGCGCAGGCTGCGGTCGTCGACGGCGAAGCCGAGCGGGCAAACGAGGTGCAGCCGGGCGCCGGTGCAGGCGCACAGCCGAGCGATGTTGCCGGTGTTCGCCGGGATCTCGGGGGCGACGAGGACGAGGTGGAACGGCGGCTCGACCGGCCGGAGCAGGAAGGTTCGGCGCACGGGGGCGATCCTAACCACCCGAGGGCGGCCAAACGCGCTACGTTCGCGCGCGATGCCGGCGCTGCACCTCACCGGGCGTGACGAGCCCATCGCCGGCCGGGTGGAGCGGGCGCTTTCCTTGCGGGCGCGGCTGGTCGGCCTGCTCGGCCGCGCGTCGCTCGACGCCGACGAGGGGCTGTGGATCGAGCCGTGCGACTCCATCCACACGTTCTTCATGCGCTTCCCCATCGACGCGGCGTTCGTCGACCGGCACGGGGTCGTGGTGCGGGTGCTTTCCGACCTGAAGCCCTGGCGGGCGACGCGCATCCACGCGCGGGCGCGCGCGGTGGTGGAGCTGCGCGCGGGCACCCTTGCGCGCGCGGGCGTCGAAATCGGCGCGAAGCTCTCGCTCGACCCGCCGCCTTGAGGGGCGCGCGCGTTTAGCCTCGTCCGCCGGCGCCGCTTTGCAGTTCCGGCCGCGGTAGGGTAAGAGCAGGCGCGGGCGTCGGCCGCGAAGGGGAGATCAGGGCGAAGATGTCGAACCTCAGCTTTGGCGCGTGCACCCACGTCGGCATGAAGCGCGACCACAACGAGGACAACTACCTGGTGCTCCAGGACCAGGGGGTCTTCGTCGTCTGCGACGGGATGGGCGGTCACGCGTCGGGCGAGGTGGCGGCGAAAATCGCAGTCGACGAGGTCAAGCAGTTCTTCGAGATGACCGCCCGCGACCGCGACTGCACCTGGCCCTACAAGTTCGACAAGACCTCGACCTACGACGAGAACCGGATAGCGGTAGCGGTCAAGCTCGCCAACAAGTCGGTGCTCGAGCGGTCGAAAGCCGACCCCCGCTGCCGGGGGATGGGGACCACCCTCGTCAGCATCTACTTCACCGAGGACGGGAAGCTCGTCGTCGCCCACGCCGGCGACAGCCGCGCCTACCGCTTCCGCGGCGGCGAGCTGCAGCGGATCACGGTCGACCACTCGCTGGTCGAGGAATACATCCGGATGGGGCGCCTGACCGAGGAGGAGGCGAGGAACTTCCCGCAAAAGAACATCATCCTGAGGGCGCTCGGGCAGCAGGAGAAGCTCGAGGTCGAGGTGAACACCCACCGGCCGGAGGACGGCGACATCTACCTGGTCTGCACCGACGGCCTTTCCGGGATGGTCGAAGACAAGCGGATGGAGGAGCTGCTCCGACACAAGGGCGCGGACTTGGAGAGCTGCTCCCAGGCGTTGATCGACGCGGCCAACGCCGCGGGCGGGGTCGACAACGTCACCTGCATCCTCGTGCGCTGGAACAACTGACCGGCAGGGCAGCCCCGAAGGGGTGGCGGTGCCGCCGGGCGCTTTGGGTGTCCGGAGAAGACTACCTGGACAGATCGTGGTGTCCTGCACCGCTCATCCTGAGCGCAGTCGAAGGATGGGCGGGAACGACAAAGCGCCCGAACACGCTCAGGTTGATTGTTTCCAACCCTTACGCCGATCGCCGCTCAGGCACGCGCTCGGCCAGGCCGCGTTCGATCAGGGCTGAGACCTCGCCCCACCGCGCTTCCCACGACTCCGAGCGCATCGACCGGCTCCGCTCCTCGGAAGGGCCGCCGCCCGCCGCCAGCGCCGCGTCGATGGCCGCGACGAACTCGCCCGCGTCGCGCCCGATGTGGCACAGCCCCAGCCGCCGCACCTCGGGTATCGGCGTCGCGACCACCGGGAGCCCTGCCGCCAGGTACTCGCGGACCTTGAGCGGGTTCGCCGCCCGGCTGAGGAGCGAATCGACGAACGGGCAGAGCGCGACGTCGAAGCCCTTGAGAATCGCGGGAAGCTCGGCGTACGGCCGGCGGCCGAGGAAGACCACGTTCCCTCGCGCGCGCAGCTTCTGGCAGCTCACGTCCTCGCGGCCGACGACGACCAGGGTGCCGGACGGGAAGCGGTCGGCGGCCGCGGCGAGCAGGTCCTGATCGATCCATTCCGCGACCAGGCCGACGAACCCCAGGACCGGTCTCGCTAGCCGCCGGATCCGCTCGTCGACCGGGAGGTCGGCGCTCGTCGACCGGGAGAAGTGCGCGAAGTCGACGCCGTGGCGCACCAGCTCGACCCGCGGGTGCAGCTTCGCCTTCTCGCGCCGCAAGCTCGCGGCGGAGCAGATGACGAGGTCGCTCTTCGCGATGAGCTCGCGCTCGAGCCGGGCGATGGGCTCGCCGGCGCCGGAGAAGGCGCCGAAATCGTCGACGCAGTAGTAGACCTTGAGACGCGCGCCCAGCCGGTCGAACGCCGGCGCGGCGGAGGGCAGAAACGAGACCGCGATGGGCGAGCGCATGCCGAGACGGCGCATCGCGAGCCGTACCTCGGCGGTGACGAGCCGGGCGTTCACCTCCCGCGCCCACCGCGCGCCGTAGAGCGGAACCGCTACCGGGGAGATGACGAAGAGGTTCGGCTCGACCTCGCGCACGCCGGCGAGCGCCTGGCCGAGCTTGCGGACGATGCGCCGCGCGTCCCGTCCGGTCGGGCGCGGCGCGCGGTTGCCGAGCGAGGAGACCCACAGCACCCGGTTCTCGCGCGCGGCGAGCCGCATCAGGTGCGTCTTCGAGAGCGGGTCGCCGTCCCAGTCGTTCGCGAAGCAGACGATGTCCTGGCCGGTCAGTGACATCGGTTTCTCCCGGTATCGATGCAGCGCAGCAGGTCGGTAGTGCCCGCCCCCTGGCCCGGCACGCCAACGAGCGCGACGGGACCGGGCCAGAGGGCCGGCACTGCTGGTCCGAGTCCGATCGATCGATTCGTGGGCTTCGACGGAGATCCGATCATCACGCCGCGCGCCTCGCCGACAGCCGCGCGAGCCGCTGGTAGACCCCGAGCACCGTCTCGATGCCATCCCGCCCCAGCCGGGGGCCCGGCGCCGGCGCGGCGAGCGCCGCCTCCAGCGCCCGCGCGAGGTCGGCCGCGTCGCCCGCCCGGCACAGGTGGACGCCCGCAGGCCGCGTTCCCGCCCGCGTCGCCACCACCTTGGTGCCCAGCGCCATCGCCTCCCGGACGCTGACCGCGTCGCCATCGATCCGCGTCGGCCGCACGAACACGTCCGATGTCTCCAACAGCGCCAGCGCTTGCGGCCGCTCGATCGACCCGAGCCGCAAGAACGGCCCGACACCTTCCTCGGCTGCCCGCAGGGCCATCGCGTCCGAGTCGGTCTCCGGCCCGTACACCGCGAGCGCTACCGGCTTGCCGCGCCGCTTCAAGAGGGCGATGGCCCGAAACAGCTCCTCGGCGCCGTAGTCGCGCCCGGGCGCCAGCATCGCGGTCACCACGACCGGGTGCTGCTGGCGGAAGCGGGAGGCCTCGAGAGGGAGCGCGCCGGTGACGAGCCCCTCGCGCCCGAACGCCGGCGCCACCACGTGCCGGTCGAGCGCCGCGCCGATGCGGGAGAGCGCGCGGGAAATCGCTTCGCTGACGCAGACCACCCGGTCGTAGGGCGACAGCGCCGCCCGCGCGAGGAGCGCCCGCGCGGTCGCATCGAGATACGGCGGGGCATGGCCGCTGTGGAGCGTCACCACGCTGCGGGCGCGGACGAGCCTCGCCGCGACGCCCACCGAGAGCGTCAGCGTCCAGCTCTTGGGGCTCGCGCCGCTCGTGTGGAGGTGGGTGAGGTCGTGTCGCGCGGCGAGGGTCAGGAGCGATGCCGCGAAGCGCGCTTCCCGCCCGCTCGGCACGACGTCGCGGCCGTGGTGCTGGCCCTTGCCGACGTCGAGGATGGTCACCAGCGCTCCCGCTTTGCGGGAGGCCTCCGCCAGGGCGCGCAGGTGGACGCTGACGCCCCCCAGCGGGGGCGGCCAGTCGCCGACCAGGAGCACCCGGACGCCCCGCAAGTCAGGCGGCACGGCGGGCCTCGGCAGCGTCGCCGGTCAGCTCGGCATACAGCGCGGTGATCCGTTCGGTCATTCGCCGGGCGGAAAGCTCCTCCTCGATGCGGCGGCGGCCGGCGAGCCCCAAGCGCCGGGCCAGGACCCGGTCGCGGGCGAGCTCGATCATCCGCTGGGCGAGAGCGCTCAAGTCCCCATGCGGGGTGACGAAGCCCGTTCGCCCGTCGCGGACCAGCTCGACGTTCCCGCCGACGCCGGTCGCGACCACCGGGAGCCTCGCGGCCATTGCCTCCATCAGCGCATTCGAGAGCCCTTCCGAGTGCGAGGCAGAGACGGCGAGCTGGCAGCGGCCGAGCAGCGCCGGCACGTCGATGCGCCGGCCGGCGAAGACCACCGCGTGGGCGATGCCCAGCTCGCGCGCGCGCGTCTCGAGCTGGGGCCGGAGGGCGCCGTCGCCGACGAGGAGGAAGCGCGCCTCGGGCATCGCGCGCAGGACCGCGTGCGCGGTGACGAGAAACTCGGCGTGGCCCTTGACCGGATGCTTCATGTTGCTGACGACGACCACCACCGGTCCCGGTCCGTCGAGGACGGCGAGCGGGCTCTCCAGCGGCCGTGCCGCTTCCCGATCGAACCGGTCGACGTCGAGCCCGTTCGGAACCACGACGATGCGCGCGGGATCCTGGTGCTCGACATCGACCAGGCGGTCGCGGATCGCGAGCGCGTTGCAGAGGATCTTCGGCGCGAGCCGGGTGGTGAGCCGGAGCGCTCTGGCCTGGTTGGGGCCGATCCAGGCGCCCAGGTCGCGGCGGGCGACGAGGTACGGCACCCCGGCGAGGCGCGCGGCGGCCGAGCCGACGAGGTTCGAGTAGAAGTCGTGGCAGTGGACCAGGTGCGCTTTGGAGGTGCGGATGTGACGCGCGAGCCGGGCGACCTGGACCAGCGTGTTCGGCCGCAGGAGCGTGCCCTTCAGGTGGAGCTCGGCGGGGTCGAAGCCCAGCTCGCGTACCGCCGGCAACAGCTCGCCCACCCGGTTGAGCGCGAAGACCTCGGAGTCGAACCGCGAGCGGTCGAGCCCGCGCAAGAGCTCGACGAACTGGCGCTCGGTGCCGCCGAGGCCCAGGCAATTGACGAGCTGCACGACCCTCGTGCGTCCGCCGTCGCCGGATGCGCGCATGCCCCCTCCGCCGGACGAGAGCCGGCCGATGCGACGCTGAAAGTGCGGCCCGGACGCAGGGGCGGCAAGGCCAGGGGTTTCTCATCCGCGGCGCCCGGATTCCCACTCGCCCAAGGCGGAGCGTCGCGGTGCGCGCCGGACGCCGCTGTCCGCCAACGACCGATCGGACCGATCGGTCGGATCGGTCCGATCGGACTTCGTCGCGTGCCCCGGCGTTGCCCGAATCGCTCGGGGATGAAATGCTCGCGCGTCTTTTTTCGGATGAGGTGCGGTCGAGGATGGCTTCGAAGCGGGCGGTGGTCGGCATCATCGGGGGAAGCGGCGTCTACGAGATCGACGGGCTCGCCAACACCCGCTGGGAGCGCGTCTCGACGCCGTTCGGCGAGCCGAGCGACGCGTTGCTCTTCGGTGAGCTCGACGGCCAGCCGCTGGTCTTCCTGCCGCGTCACGGCCGGGGGCACCGCTTCTCTCCCACGACCATCAACTTCCGGGCGAACATCGACGCGCTCAAGCGGGTCGGGGTGACCGACGTCATCAGCCTGAGCGCGGTGGGGTCCCTCCGAGAGGAGCTGGCGCCGGGCACCTTCGTCCTGGTCGACCAGTTCATCGACCGGACTTTTGCGCGCGCGAAGACCTTCTTCGGCACGGGTTTCGTCGCGCACGTCTCGATGGCGCACCCGGTCTGCGGGCGGCTGGGCGACAGGCTTTCGACGGCCGCCGACGACGCGAGCATCCACGCGGTGCGCGGCGGCACCTACCTGACCATGGAAGGCCCGCAGTTCTCGACCCTGGCGGAGTCCAAGCTCTACCGCTCCTGGGGGGCGAGCGTGGTCGGGATGACCAACATGCCCGAGGCGAAGCTCGCGCGGGAGGCCGAGCTCTGCTACGCCACGGTGGCGATGGTGACCGACTTCGATTGTTGGCACCCGGAGCACGACCACGTGACGGTGGACCAGGTGGTGAAGGTGCTGACGGAGAACGCGGGGCGGGCGCGCGCGCTCATCCGGGCGGTGGCGCCGCTTCTCGCCGAGCGGCCGGAGGCGTGCCCGCAGGGGTGCGACCACGCGCTCGATGCGGCGATCATCACCGCCGACGGCGCGCGGGATCCGGCAGCGCTCTCGAAACTCGACGCGGTCGCCGGCCGGGTGCTGAAGGGAGCCTGACGATGGAGTTCGGACCGAACGCCCTCTTCCTCAAGGAGCTGATCCGGACGATTCCGGACTATCCCAAGGCTGGAATCCTGTTCCGGGACGTGACGACGCTCCTGAAGGACCCGCGGGGGATGCGGGTGGTCGTCAACGAGATGGTCAACCGCTACACCGGGCAGCCCATCGACAAGGTGCTGGCGATCGAGGCGCGGGGGTTCATCATCGGGGCGCCGCTGGCGCACCAGCTCGGGGTGGGTTTCGTGCCGGTGCGCAAGAAGGGGAAGCTGCCGGGCAAGACCTTGGGGTACGACTACGCGCTGGAGTACGGCACCGACCGGGTGGAGATTCATGCCGACGCGCTGGCGGAAGGCGAGCGGGTGCTGATCGTGGACGACCTGATCGCGACCGGCGGGACGGCCCAGGCGGCAGCGGAGCTAGCCAAGCGGTGCGGTGCCGTGGTGCACGAGTGCGCGTTCATCATCGACCTGCCGGACCTGGGCGGGCGCAAGCGGCTGGAAGAGGCCGGCCACCCGGTCTTCACGTTGGTCGAGTTCGAGGGCGAGTAGGCGACGAGGGATGCGGCGCCCGCGATCAGACCGATCAGTCCGATCCGACCGATCGGTCCGATCGTCGGGCGGGCGCCTTGGCGTGAGACGACGGCGATGAACGTAGGTGGAAAGCCCCGGCGCACGATTTGGGTCGAGCCGGACGGGGCGGTCGGAATCATCGACCAGACGAAGCTGCCGCACGACCTGGTGACGCGGCGGCTCGCGACCTGGGAAGACGCGGCGGGCGCGATTGCGACGATGCAGGTGCGCGGCGCGCCGCTCATCGGCGTGGCGGCGGCGTACGGGCTGGCGCTGGCGATGCGGGCGGAGGCGTCGGACGCGAACCTCGCGCGGGCGCGCGCGGGGCTCGCCGCGACTCGGCCGACGGCGGTGAACCTCCAGTGGGCGCTCCAGGAGATGGCGAGCGCTCTCGAAACCTTCGCGCCGGCCGATCGCGCGCGCGCGGCGTTCGAGCGCGCGGGCGAGCTCGCAGAGGCCGACGTCGAGACCTGCCGGCGCATCGGCGAGCACGGGGTCGCCTTGATCGAGGCGGCGGCGCGCAAGAAGCGCGGGCCGGTGAACGTGCTCACCCACTGCAACGCGGGCTGGCTGGCGACGGTCGACTGGGGCACCGCGCTCGCGCCGATTTTCCTCGCGCACCGGCAGGGGCTCGACCTCCACGTCTGGGTCGACGAGACGCGCCCGCGCAGCCAGGGCCTCTTGACCGCGTGGGAGCTGGCGCAGGAGGGCGTGCCGCACACGCTCGTCGTCGACAACGCGGGCGGGCACCTGATGCAGCACGGCCAGGTCGACCTCTGCCTCGTCGGCACCGACCGGACGACGCGCCGGGGCGACGTCTGCAACAAGATCGGCACCTACCTGAAAGCGCTCGCCGCCCACGACAACCAGGTGCCCTTCTACGCGGCGGTACCGGCGTCGAGCATCGACTGGGCTCTCGAGGACGGCGTGCGCGACATCCCCATCGAACAGCGCGACGCGCGGGAGGTCCTCGAAGTCGCCGGGCGCGGGCGGGACGGCGCGCTGGCCTCGGTCCGGGTCGCCGGCGAGGGCACCCGCGCCGCGAACTGGGCCTTCGACGTCACCCCGGCCCGGCTCGTCACCGGCCTCGTCACCGAGCGCGGCGTCTGCGAGGCGAGCGCGGCCGGGCTCCACCGACTCTTCCCCGAGCGATAGATGAGGTTCATCCGCGAGCGGCGCCTAGTCATCGACTTCGCGCGCAAGATGAACGACCAGGGCCTGAACCAGGGCACGAGCGGCAACGTCTCGGTGCGGGTCGAGGACGGCTTTCTCCTGACCCCGACCGGCATCGCCTACGAAGACCTGACCATCGAGGACTTGGTCGAGGTGCGCCACGACGGCCGGGTGCCGGGCTTCCAGCGCACGCCGTCGTCGGAGTGGCGCATCCATCGCGACGTCTACCTCGCCCGCGGCGAGGCGAACGCGGTCGTCCACGCACACCCGATGTTCGCGACCACCCTGGCGATGCTCCGCCGCGACATCCCCGCGGTGCACTACATGATCGCGGTCGCCGGCGGCTCGACCGTGCGCTGCTCGGGGTACGCGACGTTCGGCACCGAAGAGCTCTCGCGGCTCGCCCTCCAAGCGCTCGAAGGCCGCAAGGCGTGCCTGCTCGCGAACCACGGGATGCTCGCCGTCGGCAAGGACCTGCCCGAGGCGTTCAAGATCGCCCGCGAAATCGAGTTCCTCGCCGCGCAGTACTGGCGCGCGCTCCAGGTCGGCGAGCCCCACGTCTTGGACGACGCCGAGATGGAACGGGTGCTCGAGAAGTTCCAGACCTACGGGCAGCAGAAGCGTAAGTGGTAGACGGAAATCCTGAGTGGAAAGCCCGGCGTGGGAGCCCCGTTCCCCTGGCGTAGGCGCCCTCGTCCGGGAGCGGGCCACACAATGCTTGACAGCCATCCAGGCGGGCGTAAAGTCGCTCCATGCCGTTCGGGAGCAACGCCGCGCCGGAGCGCACCCTCGATCACGCCCGCGGGTGGCGCTGCGGTGGCGATGCGCCTCGCATCCTTCCGGCGCTCCGCCACGTCGAGCCTCCGCCGACCGACGGAGCGCCGACAGTAACCGGAATCCCGCCGACAGTAACCGGAATCCCGCCGACAGTAACCGGAATCCCGCCGACAGTAACCGGAATCCCGCCGACAGTAACCGGAATCCCGCCGACAGTAACCGGAATC
>JAJYLH010000130.1 GCA_021787845.1 Myxococcales bacterium | reverse complement strand
CCATCTCGCGGGCCCGCTGACGCGCGCGGCGCTCCTCGAGGCGCTGCCCGGCTGCCGCCTCCTCCACTTCGCCGGACACCACATGTCGACCGCGACCGAGGCCGGCGGCTTCGCGCTCGCCGATGGCCTCCTCACGCCCGTCGAGGTGGCCGCCGCGCTCGAAGGCACGCCGCCCGCGATGGTCTTCGCCAACGGCTGCCACGCCGGCGGGCGCGAGGGCTTCACCGACGGAGCGCGGCGGGCTTCGGGGCTCGCGGCCGCGCTGCTCCTGCACGGAGTCCAGCATTTCGTCGGCCCGATGGGCGAAATCCCCGACGCGGACGCGCTCGTGTTCGCCTTGCGCTTCTACGAGCAGGTGCTCGCCGGCGTGCCCTACGGCGAGGCGGTGCGGTTGTCGCGCGAGGCCCTGCGCGGCGCTGGCGCGGAACCCTTGTCGTTCGGGCGCTATCTGCTTTATGGCGAGCCGCGGACGACGCTCGATCCGGCGCTCCTGCGACCGCGTTCAGGCCAGACGACGCGCGCCCTACCCTCCCGGCCGGCGCGAACGAGCGACTCCGCGGCCGCGGCTGATGCCCGACGTTCCGATGTCCCGCTCGCGCCTCGTCTCGCGGTGGGCTCGCGATGGCGCCTGGCGATCTTCATCCCGGTTGCGGTGATAGTGGCAGCGCTCACCGCGATTGTCGTCTCTCTTCTCACGCCAAGCACGAAGACGGTGAAGCGAGCGCCACCGCCGCCAGCAGCCGCGCGCGTGATCAAAGCGTCGACGCCCATCGCGCCGCGCACGGGTCCGGTCGCGCTCGCCGTTCTTCCCTTCAAGAACCTCACCGGCGACCCGAAGCTGGACTACCTGGAAGAGGGACTGACCGAGTCGGTGATCACAGGATTCGCCGGCGCGAAGAACCTCCACCTCATCGAGCATGCACAGATCGGCAAGGACGTGCACTACGAGGAGTGGACGCATTCGAAGTACGTAGACCCCGCGACGCGCGCAAAGATCGGAAAGATCGTCGGCTGCGAGGCGGTCGTCCTCGGCGGCTACCAACTTTCTGGCCAAACGGTTCGCGCGACCGCCCGGATCATCCGCGTCGACACCGGCGAGATCCTCGTCGCCGCGAAGGTCGAGCGGCCGCTGTCTCGCGTTTTCGACCTCCAGGACGCGGTCGCCAAAGAGTTGCGCGCCGACCTCCCCCAGGTCGAGTCGGTGCTCAGGCCATGAACCCGCGCCACTCCTGTCCAAGACAAGTTCTGGAGTTGGCAACAGAACCGCTCATCCTGAGGGGAGCGAGCGTTCTTTACGAGCGGACGACCCCGCTCATCCTGAGGGGAGCGAGCGTTCTTTGCGAGCGGACGTCCCCGCTCATCCTGAGGGGAGCGAGCGTTCTTTGCGAGCGGACTCGAAGGACGGGCGCCTGCGGGGGGCCATTTCCACTCGCCCTTCGAGTCCGGCCGACCAAGTGCCGTCGGCCTCCCCTCAGGGTGAGCGGAGATGGCCTGCTGAAATTGTTTTGGACAGCAGTGAACCCGCGCCATCTCGGAATCTTGGAGCATGTGGCCAAGAACTTGGCGCGCCGCGCACCTAACCGCTCATCCCGAGCGCAGTCGAGGGATGCACGCGACGCCCCGGCCAAAACCGCTCGTCCTTCGACTGCGCTCAGGATGAGCGGGGTGGATACGCTCAAGATGAGCGGTTCTGGTGCATGCACTGCGCCGGGCTTGGGCTACACCCTCTTACTCCTGTTCGTGGTGCTCGCCACGGCCGTGCGTCCCGCGCGCGCCGCGCCCAAGCCGGTCGACGGCCCGGTCGCGGTGTTGCCTTTCAAGAACCTGAACGACGACCCCGACCTCGACTGGCTCGCGGTGGGCATGGGCGAGACGATGGTCTCGGATCTCAAGCAGAGCGGGAAGGTCCAGGTCGTCGAGCGCGATCAGATCGACAAGGCGATGGCGCAGATCGCGTTGCAGCAGTCGGGACAGGTCGCCGCCGACACCGCGGTGAAGGTCGGCAAGCTCGTCGGCGCGAAGACCATCGTCGTCGGCGCTTACCAGGAGGCCGGCAAGCAACTGCGAATCACCGCGCGCTTCGTGCGGGTCGAGACGGGCGAGGTGCTCGACGCCGCCAAGGTCACCGGACCCGAGACTCGGATCTTCCACCTCCAGGACGCGATTGTCGGACGCCTGCTCGGGTACCGGCGTGCGCGCGACTACCGTCCGCCGCACCAGCGCTCCGCGACGACGAAGACGGTGAAGGCTTACAAGCTCTACGCGATGGCGATGAGCATCGCGTCGGACGCGACCCGGGTGCGCTACCTCCAGCGCGCAGTGAAGATCGATCCGACCTTCGTCTACGCCTCGGACGAGCTGACCGCGCTCGAGCAACGGATGGTGGGGTATCACGAGGAGCACGAGATTCGCACCGAGGATCGCAGGGCGAAGGAGCGACGGGAGCTGTTCGCCACCCTCGCCGACCCGACGCAGGCGTCGAACCCTCTCACCATCACGAAGGTGGTGACCGTCATCGCCTACGACCAGTCGAGCTTCGAGGAAACGCAGTTGCTTTCCGACATGGACCGGATCGAGAAGCTCTATCCGAGCCTCAAGTGGCCCCAGGTCGACCTCGCGCCGACGTTCCTCTACTACCGGATCCTCGCGAACTGGATGCTCAAGCGCATCGACCGTGCCTTGCAGTACGGAGAGGCGTTCATGAAGCGCTACCCGGATAGCAACATGTTCCCGCAAGCCGAGAACATGATGCACTCGATGATCGCCGAGCGCCGTCGCGTCGAGGATGGCGCGAAGAAGCTCGACCAGGACCTCGCGCGGGCGGACAAGCGAGTGGCGGACGCGAAGGTCCGCGTCGGGCGCTACCATCTCGACTCGCGAGAGATCATCCAGGCCGAGCTGGCGCGATGCGAAACCTACAACCGCGACGACCAGTACGTCGCCGGTCTCGAGGAGTGCCGGAAGTTCATCCGAGCGCACGCGAACGATCCTCTGGCCCGCGGGTATGTGTATCAGGCCACCAACATCGAGATCATCCTGCTCCGGAATCTCGGTCGGTTCGATGAGGTTCGCACTACCGTGCAAGCCGCGATGAAGGCCAACCCGGACAAGGTGAAAGACCTCAAAGAGTGGCTCGAGAACCTTCCGCGGTAGGACCTGCGCGGTGACCGCGAAGTCTCGTCAAGCGATTCGCGCGACGCGGGGCTGACGCCCGCAACCGACGTCGTAGGATGGGTGAAGTGAAACGGAGCCCGTCGGCGGGCGTCGCGCTGATGGGCTGCGCTACGCTCCACCCATCCTACTCGTTCGCGCACCGCGTCGAGAGTCTTCGCGCGCCAGCAAGACTCTTCGGGTTAGTAGATCAGGATGAGCGGGGTGGGCGACCCGTGACGAACGGGGTGGGCCGCCCAGGATGAGCGGGTGGCGTGCGGCCGCGACCCAGGCCGTCGGATGGGTTTCGCTGCGCTCCACCCATCCGACGAATTGCCGACCGCGTCGGCGCCTACGGCTTCTTCTCGGTGCTCTCGCTCTGCGCCGGCGGCGTCGGAGGCGGGTCGTGCGGCGGGTTCGGCGGCGTGGGGTTATTGCCGCCGCCCTGCTGGGTGTCCGTCTTCGAGATGACGTGGTGGCGCGGAATCTGCGTCTCGAAGGCGTCGGCGAGGTCGGGGCGCAGCTCCTGGGTGAACTCGGTCTCGATGTGCTCCGCGCACGCGCCGATTTGGAGGAGCACCGCGCCGATCGCGTCGGAGACCTCGCCGGTGCGCGGATCGTCGGTGACGCCCGCGGCGAGGGCGACGCGCAGCCGGACCTGGACGGTGGTGAGCTGGGCCGCGAGCCTGGCCGCGCGGATGCGTTTGCGCCGGTAGAGCGCCTGCTTTTCCGGCACCTGGAGCGCGATGAGCATCTGGGTGACGGCATCGAAGAGCACCTCGGGCGAGCGGCCGAGGTTGACGCCCGGCGAGAACTGGTCGCGCAGCGTCGGCTGGTCTTTGAGCCGCTTGAGGGCGACCTTGCGCGCGGCCTCGGCGACGGGCTCGCCCGCGCTCGTCGCCGCCCACGCCTCGTCGCTGTAGTGGACCGTGCCGGCGGTGCTCGTCGTGTGCTGCGGGACCAGGGTCTCGAGCGCGCCGACGCGGTCGGCGAAGTAGGCCCGGAGCTTCGTCAGCTCGTCGCGGACGTCGGCCTCCTTCATCTCCGCGAGGTAGCGGTCGAGCCATGCCAGAATCTTCGGCGAATCGACGCGCAGGAGCGGAATCGCGATGGTCGAGCGCCGGCCCCAGCCGCCGTCGTCGACGACGTCCTGATCGAGGTCCGCCGCGAGTTGCGCGTCGATGGCGGCGCCGATCTTCGGCACGAGCAGCGGCCTCTTCGTCACGTCGATTCCGGGAGCGGTCGCCTCGATCGAAGTCGTCTCGGTCTCGGTCTTCTGCGTTTCCGTCTTCTTCGTCATGGTCGTGCCTCCGCGCTCTCGCGCTCTGTAGTTACATGTGGGCCGCAGGGCCCGGTCGGCGGACTTGCCGACGATGTGGGATGACGTGGGGAACTCGAAGCAACGACGCCCGAGACGGGCGGCGGGGGTCCGGGAACCGCTGGCGGGGCTCCGATCGCCGTCGGCCGGATTCCGGTCACTGTCGGCCGGATTCCGGTTAGGCGGCGTAAATAAATAAAGGTATCATTTGGGTGTGGCTGGTCTTGGGCGGATCGTGTAGTTCCATTCTCCGTGGAACTTGTCTCGTTCAAGGTTGATGCTCTGCATCTCGGCGTCTGTCACC
>JAJYLH010000013.1 GCA_021787845.1 Myxococcales bacterium | reverse complement strand
CCCGCGAACAGGCGCGTAACCACCTCTCCCGCTACGCCGACGGCAACCCACGCAACGTCATCCTACGCTCCGCCCCAGCCCACCAGAAGGCTCATCTCCATGTGGTTTCAGAATAGCCGCACCCAATCGAAAACGCCAGCGCCGGTCTCTCGAGCAAGGGCAGGCGGATGGCGCATCGCGGACGCGCGCCCGGGCCACCGACGAGTCGCCACGCCTCGTCGAGCGCTCCACGAACGACCCCATGCCAGGTCGACACCAACGTCTCCGGCAAGGTGTCTGATTCGGACGGCTCGACGTCGACGCGAGCGAACATGTCCCAACGCCCCTGCTGATCGATGAGCGGCGCGTAGAACCCGGGGCGCACGTGCGCTTGCTCGATCAGCGCGGCGGTTCTCAGCAGTTCGGCGGCCGGGAGGGCATCTACCAGCTCCTTGGCGCGTTTTCGATTGCCGTTCTCCGCGAGAGCGATCAGGTCGTCCGAATCAAGTCCCATCGCTGGCCTCCCATCTCAAGCGCCCACTCGGTCGCAGAAAGGATTGTCGAAGGAAGCGTGGCCTGAAGCAGCTTCGTCGAATACGGCGACAGCGTTGCTTGGACCAGCGCTTGCCCCTCCAGCCAAAGAAGCTGGCCGCCGGTCTCCTTCATCCAGTCAGGAGGCTCCACCAACGCCATCACCGTTCCATCGCGAGTCGCGATGTTGACCCGCGCCGCGCCATTCTCGGACACGAGCTCGATGGGCTTGCCCTCGGCGGCCTTCAGTCGGAGTGCGGGACGTTGCCACCAGCGACGCCTCTCCGGGTCGACGAGCTCGAGCCACCAGGGGTTGCCTTCCACGTCGAGCACGTCGAACAGCGCGCGCGGGATGTCGTCGGTGGAAACCGCGGCGAGGCGCTGCTCCAACGCTGGAATCAGCTCGCTGCTCAGCGTCTCGAAGCGCTCGGCCCATGCGGTCGCCGCCGCGCGAAAGTGATGGAGGTGCTCATCGACCACGGTCGCGCCATTGAGGGAAGCCCGACGAACGGCAAGGAAACCAGCAATCTGCTCGAGCGATTCCATGTCGTCGAGGGCTTGGACGAGGCAGACGGCTTCTTCGGACAGGTCGACATCAGCCGCCGCGCTGACACTCTCGGGGCCGTGCAGCAAGAGTTCGGCCAGCTCGGCCGCACTGTCTCCCCGAAGAGCGAGCCCGCTCTCAAGGAGGGCGACCTCGCGCTCGCTCAGATGCCCCGCCAGCCAGTCGCGGAGCGCGCGCCGCAGCTCGAGGCTGGCCGCGGGGCAGCGCAGCAGCCGTCCGATGACGGTCAGCGCGTGAAGCGCCCCGCCCTCGTCGAGATCGGCCAAGCCCTCGATGAGCCATCGATCGAGCGAGGGGCCATCCACCCAGGACGCCAGCGTTTCAGGAAGCATGTTCACGGCTCGTCCTCCTCGTCCCCGGTCGGGGGCGATTCACTTTCCGGGAGACGTTCTTGCCAACGTCTACCTGACAAGCGCCGCGCCAGGGCCTGCTGCAACTCTGATAGCGTTGGCGAGATTCTTCCAGCCACCTCGGCGAAATGCGCTTGCCCGCGCGAAGAATCCGCATAATAGTTTTGCGTGGCCTTGCGTCGCTCCTCGTCGCTCCTTGGCCCGTCGACGGTCGGCCCCTTGCCGTCGAGCTCCTTTTCTAGAAACACCCGAATGGTTCGCCGTTGGCCTACGGGTGCCGCGAACAGAACCTTGGTGCGCAGGAAGTGAGCGGCCCTCTCGATTTCCGGCGGCGGGGGCGACGGGGGCGGCAACGGCTCGCGCGGCCTCTCTCGGCGGAGCATGTTCCGGTACTTGTTGCTTGCCACCGTTCTCAGCCAGCTCATGGCCTCAGCCGGCCGGGTCGCCTTGCAGCGGCCCCGGGCCAGTTCGAGACAGACCTCCTGAGCGACGTCATCGAAATCCGCCTGGGGCACCTTGCGGCCGATGGCCCACCGGGTCAGCTCTCGGGCGTGCGCATAGAGCAAGTTCTCGGCGCGTTTTATTTCGATCAGCGTTTGAGCCTCTTGCATCGCCTCAAGCAGCGCGAGAAGCTTCTCGCCAGGTGTCATCTCGACCTCCCCGTCCAACCGGCGATCCTATCGCGCGTGGACTCCGCCACCGCTGCCAACACTCCCTGCGGAGGGCTCGTACACCATCCGTTCAGCCGATTCACCGCGACCGCCGAATCGATTTCCCCGATTGCCCATCTGCGAAAGAGGCTCGACACCGCCCCCGGCCCGGTCGCTTCGATCCTCAGACCCGACACGCTCTGCAGATCGTGCAGTCGAGCGATCGACCATGTGGTGCAATCGAGCCGGTGCCAACGCTGCTTTTCTCGTTCCCGAGCGGCAATGGGATACAATGCGAAATCTGCCAAGGTCAGCCCTGGATGCGCGTTCTTCGGTAGAGTCACGATCGGCCCCAGTACGACCGAACTCTCCGCTACCCCAAGCAACCGATGATGAGCCTCGATATCCTGCAAGACTGGCGTGACGGCTCTTTCGATGGCTGCTGGGCCGGAACCGTCTTTCGGCCAGCCCGTGGCCCCGGGCTCGACGAACACATGCAGCTCTCGCTTGCCGCCGAGGTGAGCGAGCATCCACAACGCTCGTTCCACCGCGGCCGCCAGCAACGCCTGATATCGGCTCTCCCCCGCCTCTTCTTCGAGGTCATGCTCGCAGGCCACGAGCACCTGGAGGGTTTCCACCTCTCGCGCAGCCTTCAGCGGCCCTCGACGTAGCCGCATCGCCTCGTCATCACAGATTCTTCGAATCTCGTCCGTGACCCGCGGCGCCCGGCGCACCCGCTCCAATCGCCAAGGGATCGGCGCTCGGGTGTTCCGGACAACCCAACGCACCTTGTTGGACGTCAACTCATTGGCGTGGGGATCGCTTTCGTGAAACCAATCGAAACCTGCGCGCACCGCCGGCGCCAGCGTGCGCCGGTGGTGATCGGCATCGCCCGCACAGAGCATGCCGCCAACGAGCCGTAGCCCGAGAGGGTCACCGGACTGCGCCTTCATCGCCCCGCTTTCATCGACGTACAGGCTGTGAGTCGCCAAGCGGTCCTCCTCAACGACGGCGCGTTCTAGCCCGAGCCGCCAGGCAATGTCAAGCGGAAGTCGCGCTGATTGTCGCCGGAGTGGCGCGCGGTGGCGAACTGACGCCCGGAGCGAGCCGTGCGGCACCTCGTGCGGTGTCGAGCCCGCTCTCGCACTCGCTTGTCGGGAGGCCGCGAGGTGCGCGTCGATGCCACTCCGCGGCGGGCGCTTGCGAGGCGGTGTCAGGCTTGGTCGGCCTCGCGCGTCGCTTCCATGTGAGCCCAACGCGGGAGCGACCATGAAGACCACACTCATCGTCCTTGCCATCGTCGCCGTGCTGGCCGGCCTGGTCGCCTTGGCCGCCGTCGGCGAGAGCGGACCCGTGCCGGCGGTGCATCGGTCGGTGGTCGTCGATGCTTCCGACTCGGTCTGGTGCCGGTCGGCGCGGTCAGGGCATCACGGACGAGGTCGAGCTGGTGCTGGCCAGAGGTCGTGCGTCGATGTCCACCGCTGTGAAGAGGTCACGGCTCTCGGGGTCGGCGGTCTCGGCAGCGGTGCCTTGCCGTACACGGTGGAGCTGCTGGCAACTGGCGAGAACCAGGACGGCGGCGCGAGCCGCGAGCTCGGCGAGGCGAGCTACACGCCGCAGGGCGGGCTTCTCCATGGACGGGACCAGGCGGCGCGGGCGCGAAAGGCCTTCGCCGCCAAGGTGGCCGGGTTCTGCGCGTCCATCCAAGACACCCGAACGAGCCCCATCCTCGAGGCGATCCGCGCGGCGGTGAGCGACCTTGGCCAGTATCCCTGCGGCGCGCCCGGCGTGGACTGCGAAGTCGCGGTTCGGTCCGACGGCGAAGAGAACGGGGACCAAGCTCTGATGGCGAGGCTCGCGGGAACGGCCAAAGGTCCCGTCAAGGATCCGATCGACCTGAGCCACATCCAGCGGGTTCTCTTCTGCGGGCTGCACGCTCGCGTCGTCGCACAACGCCGTCATGGACATGCCCTGTCCCTCGACCAGGTGGAGAAGGTCTGGCGCGAGGCGTTCACGGATCCGAGGAAGGTCACCTTCCTCGCGAACTGCCCGCGGTGAGGCACGAGGTGATGTCAGCGTCGCTGCCCTTCGCGCGTCTCGTCTTCGAACGTCAAACTCGAACCCCCGGGAGACTACCGTGACCACCGATTCGAAGTCCGCCACGCCCGCCGCCACCAACACCCTCCAATCGCTCCCGGGCACCGTCATCGACGGGCATCCCGACGCGTTGCGGGCCGTCGAGCAGGTCGACCGGTTCCGGCCGTTCCTCCAGCGCAAGCACGACGAGGCCTACGAAGCGGTGAGGAGGTCTCATCGGGTCGAGCCGGACCCGGACTTCGACGCCACGCAGAAGCAGAGCGCCAGCCGGGAAGCGAGGCTCGTTTCCGCGGCGGCCATCGACGAGGCGAACCACGCGGACCAGAGGCAGCTCGCGGAGATCGCGAAGCTCGAGAAGAAGTTGGAAGCGAAGACCCAGCTCAGGGACCAGCAGAAAGTGACGCTCGGCGATCGAATGGACCAGGAGGCCCAGCTCCGGGGCCATCCGCAACCGAAGATCGAGGGATGGGTCGTCGCGGTTCTCGCCACCGCCTTGGCGGTCATCAGCACGCTTTCCCTGCACGACGCCTTCTTCGCGCCTCTCTTTCCAGGCAAGCTGCTGTTGTCGCTGTCGATTGCCCTCGTCGCCGCTCTTCTGATCACGCTGGGATTCGTGGTGGAGCCGGTGATGGTCGCGAAGGACCCGGTCATCGGCCAGCGCCGATGGCCGCGCCTCATCATCAAGGCTCTCATCACTCTCGTCATCGGAGCCGGGTTCGTGCTCGTCCGGGAGCAGTTCGTGACGACGCCCGCGGAGGCCGCGGTGTCCTATGGCCTGATGTGCCTCGAGCTCGCGGTGATGGTCGGCGTCGAAGCCTACTGCCATCACATGAGCGTCGCCATCGAGCGCCACCGGAAGGAAGCGCTCGGGCAGCAGCGGGCGGCGGGGCTCGTCACCTCGATGGAGAAGCAACTTGCGGGGACCAAGACGGAAATCGACGAGATCGAGGTGGCGCTGACGCAGAAGAGGGACGAGATGCGGCGCCGGGAGGATCTGCGCCGAGCCGCGGGGCTGTTGGAGGACGCGGCGGTCACCAGCGTCGATTCCGGGCTGCGCAAGGGCTACGAGACCAACCGTGGGATGACCTACGGCGCGCTCACGGTGCCGACCGAACCCGCGACCATCCTCGATCGCCTCGTCCCCACCGGTCGCAACGGCATCCTGAAAACGCCAGCGTGATGGGCGAATGCTCGAGGTCGTGGCTCGGCTCCCGCCGAGCGTGGCGCTCGCCGTCGATCCATCCGGGGCGATCGCCAGGCAACCAGGTGCCGTAGGTCGAGCGCTCCGTGCCCACCTTCCCGATTTCGCGGTCTCCACCGAGGTCAACCGCGGATTCGCGCAGCCATCCGCGACATCTGCTAGAGTGCGCCTCCGGTGTTGGAGGACCCATGGCCCCTGGCAAGCTGCGGTTCGAGACGCTCGCGATTCACGCCGGACAGCCGCCCGAGCCGACCACCGGCGCGGTGATGACCCCCGTCTTCTTCACGTCGACCTACGCCCAGAGCGGTCCCGGCGAGCACAAGGGGTTCGAGTACACCCGCACCAGCAACCCCACCCGCAACGCGCTCGAGGACTGCATCGCCGCGCTGGAAGGTGCCAAGCACGGCCTCGCCTACGCGTCGGGGCTCGCCGCGACCGACAACCTGATGCACCTGCTCGACGCGGGCGATCACGTCATCGCCGGCGACGACATGTACGGCGGCACCTTCCGCATCTTCGACAAAGTCTGGAAGCGGTCGGGGCTGAGCTATTCGTTCGTCGACCTCACCGATGCGCGCGCGCTCGAAGCGGCGCTCCGACCGAACACCAAGCTCCTCTGGCTCGAGACGCCGACCAACCCGATGCTCAAGCTCTTCGACATCGCGCGGCTTGCCGACATCGCCCGGGCGCGCGGCATCCTCACCGTCGTCGACAACACCTTCATGAGCCCGTACTTCCAGAAGCCGCTGCAGCTCGGCGCCGACGTCGTCACGCACTCGATGACCAAGTTTCTAAACGGCCACTCCGACGTCGTCGGCGGCATCACGGTCACCTCGCACGACGAGGTCCACGAGAAGCTGCGCTTCTTGCAAAACGCGGTCGGCGGCGTGCTGGGGCCGATGGATTCGTTCCTGGTCATGCGCGGGGTCAAGACGCTGCCGGTGCGGATGGAGCGGCATCAGTCGAACGCCGCGCGTATCGTCGAATTTCTGCAGCAGCATCCGATGGTCGAACGCGTCACCTGGCCGGGAATGCCCGAGCATCCGCACCACGCCCTCGCGAAGCGGCAGATGACCGGCTTTGGGGGCATGCTCACGTTCGTCATCCAGGGCGGCCTCGAGCGAGCACGAGCCTTCTTGCGATCGGTGCGCGTCTTCGCTTGCGCGGAGAGCCTGGGCGGGGTCGAGAGCCTCATCGAGCATCCGGCGATCATGACGCACGCGTCGGTGCCACCGGAGACCCGGCGCGCGCTCGGCATCGACGACGGGTTCATCCGGCTTTCCGTCGGCATCGAGAACGTGCAGGATCTGATCGACGACTTGACCCAGGCGTTCGATCGGGCGAAGGCGCTGGTTCCGTGAAGCGCGCGTCGCTCGCGGGCATAGCGATCGTCACTGCGCTCGCGGGTGTGTGGGCGACACTCTTCTGGCTGCGGTTGCCTGCCCGCATGCCGACCGACAGCGACTACCGGCGGGTCAATGCCTTCATCGAGAGCCATGAGCGGCCGGGCGACATCATTGTGGTGTCGCCGCACTGGGCGCAGGATGGACGGCAGTTCCTGACGGCGGTGCCGGTGATGGCCGGCTACCATCTTTCGACCGATGTCTATCCCGGCACCAAGCGACAATGGCTCGTCGCCCTACCGGACCTCCCCCGGTTTTCACTAGAAACATCCCGTCGAGCGCTCGCCGCTCGCGGAAAATCCGAAGGCGGCCGGCGCATCGGACATCTCTGGGTGGAAGCGTTCGACATCGCCGGCCCGCCGGTGGACTACTCGTTCGACGACGCCGTGCCCGGCGCGACGGTGCGCATCGTCGGCCGGCGATCGGTCGTCTGCCGAAACCTCGGCAACGGCAAGCATCAATGCCCAGAAGGAGCGTGGAACTACGTGCGTGCCGGCTGGCACGAAGTCCACTACGAGCCGTTCCACTGCATCTGGGCGCATCCGGTCAACGACGGGACGCTTGAGATCACTTTTCCGAACGTGCCCATCGCCGGCACGCTCCGAGGTCGCGCCGCGTTCGTCGACGACGCGCCGAGCTTCAAACAAGGCGCACCCGTGTTGGTCGGTGTCGAAGCCGGCGGCCGATCGATTGCGAACTTCCGGTTCGACAACCGCGTCGGGCTTCAAGACTTCGAGTCGCCGCTCCCCTCTGGGCTCCCCCCGACCGGGCCGGTCACGTTCTCGGTCTCGACGCCGAACAACGCCGTCCGCCACTTCTGCTTCGACGCCTGGCTGGGTCCCGACTAGATTGGTCCGCGACTTGCATCCGCTCGCCGAGTCGAGCTACACTAGCAGAGCCATGGAGCCGACCGACCTCACCATCCGAATTCTCCAGGAAATGCGGGACGAGATGCGCGGGATGCGCGCGGACCACGCGGAGTTCCGGCGCGAGGTGAACGCCCGCTTCGAGGAGGTCAACGCCCGCTTCGAGGGGATGAACGCCCGCTTCGAGGTCGTCGAGACCGCCCTTCGCGACATGGCCCAGCAGCTTGTGATGCAATCGCACGCCATCCGCGCTGCCTTGGACAAGAACGAGGCATGACGCCCGGTTCCGGGCAATCGAGAAGCGCGTCGACGCCCTCGAGAAGCTCTCTTCGTTGTAGTCGAGGTGCTCGCTGATGAGAATGGGCCCAACCCTCTTTCGAGGATCGGGCCCGCTGACTTTCTCGCCTTCGAGACTGGCTATGCCTTGCTCGGCTCCGGCGTCGGCTTGCCCAGGCTCTCCAGGGCGTCGAGGAGGTTGCGCTTGCCTTCCTCCTTCTTCTTTTCCGGCTTCGGCTGTGGCAGGACGCGCGGCTGCGGCTTCTCGCGTGTGAGCCGGCCGCCCGCCATGATGACTTCGATGTCCTCTTCATCGAGCGTCTCGTACTCGATGAGCGCCTCGGCCATCGCTTCGAGCACCTCGCGCTTCTCGAAAAGGATGGCCTTCGCCCGGTCGTACTGCTCCTGGACGATGCGCCGGATTTCGTTGTCGATGTCGATGGCGGTCGCCTCGGAGTAGTCCTTCTGGTGCTGCGAAATCTGGCGGCCGAGGAACACCTCCGAATCGTTCTGGCCGTAAGTCAAGGGCCCGAGCTTCTCGCTCATGCCCCATTCGCAGACCATCGCGTGCGCGAGCTGGGTCGCGTTCTCCAAGTCGTTCTTCGCGCCCGAGCTCATCTCGCCGAAGATCACTTCTTCCGCGATGCGCCCGCCCATCATCATCGCAATCTGATCGAGGGCGTTACGCCGGTAGTAGTTCAGCCGATCTTCCTTGGGCAGCATCTGGGTCAAGCCCAGCGCCTGCCCGCGCGGAATGATGGTCACCTTGTGCACCGGGTCGCAGCCCGCGAGCATCTTGCCCACGACCGTGTGACCGGCCTCGTGGACGGCCGTGTTCTTCTTCTCGGACTCGCTCATGATGAGGCTACGCCGCTCCGCGCCCATCAAGACCTTGTCCTTCGCAGCCTCCAGATCCGAGTGGTCGACCCGCTCCTTGTTCGCCCGCGCCGCGATCAGGGCCGCCTCGTTGACCAGGTTCTCCAGGTCCGCTCCCGAGAAGCCCGGCGTCCCCCGCGCTACCTGCGAGAGGTCGACCTCTCCCGACAGCGGCGTCCGCCGCGTGTGCACCCGCAAGATGCCCTCCCGCCCGCGCACGTCGGGCCGCGGCACCACGATGCGCCGGTCGAACCGCCCCGGCCGCATCAGCGCCGGGTCCAGCACGTCCGGCCGGTTCGTCGCCGCGATGATGATGACGCCCTCGTTCGACTCGAAGCCGTCCATCTCCACGAGGAGCTGGTTCAGCGTCTGCTCCCGCTCGTCGTGACCGCCGCCCAGCCCCGCGCCCCGGTGCCGGCCGACCGCGTCGATTTCGTCGATGAAGATGATGCAGGGCGCGTTCTTCTTCCCCTGCTCGAAGAGGTCGCGCACCCGGCTCGCGCCGACGCCGACGAACATCTCGACGAAGTCCGACCCCGAAATCGAGAAGAAGGGCACCCCCGCCTCACCGGCGACCGCTTTCGCGACCAGCGTCTTCCCGGTGCCCGGCGAGCCCATCAAGAGCACGCCCTTGGGGATGCGCCCGCCCAGTCGGGTGAACTTCTTCGGGTCCTTGAGGAAGGCGATGATCTCCTCCAACTCCTCCTTCGCCTCGTCGATGCCCGCCACGTCCGCGAAGGTCACCTTGTTGTGGCTCTCGGAGAGCAGCTTCGCTTTCGACTTGCCGAAGCTCATCGCCTTGCCGCCGCCCGCCTGGAGCTGGCGCATCAGGAAGAGGAAGAGCAGCACGATGAGGAGCACCGGCAAGAGCTGCAGGAGCGCTTGTACCCAGATGGAGCCCCCCTCCTTGCCTTCGACCTTGACGTCGACCTGCTTGGTCCGTAGCTCCTGCAGCAAGGCCAGCGTCGGTTTCAGGCCGTTCGTCTGGAAGGCCGTCCCGTCCTTGTACTTGCCCGTCCAGGTGTCGTCGCTCTTGATGGTGACGTTCTTCACCTGGCCCGCCTCGACCTTCGCCATCACCTGCGAGATCGTCGGCTGCTTGGGAGCGCTCCGCTGGGGCTTGAGAAACTGGTAGAAGCCCGCGAAGATCACGATGATCGCGAGCCAGAGCAAGAGCGTTTTGGTCGACTGCTTCACCTCGAAACCTCGTTCGCGGCACCCGCCCCCGCGAGGTCGTCGTCCGCTAGCCTCCAGGGCCCTCCGCCCCTACGGCTCTCGCTGGCCTTGAGGGCCGCGTCCAAGTCGTTCACGCCGGCCCCACCTCTGGCGACTATTTCAGTACCATCGAACCGCCCGCCGGGCCAGCTTATTCGCGCCGCACCTTCGGCGCCGGTCCGGAACGCGGTGGGAGGTCGCGCGCCTTTTGCCCACCTCGAGGTCGGGCCCTGGCGGCCGCGCGGCGACGGCCTAGCGAGGTGCTGTAACCGCTCGCTCGTGCGGGCGCTCTTCGAGCATCAGGCGGCCACCGCGCAACGTCGCCACCCGCCGCCGGCGCGAGTCGCTCGGCAGCTCGACCTCTCCCCGCCCGTCGACGACCAGCTTCTCCAGCGCGGCAAGGTGCGTCGCGGCCAGCCGGCGCCGGCTCCCGGTCGCGCGTTCGACCCAGGCGGCGAGTGCCCGTCGCCGCAAGGCCGGCGGAAGGTCCGCGAGCGACCGCCGCTCGTCCTGGAGGGAGCGAGCGGCCAGAAGCTTCTCGAGGGCGGTGTCGTCCTCCTTGAGCCGTGCCGCCGCCTGGGAGAGGTGCCGGGTAGCGCCGGGGACGATGCGCTCGAGCGCGGGCAACACCTCCCGGCGCAGCCGCGCCCGCACGCGATCGCCGGCGTTGGTCGGGTCGTCCCGGAACAGGAGTCCTTCCCGCTCGCAGAAGGCGCGCGTCTCCTCGCGCAGCGCGTGGAGCAACGGCCGGAGCAACCGAGCATCGCCGAGGGCCCGCTCCGGCGCCATCGCGGCCAGCCCGCGGGCGCCGGTTCCCCGGGCGAGGCGAAAGAGCAGGGTCTCCGCCTGGTCGGTCGCGGTGTGCCCGGTCGCGATGGCGTCGCAGCCGTGCGCGCTGGCCATCCGGCCGAGCGCCTCGTACCGCGCTTCGCGCGCTCGCTCCTCGAGGTTGTGCCCGGTTGGCCGCGGCAGCGTCGCGAGCGCGAAATCGAGACCGAGCGCCGCCGAGTGCGCTTCGACGAGCTTCGCGTCGAGCCCGGAATCCGCACGCCAGCGGTGATCGACATGCCCGACGACGAGCCCCAGGCGCCAGAGCGCGTGACGCCTTCGCGAGCGAGCGAGCGCGTAGAGGAGCGCCACCGAGTCCGCGCCGCCGCTGACCGCGACGAGGAGGCGTTCGGGCGGAGCGAGCGCGGTCAGGGCACGGGCGAGCGCGGCGACGAACGGATCGGTCACGAGCGGGAGCGTAACAGCGCGGCGCGTTTCAGGCTGAGTCGGCGGTTCCCCTCCCAGCTTCCCGATTCCGAGCGAATCGGGAAGACCGAAAGCGTCAATCTCCCAGGACGGTGTGGTGGTTCATGCCTGGGCCATCCGAAACGTGCTCCCCATTGATCAAGAAGCCGCCTCTGACGAGCCGAGGCGGGCTGGGGTCGTTCATTCGCAGCCAGCGGGCGGTGAGCGGGATGGGTCTCGGGCTGGGCGCCTCGAACTTGGCCGCCGCGGCGTGCGAGGCCTCCAGGAGCGGTCCTGGATAGGCGCCGATGCCGACCACCGCGACGAGGCAGGCGACGATGGCGACCCTCAGCCCGAACGCCACGCGGACCGGCTTTTCGTCCGGCGGGTCCTCCATGTACGCCGCGCGGGCGAGCTGCATGTAGAAGAACAGCGCCACCACCGAGAGCACCGCGCCGACGGCGACCAGGACGTGCATGAAGCCGCGCATCGGTCCGACGACCTTCCACGCGGCGACAAAGACGTAGAGCTTGGCCCAGAACCCGGCGACGAACGGGATGCCCGCGAGCGAGAGCAGGAAGACGAGTAGCGCCACTGCCAGCCAGGGGGAGCGCTTGTGCAGACCGCGCAGGCCCGTCGCCAGGTCGTCGCCGGAGTCGGCCGCCACGGCATGCGCCACGAGGAACGCGCCGACGTTGGTCGCGACGTAGGCGACCGCGTAGAAGAGCACCATCGCGAGGCCGTCGGTGGTGCCCGTCGCGAAGGCGAGAAGCATGTAGCCGACGTGGGCGACGCCGGAGTACGCGAGGAGCCGCCGCACGTTCTTTTGCGGAATGGCGAGGATGCTTCCGACGAACATCGTCAGGAAGGCGAGGCCCGCCATCGCCGGCGCCCAGTCCGCCTGGTGCTGGCCGAGACCGGTAAAGAACACCGCGCAGAGCGCCGCGATCGCCGCCGCCTTGGGAGCGGCCGAGAGGAACGCGACGAACGGACCTGGCGCGCCTTCGTAGGTGTCGGGGACCCACATGTGGAACGGCGCGACGCCCAGCTTGAAGCCGATGCCGGCGAGCACGAGCACCGCGCCCAGCGCGAACAGCCGCGTGTGGTGCGCCGTCTGGAGCGCGTGGAAGGAGGTGCCGCCGGCGACGCCCGCGAGATAGCTCAGGCCGAAGAGGGCGATCGCCGTGCTCGCCGCGCCGACCAGATACAGCTTGATGCCTGCCTCGGACGCGCGCGCGCCACGACCCTGCGGGTCCCCCGCCGATTTCTCGTACGCCGCGAGGACGTAGAGCGGCAGCCCCATCAGCTCGAAGGAGATGAGCAGGAGGATCAGGTCGCGCACGCCGGGCAACAGGGTCATCCCGGCGAGGCTGCACAACAAGAGGAAGTAGTACTCGCCCTGGCGAAAGCGCGTCTGCTTCGCGACGTGCGCCATCCCGCCCAGGATGCCGACGATGCCGGCCGCGAGGAACAGGCGCTGGAAGAAGAGCGTCCCGGCGCTGCCCGAGTAGGCGCCCCAAGCGGTGGTGCCGGTGGTGTCGACGAAGAAGGAGGCGACGAGCACCGCGGTCAGCAGCAGCGCTGCGAGGGGGGCGGTGAGCTTCCGCCGGGCGGCCGGGAGCACCAGGTCGACGAGGAGAACGAGAATCGCCGACAGGGCGACGCCGATGTCGAGCGTCAGCACCCGCAAGTCGTGGAGGTTCATCGCATCACCACCGTGGCGGTCGTGGCATCCGGCGCTCTCGACCCGGCCCGTTGGATGGGTGGAGCCGAGCGACACCGATCAGCCGCCGGCATCGGTCGGGTCAACGCGTAGGATGGGTGGAGCGGAGCGGAGCCCATCATCGACGGCCGCACTCGATGGGCATCGCTCTGCTTGGCCCACCCGACGGTCGATCGAGTTGCGTGGCCGCTGTCGTTCAGCGTGACCGCTGCCGCTCCGTTCACCTGCTGCAGGTTGGCGACCGTCGCCTTGTCGATGTGGCTCGAGATCAATCCGGGCCAGAAGCCGAGGACCACGATCGCGGCGCCGAGAATCCAGAGCGCGCCCCACTCGGTGCGGCGCACGTCCCTTAGCTCGTGGAACTGCTTGACCGGGTCGGGTGGTCCCCAGAAGACGCGCCGGGCGATGGTCAGGACGTACACCGCGGTGACGAAGGCGCCGACGACGCCGGCGACCGCCCACCAGGAATAGGCGCTGTGCCAGGCGCCGAGGAAGACCAGGAACTCGGCGACGAACCCGGCGGTGCCCGGCAGCCCCAAGCTACTCAGGACCGCTATCGTGAAGAAGGTGGCGACGCCCGGCATGACGGTGGCGAAGCCGCCCATCCGCTGGGTGTCGCGGGTGTGCGAGCGTTCGTAGACGTGGCCGACCAGGGCGAACAAGAGGCCGGTCATCACGCCGTGCGCGACCATCTGGAAGACGGCGCCGTTCCAGGCGAGGACGTTCAAGGTCGCGGCGCCCAGCATCACGACGCCCATGTGGCTGACCGAGGAGTAGGCGACGACGTACTTGAAGTCCTTCTGGTGCATCGCGGCGAGGGCGCCGTAGACGATGTTGATCACCGCGACGGTGCCGACGAAGGGCGCCCAGAAGTGCGCGCCGTCGGGCAGGAGAATCATCCCCACCCGGATGAGCCCGAAGGCGCCGAGCTTCATCAGGACGCCGGCGTGGAGCATCGAGACCGCGGTGGGCGCGGAGGCGTGGCCGTCGGGAGACCAGGTGTGGAAGGGGAAGACGCCGGCGAGGCTCCCGAAGCCGACCCAGAGGAGCACGAACGCGAAGAGCTGCATGTGGTGCGGGTAGTGCGCTTTGGCCAGGGCGAAGAGGTCGAAGGTGTGCCCGCCGTTCGAATAGATGGCGAGGATGCCGACCAGAATCAGCGCCGACCCGACGAGGAGCATCAGGGTCAGCTTCATCGCCGCGTACTGCTTGTCGCCGATGTTGAAGAGCTTCCAGATGTACTTGAACGGCCCGCCTTCGGTGATGGCGTGGGAAGAGCCCCAGATGCCGATCAGGAGGTACATCGGCAGCACGGCGATTTCGTAGAACAAGAAGAAGACGAAGAGGTCCTGGGCGACGAAGACGCCGAAGACGCCCGCCACCAGGATGAGCAGGGTGATGAAGAACTCCTTCTGCCGATTCTCCAGGGTCCAGCTCGCGAGCACGCCGGCGACGATGATCAGCCCGGTGAGGAGCAGGAGCGCTACGCTCCACCCGTCCGCCGCGAGCGAGAGGGAGATGTTCAGCCGCGGCACCAGCGGGTAGGTCTCGCGCAGTTGGAACCCGCCCTCAGAGAGGTTGTAGGTCGCGAGGACCGCGATGGAGCCGGCGAGCGAGATGAGCGCGCCGGTGAGGGCGACGATGCGCACGAAGAGCTTCTCGGTCGCGGGCACCGAGAAGAGCACCAGCGCTGCCGCTGCCGGTGCGCCGACGATGAGGGAGAGCAGATGGTGGGTCATCGCCAGATGCTCCACACGGCGAGCGCGATGGCGCCCAGCGACATGGCGAAGAGGTAGTCCTGCACGTTGCCGGTCTGGAGGCGTCTGGCCCGGCGCGCGCCGAGGAGGAAGAACGAGCCGACCACGTTGACGAGCGCGTCGACGATGTACCGGTCGATCCAGGCGGCGACGTCGGAGACCAGGAGCAGCCCGGCCCGGTATCCGAAGACGTAGAGGCGGTCGACCCAGGCGCGATTGGCGAACGCCGCGAGCGAGCGCGCGAGGGCCGGCTCTTCGCGGGTCTTGCCCCAGGCGACCCA
Source organism: Myxococcales bacterium (assembly GCA_021787845.1). Classification (GTDB taxonomy): domain Bacteria; phylum Myxococcota; class Myxococcia; order Myxococcales; family JAJYLH01; genus JAJYLH01. The sequence continues at coordinate 82,001 of JAJYLH010000013.1, read as the reverse complement.
GGCGACGACGAAGCCCGAGAGGGCCAGGACCGATGCTACTGCTCCGAAGCGGAAGTGGTAGACGCCGTGGACATAGTCGGTCAGCGAGGCCAGGTGCCAGAGGTCGCCGCCGAAAAAGCCCGCGCCCACCGACAGCAGCGCGAGGACGATCAGCGGCAGCTTCATCGACCAGCCGGGCTCGTGCGCGTGCTCGGCTTCGTGGCTCTCGTGCGGGCCGAAGAAGGTCAGGAGAATCGCCCGGCCCATGTAGAGCGCGGTGAGGAAGGCACCCAGGAGCAGCGCCGCGTAGGGTGCCCAGAGGTGGTGCTCCGAGAGCGAGTCGATGATCAGGTCCTTGCTGAAGAAGCCGGCGAAGCCGGGAAAGCCGGCGAGGGAGAAGGCGCCGGCGATGAAGACCAGCATCGTCAGCGGCATCTTCTTCCACAGCCCGCCCATCTTGGACATCTCGTTGGAGCCGACCGCGTGGATGACGCTGCCGGCGGCGAGGAAGAGCAGGGCCTTGAAGAAGGCGTGGGTGGTCAGGTGGAAGAACCCAGCGAAAGCGCTGCCGGCCCCCAGCGCCGCCAGCATGTAGCCGAGCTGCGAGCAGGTGGAGTAGGCGAGCACCCGCTTCAAGTCGGTCTGCACCAGGGCGAGGAGTGCCGCGAACAGAGCGGTACCGGCGCCGAGGTACGCGAGGAAGTGCTGGGTGAACGGCGCCTGGGCGAAGAGCGGCTGCGCCCGGACCACCAGGTAGACGCCGGCCGCGACCATCGTGGCCGCGTGCAAGAGGGCCGAGACCGGTGTCGGGCCCTCCATCGCGTCCGGCAGCCATACGTGGAGCGGAAATTGGGCACTCTTGCCCATCACCGCGAGGACGAAGAGGAGCGTCACTGCGGTCGCGGCCGCGGGCGCGAGCTGCGCGGTCCATTCGAAGGAGCCGGTGAAGCCGAAGAGCGCGACCAGGCCGATGAGCAGCCCCATGTCGGCGAACTTCGTCACCCAGAAGGCCTTGACCGCCGCCCGGGCCGCGCTCGGTTTCTTGTACCAATAGCCGATGAGGAGGTAGCTCGTCGCGCCCACGATTTCCCAGCCGAAGAAGAGCTGCAGGAGGTTCGGCGCCGCGACCAGAAGCTGCATGCTGAAGAGGAAGAGCGACTGGTAGGCGAAATAGCGGCCGCGGGAGGCGCTCGATTCGTCGTCGAGGTAGCCGGTCGAGAAGAGCTGCACGCAGGTCGCGACCAGCGCGACCACCGCCAGCATCGGCGCGCTGACGCCGTCGACGTGGACGCCGAAGGTCACCGAGAGCGGTAGCGCTCCGCCGGAGGCGAGCCAGGAGCGGGTCCAGTCGCTCCCGCCCGCGTGGAGGGTCCCGATCACCGCGAAGATCGCCCCTACGAGCGAGGCGAGCGCGAAGGTGATCGAGACCGCTGCCGCCAAGCCTCCGCGGCGGCGGATGGGCGCCAGGACGGCGAGCAGGAGCGCTGACGCCAAGGGCGCGAAGACGGCGATAAGAGCCCACATCGGGGTGGTCATCGAACGGGTGTCCTAGTGTTTGAAGGCGTTCGCCAGGTCGACCAGCACATCCTTGTGCGAGCGGAACAGGAGCATCACCAGCGCCAGGCCGATGGCGACCTCGGCGACGGTGAGGCCGAGCACGAACAGGGCGAACGCTTGCCCCCAGGAAGCGCCGCCGTAGTGCGCGAAGGCGACGAAGTTCAGGTTGGCCGCGTTCGCCATTACCTCGATCGATAGAAGGATGCCGACCGCGTGCCGGCGGGTGAGCAGGCCGTAGAGGCCGACCGAGAAGAGCGCAGCGGAGAGGATGAGGCAGGTGGTCAGGGTCACTTAGCTCTCCTTGGGCTCGCTCGGCTGGTCCGGGTCGCGGCGGCGGGCGATGACGATGGCGCCGATCATCGCCGCGAGCAGCAGCGCCGAGAGGGCCTCGAAGGCGACCAGATGGCGGGTCAGAAGGCTGGTGCCCAGCCAGCCGGTTCCGAGCGACGGCACGGCGGTCCGCTGCAAGGCGTCGCGGCCGAGCCAGATGGTGCCGGCGAGGACGGCGAAGACCGCGAGCGCAATCAGCGCGCCGCGTTCGCGCGACGGCTCCTCGGTCTTGAGCTCGCTGTCGCCGTCGCGCTTGGTGAGGAGGACGCCGAAGATCATCAGCGTCATCACGCCGCCGACGTAGAGCAGGAGCTGGATGCCAGCGAGGAAGGGGGCGCCGAGCTGGACGAAGAGAATCGCGGTCATCCCGAGCGTCACGCCGAGCCACAGGACGGCGTGGACCAGCTTCGACGAGCGGACGGTGAAGATCGACCCGACGAACGCGAGGGCACCGACGAGGGCGAAGACGATCATGGTCGCGGTGAAGGTCATGACGCCGCTCCTGCGGCCGCCGGCGCCGGTGCCGTCTCCTTGGAGGGCTCAGGCTTGGCAGCACCGGCCTTGGGGTCCTGCATGGCCATCAGCTTGGTCGCGTTGGACCAGCCGAGAGGCTTCGATTTCTCGTTTTCGTAGAGCCGGGGCATCGAAAGCACCAGGTCTTCGCGCCGGAAGCCTGGTAGCTCCGGCACCTTGAGCATCACGATCGCGTCGGTGGGGCAGACCTGGACACACAGCTCGCAGACGAGGCAGGCGGTCAGGTCGAGGGTGAAGTCGTCGGCGTAGCCGCGCTTCTTCTGGGTGATCGCGGACTCGCGCTTCCCCAGCTTGACGGTGATCACCTGCGAGGGGCAGATGCGCGCGCAGGCGCCGCAGCCGGTGCATGCCTCGTCACCGGTCTCGTCGTGTAGGAGCGCAAAGCTGGTGTGGTAGCGCTCCGGGTGAGGGCGAAGGACCTTGGGGAACTCCTGGGTGAACGGCGGGCGGATGGCGTTCAGCGCCGTCGTCCACATCGATTTCAAGCCGTCGAGGAGGTAGCCCATTTAGCGGCCCCACGGGGTCTGCGTCCAGACCGCGGCCAACAGAACGAGGGCGAGCCCGGCCGGCACCAGCCACTTCCACGCCAGCGCCATGAGCTGGTCCGCCCGCAGACGCACGAGCGACCAGCGCAGCCAGTAGAGGACGCTGAAGAGGAGGCAGGTCTTGAGGACCATCCAGAGGACGCTCGGTCCGAACGGCCCGTCCCAGCCGCCCAGGAACAGCGTGGAAGCGACAGCGCTGCCGACCAGCGTGTGCACATACTCGGCGAGGTAGATGAAGCCGAAGTGCATCCCGGTGTATTCGGTCGACACGCCGGCGACGAGCTCGCTCTCCGCTTCCGGGATGTCGAAGGGGATGCGGTTCGCCTCGGCGAGCATCGCCAGGATGAAGAGTATGAACGCGGGAAGGCCGAGAAACACGGGCCACACGACCAGCCAGTGGTGGCGGTGTTGCCAGGCGACGATCGAGTTCAGGTTCATCGACCCCGCGAGGATCACCGGAACGAGCGCGGTCAGGACCAGCGGCACGCCGTAGGACACGCTCTGGGCGACCGCGCGCATCGCCCCGAGCAAGGCGTACTTGTTGTGGCTCGCCCAGCCCGCCATCCAGACCGGAATCAGCGCGAGCCCTCCGAGAGCGATGATGAGGGGCACGCCGACGTCGATGTTGGCCGGAGCGAGCTTCGGTCCGAAGGGGACGAGAGCGGCGACGAGGAGCGCGAAGAGCGTCGTCAACGGCGGCGCCAGCCAGAACAGAGCCCGGTCCGCGCGCTGGGGGATGATCGGCTCCTTCTGCACGAGCTTCAGCAGGTCCGCGATGGGCTGGAACAGGCCGATCGGTCCGACGATCGTGGGCCCCAGGCGCGACTGCATCCGGCCGGCGAGCTTGCGCTCCCACCAGAGCCCGAACGCGGTCACGGTCAGGACGATGACCGCGACGAGAATCGAAGAGAGCCAGGCGAACAGGGTCATCGGTCGACCTCCCCCATGATCGGGTCGAGCGAGCCCAGGATGGCGACCGTGTCGCTGACCGTGTGGCCGGGGAGCAGGTACGGTAGTGCTGAGATGGCGTGGTAGCTCGGCGGCCGGATTTTCAGCCGGTAGGGTGAGGTGCCCGCGCCGGCGACGAGGAACGTGCCCAGCTCGCCGCGGGCCGACTCGAGGGCGGCGTAGACCTGCCCGCTGTTCACCTTGAACTGGCCCGGCAGCTTGATGGGCTTGCCGCTCACCAGCGGCCCTTCCGGTAGGCCGTCGATGAACGCCCGCGCCAGGCGGACGCTCTCCTTCATCTCCGCGACGCGCACCTGGGTCCGGGCGAGGCAGTCGCCGGCCTTGGCGGTGATGACGTTCGTCGCCACCTCGTCGTAGGCGTGGAAGGGCGCGTCGCGGCGCAGATCGTGGTCGACCCCGCTCGCGCGCAGGTTGGGACCGGTGACGCCCAGCTCCAGCGCGAGCTCGGGCTCGAGCACCCCGATGCCGCGCATCCGCTCCACGAAGAGCCGGTTGTTCTGCGTCAGCGTCTCGTATTCGGGAATGCGCTTCTCGATGAGGTCGAGCGCGGCGTGCATGTCCTTCGCCCACCCGGCGGGGACGTCGTGCCGGTTTCCGCCGACGGTGTGGGTGTTGTAGTGGAACCGGGAGCCGGTCAGCCCCTCGAAGAGGTCGAGGACCAGCTCCCGTTCGCGCATGGTGTAGACGAAGACGCTCCCGCCGCCGCCCAGGGCGCCGCCCAGGTCGAGGGTCATCGTCCCCAGCCACAACAGGTGCGAGGCGACGCGCTGCAGCTCCGCCAACGCCGAGCGCAGCCACCGCGCCCGCCGCGGAACCTCCACCTTCAGGAGCTTCTCGATGGCGAGGATGATCGCCTGCTCGCTCGTCATCGGCGCGACGTAGTCGTTCTTGTCGACGATCGGCGCGATCTGGACGTAGGTGAGCTGTTCACAGAGTTTTTCGACGGCGCGGTGGAGGTAGCCGGGGAACGGCACCGCTTTGACTATCCGCTCGCCGTCGAGGTGCAGCTTGATGCGCAGGACGCCGTGCGTCGACGGGTGCTGCGGCCCGAGCTGCAGGGTCATCAGGTCGCCTTCGGGCTCGTACAGCTCCAGCCGGCGATACGGCAGCTTTCTCCAAGCGGGGGTCGCTTCCACGAATCATCTCCAGGGTGCGGCAGCGTGGTCGGCGGGATAGTCGCGGCGCAGCGGATGGCCTTCCCAATTCTCCGGGAGCATCACCCGCCTCAAGTCCGGGTGGCCGGAAAAGCGCACGCCGACGAGGTCGAACTGCTCGCGCTCCTGCCAGTCGGCACCGGCGAAGGTCGGCGTGAGGGTAGGAACGCTCTCGGTCGCCGGGACCCGTACCCTCCAGCTCGCGACCTTCGAGCCCGCGCCCACGGTCCTGAGCGCGTAGGCGACCTCGAACGCTTCCGCTTCGCCGTCCTTCTTCGCCGGATGGTGCGAGGCCGCGACGAAGACGAGCTGCCGGTAGCCCAGCGCCTTCAAGGTCGCCGCCAGCTCGACGTGACGCTCGGCGGGGACGAGCGGCGGCGCATCCGCGGGGATCTCCGCGACGCCGAATCGGTCCTTCAGGAGCGGGGCGAGCTCCGTGCTCACGCCATCCGGCAGCGCTCCTGGAATGCTAGGCGGGGTCAGGTCGACCGGGACCTCGCCCGGGTCGCCTTCCGGCACCACCGTCAGCGACGCCTGGACCTGCTCTTCCGACAGCTCGGGCGGCCGGTTCTGGTCGGTCAGCCGGGGCAGGCTCGGGGAAATCGCGCCGAAGAGCTCCGGCGGCGGCTCGGCGTTGACCGGATGCCCTGCCCGGGCCGCCTCGACCTTCTCCTGCAGCCGGAGCAGCCCGTGCATCACCGCTTCCGGATTGGGCGGGCAGCCGGGCACGTAGACGTCGACCGGGAGGAAGGTGTCGATGCCCGGCACCACCGAATAGAGGTTTCGGTAGAAGTCGCCGGAGATGGCGCAGGAGCCCATCGCGATGCACCACTTGGGCTCGGGCATCTGGTCCCAGAGGCGCTTGACCCTCGGGGCCATCTTCACCGTGATGGTGCCGGCGACGAGCATCACGTCCGCCTGGCGCGGGCTCGCCCGGGGGATGGTGCCCATCCGGTCGATGTCCACCCGGCTCGCCGACGCGGCCATGTACTCGATGCCGCAGCAGCTCGTCGCCATGGGGAACACCCAGAGGGAGTTCTTCAGGCCCCAGGTCAAGAGCCGGTCGACCGGCGCCAGCCCCACCGCGAGGCCCGGCACGTTGAGCATCAGGTCGTACAGCGGATGGTGGTAGGCGAGGGCGTCCTCGTTCACTGCCATTTCAGCGCCCCCTTGCGCAGAGCGTAAGCCCAGCCGACGAGCAGCACCCCGGTGAAGACCACGATGGACCCGAGCCCCGCCCATCCGAGCGCGCGCTCGCGAATGGCCCAGGGAAAGAAGAACGCCGCCTCCACGTCGAAGAGGACGAAGAAGAGCGCGACCACGTAGTAGCGCGGATGGAAGCGAATCCACGCCGGGCCGTCGGGCTCCTCGCCGCACTCGTAGGCGTGGCGCTTGAGCGGCGAGTCCCGTCGGGCCTTGACCCGCAGCATCCACGCCGCCGCGAGGAGCCCGCCGATCATCACCACGCTCACGACGAGAAACACGAACAGGCCGGTCCAACCACTCATGCCAATCCTCCGCTGCTGTATTCGCCGGTCAACCGATCTGTAGGATGGGTGGAGCGACGCCGAAACCCATCGTCTTGTCGAGCCCACATCCAGTCTCCGCTCGCCCTTCGACTGCGCTCAGGGTGAGCGGATCCGTTCCAGAGCGCCTGTTGCCCACCCGCTCGTCCTGAGCGCAGTCGAAGGGCGGCCGGTCCAGGGTCATTCCACCGTCCAGGTCTCGCCCGCCTCGAGCATCGACTGCGCGCCCGCGCCGCGCTTCGCCTGCGCTCCAGCGACCTGCTCGGCGACCAGGTTCTCGTAGGCCGGCTTCTCGATGGCGCGAAAGACTCCGAAGGCCCTCGGCAGCCCTGCCCCCAGGCGGGAGAGCACGAGAGGCATGGTCTCGGAGGTCTCGTCGTAGGTCAGCACCTTCGAGTCACCATCCTTGGTGACGTCGATGGTGATGGGATGCCCGTGCGCGTCGAGGCCGATTCCCTTGGTCCCCTTCGCGTAGAGGAGCTTCTCGCCGTGCTTGAGCGCCACCCGGTTGTTGAACTTGCCCTCGCCCTCGGTGAGGTCGTCGAAGGCGCCGTCGTTGAAGATGACGCAGGACTGGTAGATCTCCACGAAAGCGGTGCCGTTGTGCTTGGCGGCGCGGGTGAGCACGTCGCCCAGCATCGCCCCGTCGGTGGCGATGGCCCGGGCGACGAACGTCGCGTCCACCCCCAGCGCCACGCTCACGGGCTCCAGCGGGAAGTCCACGGTGCCCAAGGGCGACGACTTGGTCTTCTTCCCGAACTCGGAGGTCGGGCTGTACTGGCCCTTGGTCAGGCCGTAGATCCGGTTGTTGAACATCAGCACCTTGAGGCCGACGTTGCGCCGCAGGGCGTGGACGAAGTGGTTCCCACCGATGGCGAGGGCGTCGCCGTCGCCGGTGACCACCCACACCGACAGCTCCGGCCGCGCCACCTTCAGGCCGGTCGCGATGGCCGGTGCCCGGCCGTGGATGCCGTGGATGCCGTAGGTCTCCATGTAGTACGGGAACCGGCTGGAGCAGCCGATGCCGGAGATGAAGACCACGTTCTCCTTGGGGATGCCCAGGGCCGGGAGGGTCTTCTGCACCTGGTTCAGGATGGAGAAGTCGGCGCACCCTGGACACCAGCGCACCTGCAGACCGGAAGCGAAGTCCTTCTTCGTCAGGAGGCCCGGGTCGGTGTGGGCGACGTTCGGAATCGGGTTCATCTACGCGGTCTCCAACTGCGCTAGAAGCGCCTTGGCGAGCTCGGCCTCCTTGAACGGCCGGCCCTGCACCTTGGTGATCGACTTCGCGTCCACGAGCAGCCGCGCCCGCAAGAGGAGCGCGAGCTGGCCCAGGTTCATCTCGGCGGTGACGACTCTGCGGTAGCGCTTCAGGACCTCGGGGAGGTCCTTGGGGAGCGGGTTCATGTGCTTCAGGTGCAAGTGCGCGACCTTGTGGTGCTTCGCGCGAAGCTGGGTGACGGCCGAGCGGATGGCGCCGAAGGTGCTCCCCCAGCCGACCACCACCATCTCGCCTTCCTCGTCGCCGAAGACCGTCGTCTTCTCGTAGTCGTCCGCGACCCTTTTCACCTTGTCGTCGCGCAGGTGGATCATCTTCTCGTGGTTCAGGCCGTCGTACGACACCTTGCCCGTCAGGTGCTCCTTCTCCAGGCCGCCGATGCGGTGCTCGAGCCCCGGCGTTCCCGGAATCGCCCACGGCCGCGCGAGGACGTCGTCGCGGGCGTAGGGCAAGAAGCCGTTCGGGTCGGTGTGGAACTTCACCGGGATGCGCGGGATGTCCGCGACGTTCGGGATGCGGAAGGGCTCGGTCCCGTTGGCGAGGAACCCGTCGGTCAGCATGATCACCGGCGTCATGTGCTTGAGCGCGATGCGGGTCGCCTCGATGGCGGTCCAGAAGCAGTCGCCCGGGCTCGTCGCGGCGATCACCGGGAGCGGCGCCTCGCCGTGACGGCCGAAGCAGGCCTGCAAGAGGTCCGACTGCTCGGTCTTGGTCGGCAGTCCCGTCGACGGCCCGCCGCGCTGCACGTCGACGATCACCATCGGCAGCTCCAGCATGAGAGCAAGACCGATGCCCTCCCCCTTGAGCGCCAGCCCTGGGCCGCTGGTCGTCGTCAGCGCCAGCGCGCCGCCGTAGGAGGCGCCGATGCAGGAGGCGACCGCCGCGATTTCATCCTCGGCCTGGAACGTGGTGACGCCGAGGTGCTTCTGCGCCGAGAGGTGGTGGAGGATGTCCGACGCCGGGGTGATCGGGTAGCTGCCGAGGAAGAGCTTGAGGCCGCAAAGCTCGGCGGCGGCGGCGAAGCCGGCGGCGGTCGCCTCGTTCCCGGAGAAGTTGCGGTAGCGCCCCGGCTCGATGACCGCCTTGGGCACGAGGTACTGGTGGTCGAACATCTCCGCCGTCTCGCCGAAGTCGAACCCGGCCCGCAGCGCCCGGCGGTTCGCCTCCGCGATTTCCGGGGACTTCTTCCCGAACTTCTCCCGAATCCACTCCAGGCTGTAGTCGAGGGTGCGGCCGAAGAGCCAGTAGGCGAGGCCGAGCGCGTAGAAGTTCTTCGCCCGCTCCGCCTCCTTGCGCGACAGGCTCAGGCCCTCGACGGCGCGCAGGGTGTGCGCGGTGATGTCGATGCCGAACACCCGGTAGCCGGCGGCGCTCGCGGCCGGGAGCGGGTCCTCGGGGTAGCCCGCCTTTTCCAGGTCCTTCTTGGTGAAGGCGCCGAGGTTGGCGATGACGATGCCGCCCGCCCGCAGCTCCGGCAGGTTCACCTTGAGCGCGGCCGGGTTCATCGCGACCAGCACGTCCGGCGCGTCGCCCGGGGTGAAGACCGTCTCCTTGGAGAACTGGAGCTGAAAGCCGCTGACGCCGGCGACCGTCCCGGCCGGCGCTCGGATTTCCGCCGGGTAGTCCGGGAAGGTCGCCACGTCGTTTCCGGCGAGCGCCGTCGTCTCCGTGAACTGGGTGCCGGTGAGCTGCATCCCGTCGCCGGAATCTCCGGCGAACCGGACGACCACCGAATCAAGCTGTTCGAGCTGCCGAGCCATGCATCCACTCCTGCCGCCGTCCCGCGGCGGCGCGGCTTATAGCAAGGTCTTCGCCAGCGCTCCAACACCGGAGAAACCCGAGTTAAGCCAGGCCCGAGGGCTGCGAGAGGGCGCATCTCTTGCGCGGCGCGTCGCCCGGGCGCAGACTTTGCCGCCCGAGGGGATTCTTGCGGGCCGCGCGCCAGGTCGAGCCCTTTGCCGGGCCGGTTGTCGAGGCCGCCCGCGGACTCGAGGCCGGCCGGTGCCGGGTCGGCGCGGCGGTCGCGGCACGTCGAATCACCGGCTACCCAAGTGGGAACGCGGGCGTTTGCCCGGTTCGCGCCCGGCGGCCGCGGCAGGCCAAGGGCGGGCGCAAAATTTGCGCCGCGGCGGCGCCGGACGCTCGCTGCTGGACAGAAAGACGGGCGGTCGCCGCGGCGGCGTGGGCGTCCCGTCCGGCCAGACCCCGGAAGACACGTCGGATGGATGAAGCGGAACGAGCCCCACCGCCGGCGGCTTGCGTTCGAGGGTCGCGCCGCGCTCCACCCATCCCTCGCGCGCTTCGCGCGATGCTCAGAGCCGAGCGCGCGCTCGGGTAGCGTGCGACCGGAGGTTCTCGATGCGCCCATCGCTCGTCCTCTGCGCCGTGCTGGGCGTCGCCTGCGCGCAGAGCGCGCCGCCTCCGGCACCGGTGTCGGACCCCATCGCCTACGTCGACACCCGGCTCGGCAGCGGCGGTTTCGGTTACGGGGCGGGCAACTGCTTCCCGGGAGCGCAGGTGCCGGACGGGATGGCTCTCGTGGGGCCGGACACCACCGGGAAATACGCGCGGATCGACTTCCTGCACTTCGACGGCTACTGGGACGGCGACGACACCATCCAGGGCTTCTCGCAGATCCACCTCTCCGGCACCGGTGGCTCAGACTTCGGCGTCCTCTCGGTGATGCCGCTCGTCTCGTTCGATCCGACGAAGCGCACCGTCGAGGCCGACCAGCAGCGCTTCAGCAAGGCGACAGAGGTGGCGACCCCCGGCTACTACGCGGCGACCCTCGCCGACGGGATCCGGGCGGAGCTGACGGCGACCAACCATGTCGCGGTCCACCGTTACGCCTTCCCCAAAGGGACTACGAGACCGGTGCTGCTCTTCGACCTGACCCACCAGACCGGCGATGAGAGCGTCACCGGTGCAAAGGTGCAGCTCGATGCGGCCGAGCGCCGGTTCGAGGGGTCGCTGACGACGACCGGCGGGATGTCGGGCGGCTACACGCTCTACTTCGCGGGGGAAACGAACGAGCCGTGGACGGCGACCGTGTGGAACGGCCAGACCGCGCCCGCCGCGGGCACCGAGGTCGGCGGCGCCGGAGCGAGCTTCGCGCTTCTCTTGGACGATGCCGCGGGCGCTCCGGTCGAGCTCGCTCTCGGGCTGTCGTTCGTATCGCCAGCGGGCGCGGCGGCGAACCTCGCGGCGGAGGAGCCGGCCGTCGATTTCGACGGGACCAAAGCGAAAGCGATCGCGGCTTGGCGCGCGCGGCTTTCTAGCGTCATCGCCTACGGCGGGTCGGAGACCGACCGGAAGATGCTCTACTCAGCGCTCCATCACGTGTTCGTGATGCCCGAGACCGCGTCGGACGCCGGCGGCGCTTTCGCCTACCAGGGGCACTCCGGCCAGGCGAGCGGCTTCGAGCTCGTCAGCTCGCTGTCCTTGTGGGACACCTATCGGACGGTGAACCCGCTCTACGACCTGGTGGCGCCGGACCTCGCGCGCGACGTGACCTTGAGCCTCGACGCGATGGACGAGCTCGCCGGGTCGTATCCGAAGTGGCCGCTCGCGACGAGCGATTCGGGGTCGATGGTCGGCCAGAGCGCGGATGTGGTGATAGCGGAAGCGGTCCTGAGAGGCGTGCACGGCGTCGACGCCGAGGGCGTCTACCAGCGGCTGCGCAGGGCGGCGGACCTCGACGCGGCGCCTCCTCCGGAGGGGCAGGTCGCGTGCCAGGACGAGCTTTCGGACTACGCGGTGCTCGGCTACGTGCCAGCCTGCGGGGGGCGAGACGGAACGGTCTCGGTCACCCTGGAGTACGCGCAGGACGATTTTGCGCTCGCGAATCTCGCGCGGGCGCTCGGGCACGCGGACGACGCCGCGAAGCTCCTGGCGCGCTCCCACGGCTACCGCAAGCTCTACGACCCGGCCACGGGCTTCCTGCGCGCGCGGGAGAAAGATGGGTCGCTCGCGCCGGGGGACGTCGATTCGAAAACCGGGGCGTTCGATCCGACGAGCTGGGACAACTACGTCGAGGCGGACGCCTGGCAGAGCCTGTGGGGCGCGCCGCACGATGCCGAGGGAACGGCAGCGCTCCTGGGAGGCAAGGCGGCGGCGGTGGCCAAGCTCGAACAGTTCTTCGAGCTCGCCAAGCAGGAGGAGGCGCAGATCGACGCGGAAATCCAGGCGGACCCGGGCGACGTGCTCCTGCAGAACCTCCCGCGCGGCTATTTCTGGGCGGGGAACGAGCCGGACATCCACACGCCGTACCTCTTCGCGCTGCTCGGCCGGCCGGACCTGACCGAGAAGTGGCTGCCGTGGATCCGCGACACCTACTACCGGCCGACGCCGGACGGACTGCCCGGCAACGATGACGGCGGCACGATGAGCGCCTGGTGGGTGTTCTCCGCGCTCGGCTTCTATCCGCTCGCGGGGAGCGACACGTTCGTCGTCGGCACGCCGCTCTTCCCGCGCATCGACCTCGCGGTGCCGGGCGGCAAGTTCGTCATCGAGGCGCCGAACGTGAGCGCGAAGAACGTCTACGTCGAGTCGGTCACGCTCGACGGCAAGGCTCTCGCAAAGCCCACGTTCGAGGAGAACGCCATCCACGCCGGCGGCACGCTCCACTTCGACCTGGGGCCGGAGCCGTCGACCTGGGGCCAGTAGGGCGGCAGCGCTTCCGGCCAGGCCCGAACGCGGGCGGCAGCGCCCCGCGATCGGACGGATCGGACCGATCGGACCGATCCGTCCGATCGGTCTGCTCGGCGATCGGCGCTGCGACTGGGAATGAGCTCGCCCGGAGCGGTGGCGCCTGGCGGCGGCGCTTTCGCTAGGCCGACTCGGCGCGCTTCTCGAGGACCACCAGCGGCTTCTCCCCGCGGGTCACCGCTTCTTCGTTGACCACCACTTCCTTGATGCTCTTGTTCGACGGCACTTCGAACATGATCTCGAGCATCGCCCGCTCCATGATCGCCCGCAGGCCCCGGGCGCCGGCCTTGTGCCGAATCGCCTCCGTCGCGAAGGCTCGGAGCGCGCCTTCGGTGAAGGTGAGCGTGACGCCGTCCATGTCGAGGAGCTTCTTGTACTGCTTGACGAGAGCGTTCCGGGGCTCGGTCAAGACGCGCAAGAGAGCCGCCTCGTCCAGCTCCTCCAAGGTCGCCACCACCGGCAGCCGGCCGATGAACTCGGGGATCATCCCGAACCGGAGCAGGTCCTCCGGCTCCACGTCCTTGATCAGGCTCGAGAGGTTGAGCTGCCGGCTCTTCACGTCGGCGCCGAAGCCCATGCTTTTCCCGGCCTTGCGCCGCTCGATGTACTGCTCGATTCCGTGGAAGGCGCCGCCGCAGATGAAGAGGATGTTCGTCGTGTCGACCTGGATGAACTCCTGCTGCGGATGCTTGCGCCCGCCCTTGGGCGGCACGTTCGCGACCGTGCCCTCCAGCATCTTCAAGAGCGCCTGCTGGACGCCCTCGCCCGACACGTCGCGGGTGATGCTCGGGTTCTCGCTCTTGCGGGCGATCTTGTCGATCTCGTCGATGTAGACGATGCCCTTCTGCGCCCGCTCGACGTCGTGATCGGCCGCCTGCAACAGGTTGACGATGATGTTCTCGACGTCCTCGCCGACGTAGCCCGCCTCGGTGAGGGTGGTCGCGTCGGCGATGGTGAAGGGCACGTTCAATAGCCGCGCCAGGGTCTGCGCGAGGAGGGTTTTGCCGCTCCCCGTCGGCCCAAGGAGGAGGATGTTCGACTTCTGCAACTCGACGTCGTCGAGCGCGACCTTCGACTCCACCCGCTTGTAGTGGTTGTGCACCGCCACCGCGAGGATCTTCTTCGCCCGGTCCTGGCCGACGACATACTCGTCCAGGCTCTTCTTGATTTCGCTCGGCCGGGGGATTTTCAGCTTCTTTTCCTTCTTCTCCTCGTGCTCGACCTCCTCGGCGATGATGTCGTTGCACAGCCCGATGCACTCGTCGCAGATGTAGACCGTCGGTCCGGCGATGAGCTTCTTCACTTCCTTCTGGCTCTTGCCACAGAAGGAGCAGCACAACGAATGGGTGTCTCGCTTGTCGGCGGCCATGCGCTTCGAGTCTCCGGCGTGCCAAGAGCGGGCGCTGCCCGGCTGCTCGGGTCGCCCGTCCCGTCGTCTTCTTTGTAGGCGCACCGCACGGCTTCGTCCACCCCAACCGCTCGACTCTCGGCAGGCGCCCGCCTCCCTCGACTTCGGGCGAGATGCGCCCCAAGACTCCTGGGTGCCCCTTCGGTGCCGGCCCTAGGGCTTCTTCTCTGCCGGCGGACGCCGCACGAAGACGTCGTCGAGCAGCCCGTACTCCTTCGCCTCGCCCGCCCCCATGAAGTAGTCGCGGTCGGCGTCCTTCTCGATGCGCTCGATCGGCTGCTTCGTGTGCTTGGAGAGGATCTCGTACAGCTTCTGCTTCAGCCGGAGGATCTCCTTCGCCTGGATCTCGATGTCGGTCGCCTGCCCCTGGGCGCCCCCGAGCGGCTGGTGGATCATGATCCGGCTGTGGGGGAGGCTGTAGCGCTTCCCTTCGGCCCCGGCCGCGAGCAGCACCGCCGCCATCGACGCCGCCTGCCCGATGCAGATGGTCGACACCGGCGCCCGGATGTACTGCATCGTGTCGTAGATCGCGAGCCCCGCGGTGACGCTCCCGCCCGGGCTGTTGATGTACATCATCACGTCCTTGTCCGGGTCCTCGCTCTCCAGGAAGAGAAGCTGCCCGACGATGCTCGCCGACAGCTCGTCGTGGACCTCGCCGTTGAGCATGATGATCCGGTCCTTGAGGAGCCGGCTCAAGAGGTCGTAGGGGCGCTCGCCCCGGTGGGAGGTCTCGATGACGGTCGGCCAATAAGGCATTGTTCGCTCCCTCGGCGACGCCTGGGCGAAGAGCGGGCGTCTCGCCCGACTCTAATCAGGTGCCCGCCGCTTCGCCGCTGTTCGTTTCGGGCTTCTCGTCGGCCTTCGCCGCGGGCTCGGACTCGGGTCGCCGGAAGACCGCCGAGCTCTTCACGAGCTCCAGGGCCTTGTCGTGGCGGACCTCGTTCGCGAGCGTCCGTTTCTGGTCGGCCGACAGATGCCCCACCTGCGTCCGTTCGGCCGGCACCCCGTGCTCTTCCGCCTGTTTCTGGAAGAGCGCCTCGATTTCGCTCTCCGACGCCTCGATCGACTCGGCCGTCGCGATCGCGTCGAGGAGGTAGACGCACTTCACGTCGAACGCCGCCTTGGCCAGCATCTCCCGGTGGAACCGGTCGACCGCCGGGCTCTCGACGTCGAGCTTGAACCCGCCTTGCGCGAGCCGCTCCAGGTAGCGCTCCGTCTCGTGCGCGGCCGCGCCGTCCACCAGCGCCGGCGGCACCTCGAACGGCGTCTCCTCCATCAGCTTCTCGAGCAACGCCCGCTCGCGGACAGCCTCGTTCACCTTGGCGGCGCGTTCCTCCTGGTCGCGGCGGATCTTCTGGCGCAGCTCCTCCAGGCTCTCGGTTCCGATGCCGAGGTCCTTCGCCATCTCGTCGTCCAGCGCCGGCAACTCCCGCTTCTTGATGCCCCGCACCGTCGCGACCAGGCGCACCTCCCGGCCCTGCAGGTCCGTGGCGGCGTTGGCGCCGAAGCGCTCCGTCCACTCCCGAGTCTCGCCCACCTTGGCCCCGACCAGCTTCTCCACCCGGCCGTCGAGGAGATCGCCCGCCTCCGCCCGCATCAGCGCGTCGTCGCGCTTCTCCTCCGGCCGCTCGCCGCCGGGAAACCGGATCTCGTAGCTCACGCCCACATGGTCTCCGAGCTGCACCTCGTCCCGGTCCTCCACCGGGGTCAGCGGCGCCAGCGCTTGCCGGAGCCGCTCCAGCTCCTCGTCGACCCGGGCCTCGGTCACCTCCCGCTCCTGCACCACCACTTCGAGCCCTCGGTAACGCCCGAGCTTCACCTCCGGCTGGATTTCCACCCGCGCCGAATAGCTGAAGGGCTCGCCGGCCTTGACCTCCTGCGGCTCCAAGACCGGCTGGGTGACCGGCGAAAGGTGCAACGTGCCGAGCGCCTCGGCGAGCGTCTGTTCGACCAGCTCGCGCGCGATGTCGCCCTTGACCTGGTCGGCGAAGTGCTTCTCCAGCGCGTGGCGCGGAATGTGGCCCGGGCGGTAGCCCTTCAGCTTCACGGTACGGCCGACGCGCTGGTAGACCGCTTCCGTGACCTTGCTCACCCGCTCGGCCGGCACCTCCACCTGCAGGCGGCGCACGACCGGCGACAGCTCCTCGACCAGAACGCTCAAGTCGGACATCTACTCCTCGCGGCTCCCGGGCCCGCTTGCGCGGACCCGAGGCGGAAAAAGGCGGGCACTATAGGTGCGCCGGCAGGGGCGAACAAGCGAGCGCCGGATGCCCGGCAAACAGGCCGATCGGGCGCGCGCCGGTCGATGCCGTCCATGGCCGGGCGCCCCTGTCCTTCCCTGGCGGTCGCTCCCGCGGGGCCTTCGGCTCGCCCTCTCGCATGGCTTGCGACCCACGGACCGGCGCCCCAAGGCCTCGAACGGCGCAACGAGCCGGTCGGCCTCCGGAAGTAAGGTGTATACACGAGCCCATGAAGGTCTCCCGGATGATCGGGCTCTGGGTCGCGTGCTCGTTGGGCGCGGCGGGCTGCAACTGCGAAGGGGTCGTCCCTTCGGCCGGGCAGGCGACCGCGAACCCGGCGGCCGGTTCGGTTGCCGTTCCCTCGCCGCCCGCTCGTCCGGCAAGGGTGGTGCCGCTGAGCCTTTTGCGGAAGGCGGAAGCGCTCCGGGAGGTCGAGCGACCGGATGGCGGCAGCGCTCGCGTCGGCCGGCAGCCCTTCCATCTGGCGACACCGCTCCAACTCAGGCCGGCGTTCCGAGCGGAGCGAACGGTCCCGTTGCAGATGAAGGAGCCGGTGCGGGTGCCGGGGCGCGTGCTGCTGTTGGGCGCGAAGGGCGAGTCCCCTGGGGGTACCGCGGCGGCGCCGGTTCATCTGGTGAAGCTCCAGCGCTAGATGGTGGGAGAGCCGGGACTCGAACCCGGACGGATTGCTCCGACGGCTTCTAAGGCCGTTGCGTCTACCTGATTCCGCCACTCTCCCGAACGGGCGGCGTGCTTCGCGCTCAGTACGCCAGGCGTGACCGAACTGCAAGGGGAGTCTGGGCAGGGCGAGCGCGACACCAATCGTTCGAGCGCCGAGATGTTCCCGACAGGTCGCCCCTCGCGGCTCGCCCCGCGGACCGCGGTGGGTTCGAGGTTCGTCGCGGCGCTGGGCCGGGAGGGCTTGCTCCAGCGGAATCCTCCGAGCCGCGCTCGCCACGCTCAAGGGCATGCCGGGCTTCGGCCGCCTGATGAAGTGGTTCCTGAAGCACACGGCGGACCGCGCCTACCGCGTCAACCTGTCGCAGAACCTCCGATGCACCGAGGAGCAGTTCACGGAAATCGACGCGCTCGCTCGGACCGCGCGCTCCCGGCTCGGGATCACTGCTGTCCGAAACACGGATGGATCTTCATTTCCGCTCATCCGAGGGGAGGCCGACGGCTCTTGGTCGGCCGGATTCGAAGGACGAGCGGAAATGGCCCCCTGCATGCGCCCGTCCTTCGAGTCCGCTCGCAAAGAACGCTCGCTTCCCTTAGCGCGGGCCGACGCCCGCAGCCCAAGGTCGACCTTGGAGACGATCGGAATCGTGGCACGGGCGTCCTCGCCCGTGAAAGCCCAGTCGAACCCGCTGGCATGGCAGGTCCCCAAGCGCTCACGGGCGGGGACGCCCGTGCCACGAAGTCGTGCTGCCCTGCGTCGAGAATCTGCGCGCGGCGCGAGGCTTCTGCGGCTTAGTAGATCAGAAGGACGAGCGGATCGTCGATCGCATCCCGAAGATGTCTTGGACAGGAGTGGCTCGGGATAACGTTCAAGCCTGGGGTGTTCCTTTCCGAGAGCCCGGCGGGCAATACCTTCACCGCAGGCGAGGAGGACAAGTCGGTCGTGATCTTTTCCGGGCTTCTCGATCTCGTCGACGACGACGAGCTGCTCGCGGTCATCGGGCACGAGCTTGGGCACCAGCATGCCGAGCACGTCGTCTACCTGTTCCTCGCGAGAATCGTGATGTCGGCGGGCACGGCGCTGGCGGGGCCGGGGACGTTCTTTACGCTACCGTTGCAGCTTGCGCTGGCGAAGTGGTCGCGATGTGCCGAGCTGACTTGCGACCGCGCGGGGCTGCTCGCGACACGGGATCTTCGCCCGGCGCTCGGGGTGCAGATGGCGTTCGCCGGCGCGAACCGGGTCGGCGTCCGGCGGCGGACCGAGCCGAGCCTCCCCGCATTCATCCGACAAGCGCGCGACCTCGCCGAGGTCGAGGCGGGCGATGCCCTGGACGGGATCGCCGCCTTTCTGCTGACGAGAAATGCGTCGCATCCCTTCGCGGCGTGGCGGGTGATGCATCTGATCAACTGGGTGGAGCACGGCAACTATCTCGATATTCTCGCCGGCGACTTCGCACGGGCTGATTGATTGGCTTTGCGCTTCCCTCGAGTTCGGGAACCAGACGGCAGACCTGCCCGTCTTCGCTTGTGGATCGGTCGCCCACGCCTCGGGTCGACGCTTGCGCTCGACCGGCGGGCGGGTGTATGTCTCGCCTTCGTGTAGAACGCGGCGAACGGGCGGCGGAGGCGACGATGGGCACGTCAAGAAGGCGATTTGCGATGCGCACCGGGACGGCGACCCTGTGCCTCTTCGCGCTCGCGGCGACGGCGTGCGGTGGTTGCGGCGGTGGCACCGTCAACGGCCATCCCGACATCGACGTCTCCCCGACAGCGCTCGATTTCGGCACGGTCGCGACGGGAGCGTCCGTCACCCGGTCGCTCGTCGTCAAAGACACTTCGACCGCATCGCTCACCATCTCGAAGCTCGTTGTCACTCCCCAGTCCGTCGCGGCGGACTTCTATCTCGCCTTGCAAGCCGACATCCTCAAGGGAGGCGCGAAGGCGATACTCTCAATCACCTTCGACGCGCCTTCGACGCCTGGATACGTCACGGCGACGCTGGCGATCGCGAGCGACGCGGAAAACGCGCCCGAGGTTTCGGTGGAGCTGACCGCGCGAGTGGTGCCCGCCTGCACCGTTGCCTCTTGCGGAGCGAACGCGAGGTGCGACGACAGCTCCGGTCCCGCGACCTGCACCTGCGACGAAGGCTACTCCGGCGACGGCAAGACTTGCACGGCCATCGACTCGTGCGCGACGAACAACGGCGGCTGCGACCCGCACGCGACCTGCACCTCGACCGGACCAGGCACCGACTCCTGCGCCTGCAATGACGGCTACTCCGGCGACGGACAGTCGTGCGCGGCCGTCGATACGTGCGCAACGAACAACGGCGGCTGCGACCCGCACGCGACCTGCACCTCGACCGGGCCGGGCACGAGCTCCTGCTCGTGCAACGACGGCTACGCCGGCGACGGACATTCGTGCACGGCCGTGGACTCGTGCGCGACGAACAACGGCGGCTGCGACCCGCACGCGACCTGCGTGTCCACCGGGCCGGGCACGAGCTCCTGCTCCTGCGACAACGGCTACGCCGGCAGCGGGCAGACGTGCACGCCCATCGATTCGTGCGCGACGAACGACGGGGGTTGCAGCAGCCATGCGGCGTGCACCTCGACGGGGCCCGGCACCAACGCCTGCACCTGCGTCAGCGGCTATACCGGCAACGGCATCCAGTGCACGCCCATCGACTCGTGCGCGACGAACAACGGCGGCTGCGACCCGCACGCGACCTGCACCTCGACCGGACCGGGCACCAACGCCTGCACCTGCGACACCGGCTACACCGGCAACGGACTCCAGTGCACGGCCATCGACCCCTATTGCGATGCCACGTTCCCGCATCGCCTCTGGCCGGTCAGCGCCGACGTGTCGAGCTGCGCTTCCTCCAACGGCAAGGTGTGGCCCGCGACGGGTTCGGGCAGCGCCATCTGGCTCTTCTGGGGCTGCGGGAGCGTGCGAGGCTTCAGGGTCACGCCGGGAACGCAAGTCGAAGTCTCGACCTGGGGCGACGGCTGCTCGCGCCCGGGCAACACGCTCTGGCACATCTACTACGAACTTCAGGAAAACGGATCGACCAAGTTGACGGTCGGGCCGTATGACCAGCGCTGCGCGTCCGATGGAACGTCCAACTACAGCAACACCACCGACTACACGCCCGTCAGCTCGGATCTCGAGATGACCGCGCTAACCGATCCGCAAGGCGAAGGCTTCTACTTTGCGGTCTGCAGCAAGTGAGGACGCGGTCCGTCGAGACACTGAACTACTAAGCCTCGAAAGGCTCGCGCCGCGCGCAGATTCTCGACGCCACGTAGCACGACTTCGTGGCACGGGCGTCCCCGCCCGTGAGCGCTTGGGGACCTGCCATGCCAGCGGGTTCGACTGGGCTTTCACGGGCGAGGACGCCCGTGCCACGATTCCGATCGTCTCCAAAGTCGAGCTTGGGTTGCGGGCGTCAGCCCGCGCTGAGCGCAGTCGAAGGATGAGCATCACCCGGGTCGACGCCGCTCCTGCTATTCACGCGCCCGCATCCCGAGGGCACACCCGAGTGCCGACGCCGCTGCTGCCCCCCGACACCGCCCCCGAGGTGGCGGGATTGCCCTCGGACGAGTTGTTCCGCCGAACCACCACGCCTTTTTGTTCCGGGCATTGCTCTCCATCGCCCGCTGGGGTCCCGACGCCACGCCCCGGGGCTACCCGCCCGCCGAGAACAACCGGAGGACGCGACGCTGGCGTATGAACGTTCTCGCTAATCACCTCGAGCGCCGCGCGAGAGCGACGCACCCGAGGTTCTTCTGCTGCTTGACGGGCAAAACGGACCGTGGGTAAGGTCGCATCCCGAGGGACGTTGTTGATCCACAAGCCGAGGACCGGCGCCGCCCGGCGCGTGGCCTGGAGGTCCCATGAACCGTCTGCTGACACTGCTTCTCTTGTCGGGGCTCGCCGGCTGCGCGCACGCCGAATCGAGCCGACCCCCGCTGGCGGACACGGGTGGCGCGGTCGTTCCCGTCCACGAAATGGCAGGCGCGGTGGGAGCGGGCTCGCGACATCAGTCGGTTCGCGGGACCGTCAAGCCGATGCTCGCGGCCGAGGCCTGGCTCACGGTTCGCGTCAAGTCGGTGAAGGCGGCGACCGAGGAGCTGCGAAAGCTCGTTGCTTCCGTCGGTGGGCAGATCGTCGGCGAGCACCTCGGGGCCGGCGGCGCCGAGACGCACGCGCGGTTCCGGCTGCGCGTGCCCGCTTCGGCGCTCCAGCGGACGATGGATGGCGTCGCTGGTCTGGGCAAGCTCCTGTCGCGCGACCTGACCGCGCACGACGTCTCGCGAAAGTACTTCGACGAGGGCGTCGAAAAGAAGAACCTCGAAGCGGAGATCGCCCGCCTCGAGGCGATCATGGCTTCGGCCAAGGACACGAAAGACGTGCTCGAGGTGGAAAAGGAGCTGGCGCGCGTGCGCGGCCAGCTCAACCGCGTCGAAGGCGACCGTCACTTTCTGGCCGACCGCGTGGCGCGCGCCATCCTTCAGGTGGTGCTGTCGCCGGTACCCGTTGCGCCGGTCCTGGGACCGGAAGCGAAGTTCCATCCCGGCTTGAGGTTCGTGAATTTCTTCGAGATGCCGGGCGGCCCCGCGCGCTCGACCTTCGGCGGCGGCTTGTCGCTGCACCTCGCGCGGGCTTTCTCCATCGACGTCGACCTGTTCAAAGACCCCGCGCACCCCTTGACCGAGGGTATCCACGGCTATCTGCTCAGTCTCGGCGGCGAGACGTATTCTGATTTTCTGGGTGGAGGCCGGCGGGCGTTTCTCAACCCCTACCTGGGATGGCGTCTGGGCTTCGTGCACGAGGGGCATCGCAATGCCGCCGCACCTGGCGTCACCGTGGGGGTCGAGCTGTTCCGCAACACGTTCGTCCTGGTCGGCATCGAGGCGCGGGTCTACGGCTTCATCGGCAGTCTCAACGGCCTCGCGATCGACTCTGCGCTTCAAGTGAACATCGCGTATTGACCGAAGGCCCGGAGGCTTCAGGCTCCGCCGGGACTGTCGGCGGACGTTTGCCGGACCGCGCTCAAGAAGTCGATCAGCCGCGGCGACGACGTACCATCCAAGACCTCGCCGACGCCTTCCGCGCGAAGAGTCCGCGCCACCACGTCACGTCGAAGACGGACACCCAGCAGGGCGGCGGCAACAACCCCACGCCCCCGACGCCGCCGGCGCCGGGTGAGAGCACCGAGAAGAAGCCGTAGCCACCGACGTGGTCGGCGATTCGTAGGATGGGTGGAGTGCAGCGAAACCCATCGTCACCGCTCGCCGATGGGCTCCGCTCCGCTTCACCCATCCTACGGTCTGGGTCGCGGGCGCACGCCACCCGCTCGTCCTGTGCAGCCCACCCCGCTCATCCTGAGCGCAGTCGAAGGATGAGCATCACCCGGGTCGAGACCGCGCCCGCTCTCCATGACCCCGCATCCCGAGGACGCAGCCGGGACCCGACGCCGCTCCTGCTATCCTATCGACGTGACACGGTGCCGCTCCCGCTCCCCACGCCACCGCATCCCGAAGGCGGAGCCGATAGCCGATGCCGCTGCTGCCCTGCGTGTCGCGCCCGCGCGACCTGGCGGTCGCCCGGTGCTGTTCCTTCCCAGGACCGAGACACGTTCGCCCGCTACCTGGCACACACCGGCGAGACGACCACCTACGCCTGCGGCCCACCGAGCTTGGCGGCGTAGCTCCTCTCCTTCCGGCGTTGCTTCGAACGGGCGCTTTCAGGCCGCCCGCCGGGAGGCGTTCGTCTCGACGCCAGCCAGAGGCGCTCGACTTGACGCTTTCGGGCGCGATCTGTACGCTCACCCGCCCGTGAACGATGCCGACCACGACCGCCAGCGACCGCGACCACGACGCCACCGAGGCCCGGGTTCGCACCCGGGGATCGCTTGGGCTTCCCACGCGTGCTTGACCAGGTTCATGAACCACGCCTAGGGTCGCTCCGAATGGATGCCTCATCCACTTTTCCGCCTGTGATCCGTCGCAAACTTTGGAGGTCCATTGCCATGAAGAAGTCTCTCCTGATGTTCGTGCTCGGAGCCATTCCCGTCGCCGCTGGGTGTAGCGTCCAGGCCGCCAACTGCGACACGCAGCGAAATGCCTACTACGCGGCGGTCGAGGCCGCGGGAGAGTGCAATCCGGCCGCCGCGGAGCCCTGCACCGCCAATCAGAACGTGGAATGCCCTCCGGTCGGTGTCGCTCCCGACTCCGTCGCCGCTTTGCAAGCGAAGCGGTCGGACTACGAGGCGCTGGGCTGCTCTTTCCCGGTTTACTCTTGTCCGGCCGCGGTGATGACCCCGCCTCCCTACACCTGCCAGGCGGGCGCCGACGGGGGCTTCAGTTGCTTTTCAGAGTGCGAGAAGATGTATGGCGGAAACGCGACCTGCGTCAGCAAGTCGAGTGGCTGCGCCCACCTGGTGCTGAGCGCCGGGTATTGCAGCGGGACCTCCATGGAATGCTGCTCGCCGTGGTGATGCTTGCTCATTCTGCCGCTATCTCCTGCGCGGACCGATTTCAAGCGCGCGCCTCGCCGAGCGGCCGGACGGGCTGCTCTCGTACCGGCTCAAGAAACCCGATCGCCACGGCAACACCGCTCTCGTGCTCACGCCGCAGGAACTGCTGATGCGGCTCACGAGCCTCATCCCCGGACCGCGCCATCCGACACGCAAGTACTTCGGCATCCTGGCGCCGGCGGCCAAGGAGCGCGCCCTCATGGTGCCGGCGCCGACGAAACGCCGGGGCTCGGCCTGCGAGCACCGCCACGACGAGCCGACGGCGAACAACACCGCTGCTCTCCCTCCGATGGCCGCGCCAGTGCCGAGCGAGGCCGCTGCTGCACTGCCGCATGCCGAGCGGCTCCTGTGGGCGGAGCTGTTCCGCCGAACCCGGGGCACGGTCAGGGTGACCTTGTCGAACTACGCCATCGAGTGCTCGCGCTGCAAGGGGCGCCTGCGCCCGATCGCGGTGCTGCACGACCCCAACCGCTGACTCATGGTGAGCCCATCGAACCACGCCCGCGGCCCGCCGCGGGTGGCCGCGTAGCTCCTCTCGATCCTTAAGGCAGATCTTCCGCGGGCGCTTTCAGATAGCCCGCCGGGAGAGGTTCGTCTCGACGCTGGCCGGAGGAGCTCGACTTGACGCTTTCGGGCGGAACCTGTACCTTCCTTGGCTCGTGAACCATGCCGACCACCTCGCCGGCGACCCCGATCACGACCCCACCAAGGCCCGGGTTCGCGCCCCGGCGATCGCTTGGGCTTCTACGCGTTCCGCTTGACGCTCTGCATGAACCCTGCCTAGCCTCGCGGACCAGAGGAGATGCTCGATTGCCCTGCTCGCAACCACCGACCTAGCCGCTTCGAGGATGTGCGGCAATTCTGGCCAGGTGGGACTCGGCAGCGATCGAGAGACGGCGCCGATGCTGATACGGACCAGGCTGACGGCTCGTGACCGCTTCAAGTCGATGATTGCGGTGGGGGTGGTCTTGCTGCTCTGCAGCCTTGTCTTCGTCTGGCTCGGGCGCTTGCATCCGCCGGCGAGGGCGCACCTCAAGTCCGTTACAGGCACGATTATCGTAGTCTCGCACCGCGAGACGGACCAGGGGGGCACCTACCTCGACATCGACCTCAGCACGCCGCATGGCACCGCTCACCTGAGCCAGCTCGACTACTCGGAATACTACCCCGCGGCGGACACCCTTCAGGCTGGCGACACGATCAGTGCGCTGTACGAGCCGGACGACATGGGGCGGTCCATCGACTGGTTCTGGGAAATCCGCAAGGGCAACGAGGTGGTGGTCAGCTACGACGAAACCGTTGCCGGCGACGACAGAGGCAATCGACTTTTGCGCGAGGCGGGTCACTGGATGATGCTCTTCGGCGCCGTGCTTTCGGCGGTCGGCCTGATCGGCCAGAAGCGGGCCGCCTTGCGAGAAGGAGAGAAGGCCGCTCGGTCCGGCGATCCGCCTTCGTCTTCCGGAGACGGGCCTCCAATTCCGGCCGACCCCGCTGGCGCAGGTCAAGGCGCCATACTGCCTCCGCCACCGCGACGCGTGCGGCTGAAGCCGCTGGGTGCACGGTGGTACCTGGCACTCGTTCTTCTTCTCCTTCCGAACCTTGGGCTTACTGCGCAGATGGCGTGGGTGGTGATGATTCAGAGACTGGGTCATCGCGTGCAGGCCAACGTCGTAGACGTTACGGTCCACCGAGCCCGCGATGGCGAGGCAGTCTTCCTTGCACATTTGGCTGTCGTGGGAACGAATCCAAGGCGCATCGTCCCAGTGTACACGGACGTGAAGATCTACTGGCGATTCGCTGCTCCGCCCCGCGGAGCAGGAGAGCACGGCAAGGTCATCTTGCGCGAACTGGCTCTGGGTCCCCTCCATGGCCGGGCGATCCAGGGTCATCTCTCCTTGCGGCAGTCCACGGTGATGCGCACGTGGTCTCTCGTCGTCTTCTCCTTCCTCGCCCTCGGTGTACTGGTGTCTTTTCTGATGCTTGGACGGCGCCGCTTCCGAGCGCTTTGCGAGCTCGGCGTGGTGACCAACGGGGTGGTGACCGCGCAAGAACCGAGTCGCCAAACCCCTCGGGGCAAGGACATCAGATACGATTATGTCGACCTGCACGGTGCCCGGCTTCACGGTCACGCTACGGCACGCAAGGGGCTACCCGGGGAAGCGATGATCCCCGGAGGCATTGTGACGGTGCTCTATGATCGGCAGAAGCCCAAGCGCAGCATGGTGTACGAGCTGAACCCGTTCGAGGTGATCGAGGGGACGTGACCGGGCCCGTGAGGGAATGCGCTTGAAGGGCTACGAGCCTGGCGTCCCTGGGCGTGTCGCTGTGACTCGTCAACGCTCGACCGAATCGACATGCCAGCCATGTGATCGGACCCGAGACTGGTCGCCCGGACGCCAAGTCCGCCGCGAAGAGGAAGAGCCGGAAGCGCGAGGCCGCGATGAGCAATCTGCGGACCTTGACGAGCCACGTCCGCAAGGTCGCGGACAGCGCCCTCCACGACAGCCCCGACCTCTCCGATTTCGATCGCAAGGAGCCCGCGAGGAAGAAGGCGCCCCCGGCTCCACCCGCGCCGCCCGTGACGCCGACGACCGAGCACCGAGAAGAAGCCGCAGGCGAGGGCGCGGCGCCATCCCGGCGAGCAGCACTGAACCGGCATCCAACTGTCGATGCGCTCGCGTTCTTCCGGTCATCTTGACCGCAGTTGAAGGATGAGCGTCACCTGGGGCCCGCGCCCTCACGCTGATCGGACCGATCCGATTGATCCGACGGATCGGTCGGATCGGCCCAGCGAGACGGCGGGCCGAAGTCCTCTCAGCCGGCACTGGGCGACGTCGGCGCCGGCGGCGCGGCGGGGTCGCTCTTCTTGAGCTTCGACGCCAGCACGCTCAGGAACAGGAGCGCCATCGCGGCGAGGGCGGGCCACTGGCTCGGATGGTCGTGGGGAGCGGCGGGGCCGGCGAAGTGGGTCTGGAACCGGAACGGCGGCGGCGTGGCTTGACCGCAGCGCTGTTCCGCGGCGAGCGCCTGGAGGCCGAGCCCTTCCGGAGCGATTTCGGTGCTTTGGATGTCCTCGACGAAAGCGCCGTGATCGATGTCGCACAGCCCGATGATCGCAGCGGCGCGCACGTCAGCGCTGGCGTTCGTCAGGGCCGCGTGCCGCTTGTTCTTTGTGGCGTTCGTCGAGGGCGCCGTCATCGCGGCCAGCTCGACCTCCGCCGGGTCGTGCGAATCGAACAGCGGCAGCAATCTTCTCGTCGCGACCGCCGGTTCGATGCGCGCCTCGAGTCGGGTCAGGAGCGTGCGCTCCTCGAACGACATCGGGACTTTCAAACGCGCCTCGACGAACGCCGCAAGCTGCGGGAACGGCTCGCGCGCGAGGAAGTCGGTCATCTCCTCGAGCGCGTCCGGCTGCGCGTCGAGCTCGTCCGCCTCGCGCAAGAACAGCTTCCACACCTCGGGACCGATGGTCGAATCGTCGAGCCGGTCGAGCAGCGCGGTCGCGGCGAGGCGCTCGGACCGGGCGGGCGCGTGCATCGCCATCCACAACCGAAGCAAGTCCTCCCGCCGCGGTTCGCGGGCGAGCCATCCGGCGGCCGACGTTCGAACGACCGCCGCGGAATCGTCGAGGGCGGCGCGGAGCATCTGATGTGGCGCGAACCCGGCGGCAGCGAGAATCTCCAGCGCGGTCGCTCGCACACGCGGCTCCGGATCGGACTTCGCGAGGGTCTCGACCTCCGCCCGCGCGCGGGAAACGGCCGGCTGGGAAAGCTGGAGCAGCGCCGCTCGCCGCACGATCCAAGACGCGTCGTGAACCGCGAGGTCGGCGAACAGCTTCTCCGGTGACTCGCCGACCGGGAGCGCGGGACGGGCCGCGGCAGCCATCGATTGGATTTGCTGCACGGCGGCGAGGCGCACTTCCCAGGCGGCATCGGTCCGCGCGATCGCTTCGAGCGCGTCGGCGGAGGCAACGGGGGACAGGAGCGTCACGGCCGTGCGTCGAATCAGCCAGCGCGGGTCGTGCCGCGCGATGTCCTCGAGCACCGCTGGCACCTTCGGGTTTGCAATCGCCGCGACGGCGTCCAGGTCGGCGATGGACTCTTCCATCGGGCGCTGCGCGAGCTCGGCGATGGCATTCGGATCTCCGGGCGCGAGCCATTTCACGAGCGTGCGGTCGGGCGCCGGTTGGAGCGGCTTGGCCTTCGGATCAATCCACGCGGCATCGGGAATGCGCTCGCCGGACCCGGTCGCGGGAAGGACGAGCCCGGCTTTGGCGCGGTCGGCCCAGGTGAAGGTGCCGTCGACGGCGCGGCGATGGTGGTCGAGCTTGTTCAGGCAGCGGACGACTTCGGGCGCGCCGCTGACCCAGAGCCGCTCGAAGCGCCCGCCGCGGTAGTCGAATGTCTGCACTGGAGACGCGCCGTCGATTTGCACACCGAGGCGCCAGCAAGCGCGGTCGAACGCGACGGCGCCGTCGAGCGGCGTCTCGTTGGCGAGCAGCTCGACCGCGACGCGGTCGGTCGTGAAGGCAAGGGCAGGCGTCGCGAAGAACGACAACGCGAGCAGCGACATCAAGGCGAGCGCCGAGGCGCGACGGCCCCGGCGGCTGATCAGACCGATCGGTCGGATCGGTCCGATCGGTCCGATCGGTCCGATCGGTCCTTGGGGAGGGCGCACAGCCGCCTCGCTGGAGGCTCGCCGAAGAGCCTCGTGGCTCGACTGCGCTCGCCACGAGCGGTCCAGTGTTCTCGCAGACTTGCACCGCTCAGCCCGAGCGCAGTCGAGGGCCGTCAGACCCTTTTCGGCGAGGCTCTCGCTGCGCAAGGCTACCGCCGGCGGCGATGGTGTTTCTTGGTGCCGTGCTCCTTGAACTGGAACTTGACCTTGCCCTGGTCGACCGCCGCGGGGAACTTGAACGAATCCTGGTCGTCCCAGAAGCGGTTCTGCTCGCCGATTTTGTACATCGCGGCGCCTTCACGCAGGCGGGCGTACGCGAGAAGCATCGCCGTCTGCACGTCCTTGGGCGCCCGCACCCAGCGCTTCTGCGGCCGCACCGGCTTGCGGTTCATCTCGCCGCCCGAGCCGACATACGCGCTCAAGATCGGTTGCAGCTTGCGGCCCAGCGCCTCGACCTTCGGATCCGAGCTGGGCACCGCGCGCACTTGCGTCAGCATCATCTGCCAGTCGACCACCAGCGCCGCCTCGATGGTGCCCTTGTCGAGCTTGAGCGGCTCGTAGGCGACGAAGGCGACCTTCCGGTTCGGCTTGGCCTCGGCGTAGAGTTTGCCGGGGTTGTTCGGAATCCGCGTCGGATGTCCGTTGACCGGCGGCGTCTCGGTCCCGACCGGCTTGAGCAGAAAGAGAACGTACTCGGTGATGGTGTGCTCGGCCTCGGGCAGCGGCTGGCCGGCTTCCTTGGCGGCCCGGGCGAGCGCGTCCTTGTCCAGCTTCTCGGTCGCGGAGACGTATCGCGCGGCCGTCGGCACGAGCTCCCCGAGCGTCGGCACCGGCCCGCGCAGCCACGCGAGGATGTCGTGCGCGTCCAGCTCGCTCAGGCCTTGGCGGTGCGCCACGACCCCGGCCGGATCGTTCGCGCCGAGGATGGCCTTGACCATCTCCGCCTCGGGCAGGGAGAAGAGAAAGCTGCCATCGCGCAACCGCGTCGGGCGCGGGTTCAGCGTCTGGGCCATGGGCCCGTTGCCGTCGCCGGAGGCGCCGTGACAGGCCGCGCAGTCGACCGCGTAGAGCCGGCCGCCGGCGTAGGAATCTCCCGTGAGCGGCGCGTCATCGGCGTGCGCGGTGGTCGCGACGAAGACGCCGAGCGCGAGCGCGCAGGCAACAAACTTGAGCGGACGGGGCATCGCAAGCTCCTTCAAAAGCCGTCGAGGGCTGTGCCCTTCGTTGAGGTTCCCATCTTCCGCGAGCCGTTGCCGCCCGCCGATCGGACCGAGCGGTCGGATCGGTCGGATCGGACCGATCGGCGCAGCCCCGAGGGCTCGCCGGCGACTTCCGGGCGATCGCGGCGCATCCCGCTCACCGCCAGGCAGCCTCGGTGAAGCTGGGCCAGGTCGACACGTCGCTCGTCACCTGCCACCGGTACTTCGCGTGGCATTCGTTGCAGCTTCCGGCGGGCAGATCCTGGTACGCGGCAAGGGCTTTCTTCGGCGCGGCGCGGCCCTTCGACTCGGCGTCCTTCGCGAGGTTCTCGAACGCCTGTCCCGCGTCGTTGGCGAGCTGGGTGTACTCGCTCGGGTTCGCGCCGTGCACCTCGGGGACGACGGACGAAAGCGAGCCCATCAGCGACTCGATGGACCGCGCCTCGGTCGCGGCGGCGTCGTTCGGTCCGCGGCGGGGCGGCGACTCCAAGGCGAGCTGGAGGTCCAGGTATTCGCGGCCGATCTGGTCCATCAGCTTCTTCACCTTCTCCATCGCCGGCGCCGCGACCGACATCCCGACCGGGTGGAGCGCGCCGCGGTGCACGCCGACCACGCCCTGGCTCGCCTCGGTCTGCAACGCGGCGGTGCCCGCGCCGATGTGGAACGGAATCTTGAACGAATAGGGCTCGCCCGCCGGCCCCTTCGGGTCGAACCCGACGATGGTGACCGTGTACATGCCATTCGCGAGCGGCGTGAAGTGGAAGCTGTAGCGCCCGGGGTCTTCCTCCGGCCAGAGCCGGTACTTGGCGACGTTCGACGCGGCCTCTTCGTGATGGCGGCCGCGCCAGCGCACCGGCCGCGCGACCGCGGGGCTCTCGACGATGGCGTAGGGCACGCCGCTTGTCATCGGCTGGAAGTTGCCGGTGACCGGGTCGGGAATCGAGAGCGCCTTCTCCATGTCGACGGAGACCAGAGCGGTGTCGCGCAGGGCGAGGTTTCCCGGCTTGAGGACGAGCCGCACCTCGTACGGGTTCGCCTTCTTGTCGATGTAGCGCGCGGCGAGGAAGGGAATCGGCGGCGCGGCCGGCGCCTTCTCGATCTCGTGCGCGCGCGCGCGCCGCTCGTGCCGCCGATGGCGCGGCCGGGCCTGCGCGTTCACCGCGACGAGGACGAGCGCGAGCGCCAGGCCCAGCGAGAGGAGTTGGCGACCTGCACGTCCGAAACGGGCGGATGACCAGCTCCGCTCGTCCCGAGCCGACCAAATCCGCTCGTCCCGAGCCGACCAAATCCGCTCGTCCCGAGCCGACCAAATCCGCTCATCCCGAGCGCAGTCGAGGGATGAGCGCCCATGGTGCCCGGCCTGAACCGCTCGTCCCTCGACTACGCTCGGGATGAGCGGAACGGATGCGCTCGGGTCGAGCGGAACGGATGCGCTCGGGTCGAGCGGAACGGATGCGCTCGGGTCGAGCGGAACGGATGCGCTCGGGTCGAGCGGAACGGATGCGCTCGGGTCGAGCGGAAGCAGTAAGCCCGATGTGTCTTCGACAGCGGTGAGACGTGGCATCGAAAGTCCTCGCTACTTGGAAGAGGAGAAGCTTCCGCCGTGGGCGAGCCAGTCGAGCTCGTCGTCGACGGTCCAGGAGAGCATCTCGATAGTCGGCGGCAAGTCGAGCTTGCGGCCGTTGATGAAGAAGGTGGGCGTGCCGTCGAGGTTCAGGTCGATGGCGGTCTGCTTGTCCTTCTGCACCTCCGCCAGGTACTTCGGGTCCTGCTCGACGGCGGCGAGCATCGTCTTGCCGTTGAGCCCGACCGAGTCGGCGATCTTCACCAGGTTCGCGTCGTCGAGGTCCTCCTGGTGCGCGAAGAGCTGCGGCGAGAGCTTCCAGAAGTCGGCGTTGCTCTGGGAGGCGGCCCACTCGGCGCAGCTCGCGGCCTTGAGCGAGTGCGTGTGCTGCGGGAGCGGGAAGTTGCGGAAGACCCAGCGCACGTCGTGCGGGTACTTCTCGAGCAGCTCCGGCACCTGCGACTCGGCCTCGCGGCAGGCGGGGCACTGGTAGTCGGCGAACTCGACGATGGTCACCTTCGCGTTCGGGTCGCCCTGGCTCGGGCCGATGGCCTTCACGTCCTTGCGTTGGTCGCGCGCGAACGACCCGTAGTAGCGCTCGACCTGCAACAGCGCGATGCCCTCGCCCTCGCCGGCCATGAGGAACTTCCCCGCCAGCTCGAGCTCGCGCACCGCTTCCGGGCACTTGCGCGCCCGCACGCAGCCGGCGACGGTCATCGCGCTGCACGGGCAGAAGGTGTCGTTCGCGAGGTCGTTAAGGTCGCTGCGCTGGCTCGGGGTGAGCGCCGAGGTGTCGACGCCGGGGAGGAGCGTCGCCATCTCCTCCCGAGTGAACCCGCTGTCGGGCGGGCGGCCGGCCTGCGCCGCCGCCGGCTGGGGAGCGGCACCGCCGACGGGCGCCGTGGGCGTCTTCGACCGGCAGCTCGCGCCGACGAGCACGCCCGAGAGAACCACCACTGCTGCGAACGCTGGAAGCCGCGCCATCCCGAGGTGTCCACCTGCGCCTTCGTCCGGCCACCCGGAGCGAGGCGCCTCAAAGGTCGCGCACTCTACTGGACCCGCGGCTGTCAAGCAAGCGGAACCAGGCGGGCGTCGCCACCGCGCGCGATGCCCGCCCTCCGGGCGATGAACCGCGCGGTTTCCCGCGGGGATACCCGAGCCGTTCGCCCGCCGGGCAGGCGGGACACGGCGTCTAGCAGACGGGCGCGGGCGTCGGGCCAACGGCTCGCGACCACCGGGTTGTGAGCCGTCGGTGGGACCAGCCGGATGTGCAGATGATCGCGAAACCCCGGTGCTTGACAAAGCCGAAGCGCCAGGTCTAGCGTCCGCCCGTCGTCTTCCCCGAGGAGCCCATGACTGCCGAAGAGCTCGAGCGAGACCTCCAGTCGCTGCCGCCCGAGGAGGTCCGTACCACCCGGTTGATTGCCATCTCGCTCTGCATCTCGCTCTGCATCGGGCTAACGCTTTTCGGCCTGATGGACTTGTTCCTGGTCGCGAACCCCGGCTACCTGGCCTCGAACTCTGGCGGTTCGGTCCCCTTCGACCCGAAGCTGCTCATCCTGTTGAGTGCCCTCACCGCTGTGCTCTTCGCTCTGGCTTGGCCGCTCTCCTTCGTCCTTTCCGGCGTCGTAGCGAGCCCGGCCAAGGTGCGTCTGGCCAGCGAGAACGGTGTCCGATCCGCGCTCGGCGTCCGACGGTCGGGGCTCCTCGTGGGCTGGGCACTGCGCGAAGGCGTGGCGCTCATGGGCCTTGCAGTCTGCCTGCTCGGCGGACTTGGAGGGACGTTCGCCGAGCACCCCTGGGTCGCCATCGACGCCGTCCCGGCGTTGGTCTTCGTCATCCATACGCTGCTCACCCTCCCCACCAAGCAAACCTTGCGGCACGACATCCTCGCCGCCCTCGAGCGCGCGTAGACCGGGACGCTCGGAGCACGCTTCGAGAGAGACGTTGACCCGGCCCAAGCCGGCGCAGTCGTCGAGATCGGGTCGAGCGTTCGTTCCGATCTTCCGAAAGTACTGTAAGTATCCGACCATCACACCGCTTATCGGGTCGACGCAGGTGCCACCACGTTGGCGCGCCGCTCCCTCACGGTCGCGGTACGGATCAGGCTGCAACGTGCGACATCTGGATTCCGTACCGCGACCGTGAGGGAGCGGCGCTCTGGGTCGCTCAGGTCGACTTGCATCAACCCGATAAGTAGATGACCTGGATGCCTCTACTGCCGCGGAGCCATGAAGAAATCGCACGCGCCGTTCAGCGTCGACCGTCACGGCTACCACGTCCATTGAGATGCGCTACCGGCTTGGGTATGCACCCGCGGCGAGCCCCACGTCGAAGCCGACGGGCGTCGGCGACCAGCTCTCGGACCCGCCGGGCGGAGTTCCGGATCGCTACCTCGAAAACGGTGGTGTTCGGCTCCTGGCCCGACGCCAGGCTCGCGCTGGCGGCAAGACCTGAGATGGTTGCACGCGCACCTCAGCTCGAGTCCGCAGGCAGCTCGACCGTCCGCGCAACCTCGGTCGTCCATCCTTCGCAAGCTTTCTTGCTCGGCGCGGCGCGCCACGGTAAGAGTCGCCGTCGATGGTCTGGTCCTCGCGACGCCTCCACATCGTGACCGGCAAGGGCGGCGTCGGAAAGAGCACCGTCACCGCCGCGCTGGCGCTCGCCGCGCAACGCGAGAAAAAGCGCGTCCTCGTCTGCGAGGTGACCGCCAAGGAGCGGGTCGCGAGCCTCCTCGGCGCTCCCGACTGCGGCCCCGAGGTCAAGCGGATCGACGAGTCGATCTGGAGCGTGCACGTACGCCCAGCGGAAGCGATGCGGGAGTACGCGCTGATGGTCGTGCGCTTCCGGGCCATCTACAACGCCGTCTTCGAGAACCGCCTCGTCCGCTACTTCCTGCGCGCGGTGCCCTCGCTCCCGGAAATCGTCGAGCTGGGGAAGGTGTGGTGGCACGTCGTCAAGGAGCAGGACGAGGAGGGGAAGCCCCGCTGGGATGCGGTCATCCTCGACGCGCCGGCGACTGGCCACGGAATCTCGTTCCTGCGCACGCCGCGGACGATTCTCGAGCTCGTCAGCGAGGGCCCGATGGTCCGCGACATGAAGCGGATGCAGGCGATGCTCACCGACCCCGCGCTGACCGCGATTCACGTGGTGACGATGCCCGAGGAGATGCCGGTCAACGAGGCGGTCGACCTGCACCAGGCGATCGTCGAGATGCAGTTGCCGGAAGGGAGGCTCTTCCTGAACCACCACTTCGAGCGGCGCTTTTCCGCCGACGAGCGCCAGACCCTGGCCTCGACGGACGACGGGGCGCTCGGTCCTTCGCGGCTCGCGGCGCGCTACTGGGGCGAGCGGCAGGACCTGTCGGCGCACTACGAGGCGCGGCTCAGGCGGGAGATCGAGCTGCCGATGACCTTGATTCCGTATCTCGCGGCGAAGGAGTTCGGGCGCGCGGCCGTCGAGCGCATCGCCGAAATCGTGGGCCGGGAGGGCTAGTGCTCGGCGAGGTGCTGGAATCGCGGCGGGTGGTGGTCTGCGTCGGAAGTGGCGGCGTGGGGAAGACCACCGTCTCGGCGGCGCTCGCCCTGCGCGCGGCGATGAACGGGCGCAAGGCGCTGGTCCTGACCATCGACCCCGCGCGGCGGCTCGCGAACTCGCTCGGGCTTCCGACCCTCGGCAACGTCGAGACGCGCATCGGCGAGGAGCGGTTCGCGGCCGCCGGATTGAAGCCGAGCGGCGAGCTGTGGGCGATGACCCTCGACCTGCGGCGCACCTGGGACGACCTCATCGAGCGCTACGCGCCGAGCGCCGAGCGGCGGGAGACCATCCTCCACAACCGGCTCTACCAGGCTCTGTCGACCGGCCTCGCGGGGTCGCTCGAATACATGGCGATGGAGAAGGTCTACGAGCTCGAGCGCGCCGGAGGCTACGACCTCGTGGTCCTCGACACGCCGCCGACCGCCCACGCCCTGGACTTCCTCGACGCGCCGAACCGCCTGCTCGACCTCTTCTCCCACGACGCCGCGCGCTGGCTTCTCGGGGGCGCGCTCGGAGCGGGCCGCGTCGGGCTCTCGCTCGTGCACCTCGGGAGCTCGTACATCCTGAAGACGCTCGCGCGCTTCACCGGTGTCGAGCTCTTGCAGTCGCTCGCGGAGTTCTTCGTCGCCTTCCAGGGCATGTACGACGGCTTCCACGAACGGGCGAAGGCAACGAAAGCGCTCCTGAGTGGCGAGAAGAGCGCGTTCGTTCTCGTGACGAGCCCGAACCCGCTGACCGTCGACGAGGCGGTGTTCTTCGCGCACGAGCTCAAGCGGTCGGAGATTCACGTCGCGGCGGGCATCGTCAACCGCGTCCACGAAAACCCGCTCTGGCAGCCGGGAGCGACCGATGCCCCCGACATCGCCCGGGCGCTCGCGCACGAACGGGTGCCCAACGACGGTCGTCCGTTCCTCTCCGAGCGGCTGGAGACCACCGTCACCGAGCTGTCCGTCCTCGCCCAGCGAGACGAGCGCGAGATCGAGCGGTTCCACGAGGCCACCGGAGGCGCTTTCGCTCTCCACGTCGTACCGCGGCTGGCGCGCGACGTGCACGATCTCGCCGGGCTGTGGCAGGTCCTCGAGGCGATGCACGAGCACGGTGGGGGTTGAAACGTCGTCCCAACCCCTCTCCCGCAAGCGGTAGGATGGGCTGCGCTTTCGCTCCACCCATCCGACCTCCTCGCGGGCCAGCGGCCCTGACCATCGAGTTATTAATCGTTGCGAAAGTATCTGCACCTCGCATCATCAGTCGTGGCACGGGCGTCCCGCCCGTGTAGCCTTCGTTGTGGTTTTCACAGGCGAGGACGCCTGTGCCACGAGACCCCGACTGCAACTACTTTCGCAACGATTAATAGCGAGTCGCTGGTGGGGTCAACCGGCTAGGCATGGCTCGAAATCCCATGCGCGCGTGCGCGGCGCGTCCTACCCTGTCGCGGACGCGACGGCCCTCAGGCCGCCCGAGGTGCTCATGGCGCGACGCATCGAGGACTACGCGCTCATCGGCGACACGCAGACGGCGGCGCTCGTCGGCAAGGACGGGTCCATCGACTGGATGTGCCTGCCGCGGTTCGACTCGGGCGCCATCTTCGCGGCGCTCCTGGGCGACGAGGGAAACGGCCGCTGGCTCATCGCCCCGACCGCTCCCGTCAAGCAGGTGCGGCGCCGCTACCTGCCCGAGACCCTGGTCCTCGAAACCGAGTTCGAGACCGACGAGGGCAAGGTCCGCCTCTACGACTTCATGCCGCCCAGGGACAAGGTGCCCGACGTCGCGCGTCTCGTCGAAGGCGTCGAGGGCGCGGTCGAGATGCGCGTCGAGCTCGTCGTCCGGCCGGACTACGGCTCGTTTCTGCCCTGGGTGCGCCGGCTCGGCGACCTGGTCGAGATGATCGCCGGGCCCGATGCGTTCAGCCTGCGGACGCCGGTCCGCCTCGTCGGCCAGGATTTCCGGCATCGGGCGACCTTCCGTGTCGGCCCCAAGGACCGGGTGCCCTTCCGCCTCTCGTGGCACGCCTCGCACCTGCCGCCGATGGAGATGGGCCCGGTGCCGAACGCGCTCGAGGATTCCATCCGCTGGTGGCGCCAGTGGTTCTCGCCTTGCACCTACCGCGGCCGCTGGAAGAACGAGGTGCACCGGTCGCTGGTGACGCTCAAGGCGCTGACGTACGCGCCGACGGGTGGCATCGTCGCGGCCGCGACCACCTCGCTCCCGGAGCAGCTGGGCGGCGTGCGCAACTGGGACTACCGGTACACGTGGCTGCGCGACGCGACGTTCACGCTGCTCGCGTTGATGCAGGGCGGGTTCACCGAGGAGGCCGTCGCCTGGCGCGACTGGCTCTTGCGCGCGGTCGCGGGCGACCCGGCCAAGCTGCAGATCATGTACGGCGCCGGGGGCGAGCGCCGGCTTCCGGAGTGGGAAATCCCGTGGCTCGCGGGCTACGAGGGTTCGAAACCGGTGCGGATAGGCAACGCCGCTGTCGATCAGCGGCAGCTCGACGTCTACGGCGAGGTGATCGACGCGCTCCACCAGGCGCGGCGCGCCGACCTGGACCACGAGGAAGACGGCTGGTCGCTGCAGCGCAAGCTCCTCGACTTCCTCGAGTCGAGCTGGAGCAAGCCGGACGAGGGCATCTGGGAGGTCCGGGGGCCGCGGCGGCACTTCACGCACTCGAAGGTGATGGCCTGGGTCGCCTTCGATCGCGCGGTGCAGGACGTCGAGTCGTTCCAGCTCGAAGGCCCGGCGGATCGGTGGCGGGCGATCGCCGGCGAGATTCATCGCGAGGTCTGCGAGAAGGCGTGGGACTCGGAGCGCCGGACGTTCACCCAGGCGTACGGGTCGAAGGAGCTGGACGCGAGCGTGCTCCTGATGCCGCTCGTCGGCTTCCTGCCGCCGTCGGACCCGCGCGTCGCCCAGACCACGGAGGCCATCGGCCGCGAGCTGTCCTGGAGCGGTTTCATCCGGCGCTACACCACGAGCCCGAACGGCGCCGACGGGCTTCCCGAGGGAGAGGGCGCGTTCCTCGCCTGCTCGTTCTGGTACGCCGACAACCTGTGCCTGATCGGCCGCTGTGCGGAAGCGGAAGAGCTCTTCGACAAGCTGCGCGGGCTCGCGAACGACGTCGGGCTGCTCGCGGAGGAGTACGACCCGACGGCGCGGCGGATGCTCGGGAACTTTCCGCAGGCGTTCTCGCACGTCGGGCTCATCAACACCGCGGCGAACCTGAGCGGCCGCGGGCCGGCGCACGACCGGCACCGCGAGACCAGGCAGCGCGCGCGAAAAACCCGAACGTAGGATGGGCGGAGCGCGAGCGAAGCCCATCGGATGGTCGGCCGGCGCATCGAAAGGCGACTTCCTTTCGCGGGAACTTTCGGGCACGCTCGACCGTCTCAAGGCGAGGTCGGCGGGTCGCCGGCCTGGCCTCGCGAAGGATGCCCATGACCCGACGCCTCGCGCTTCTCGCCCCCGCTGTGCTCATCGCCGCGTGCGTTCATCGCGTGCCGGCGCCCGAGGTGACGCCGCCTCACAGGCTCGGCACGACCGCTCCTGCCCTCACCGCGCCCGGCCGGAAAATCGCCTTCGCGCCGATCGCCATCAAGAGCACGCCGCAAGGGATGGCGCTGACCTCGCTCAACGACGAGGAGCTGTTCGCCTATGGCACCGCGGCGCTCGGCCGTGACGACTACCTGGACGCGGTCACCTATTTCGAGCGCATCGCCGACTTCTTTCCCAAGTCCGAGCACCGGCCGCAAGCGCTGTATCAGGCTGGCATCGCTCTCGAGCAGCTCCGCGATTTCGCCGGCGCGGTCGAGCGGTTCACCGAGGCGGTGCAGGCCGACGGACCGGAAACCGCGCCGGGCATCGAGGCGCGGTTCCGGTTGGCGGACGCCTACTACTTCCTCGACGAGAACGAGGCGGCGGCGCAGGTGCTCGAGGAGCTGGGGCGCGACCCGGCGGTCAGCGCGCTCGAACAGGCGCAAGCGAACGTCAAGCGCGGCATCGTGCTGTTCAGCGAGGGCAAGCTGGACGACTCGGAAGCGCTCCTGACCAAGACCCTGGCGTTCATCCAGCAGAACCTCGCCGACGAGGTGAGCGACGAGTACCTCCCGAGCCAGGCGGAGTTCTATG
Organism: Myxococcales bacterium; assembly: GCA_021787845.1. Taxonomy (GTDB): domain Bacteria; phylum Myxococcota; class Myxococcia; order Myxococcales; family JAJYLH01; genus JAJYLH01. The sequence goes on along the minus strand of JAJYLH010000013.1, from coordinate 43,452 downwards.
TCGCGGAGATCTATCGGCAGCATTTTCTCGACGCGAAGCTCGATCCGGCGAAATCGACGAAGGAAGAGCTCCTCGACGACCTGGAGTACAAGGCGCAGATGCTCTTGTCGGCCCAGGGGCACTACCTGCGCTGCATCCGCTTGGGGCATCCGGAGTGGGCGACCGCGAGCGGCTTTCGCATCGGCGAGCTCTACGAAAAGATGTACGAGCAGATGGTGGACGCGAGCCTTCCGTCGGGCCTGGACAGCGAGGCGGCGGACATGTATCGGGAGCAGCTCAAGAGCCGCGTCCGGGTGCTGGTGGACAAGGCCATCGACGCCTACGAGCAGACGCTGGCCGCGGCCGAGCGGGTGGGCGCGACGAACCCCTTCATCGCCGAGACCCGGGTCGAGCTGAATCGGATGAAGACCCTCCTGCTCCAGGAAGACGCCTCCGCCAAGAGCGCGCCCATCAAGCCCGCCGCACCGGCGCCGAAGAGCAGCAGCTAGCGGCACTGCCATCGAGTTGATCTTTTGTCGCGCGTGGGCTATGTTCGGTCCGCGATGGGCGCTGGGGATCAGCCGCTCAAACCGCCGAGCGCGCAGGCGCTCATACGGGCGATTCTCGAAAACGGTGGCGTTCGCTGGAGCGATCACGCGCTCGCCGAGCTGAGGAGGGACGGCCTCGAGGTGCTCGATGCGGTCAACGTGCTGCGCGGAGGGGTCGTTCGCGAACCGGAATGGGAACACGGCGAGTGGCGCTATCACGTGGAGACACCAAGAATCTGTCTCGTCATCGCGTTTCGGAGCGAGACGGTCTTGCGGGTCGTGACCGGCTGGAGGAAGAAGCGATGAGCGACGAGTGCGCGAGCTGCGGCGGCACGATGATCGAGACGCGGGAAACGGTGGCCTACGATTGTGGGCTCGAGGGCGTGATGCTGGAGGGCGTGACGGTCGCGCGGTGTCCCGCGTGCGGCGAGCGGGAGGTCGAGGTGCCGAAGACGCTCAAGCTGCACGAGGCCATCGCGACCGCGCTCGCCGGAAAGCCCGAGCGCCTGGGCCCCAAGGAAATCCGGTTTCTGCGTAAGTACCTCGGTCTGTCGGGCACCGATTTCGCGGCCAAGCTCGGAGTGGATAAGGCGACCGTCTCCCGCTGGGAACGGGTCGAGGCGCCGACTCCGATGGGAGGTCAGGCCGAGCGCCTGTTGCGCGTACTGATCTTGAGCGAAAAGCCCGTCGAGACTTACTCGCTGGAGGCTGTTGCGATCAAGGAGCCGAGACCCTCGCGGCTGCGGTTCGCCCTCGGCCGTGGCGGATGGCACACCCAGGCGGCGTGAACGAGAGGCGAAATCGATCAGCGATCCAGGAGCGTGAGTCAGCGAGGTGACCGAAGAAGGTAGCCCAATCGGGGTGCTCTTCTCCCCTTGACCCGCGGGCGCGGTCGGCGCACGCTCGCGCGATGCTGAAGCGCCTTCCTCTGGTCCTCCTCCTCGCCGCCGGGCTCGGCTGCGGCGGCGGCGGCATCCAACACACCGCGTGCGCCAACGACGGCGACCTGTGCCAGGACGGCGAGGTCTGCAAAAGCCACACGTGCGTCCCCTGCACGAGCCAGGACGCCTGCGGCACGCTCGCCTGCATCTCCCAGCGCTGCCGCGCCTGCACCAACAACGCCCAATGCGGACCAGGACGGCTCTGCCAGGGCGGCTCCTGTGTCGGTTGCCAGAAGAGCTCCGACTGTCCGCTAGCGCAAGCGTGTGTCGGCGGCGCTTGCGTCCCCTGCGCCTCGGCCTCCGACTGCGGCGACGGCCGCGCCTGCGTCCACGAGAAGTGCGTCGCCTGCACCGGCGACACCGACTGCGACTCGGGCCTCATCTGCACGAACGGCCAATGCGTGCCCTGCACGGACACCCACCAATGCTCGGGCGGCCTCGCCTGCGTCGCCGGCGCCTGCGCCCACTGCACCGACTCGACCCAGTGCTTGACCGGCGACGTCTGTCTCGGCGGACTCTGCGGCGCCTGCCAGAGCCGCGACCAGTGCCCGACCGGCGAAATCTGCTCGAACGGCCACTGCACGAACTGCGCGACCGCCGCCGACTGCAACCAGGGCGAAGCCTGCGTCGCCGGCCTGTGCGGCAAGTGCCAGGCGGCGAGCGACTGCCGCACCGGCCAAGTCTGTCGCGACGGCGTCTGCGGCCCCTGCGGCAGCACCACGGAGTGCGGCGGCGGTCTCGTCTGCCGGGACAGCTCCTGCCAGGCATGCGTCAGCGCGGCCGAATGCCCGACGCAGGGCCAGGTGTGCATCCAGGGCGTTTGCCGCGCCTGCCAGTCGGAGACCGAGTGCGCGACGATCATTTCTGGCGATGCGTGCGTCAACGGCCTCTGCCAGTCGTGCACCAGCGCGGACCAGTGCGATGCCGGCGAGGGCTGCGTCGCGGGCGTGTGCGGCCCGTGCACGACGGCGCAGGACTGCCGCGCGGGAGAAATCTGCCTGGTCGCGAATCACCGCTGCGGCACGCCCGGCGCGGCGGACCATCTCGTGCTCGTCGGCGGGCAGAGCCAGACCGCGACCGTCGCGACACGCCTGCCGGTCGAGCTCCAGGTCGAGGTCGTCGACGCGACGGGCGAGCCGGTGCCCGACGTGACGCTCACGTTCACCGCGACCACCGGCGGCGGCTCGCCGGGCGATGCGACGGTGACGAGCGACCGCAACGGCGGCGCCGCGACGACCTGGCTGCTCGGGCCGACCGCGGGGCCGCAGACGCTCGTGGTTGCTCGACAGGACACGCCGCTTCCCGACGAAGCGCAGAGCGGGAACCGGACGCTCACCTTCAGCGCGACGGCGAACGCCGATGTCGCCGACCACCTGGTCATCGTCGCGGGCGATCCGCAGACTGTCGATGCGGGCTTGCCGGCGCCGACCGATCCGGAGGTGCAGGTCGTCGATCAATACGGCAACGGGATTCCGAACGTGACGCTCGACTGGACGGTGACGGCGGGGGCCGGCGCGCTCGCGCACCCGACGGTGACGACCGACGCCCACGGCGATGCGTCGGACGCGTTCACGCTCGACCAGAAGCCCGGCACCAACACCATCGAGGTGGCAGGCAATCCGCCGCTGCCCGACGTGAAGGTGACCGGCCATGCGACCGCGACGTTCACCCTGACGGGCGTCACCGGTCCTGCTGACCATCTCGACAAGATCGCCGGCGGCGACGCCCAGACGGGCAAGGTCGGCACCAAGCTTGCGACCGATCCGCAAGTGCGGGTCGTCGACCGCTTCGAAAATCCGGTGTCGGGCGTGAAGCTCGCGTTCGTCGCGACCGACATGACACCGGCGAGCGACGTCGAGACCTCGGATTCGAACGGCCTCGCGTCAGTGGCGTACACGCTGGGGACCACCGCGGGAGCGGCAACGCTGACGGTGAGCGGCTCCGATGCCGCGCTGCCTGACCTGGCGGGCACCGGGCGTCCGAGTGTGACGTTCACCGAGACCGTGAGGGCCGGCGATCCGGACCATCTCGACCTGGTTGCCGGGGACGGGCAGACCGCGATTGTCGGCACCAAGCTGCCGATCGATCCCGCGGTGAAAGTCGTCGACCAGTACGAGAATCCGCTGTCCGGCGTGAGCATCGCGTTCGACGTGACGGAGGGGGGCGGCACCGCTTCCCATCCCAAGACGACGAGCGGCGCGGGCGGGCTCGCCTCGACTTCGTACACGATGGGCTTCGCGACCGGCGCGCAGACCATCGTCGCCTCGCGCGAGACGAGTGCGCTGCCCGGCAAGAAGGGACTCGCGACCATCAAGTTCACCGAGACCGCGCCGGCGCCGACGACGACGAGCCTCGACCCGACGTGGCTGCCGATCGCCGGCGGGACGCTGACCATTACCGGCACGAATTTCGGGAGCGACTCGACGGTGACCGTGGGAGGAGTCAGCGCGCCGGTGACGAGCCAGACCGCGACCCAGCTCGTGGCGACCGCGCCGGACATCTCGACCCATCCGGAAGTGCCCGCGGGCAACAACGACGTCGTCGTCACCTCTGGGGGCACCGCCACCGCCGCGCTGCAAGTCTTCTACGCGCTCAAGTTCACGCCGACGGACTGCTTCGACAACGCGTCGACCGGCTATGGAAAGATCGGTAGCGACTGGCCACCGCAGTCGCGAGTTGCCAGCGATGTCGACGGGAGCGGCCAACGGGTCACGAGTGACTGGAATGCCAATGAACTTCGCAACCTCTACCTGGGTTACGACGATTCAAACGTCTACATCGCTATCGACGGTCAGGCCGAGGAGCAGAATGCCATCGTGGGTTACATCTACGAAGACGGGATGGCTCAAAGCGACTGGAATGCCAGCGCGGATATCAAGACCAGCCTCGCGGACAACTGCGACACGAGCTACGCTGGGGACGGAAACGGGTTTGGCAACAACACTTGCTTCTCTCTCAATGCCATGTTGTCCTCGGGCTTCGATGCGTCGCAGCTTTCGGATTGGTATGCTTATTATGGCTTCGGGCGCACTGGGAACGCCGTCGATCTTTCGAACGACTGGGCTAACGCATCTGGCGTACGGCAGCTCCATCCAGTGTCGAATTTCTATTGGATGAAATCCACGGTCGCGCACAGCGGCCAAGCTCAGGAGCTCTCCATCCCATGGACGACCTTCGCCATCGACCCGGGGGGTAAGATAACCAAGCTTGAGATCTGGGTTCGCCTCGACTCCTGTGGAACGCCTGTGGGAGGCAATCCGCCGCCGCCGTGCTACGCCAACTACTTCTCCAACCAAAGTCTCCCATACGACCCCAACGCGAGCTCGAGCGATACCAACCTTAGGTACAAAGTCACCACCGTCTCGACCTTGGACGTGAAGTAGGATGGGTGGAGCGGAACGAAACCCATCGTCGTCGGCGCGGGCTGGTCGATGGGTTCCGCTTTCGCTCCACCCATCCTACTGAGAGACGTCCTCGCGCCACGGTCGCTCGACCCGCTACCTCTGGATGTGTGCCGGCACGGCGGTGAAGTCGATGCCGACCGAGACTCCGTCCTTGTTGGCGGTGGTCGCGTCGGTGTCGTCGAGGGTTCCGTCGCGGTCGAGGTCGATGTCCGGGCACGGGTGCGAGGGGTCGTTCGACAGCAGCACCTGGAGCGGCGTGATCGTGGTGCCCGACACGGTGATGGGTACCGCGAGATCGGCCGCGGGGACGACGCCGCCGAGGAGCCCGGGGTTGTAATGGAACCCGTCGGCCTGCACGCTGATGGTCGCCTTGATGAACGCCGGGTCGAGCTTCAGGTCGAGCGGCGGGCTCGTCGAGTCGATCGACAGCTCGAAGTGCGCCGGGTTCGACGGGTAAGTGTTGAACTGGAGATTGCCCATGTTGTTCGTTGCCACCACGTTCTTGAACTCGATGAGCGGGTTTCCCGACGCGTCGAGCGAGCTCGGGTCGATGGTGAAAGTCTGGTTCCCCGAGAAGTTCACCGCCGGATCGCTGCTCGTCGAGTCCCCGATGTAGCCGACGAGATTGACGGTCGCGCTCTGGCCTGGCGCCGGGATGGGGCCGAGGCCGTCCATGTCGAAGAGGATGATGAGCGGCTTGCCGCTGGTGCCGTCGAGCTGGTCTTGCAATGGCCCGTTCGCCACCGACGCCAGTCCGGAGAGCGCGTTGTCCGGTCCCGCGTCCGACAGCGGCGTCGGGTAGAGCGTGTCGAGAACGAACCCGTCCGTCGCGCTACCGATCTTCAGCGTGTTCACGACCACGACCGGGTCGATGACCGGTATCGTCACGCTGGCGGTGTCCGTCGCTCCGCCGCCGTCGGTGGCGGTCGCCGTGATGGTCTGGCTTCCGTAGGTGAGCGTCAACGTCGCGGTCCAGGTTCCTGCGGTCGTGTCGACGGTGGCGGTCGTGCCGTTGACGGTCACCGATTGGAGCTGGCTCAGCGGCTGATCGTCGGAAACGGTCCCCGTGACCGTGAGCGGACCCGAGGCATAGGTGGTGCCCGAAGTCGGCGAGGTGATGGTGATCTTCGGAGGAGCGTTGGGCGCATTGTAGTCGACCCGGACCGTGGCCGCGCCGCTGTCGTTCGTGATGTCGGTCGCGGTCACGATGACGATGTTCGTGCCCGCATCGAGCGACACCGTGGCGGTGAAGTTTCGAGTGAACGGCGAGAAGGTGATCGGCTCCGAGGTTCCGTTGTTGGTCATGGTCACGGTGATGGTGGCCGGGTTTCCGCCGTTGTCGACGTGTCCGGTGAGCGCGACCGAGGGCGTCGTCGTGATGGTGCCATCCGCGGGCGCGGTGATCGTCACGACCGGCGGCGGCACCGGCGCAACGACCTGAGTCGTCTGACTCGCGATGGTGCTCGCTCCCCGCGCGTCGGTCGCGGTCACGGTGATCGTATTCGTGCCCGACGCGAGGTTCACGGTCGCCGTCCAGGTTCCGTCAGCGGCGATGGTCGCGTCGACCGGAGTGCCGCTGTCGACGCGCACCGAGACCGTCATGCCGGTCAAACCATCATCGGCGTCGGAGACGGTGCCCGACACGGTCACGCCGGTCGCGTGCGACACCGCCGAGCCCGGCGCGGTGATGGTCAGCGTCGGCGGATCGTTCGGCGGCGCGTAGATGACTTGCTTCTCGTCGCTTCCCTGGCGCCCGCCCGAGTCGGTGACCACCACCCGGATGTCGTTGACGCCCGGAGTCAGCGTGATCGGAAGGCTGAAGCTGCCGCGCGTCACGTCGATGGGCATCGGGACACTGTTCAGATCGAACTCTCCGGTACACTTGGCGAGGTCATCCGATTGAACGGTGCCGGCGACCGTGAGGCCGGCCACGGTGACGGTCGCGGGAAGCGGCGCCAGGGTCACGCGCGGCGGCAGCGTCCCCAGGAGGTGATTGACGTTGCAGACGAAGAGCATCTGCGACGCGTCGCTCGTCACGCCCTGGTCGTCCGAGGACTTCGCGTCGGTCAAAGAGAAATCCGAGGTCGCGAGGATACCGCTGTCGAGCGGCCAGGTGATTCGCGCGATGGGAGAGCCGTTCCAAGCACCCGTGATGGCTTGGGTCCCGGCGACGAGCACGGTCGTCGGCAGGGCGGCGCGGTTGTAGATGTAGAAACCGGTCGTCGCATCGAGGGTGGTCGCGCCGCCGAGCGGTGGCGCTTCGATTTGCGCCTTCGAGCTGCTCGCGAGGCCGATGTCGAACGATGTGCCCGTCAGCGTCTTGGTCTCGGCGAGGCACACGTCGGCGGCCACCGCCGTCGGCTTCGCGATGGTCACCGACGCGGTCGCGGTCAGGCATTGCGCCGTCGCGACAAGGGTGACGAGCCCCGGAGCGTTCCCGGGCAGGTACTGATCGGTCGCCACGCCTCCGGTGGTCGTCGCCAGGCTCGAGTCGAGCGAGCCGAGGTTGGTTGGAGACGCGGTGATCTGTACCTGCGTGCCATCGGGCACTGGCCCGCCCGCGAGTCGGGTCAGGGTCGCCGTGAGGTTGATGGTCGTGAAGTTGCCGATGGCGACCGCGGTCGGGTCGGCCGTCAGGTCGATGGTCGCCACCGCGTTCGGATCGAGCCGCGTCACCCGGCGGATGGCCTGCGTCATATTGTTGGCCGCATCGACCGCGGCGATGGTGACGACGTTGGCGCCCATCGCGAGCGGCACGTCGAGGGAGAAGCTGCCGTCCGCCGCCGGCGTCGCCGTGACCGGAGCGCCTCCCGTGTCCGCCTTGACCGTCACCGGACCGATGTCGTCCGTCGCCGTGCCTTTGACATGCGCCACCGTCTCCAGCCTCGTGCTGTTGTCGTCCGGAGAAGTCACGGTCAGGGTCGGTGGAGTGTTGTCAACGAGCTGGATGTCACCGTTCAGGGTCGCGACGTTGCCCGCCGCGTCGGTCGCGGTGATGATCAGAGGATTGTCGCCGAGGACCAGCGTCAAGGGAAGGTGGAACGTGCTCGTCGCGGAATCAAAGGGCACGGGCACGGGCGCCGCTCCGTCGATGCTCGCGGTCGCGGCGATCTGGTCCGGCGTCGACCAGTCATCGGTGATCTGCAGACCCAGCACCTGCGCGACCGCATGGACCAAAGCATCCGGAGACACGACCGTGATGACCGGCGGCGTCGTATCCGCAATCGTCAGATTCCGATCGACCGTCGTGTGATTGCCCGAGGCGTCCGCGGCGTCGAGATGCAGCGTCGTCGCGCCCAGGCCCAGGGTCATCGACAGCTCGAATGCACCGGTCGCCGGGTCGATGGTCACCGGCGCCAGCGTCCCGCCCGTCACGTTCCAGGTCGCCGTGATGCCAGCGATGCCCGCATCGTCGTCGAGCGTGCCGTCGATCTTCACATCGCCTTCCGGCAGCGTCCAGGGGCCGTCGCCCGATAGTTGCGCGCCGGTGCAGGAAGCTCCCGTGAACGTCACCGTCGGCGGAGTCACGTCGTCGAGCGTCACCGTCTCGGTCGCGGGAGTGGAATTGTTGCCAGCGAGGTCCTGCGCGACCGCGGTGATGACATTGTCGCCAAGAGCCGGCAACGTCACCGGAGTCGAGAAGTGCCCTTGCGCGTCGAGCGCGGTGCCCGCAACGACCGTCGTCTTGCCGCCCAGGGTGATTTGCACCGCCTGGATGCCATCCTCGTCCGTGGCGACGCCGGTCACGTTCTGGCTCGCGTCCGTCACGTGCCCCGTCGGTCCGGTCAAGGTCAGTGCCGGCGGCGTCGAGTCGGTGTAGTTCGTCGTCACCTGCGCGGTAGTGGTGCCCCCAGCGGTGTCGGTCGCGGTCCCGACGATGGTGTTCGCGCCCGGTGCGAGCTTGATGTCGGCCTTGACGCTGCACGCCTTCGACGCCTTGGCGACCGCCGCGGGTTGCGAGGCGCCGCCGTTCAGCGACATCGTGACTTTGGTCTTCGTGCAATCGCCGTCGGGGTCGTCGACCGTGCCGGTGACGGTCACGTGGGCCGTCGAGACGTTGGCCGGCAAGGCGTCGAGGGTCAGGACGGGCTTGATGTTGACATGCTGGTTGGAGAGATACGCCGGCACGCCGGTGAAGACGAGCCCGGCGCTGACACCGTCGGGGTTGCTGGCGGAATCGGTGTGGTCGAGCTTGCCGTCATGATTGAGGTCGACGTCGACCTGGTCGGCGAGCAAGGCCAATGGCGCGATGCCCAGGCCCGGAATCGGCTTCGCGAGCGCCGACGCGGGGATGACGCCGCCCAAGAGACCATTGGTCGCCTGGATGCCGTCCTTGCGCAAGGGCGAGAGGCCGAGCGTCGCGCGGATGTACGTTGGCGACAGCTTCAAGGTCAGTGTCGAGCCCGAAATCGGAATCGAGAGTTGGAAGCTCGCTGGGCCTCCGTTCAGGGTGGTCGTGCCGTCCCTGTTGCCCACGAGCTGGGTGCCTTTGAACTCGATCAGCGGATTGCCGTGAGCGTCGAACGACGCCGGATCCTTGGCGAACTTCGCGTAGCCATCGAAGTACTTCGTCGGGTCGGGATCGAGCGCGTCGCCGAGGTACGCGACCATGTCGACCGTGCCCGACTGGCCCGCGGCGGGCAGATGGTCGATGCCCGGAAGCTGAATGAGCAGGAGCAGGCTGCCCTTCTTCATCGCGTCGGTCAAGGACGGGTTCGCGAGCGGGCCCAGCGTCGAGAGCGCATTGTCTGGACCAGGCACGTCGCCGGGCGTGTTGCCATCGACATCGAAACCATCACCGGCCTTGCCGATTTGAATCGTGTTGAGGATGAAGACCGGGTCCTTCGCGACCGCCGGGCCGTGGAACGAAACCGCCTGATTCGCCTTGCTGCCGCCGCAGCTCGAACACTGGCTCATGCCGCCGACCGCCGTCGCGACCAGGAGCGGCGCGATCAGCGGCAACGCCGTGCTGTGCAACGTGTTCGTCGGACGCGCGGCCTTCCGAACGGCGCGATGGATGGCTTGGAGCATCCCCGAGCCAACCGCGCCGATGACATGGGACGGTCCCCTTCGACCCTCGAGCGCGGGCGCCTCGGCCGCCCCCAGTCGGCGCCTGCGCCGCAGGCCGAGCACGAGGAAGAGTCCGAGCAAGACGAGAAGCGAGCTGTCGCCGGCGCCGTCGCAGCCGCCGCAGCCCGAGGCAGCCGAGGCCTTCAAGCTGGAGCCGCTCCGCGTCAGTGTCAGCTTGGTCATCGCTTTCACTCCGTTCCCGTCGGTCGCGACGATGCGCACCACGTTGTCGCCATCCGCGAACGCTGAGAGCGGTATCGAGCCGCTGAACGAGAGCGAGTTGCCATCCGGCAGCGACGTGATGGTGGCCGCCCGGCCGGACGTGTCGCCGGGCAGCCACATCGCCACCGACGACCCCGCCGAGTTCTCAAGCCCCGCGACCGTTCCGGTGATGAGCACCGGGTCGCTGCTGACGGTCTGGTCTTTGGTCGGGCTCGTCACGGTGATGGTCTGCAGAATCGCGCCCGACAGCACCAGATAGTCCTGTTGCGGCGCTTCGATCTCGAGCTGGCTGAACCGGGCAGTGTTGGTCGGAAGCGAGACGCTCGTCAGACTACCGGTAAGCTGCGGCAAGGCCACGTTGATCAGCGTCGAGATCGCCGAGCGCACGCTGGCCTCGTTCAGAACCAGCGGATTGTTGGCGACGTCCGAGTGGATCGTCGGCGTGCCGAGCTGGACGTTCAAGAGGTCGTCGGAGTTGTCGTTCGGAGCCGGCGTGATTGACAGCTTCGCCGGCGCCTCGATGGAAACGAACGCGGTGAAGAGCTCGGTGTCGTAGGTGCCGTCGTTGTTCGTGTCCGCCATGAACCGCCAACGCATGTCGCCGATGTAGAGGTCGTAGTAGGGCGCGTCCGCTTGTCGTCCCTTGAGAATCGGCGGCAGCGGCGGGTAGACCTCGATCGCCACCTTGCTCCCGAGCGGCACCTTCTGGACCACGTCGCTGCGGGCGAGGTCCGGCAGGAAGAGGCTGAGCGAGTTGGTGTCCAGCGAGAGGCTACTGTGGGCGCCGAGGGTCGATTGATCGACCGTCATGTCGAACCGGCCCATCGCCCATTGCTCGTGGACCATGTAGTTCACGAAGTTGTCGCTCGGTGCGGCCTGGGCGCTGACGCCGGTGCCGTCGGGCGCGACGAGGTTCAAGTTCGGTAGCATCGAGGCGCTGGTGTCCGGCGTGCCCGCGTAACTTCCTGGGGCGAGCCGCGGCGAATCGGCAGGGCAGGGGAGATAGTTGCCGTTCGCGTCCTTGATGTCCGTCTTCGACTGCGCGGTCGGACAGGGATTGCCGTGCGCGTCGAGCCAGAAGTGCATCGAGCTCGCGTCGTTCGAGGCCCGGGCGATCCACACCGCGCGACCGGTCTGATCGTCGGTGAGCTGCGGCTGCGCGAGGTAGGCGTTGACCGAGTTGAGCAAGACCGGAATTTCGTTCGCGAACTGGGACTCCAACATGCTCGTGACCGTGCCGCTGAACCAGGAAGCCAGGGTGTCGACGCAACTGTTGTTCGTGTGGACGTTGAGGTTGTTGATGGAAACGCTGATGGTCCCCGGCACCGCTTGGAGCGCCACGTTGTCGGGGGCGACGTTCGTGAAGTCGGCTTCCAGAGTGACGTCCGCGGGGGACGCGGTGACGTACCCGTCGTGCGAAGAGCCGCAGAAGAGGCCCACGACCCCGCTGGCACCCGTGTGGACGCCGACGTAGAGCACCGGGATGTGGATGGCGATGCCGATGTGGCCGTCGGACTTGAGCGCCAGCGTGGCCGTCGCGTTGGCCGTGCAGTTGTAAGGCGTGTTCGTGGGGTCGCCCGGGGGTTCGCAGAAGCCGAGGCCCTTGATGGTCACCGTGACCGTGCCGACGCCCACGTTGACCGAGGTCGACTGGTCCAACGGCATCCCGTTCGCCACCATCGCGTTGACCTCGGTCGACAAGAGCGAGCTGATGGCGGTCAGCGCGCCCGGTCCCGCGGCGGCGCCGATGGCGTTGGCGATGGTCCCGTTCGGCACGACCCATTGCCCGGCCAGGAACGATTGGACGTTGACCGTCTGGTTCCCTAAGGAGTCGGTCGATGTCACTTGAATCAGGTGCAGTCCCGCGGTGTGCAGCACCGAGACCGGGAGGCTGAACGAGAAGGTCGAGTTCGTGGCATCGGCGGTGACCGAGAGCGGGTTGCCGTCCAGGGTGACCGCGAGGCTCGCCACGTTCGTGTAGTACGGATCGCTCGCGGTGCCATGGACCACGATGTCCCCCGGGCTCGTGTAGTAGCGCGACGGCAGCGGCGGGACGTTGAAGGGCGCGGGCGCCGGGTCGATGTCGCTGACGTACGCGGCGCGATTGAAGTCCAGCGTGACCACCGGACCTTCCGCGTCGCGCAAGACGTTCACGGAATCGGTCGCGGTGTTGCCCGCCAGGTCGGTCGCGGTCGCGGTGATGGTGTTCCGGCGGGGAATCAGCGGCACGCCCGAGACGCTGAAGATTCCGCTTCCATCGACGGTCGCGGTGAAGCCGTTGACCGTCACGCTCTGGACGCCGGTGTTGTCCGATACGGTGCCCTCGACCACCAGCGACGGGGCATTGGTGATGACGCCGTCGAGCCCGCCGGGCGGCTGGAACTCGAACGCGGCGTTCGAGACACGGGTGATGGTCACCTGCGGCGGCGTCTCGTCGAGCGTGACCGTTACCTCGGTGTTCGTCAGGTTGCCCGCGACATCGCGCACGCGCACGGTCAGCTCGTTCGCGCCCACCTGCAGCGGCACCGACAGGGTCAAGCCCCCGCTGTCGACGAACGTGGCCGGCGAGAACGTCTGCGAGCCGATCTGATCGACGTAGACCGGCTCGGAAAACCCGAGCTTCAAATCGGTCGGCGTCTTGTTGACAAAGGCGGATGAGAGGAGCGTCACCGTCGGCGGCACGAAGTCGCCCGTCGTCGAGACCGGCCCCGCGCTCGTTTGATTGCCGCCGTTGTCGGTCGCGACGGCGGTGTACGTGTTGTCGCCGCTGACCACCGGCACCAGCGCCGTCCAGGTGCCGCTCGCCGTCGAGCTGTCCCAGTCGATGGTCGCGACCTGGTCGCCCACGGCGACCGACGCGATGCCCCATCGATCCGAGACCGTTCCAGTCATCGCGAAGGTGTGGACGTTGGTCGCCGGCGGCAGCGGGTCGATGGTGATCTCCGGCGGCGTGGTGTCGTGGATGATCACCCGCGTCAGCGTCGTCACGTTCGGCGGCGTCGCGCCGTCCTTCGCGGTCACCGTGAAGGTGTTCGGCCCCTCCTGGGGCAGGTCGACGGTCGCGCCCCAGAGGTTCGGCGGCAGGAGCACCGCCGGTAGGCCGTCGACGGTGACCGTGACCCCGCTGGCATCGGAAGCGGTGCCGGAGAGCTGCACGGAGCCCTGGTTCGTGACGGTGCCGTCCGGCGGCGCGTCGATGGTCAGCTCGGGCGGCGTCTGGTCGAGCGTCACCGTGATCGTCACCGGGGCGCCCGCCTTGCCGTCGCTGTCGTACGGCGTCGCCACGATGCTGTTGCCGCCGTCGGCCAGCGTCACCGGGAGCGAGAACGTGCCTGTCAGCGCCGTGGGAGAGCTGGTCGTGATGGTCGCGGTTCCAGCCGCGGCGCCGCCGACCGTGATGACGACGTTGGCGGTCGCGACCGGGGTGTCGTCGCTGATGGTCCCGCTGACCGGGAAGGTCGGAACGCTGACGATGTCGCCGTCGCCGGAGACTCGGATGGTCGGCGCCTGGTTCACCTCGCCGAAGGCGATGAGACCCGCCGCGCGCCGGGCGATGACCACCACGTCGCCGATGTCCAGCGGGCCCACCGGGTTCGGGTTCGGGCGCACGAGCTGGGGATGGTCGGTCGCCGGCGAAAGCGGCGTCACCGGGGCCACGTCGCCGCGCTCGATGGCCGAAGCGTCGAGCGTCGCGTCACCGGCGGCCACGCGCAGCGCGAGGTCGACGTCGGCACTGTCGACCTTCCCATCCGGCGACCCCGCGGGAGCGATGTCGGCGCACTCGTCCGCGGTCAGGGCACGACAGCGCGACGGCAGAGCGAGAACGCTCGCGCAGGCCGCCGCGACGAGCGCGAATCGCCCGGCAGGAAAGGAGGCGGATCGGCCAGGACGGCGCGAGGAGTAGCGCTTCTCGGGCCACGCTGAACCCGCGGCAGTCGACATCGGCCACCTCCTCCGCTTCCCACCCCGACCGGTTGCGCAGGGTACGCCGAGACGCGCTGAGGCACAAGGGCGGGCGCAAAGCGAAGTGGACGCCCGCGCCAGGAGGTCTTGCCGCGTGGCGTCGAGAATTTGCGCGCGGCACGAGCCTTTCGCGGCTTAGTAGAACAGGACTCGCGGGCGGCGGCTAGAACCCGAGCGAACCGGAAAGCCCTCCTCAACTGAAAGGCGCTTCACCGAAAATGAACGTCTCGGACCCGGTGACGAAGACGACCTCCTCGGTCTTGGCGGCGCGATCCAGCCGGCGGTCGACGAGGAGCGGTTCGACCACCCACAGCCCGCGCATGGTGGTCTTCGCGGTGGGCAAGAGAATCGGCGACCGCATCGTGAACAGGTGGACGGTGCCGATCTCCCTGAACTTCGGCCAGCGGTCCGGTGTCTTGGCAAACCGGTGGGCCACCGGCGCAATGGGGAACGGCATCCACTCGTAAGGACACTGCTCGACCTCAGACTTGATCCACGCCCAGGTCGCGCCCGCCTGCATGTCCTCGCGCAAATGGGTGGAGATGCGCCGGGTCAGGCTCAGAGCGCAGTCGATGAGGCGCTGGAGCTCGTCGTTCTCGCCGTACAGGTGGGTCAGCGTGAAGTCGGACGGATATCCCTCGAAGAACGGGGCGATGTCGAGAAACAGCAGGTCGCCGCCGCTCACTCTTCTCCTCTTCGCACCGACCATGCTCCGGACCAGCCGTCCGGCGCTCGTGAACTTGGTGCTTCCGGGCCCCGCGCCGATGACCGGCATGTGCCAGTGATGGCGAACGCCCAGCTCCTCGAACACGTGCCGAGCCACCTCCGTCGCCTCGCGTTCGGACATGCCGATTTCGACGCGCGCCGCGATTTTCGATGCCGCCATCTTGGCGAACGACTGCGCCCGGTCGTAGCCGCGCAAGTCGGCGTCGGTCGGGAAACGAGAGGGATCGTTCGTGCTGCGATTCGCGACCATCGTCGTCCCTTGCGAAGCGCCAGCTCCGCGCGCGGGTGACCTGACGTCCGCGGGGAGAAGTAAACGACGACGATGCCTCTGGTCAAGCGGGTGTGGCGTCAGTGTCCGGGTTTGCCCGGGATGTCGTGTCTGGCTGGATTTTCACGTGTCCGGCTCCAAGGGTGTCAACCGGACAGGCATGTTTCACACCAATAGGCGCATCAGGTCGAGCCGGGACTTGGCGCCGACCTTGGCGAGGACGTTCGCCTGATGGAACTTGACCGTCCGCCGGGTGATGTGCAGCGCGCTCGCGATGTCCTCGGGCGTTTCGCCGGTGGCGAGGTGGGCGAGGACCTGTTGTTCGCGGGTCGAGAGGCGCCCGCGGCGTCCGAGCGACGCGAGCCGGGCGTGGGCCAGGCTCTCCCGGACCGACAGGTCCAGCTCGCGGGCGCAGATCTCCGCGGTCTCGTGGCCGGTCGGCTGGGCGGTGACCATCCGCAGCCGGTCGCCCTGGAGCCCGGGTGGCGACACGACGGTCGTTCGGGGCGCGGGGTCGAAGAGGTGGAGCGCCGGGCAGTTCGGGCACGGCTCCGGCAGCCCGGCGATGGCGCGATGACAGATGTCGCCCGGCGAGACGCGCAGCCCGCTCCAGACGGTGACGATTTCACCGAAGTGGCCCTCGTCGGTGCGGATTTCCAGCCGTTCCTCGCCGGTCATCAGCGGCGGCCGGCGGGCGGGCGCGCCAGCGGCGAGCCGCGCGGTGGCGACGGCGGCCTGGCGGTCGGCACCCGTGCGAGCGAGCTGCCAGTCGAGCTGAATCTGCCGTCCGTCCGGGCGAATCACGGTCGTGCGGCAGGAGCGCAGGTGCCCGTCGAGCGCGGCGTGGAAGCAGTGACCGCTGGCGCGGCCCTCCTCGGGCAGGCAGAAGATCTCCGCGAACGACCGGCCGATGACCCGTTGCGGCGGCCAGCCGGCGAGATCTTCCATCGCCTGGTTGGCCATGCGGACGACGAAGAACGCGTCGAGCACGAGCGCGGGCACCGGAACGAGCCCGGCGAGCAGCTCGGCCGCGCGGCCCCACTCGAACTCGGGTTCGGCGGTGGCGAGGGACGGCATGGCACACCTTCTTTTCCCGCGCGGACCGGGTCCCCACTGTCCGCGCGACCAGTGAGAGCCCGGGGCCCCGCGGCAGGATTCGCGCCGGGGTCGAGCGACCATGTGGCCGACGCGGGTGCCCGCTGGCCTGCGGTTGGCGGATCAGACGGATCGGTCGGATCGGTCCGATCGGTCCGATCGGTCCGATTCACTGCGCGGGCGTCCGGCCGGCAGGAACACCCGAGACGTCATGAGCCCCTGGTCCAGCATGGTCGATGAATGAGCGCGGTGGTGCCAGGTCGCCGACCTGGCGTCGGGCCAGAGGCCCGATGCCACCTTCTTTTACGGCAGCGCAGTCGACGGATCGGGCGGCGGTCCCTGGCGAGCTCAGGGCGGGGTGATGCCTCGGGCCTGGTTGACCTTCTTGCGCGCCAGGACGCCGTTCGGGAGGTCGTAGGTCATCACGACGTCGAACCCGAGGTCGAAGAGCGCCTCCTGCTGCGTTTCAGAGGTCTGGCCGTTGCCCATCACGAAGGCGCGCAGGCCCGCTGGATGAACCTCGCTGTCGATCGTTTGGGTGACGGTGCTCGAATCGTAGTTGTCGAGCTCGACCATCATCACCCGCCGGTCGTGGAGCTCGAGCAGTGCCGAGACCTCCGATTCGTCGTGCAATTCGGCGTTGAACCAGACCTGATCGTGGTTGGGCGCCTTCTCGGCGATGGACTGGAGATCCCCCAGCCTGACCTCGATGAAGGCGAAGTCCTGGGCCTGGTGGGCGAGGATGGTGGCAATCGCCGTGGCGTAGTTCTGGTCTTTGACCGTGAGCATCACCGTCAGCTTGCCGCGGGCCCAGTCGAGGACGTCGCCGACCTTCTGGAAGGTCTCGGTGGCGGAACCCATGAGGTGGCAGGCGGTCACCTGGGCCGCGGTCATGTCTTCGATCTTGTCGCCAAAGCAGTCGGTCGATTCCCAGGGCTCGATGGGGCTCGAGTGCGCGACGACCGGCACGCCGTCCCTGGTCACCCGGAAGTCCGCCTTGATGCCGTCGGCGCCGTTGGCGTAGGCGCGCTGGAACGCGGCCATCGAGTCGAAGGGGAGGACCGGCTGGGTGTTCCAGTCGCCCTGATGGCTGATGAGGAACGCGCGCTTGCACGAGAGGTCGTGCCAGCAGACCGAGAGCGAGTCTCGATACGTCTTGGGCCCCGGCGGCGTCGCCTTCGGACCGCAGCCCAGGCCCGCCACGACCAGTCCGAGCAGCACGAAGCGCAGCCGATCGACGGCCGCGGCCTTGCGCACCTCGAGGGCTCGACCCATCTACGGACCGGCCGGGAAGAGGCGGTCGCCCTCGAACCAGAGCACGGCCGAGGCGGCGAGCGCGGCGGCGGTGACGCCATAGGCGACGTTGGCGACCGTGGCTCTCGTGCCGAGAGACGATTGCGCGGCGTAGAAGTCGGTCTGGCTGGTCGCGGAGGAGCGGGTCGACAGAGCCGACAAGGTGCTCAGGCCGAAGCTGCCGCCGAGGATCAGCGCGGCGCCGGTCGTGCCGAGGCCAACCCAGGTCCACATCCGAACCCGAGGGGAAACCGGAGGATGGAGCCAGCTCTCTGCACCCGATGTCCCTGCCAACTGGCGCCGGACACCTGATGGTCCGGGTGTAGGCAGGACGGTCGATGTCTCTCCTAGGTGGAGCCGGACACGTGAGTGTCCGGGTGCTGGCAGAGCGGTCGATGCAGTTGCCGTGGGGGTTGTGGTCGGAGGACCTGACGATGGCCGTGCTGGGTTGCTCTCGGGCCCGGCGGGCGCGTGCCCGCTCGCGTTGGCGCTCATCCTGAGCACGGTCGAGGGAGGAGCGGAAATGGGAGGAAGCTCGCTCGACACGATGGGTGGCAACGGCTTCGGAATCCCGGGGCCCTCTCGCGTCGTGACCGACCGGCTCATCGCGGGCGCTCCACCGCCGCTCATCCCGAGCGCCGTCGAGGGAGGAGCGGGCACGGCTGGAGAAGAGGCTGCCGGAGGTTGAGGCCGTGTCGCCACCGGCGCGGGCGCGCTGGTCGTGACGGTCCCCGGGGCTGCCGGCGGCGCGGGCGCCGGCGGGAGGTTGTCGAAGCCCTTGGCAATCGGCGCCGGGAGCGCGCCCAGCGCCAGATCATCGTGCGAGTAGAGCGAGTCGCAGATCGACTGCCCCTCGCGCGCCACCACCGCCGGCAGGTTGCCGATGTTCGCCGGCACCTTGTCGACGTAGCTCTTCACGAGCCTGCGGTTGGCCACGTCGACGACGAGCATCCGCACCGAGTAGTGAATCCCGACGCTCCAGACGTAGCCGACGAGGACGTGGCTCGCGCTCAGCACCTCGGCGAGGCTGGCGACGCACGAGGCTTGGCCGTGGCAGGCGTCGAGGTTCTCGCGCATCGTGGCGGGCACGTCGTCGATGCTCAGGGCGGTCGCGCAGCCGAGGGCGTTGATGCGTTTGGCGACGAGCTGGCTCATCCGATGCCCGACGAAGTCGGGGACGTCGCTCGTCTGGAAGGAGGGGACGACGACCTTCAGTCCGACCGACGCGGCGAGGAGCAGGGATGCGAACATGAGACCTCCGAGTGAATCGGTGCCGCGAAACCTCAGTAGCTGTAACCCATCCCGGTCTTGTAGTCGGCGACCATCTGCGCCGGTGTCCGCAGCGTCGTGCTGACCCGAACATCCCAGATCAGGCCGTGGGCTGGATACCCTCCGGACACCGTGCTGTTGGAGGACCCGACGGTCCACGGGCCCGGTGTGTAGCCGTAGTCGAGCGGCCCGGTGACGTAGGTCTGCAGCACCTGGAGCCCATTGACGTAACCCCTTAGGTAGGTGCCGTCGTAGGTGCACGCCAGCAGTGATGGGACGCCGTCAAGCAATGGGTACGGGGCAACCGCTTGGCTCTCGATTCCGTTGCCCGGGTTCCCTATGGTCGCCGAACACTCGAGGCCCAGGTTCGCGCGCGCGATTGCGAACCCGACGAACGG
Source organism: Myxococcales bacterium (assembly GCA_021787845.1). Taxonomy (GTDB): domain Bacteria; phylum Myxococcota; class Myxococcia; order Myxococcales; family JAJYLH01; genus JAJYLH01. The sequence continues at coordinate 24,276 of JAJYLH010000013.1, read as the reverse complement.
CGCGGTCCAGGACTCATCGTTGCGGTATGCCTTGATCACGATCTGCTCTTGAGACGGACTTTCAAAAGGCAGATACCAGGCAGAGACGCACAGACTCCTGCCCCCGTTACTGGTATTGACGTTGCTACCTCCGCTGAGCCCGTCTCCCCAGAACAACACCGTGTTGGAGAACGGCCCCGGTGCGCCGAAGAGTGCAAGGGGCGTGGTCAAATATGTTGGACTGAGTGGCGCGGAGCCAGCCCAGCCGCTGTTCTGGGCGGGGGCACTGGTCTCATCGAGGTGCCAGACGAGCTCCTCGCCGTGCGATGGCGGTCGCTTGGGAGCGCCGCCCGAAGGCGCTGGCGCGCTGGTCCAGGTGGTGCCATTGGATAGCAGCACGTTGCCGGCGGTGCCCGGATTCACCGTCCGGACCGGCGAAGTTCCGTTGCCCAGAATCACCGCGTATGCGGGAAGCGAGCTCGAGCCCGTCCCGCCTTCGGCGACCGGCAGCGGCGTGGTCAGATCCGAGAGCGAGGTGATGTCACTGTTCGCCCCTGCCTTGGCCAAGGATGGCACCTCGGCGTCGAGGCTGCTGATCGATGAGCTCGCCGTCGTCATCTGACCTTGAAGCGTCGTGACATCCGTCTTGAGGGTCGTCACGTCGGACGCGACCTGCCCGAGGTTCGCGGGGAGGTTCGTGAGCTGCGAGTAGTCGACTATCCCGGGCCAGGCGGTGGTCGATGTCACGCTCGGCGCGACGGTCGCCCAGGTCACCGCCGGCGCGTTCGTCACGTGCGAGTAGTCGACTATCCCGGGCCAGGGGGCGGTCGAGGTCACGCTCACCGCGATGGTCGGCCAGGTCACCGCCGGCGCGTTCTTCACGTGCGAGTAGTCGACCGTCCCGGGCCAGGCGATGGCCGGCGTCACGCTCGGCGCGATGTCGGACCAGGTCGGCGTCAACCCGGCCGGGGCGTTGGTGAGCTGCGAGTAGTCCATCGTCCCCGGCCAGGCATCGGTGGGCTGGACAGAGGCCTTCATCGAATCCCAGGTCGTCGTCCCGGGCCAGGCGTCGGTGGACTGCACCGAGGGCTTGACGATGCTCCACGTCGCGGCGGGCGGGATGGCCGGCGCGCCGTTGAGCTGGGAGTAGTTCAACGTCCCAGGCCAGATGTCGGTCCGCTGCACCGTCGACGCCACGGTTTGCCAGGTCACCGGCGGCGCATCGGTCAACTGCGAGTAGGGCATCGTCCCGGGCCAGGCGTCGGTGGCCTTCACGCTCGAGGCGATGCTCGACCACGTCGGCGCTACGGGAGCGTCGGTCAGGTGCGAGTAGTCCATCGTCCCGGGCCAGACGTCGGTCGCGGGCACCGTCGGCGCGTAGAACGAGATCGCGTGGTTCGCGATCTGGATGCCCGGGCCGTCCTGCCAGATGTTCGGCGATGGCGGGGGCTGGCACGTCCATCCGTCGGCAGTCTTCACCACCACATCGCCGGTGACGCAGGTCGACGGCAAGACCGGCACCGTGGTGCCATCGACGGACATCTTGCCCGAGCTGTCCGTGAGCCCCGTGCCCGCCTGCACCGGCGGTTGCGCGCCGGACACGACGCACCCCGCCAGCGCACACGCGCCCGCGAGCGCCAGCAGTCGCCCGAATCGCATCGCCAGCCTCCCGCCGCTCGCCCCTGGACCTAGCCTTTCCTGAGCTTGCCCAAGGGCCCGGGATGAGCGGTCCATGTTCCCGCCGCCGGCAGGCAAGCACACGCCGCGGGAAAGTGCAAGGGCCAACTTGCCGCGCCGAGGGAGGCCCGGAGGAGGCGCGTCGCATCGCCTTCGCCGGCGGCCTTGGGGCCAATCGGTCCGTGCCCATCCGGTTGACGCACCGGAAGCCCGCCCGGGCACCTCGATGCAGGGACCGAATCCCGTGACGGGGCGTCCCAACCCGTGAACGCCTGGGAACCTGCTATTTCTCCGGGGTCGGCTGGGCCTTCACGCGAGGACGCCCGCGCCGCGGACAAATCGGAGGTGCGCCAACCGGATGGGCCTGGATCGTCGTAGGGCGGCGGCTGGTCCCCGTGGTATGGTCCTACCGGACGAGCGTGCCAACCCGTTTGGCATGGAGATCTTCATGCGCGCACGCATCGTGACCTTGCTCGTCGCGGCGGCGATGGCCGCGCGGGCCTGGGCGACCCCGTCGACCCAAATCTGGATTCCGTCGACCGATGTGCAGAAGTTCGGAACCGTCCATCTCAACTACGACGTCTACGCGTGGCCCGCGACGCCGGTGACGCTCGACCTCGGACCGACCGTTGGCCTCTTGCCCTGGAATCGGCTCCAAGCGGAGGCGGGCTTCGACATCGTCCTCACCGGCGACCCGAAGACCGACGCCTGGCCGCTCTACTTCAATCTGAAGATCGGAACGCCGGAGGGCTCCTTCGCCCGTTGGATGCCCGCGCTCGCGGCGGGCATCTACGACGTCGGCATCAAACCCGGGTTGACGACGCAGAATGTTGTCTATGGCCTCGTCGCGCGCACGCTGCCGGTCGTCGGGAGACTCTCGCTGGGCTACTACTTCGGGAACCCCTCGCTGCTCGTCGACCGCGCGGGCCGCGCCGCGAATCGAGGGCTGCTCGCCTCCTGGGATCGCACGCTCACCGAGCTGACCGACAAGCTGTGGGTCGCCATCGACTACCAGGGCGGCCAGAGCGCGCTCGGGGCCCTCAGCGGCGCCTTCGCCTGGTACTTCACGCCGGACATCGGACTGCTCGCGGGCTACGACTGGTACCTGAGCCCGCAGATGGCGGGAAGGAGGAGCTCGGTAACGCTTCAGCTCGACATCACCGTGGGCTCGGGGAGCGGAGCGGGAGAGACCGGCGGCTGACTTGGCCTTGCCATCGGACCTCGCCTCGTGCACGCGGACCGACGGCCAACGCCGGAGCTCCGAGCTCCGATTCACCGCACGCCGGGAATGTGACTAAGCATCTTGAGCGCCCGGGTCATCAGCGCGCTGTAGCGCGCTTCTTCGACTCCCGGAGGCGCCGAAAGCGGCATCAGCCGCTGCACGGACACCGTCTGCGCGGCCGTGTACTTCAAGATGCCCGCCGCCCCATGACGCCGCCCGATGCCCGAGTCCTTGAAGCCGCCCATCGGCGCGTCCACCGAGGCCCAGGTCGCCGCGTACGCCTCGTTCACGTTGACGGTGCCCGCCTCGATGGCGCTCGCCACCCGGACGCCGCGGCCGACGTCGCGCGTCCAGACGCTCGCGTTGAGCCCGTACGGCGTCGCGTTCGCCAGGCGGATCGCCTCTTCTTCCGTCTCGAAGCGGTAGACCGACACCAGCGGGCCGAACGTCTCCTCGCGCGACACCAGCATCTGGTCGGTCACGCCGGTGAGGATGGTCGGCTCGTGGAAGTACGGCCCCAGGTCCGGCCGCGCCTTCCCGCCCGCGACCACCGTCGCGCCCTTTTCCACCGCGTCCTGGATGTGTTTGACGAGCTTGTCGAGCTGGTCCTTCGACGACATCGAGCCCATGTCGTGCGCGTAGTCGAAGGAGGCGCCGAGCTCGAGCTTTCCCGTCAGCTTCTGGAAGCGGGCGAGGAACTCGTCGAACACCTTCGCCTGCACGTACAGCCGCTCGATGGAGATGCAGAGCTGCCCGGTGTTCGCGAAACAGCCGCGCACCGCGCCGTGCGTCGCCTTCCCCAGGTCGGCGTCCGAGAAGACGAGCATCGGGTTCTTGCCGCCGAGCTCCAGCGAGCAACCGATGAGCCTCTCTCCGGCCTGCCGCGCGATGGTGCGCCCGGTCGCCGTGCTGCCGGTGAAGCAGACATAGTCGGCGCCCTCGATGAGCGGCCCGCCGAGCTCCCGCCCGCGCCCCGTCACCACCTGGAACAGCCCCGGCGCAAGCCCCGCCTCCTCCAAGAGCGCAAGGCCCCACAGCGCGCTGAACGGGGTCTGCAGGTCGGGTTTGAGCACCACCGCGTTCCCGGCCATCAGGGCGGCCGCGGCGTCGGTGACCGCCATCGAGAGCGGGTAGTTCCACGGCGCGACGATCCCGACGACGCCCAGCGGGTGGTGCAGCTCGCGGGTGACGGTGAGTAGCGGCAGCGCTCCCTTACGGCGGCGGGGCTTCAGGTATCCCTCCGCGTGGCGGGCGTAGTGCCGGGCGATGATCGCGTTGTCGGCGATCTCCTCGAAAGCGTGGTTTCTCGCCTTGCCGCTCTCGAGCTGGATGATGTCGAGCCCCTCTTCCTGCCGGGCGAGCACGAGGTCGTGGTAGCGCAGGAAGACCTTGGCCCGCTGGGAGAAGCTGCGGGCCGCCCATTCCTTCTGCGCCTCGCGGGCGCGGCGGACGGCAAAAGCGACGTCGTCCGGCGTGCACAGAGGCACCTGCCGCAAGAGGCGGCCGGTGAACGGAGCGACGACCTCCGCCATCGGGCGCGTTCCGGGGCGGACCGAGATGCGCGCCGCCAAGCGGTCGAAGACTTCCTGGTTCGCATGCCGAGGCGCAGGGCCGCCCTTCTCCGGGACCGCTCTCGGATTCTCTGCTTCTGGAGCCGTGGTCATCGATGTCCCTTTCCGCGAGGAGCCGAACCCGGCGCGATGCTGGTGCGCTTGCCGCCCAAAGGTCAAGCGCGGCCTGGCCCTCGAGTCAAGGCGAATGCACTCCCGCTCCGGCGCCCGAGAACCGGCAGAGGAGCGGAATCGTCGCCCCGGTCGCCGGGATGAGCTCGAACATCGCCGGCGCCGCGCTGACGGCGAACGAAATCGCCGTGCCACGCGAAGCGTCCTTCTCGAGCGTGTCGCCGCCGGTCGCGCGCAGACCGAGCTCTAGACCGCGTCCCTGCCAGTGGAACCTGACGTCGACGGCGCGGCCCGAAACCCGCAGGACGAGCTCGCCCGTCGCGCTCACCGCCACTTCCGGGTCCGCCGCTTTCGGGTCGACCCCGGGCGCGTCGACGAAGACGGTGGTCCCCGGTGCCCGGAAGAGCAGCCGCCCGATCACCGGCACCGTCGCGGGCCGAGCGGGAGCCTTCACGTCCACCGGGACCGCCGCCGCCTTCACCGGACCCGGACGCGGGACCGGCCCCACGGCACCTCTCCTGGATAGCATGAGCGCCGCCGTCACGCCGAGCGCCGCCACCACCGCCGTCGTCACCGCCGCCGCGACGAAACCCGTGCGCTTGGGGCTCGGCGGGAGGAGCCCCGGCGTCGCCTTGCCCACCGCCGCGGCGCGCAGGGCCTCGGCCAGCTCCGCCGCCGACTGGAACCGCGCCTCCGGCACCTTGGCGAGCGTCTTGAACAGGATCGCCTCGGTGACCCGCGACACCTCGACGCCGAGATGGCGCGGCGAGGTCGGTGGCTCGACGTTGTGCGCCCGGACGAAGTCGATCGGCGTCGCCGCGCTGATCGGCAGCTTCCCGGTCAGCATCTCGAAGAGCACCACCCCGAGCGAATAGAGGTCGCTGCGGCCGTCGACCGCGACGCCCCGGGCCTGCTCCGGCGAGAAGTACTGCGGCGTGCCGACGATGGTCCCGGTGACCGTCAGCGCCGCGTCCGGCACCTCCTCGCCGCCGCCCATCAGCTTGGCGATGCCGACGTCGACCACCTTCACCCAGTCCTCGCTGCCGCGCGCGCTCAGGAGGACGTTCGCCGGCTTCAGGTCGCGGTGAACCACGCCCTGCCGGTGCGCTTCCGCCAGCGCGTCGCAGATTTGCGCCGCGATGGAGAGCGCGCGCTTCTCGTCGAGCCGCCCCGCCCGCCGAATCTCCTCGGCGAGCGTGCGGTCGCCGCCATATTCCATCGCGAGAAACGGCTGCCCCTCGTACTCGCCGAACGCGTACAGCTTGCACAGGTGATGGTGGTCGAGCAGCGCCAAGACCCGCGCCTCGCGGTGGAACCGCAGCAAGAAGGTGGGGTTCTGGGTGAGCGCGAGGTTCACCACCTTCACCACCGCCTTGCGGTCGACCCCGATCTGGTCGGCGAGGTAGACGGCTCCGAAGCCGCCCTTCCCGATGCGGCGCAGGATTTGGAACTGCCCGAGCAGGGTGGCGCCGAGGAACGGGTCCGGCGCCGGGCTCGCGGGCTGCGGGGGAACGGGACCGCTCGGCCTCGGTGGCGGCGGTTCCGGGGTGAGCTGGCGCTGCCGCTCGGAGCTTCCGCTCCCGTCGATCAAGGCGTCCGGCGGCGGCTCGGGCGGCGCCAGAATCGTCCGGTCGTCGAGCACCCTCTCCACCCTCGTCTTGTCGCCGCGCCGATCCGCCATCCGCCTTCCTCGGCCGCATTTCATAGCACGACCGCGACCCGCGTCCGCCGAGGCGCCCGCCCGCGCCGCGCCGGAAAGGTCTCGCGCCGCGAGCGTCGCTCGCGCGCTCGAGGTCGTGCGACCGGCCGAGGCGCACCCGGCCCCGGCGGCCTGCCCAGCCGCGCCTTCCTTGACAAGCGCGGCGCCGGCTGCTCTCTATCCCGAGGGCGATGGGCACGAGTCGAAGACGGTCCGCCGGATGCGGTGCGCGGTTCGCGGGTGCGGTCCTGGGGAGCTTGCTCCTGCTGCCGGCCGTCGCGGGGGCGTCGGCCCCGGTCTTCCAGCACACGCCGCCGAGCGGCAGCGCTCCCGGTAACATCGTCATTCGCGCCCGCATCCGGGCGAACGGCCCCGTGCTGGAGCCGTTCTGCTTCTGGCGAGTGGCCGGGGAGCACGCCTTTGCCCGGGCTCCGCTCCACGCGCAAGGGGGCGCGCGCTACGAGGCGGTGATCGCGCGCCGGGCGATTCCCGCGCGGGCGCGCGCGATCGAGTACTACCTCGAGGCGTTCGACTCGAACCTGGCCGAGGGCTCGTGGCACTCGAAACGAGCGCCGTACCTCTTGCGGCTGCGCCCAACGGCGGCGCGCCACACCTTCACGATCAACAGCGTGCCGGCGGGAGCGCTCCTGGACCTCGACGGGGCGACGGTGGGGTCCACGCCCTTCCGGACGCGCCTCGCCCCGGGGAGCCACGTCTTCTCGCTGCGGATGCCCGGCTACCTCGAATTCCGGCAAGAAATCCGCCTCCCGGCCGGGCGCGACGTGACGCTGACGATTCCGCTGGCGCCGGAGCCGGTGGCTGTCGCGCCTGCTGGGCAGCAGCGCTCTAGAAACCCATCTGCCCCGGCGACCGCTCCATCGGCGTCGGCGCCGGTGTCGTCGCCAGCGCATCCGACCCGCACGGCCGCCGCGGGTCCGACCGCGACCCCGGCGCCGCCGGCGAGCTCCCCGCCGGCCCGACCGCTGGCGAAGAGCGGGGCGATCTCCGGGCTGCCGAACGTCGCGGCAGATCTCCTGAGCTTCCCCGACGCGGGCCCGGAGCCGGCCCCCGCGGGACCTGAAACGATGGCGCCGCCCCCGGGGACGACCGCGCCGGCGATCGTGGCGCCGGCGCCGATCGTCGTGCCCTTGCCGAAAGCCGTTTCTCCGGCGGTGCCGCCCGCGGTCGGGGTCGTGCCGACCGGGGAGACCGTTCCGGTCGCGAGCGAGCCGAAGCTCACCGCGCGCGGCCCCTGGTGGTGGATCGCGGGGACCGTCGGGCTCGCCGCGGCGGCGGTCGGCACCTATTACGCGCTGGACAGCCGCAGCGCGCGCGCCGAGCTGGAGGGCTTGAGCACACCGAGTGACGACGTTCCCGCGACCGCCCTGCGCATGCGCTCGTCGGCCATCACCGCCGACGCGCTCTACGCCGGGGCGGCGGTGGCGGCGGTGGGCAGCGTCGTCGTCTTCGCCTGGCGGGTCCCGTGACCAGGCGAGCTCTCTTGGGAGCGCTGGCGCTCGTCGCGGCCTGCACCTGGGACATTCCTTCGGGAATCCCCTGCGACACCGACCGGCAGTGCCCGGCGGCGTACTACTGCAGCGGCGTCGACGAGGGGCGCCGGGGAACCTGCCTCGCCGCGACGCCGTGCACGAGGAGCGCGCAGTTTCACAAGCCCTGCTCGGCTTCGCTCGGCGAGTGCCATCGCGCGGGCGTCTACGCCTGCGCCGCCTCGAGCCCGACCCCGGTGTGCAACGCGATTTGCCTAGCGGCGTCGAGCGCCAGCGTGCCGCCGCGGGGGACGCTCACCTTCACCGCTGCCGGAGGGAGCGCCAGCGGCTGGACCTGGTCGCTCGCGCCGAACCGCTCGGGCGGTAGCATCGATCGCACGACGGGAGCGTATCAGGCCGGCGACACCGGTAACGTGGTCGACGTGGTGAAGGTGGTCGACTCGGTGGGCGACGGGGCGACGGCCGACGTCTCCGTGGGGCCGCCGCTCACGATTGCGCCGGCGCACGCCAGCACGCCCCCGCGCGGTTCGGTCTCCTTCCTGGCGAGGGGCGGGAGCGGTGCCGGCCTCACCTGGTCGCTGGCGAGCGGAAACTCCGGAGGCACCATCGACCCGGCCACCGGGAGCTACACCGCCGGGGAAACGGGGAACGTGACCGACACCGTGGAGGCGCTGGACTCGCTCGGGAACGTCGCGACCGCGAAGGTGGACGTCGGCCCTTCCGTCACCCTGGCGCCCGTCAACCCCTCGACGACGCCGCGGGGCACCGTCTCGTTCTCGGCGACCGGCGGGAGCGAAGACGGCTTCACCTGGTCGCTCAGCGCCGACCGGTCCGGGGGCAGCGTCGACGCGGCCACCGGCAGCTATACGGCAGGGCCGACGGGGAGCGTGACCGATACCGTCCAGGTGGTCGACTCGCTCGGGAACACTGGCACGACGGGGGTGACGGTGTCGGCGGGCGTCAGCGTCGCACCGTCGAATCCGTCGACGCCGCCGCTGGGCGCGCTCACGTTTTCGGCGGCGGGCGGGAGCGGTTCGGGGTTCCAATGGAGTCTCGCGACCAACGCGTCGGGCGGTGCCATCGACTCCGCGACGGGCTCCTATGCGGCAGGGCCGCAGGGGGGCGTGACCGATGTCGTCCAGGTCCAGGACTCGCTGGGGAACGTCGCGACGACGGAGGTGACCGTGACCCCGGGCGTGAGCATCGCGCCCGCTGCGCCGACCACGCCGCCGGGAGGATCGGTCGGGTTCGTCGCGACCGGCGGGAGCGGTGAAGGCTACCTCTGGTCGCTTTCGAAGAACGGGTCGGGCGCGGGCATCGACCCGAGCACCGGCGCCTATCGGGCCGGGCACCAGGGGGGCGTCGCCGACGTGGTCCAGGTCGTGGATTCGTTCGGGAACGCCGCGAGCGCGACCGTCACCGTCACGCCGAGCCTCGCCATCGTGCCGCAGAATCCGAGCACGCCGCTCGGAGGAACGATCGCTTTCACGGCGACGGGCGGCAGCGGCGACGGGCTCATCTGGTCGCTCCCCGTGCCGGCTTCGGGCGGAGCCATCGACTCCTCCACCGGCATCTACCAGGCCGGGGGGACCAAGGGCGGCGTCGTCGACACCGTGCAGGCCGTCGATTCCTTCGGCAACACGGCCTCGACCCAGGTGTGGGTGACGCGCGGCGTGCGCCTGATGGTCAAGAGCGGCGACGGCCAGAAGGGGACGGTTGCGGTGCCGCTCGGCTTGCCGCTGGTGGTCGAAGCGGTGGACGAGGACGGCTTCCCGGCGATGGGCGCGGGGCTGAGCTGGACGGCGCAGAACGGGAGCTCCTTCGCGAGCCGGCCGCCGGCGACCACCGGTGAGGACGGGACCGCTTCCGTCGAGCTCATGCTGCCGCGGACCGCTGGCCTCGTCAGGGTGCTCTGCGACTCGCCGAAGCTCCGCGGGTCGCCGGTCGTCTTCGCGGTCGTGGCCGAGCCGGGGCCACCGAGGTCGCTAGAGCCGGTCAGCGGGGACAACCAGTTCACGACGGCCGGTCAGAAGTTCGGGGGCGCGTTCACGGTGCGGGTGACCGACGCGTATTCGAACCCGGTCGGTCAGGTCCCGGTGCAGTTCGAGGCGGTGAGCGGTGGCGGCTCGATTGCGCCGACTGCGGTGACGACCGATGGGGCCGGGCTCGCGCAGGCGACGATGACGGCTGGGACTGCGGCGAGTCAATCGTTCAGCGCCTCGTCCTGTGGCTTCGCCTCCTGCCCGACGCCGCTCGACGGCTCACCGATCACGCTGCCGAACCTCTGGACGACCCCGCAGGCCTCGGCGACGATCGCGCTCGCACCTGCATCCAATGGGTCCGGCCAGACCAGCCTTGCGGGCTCGGAGTTGACCGATCCGCTCGTGGTGCAGGCGCAGGTGAGCGGCGTGTCGACACCGGTGGTCTATTGGGGCGTCGTGAGCGGCGGAGGCTCGGTGAGCCAGCCGACCAGCCCCGTTTCCGGCGGCCAGGCGCAGATGACAGTCACGCTCGGGCCGGAGGTCGGCCAGCAGATTTTCACAGCGACGCTGCCGGGAGCGGCGCCTGCGGTCGTCGAGTTCGAAGAGACGGCGAACCGGCAACCGGTCGCGCTGCTGAAGAGCGTTTCCGGTGACGTTCAGGCGGAGCCCGGAGGGACGCTGCCGGACCCGCTGGAGGTGCTGGTGCTGGACGCCTTCGGGTCGCCCGTGGTTGGCGCGCCCATCCAGTTCGCGCCAGCCGCGGGCGGCAGCGTCAGCCCCAGTGCCGAGGACACCGACGCGAACGGGTACGCGCAGACGACCGCCACCCTCGGCTCGGCGCCCGGCGATCAGGTCTTCAAGGCCGCGGTGGTGGACGGGGCGAGCGTCTCGTTCACCGAAACCGACAACGCGGCCAAGAGCGTCGCCATCGAACCAGCGGATTCGACGCAGAGCGTGTCTTCAACGCCCCTGCGATTTCACGCCCTTGCGGTCTATTCGGACGGCAGCCAGGTCGACGTGACCGACCAGACCTCCTGGTCGGTGCCGGGGGTCTGCGGCGGGATCGTTGCTCCCATCGCGAATGATCCGCCTCATCGCGGTGTGATCCGGCTCGTTGGCCCTGGGTCCTGCCAGATCATCGCCAAGTACGAAGGCCTGATGGGAACGACGATGCTGACCGTTCAGAATTAGTCGTTACGCAAGTGCGTGCATCATCTCCAGTAGTGTCGGCCCTCTGGCCCGGCACCGAAGGCCGGCGCAGTCATGCCGGGCCAGAGTGCCGGCACTACTGAGTCCCGTGGGGTGCGGCTGCATTCGCAACCCCGGTCGTCGCCGTCAGGGCTGTCGCAAGAAGATGCGGCTCTGCCCGCTGTTGAGGATCAACAGATCGTCGAATCCATCTCCGTTGAAGTCGCCCGCGGCGATGTTGTCGGTCTGGTCGTTCTCCCACGGCATCTTGGTGCTGGTGTAGTCCGAGAACACGCCGTTGCCGATGTTGAGCAGCAACTGCGGCTGGTTGCCGCCGGACTTGGCGAGAACCAGGTCGGGCGCGCCGTTGCCGTCGACGTCGGTGACCACGACCCCCACCGAGTTCCCGCTGCGCGGCAGGTTCTTCGGAGTCACGTCGGAGAGCAGGGCGCCGCCCGAGTTGAGGTAGAGCCGGTCGTCGGTACCGTTGACCACGTACACGTCGAGGGTTCCGTCGCCGTCGAAGTCCGCGAGCGCCGCGTGGGTTCCGTAGGTCGGATAAGCGTACTTGGTGCTGGTGACGTTGCTGAAGCTGCCGTCGCCGTTGTTGAGGAAGATCTGGTTCGGCGTGAAGTTGGTCGGATCGTAGCCCCAGCAAGAATCCTGGCGAGTCACGAAAAAGTCGGGTTTCCCGTCGCCGTCCAAGTCGCCGACCTTGATGTCCGAAATCGGGTCCGACTGCCACCACTGGCAGCAGGCTCCGCCGCGGAACCCGCCGATGTTCGCCGTCGGCGTCACGTCCGTGAAATAGCCTGTGTTCTTCCCGATGTTCTGCCACAGGCGCACCTGGCCGTTGGACGAGCCGCAAGCATCGAAACCGACCAACAGGTCCAAGTCTCCGTCCCCGTCGTAGTCGATGGGCGCAATGACGTGAGGATGCACGTTACGGTTGGTGGGGTCGGTCGGAAGCCGCGGGAAGGTCGCGTCGGTGAACGTGCCGTTCCCGTCGTTCATGAACAAGTACACGCTCGCGCCGGAGGCGCCGCTCGGGGTCTTCCCCGGGTCGGTGGCGACGGCGAACAAGAGGTCCGGCGCGCCGTCACCGTTCACGTCCGCGGCCACCACGTCGTAACAGTTGAACTTCACCTGCGGCATCCGTTGCGCCGTGTAGTCGACGAAGTTGCCCGCGCCGTCGTTCAGCCAGAGCTGCGGCTGCATCGGACCGGTCCCGCAGGTCACGAGATCCTTGTCGCCATCGCCGTCGACGTCCACCGCCACCGCGGATTGGAGAGCGACGTTCTGCTCGGGCAGGTCGGTGATGGTCTGACGGACGAAATGCCCCTTGGTGTCGTTGAGGAGAATCCGGTTCTGGTGGTTCTCCTGGATCCAGATCATGTCCGGGTAGCCGTCGCGGTTGACGTCGCCGAGGACCAGATCGTCCAAGGTTCCCTCGCCGATGACCGGCGGCAAGGCGGACTGGCCGACGTCGTTCGAGAAGTGCCCGGTGCCGTCGTTGTTGTAGATGCGAATGGGCTGCGGGTCGTCGGTGGTCGGCGACCGCCGAGTGATCAGGTCCAGGTCTCCGTCGTTGTCGTAATCGACGAGCCAGGTGGCCCAGGTCGCGTCGACGTCGTTGGGCAGGAGGTTCGTCAGGGTGACGTCGGTGAACTTGCCGCCGGTGTTCACATAGACCTTGTTGCGCTGTCCGTTGAACCCGATGATGATGTCGAGCTTGCCATCGCCGTTGATGTCGCCCACGGCCGCGTCCCGGCCGGCGCCCGCCGAGACCGGGAAGTCGGAGGTGGTCACGTCGACGAAGCGGTTCGCGCAGCTCGCGGTCGGCGTGCAGTCCACGCTGCTGTCGTTGTAGTAGAGCCGGTTCTGCTGGTTGTTCTCGTTCACGGTGATGAAGTCCATGTCGCCGTCGCCGTCGAAGTCGCCGGCCCGGACCGTCGTCGTGTTGTCGGCCACCACCGGAATCGCCAGCGGCTTCGAGATGAACCCGCCCTTGCCGTCGTTGAGCATCAGCATCTCGTTCGCGCCGCCGGAATAGGTCTTGGTGACGCTGTCCCAGCAGTTCTGCGCGCTGCCCCACCGCGGAATCACCACGTCCGGGAACCCGTCTCCGTTGAAGTCCGCGACCGCCGCGTTCCCCTGGCTCGTGCTATCACGGATGTTACCCCATTGGTCGATGCAGATCGGGTACTCGCTGCGGGTGAACTTGCCGGCGCCATCGTTCAGGTAGACGACGACGCTCCACGGCGTCACGTAGAGGAAGTCCGGCGCGCCGTCCTGGTTCAGGTCGAGCGGCTGGGGGGTACACGCGCCCGGCGCGCAGGCCTCGCAGGCGCTGCCGGTGCAGACGCTGCCGGTGCGCAAGCCACCGTAGAGAGAATCCATCTGGGGATAGCGGCCGTTGGCGGGCTCCGACGGCAGGTTGCCCGGAACCAAAGAGAACTTGCCCGTCCCGTCGTTGATCTGCTCCCACAAGTAGGCTTGGTTGTTGCCGTTCCAGTTGGCCTCGATGAAGTCCATCGTGTTGTTGCGGTCGACGTCGAGCAGGACGCCGGCGCGTTTGCTGCCGGTCGCTTCCATCATCAGATTGTGCCCGGCGACCACGAACCGGCCGCCCTGGTCGTAGGTGAAGCCCTTGGTCACCACGACCTGCTGCCCGTCGGGGTCGGTCACGGTGACGTCCACCGCTCCCGAGGAGCTCGCCGGCGGCGTCGTGCACACGAGCGCCGTCGGCCCCAGGCGCGACAGGCTCGTGCAGAGGTTCGCGCCCACCGTCACCGCGAGCCCCGCCTCGAAGCCGTTGCCGGTGATGGTCAGCGCGGTCCCGCCGACGAGCGCGCCGGTGTTCGGGGTGATGGCGGTGACCGCGAGCGGCGGCAGCGCGATGTCCGGCTTGAAGGTGTAGGCCTGCGGCAGGCTCGCGGTCTGCCCGTCGGGGTTCGTCACGGTGACGTCGACCGTCCCCGCGTCCTCCGCCGGGGTGATGCAGGTCAGGCTGGTGCCGCTGATGACGCTGACCGCGCTCGCGGCGATGGTGCCGAACTTGACCGTCGCCCCGACCTGGAAGGCGTTGCCGATCAACGTCACCCCGCTGCCGCCGCGGATGGAGCCGCTCGACGGAACCACCTTGGTCAAGGCGGGCGGCGGAATCGGCGGCAGGTAGGTGAACCCGGCCGCGAGCGTCCCTTCCTGCCCGTCCGGGTTCGCCACCACGATGGCGGCGGGCCCCGCGCTGCCCGCCGGCGTCGTGCAGGTGATGAGCACCGCGGACACCCGGTGGATGTTCAGGCAATCGTTCGCGCCGATCTTCACGGTCGCGCCGTCGGCGAAGTAGGTGCCGGTGATCGAGAGCGCGGTCCCTCCCGCCTGGGGCCCGCTGGTCGGCGAGACGTCGCTGGGCACCGGCGGCGAGACGTAGGTGAAGCCGTTGCCCAAGGTTCCCTTCTGCCCGTCCGGGTTCGTCACCTCGACCGCCACCGGCCCGTCCGCCCCCGGCGGCGTCGTGCAGGTGATCTGCGTCGAATCCACCACCGTCAGCCCGGTGCAGCTCCCGCCGCCGACCTGCACCACCGCGCCCGTCTGGAAGTTCTTGCCGGTCAGCGTCAGGAGGGTCCCCCCGAGGGTGGTCCCGCCCGACGGGCTGGTCGAGAGCGGTACCGGAGGAGGCACGATGTAGGTGAACGTGCCTTTGTAGAGCGCGGTCTGGCCGTCGGGGTTGGTCACCGCCACCGAGGCGGGGCCGGCCGGCGCGGCGGGCGCGGTCACCGACGCGTCGCCCGGTCCGCTGACGGTCGCGCTCGCCGAGGGTCGCCCGCCGAAGAAGAAGGTGGCGCCGTCGGTCAGGTTCCCGCCGGTCACCGCGATCACCGTGTCTCCGAAGACCGAGGCCTGCTGGGGGTTGAGATCGCTCAAGGTCGGCGGCGCCGAAAGCTGCGAGTCGGCCACGTATTCGAAGGCGTCGGCGAGAACCGCGGTCTGCCCGTCGGGGTTCGTCACCGCCACCTGGACCTTGCCCGGCTCGCCCGCCGGGGTCATCCCGGTCAGAGTGTCGGGCGCCACCTTCAGCACCTGGGTCGCCGGGACCATCCCGAAGAAGACGAGGGCGCCGTCCTCGAAGCCGCCGCCGCTGACCGCGAGCAGCGTCTTGCCCTCGACCGGACCCTGGCCCGGCGTCACCTGGGTCACCGTCGGCGGGGCCCCGAGGGTGGCCGGGTCCTTGTACTGGAACGCCCGCGACGCGGTCGCCGTCTGCCCGTCGGGATTGGTCACCGTCAGGTCCGCGTACCCCACGCTCGCCGCGGGGATCTCAATCACCGCGGTCTTCGGGTCGAGCACCTGGACGGTAGCGCCCTTGCCCCCGAGGGTGGCGGTCATCCCGGCGAGGAAGTCCTGGCCGCTGAGCATCGCGATCGTCCCGCCCGTCGTCGGGCCGCTGGCCGGCAGGAGCGCTTTGTCCGAGAGTGCCGGCGGCGGCACGAAGGTGAAGCCCTGCGGGAGGGTGAACGCCTGCCCGTCGGGATTCGTCACCACCACGTCGGCGGCGCCCGCCGCGCCCGCCGGGGTGAAGCAGTCGAGCAGGGTCGGCGAACGCACGTTGACCTGGGTCGCCGCCACGCCGCCGATGGAGACCTGGGCGCCGCTCTGGAAAGCGGTGCCGGTGACGAGGATCTTGGTGCCACCCGCGGTCGGTCCGCTCGAGGGGGTCAGGCTCGCGAGGGTCGGCGCCGCCACGTAGGTGAAGCCGCCCTTGAGAATCGCCGACTGCCCGTCGGGGTTGGTGATGGCGACGTCGACCGCGCCCGGGTCGTGCGGGAGCGCGTCCGCCTGGTAGATGTTGTCCGACAGCCGCAAGGGGTTGTTCGCCAGCACGCCGCCGAAGAAGACGTACGCGCCGGAGGCGAAACCGCTCCCGGTGAGCAGCACCTGCACGGGCGCCGACTGCTCGCCGGTGGTCGGGGAGGTCCCGGTGAGGGTCGGCTTCGGCCCCAGCGTCGCCGGGTCGGTGTAGGTGAAGGCGCCCGCGAGCACCGCGGTCTGGCCGTCCTGGCCGATCACCGTCACGTGCGCGGGGCCGGCGGCGTTGGGCGGGGTGACCGCGTAGAGCGTCGCCGCGTCGATCTCGATGACGCCGGTCGCCGGCTGGTCCGCGAAGAAGACGCTCATCCCGTCCGAGAAGCCGCCGCCCTTGATCAGGACCGCGCTGCCGCCCGTCGTCGGACCGTGCGCGGGCTCCACCTCGGTCACGCTCGGCGTCGGCAGCGCCACCCAGTTCGGGTCGTAGGTGAACGCCTGCGGCAGGGTCGCCGCCTGCCCGTCGGGGTTCGTCACCGTCAGGTCCACCGTCTCCGCCACGTCGGCGGGCGCCAGCACCTTCAGCGCGGTCGGGGCGACGAAGGTGACGCTGGGCGAGGCGATGCGGCCGAACGACACCGTCGCTCCCGGGCTGAAGCCCTGCCCGAGGACGAGAACGGTGACGCCACCCGCGAGCGGTCCCGTGGTCGGACGAATCGAGGAAATCTGCGGAGGTGGGGTGACGTACTCGAAGCCGTTGGCGAGCGTGCCCGCCTGCCCGTCCGGGTTCGTCACGACGAGGTCCACCTTCCCCGCGGGCTCTGCCGGGAGCGTCGCGGTGATCGTCGTCGCGTTGGTGACCTCGACGCCCGTCGCCGGCTTGGTGCCCGCCGTCACCGTGGCGCCCGTCGCGAAGTGCTGGCCGCTCAACGTGACCTGGGTCGTCGCGCCCGCCGGACCGCTCGACGGCGAAACCGAGTCCACCGTGGGCGCCGGCGCCGCCTGGTAGGTGAAGCCCTGCGAGAGCGTCGCGAAGAGCCCGTCCGGGTTGACCACGGTCAGGTCCACCTTCCCCGCGGGCTGCCCAGGGAGGGTCGCGGTCAGGGTGGTCGGGCTCGTCACGGTGATCGACGAGGCCGGCGCGATTCCCGCGTAGACCATCGCCCCCTCCTGGAAGTTCTCGCCCACGACGGTCACCACCGCCGGCTCGTTGACGAGGCCGGTCTGGGGCGTGACCGAGGTGACGTTGGGCGCGGTCTCGCCGTCGGTCTTCGTGTAGTAGGAGAAGCCCTCGAGCAGCGAATCGCTCTTGCCGTCGGGGTTGCTGACGATGACCGGCACCGCTCCCGGAAGGGTCGCCGGAGGCGCGGTCGCCAGCAGCTCGGTCGCGGAGATCCACTGCACCTTCGGGCTCGCCGTGGTGCCGAAGCGCACCTGGGCGGCGTCAGCGAACCCGTCTCCCGTCAGCATCACGGGCGTGCCGCCGGTGGTCGGGCCCATCGCCGGGAGCACCCCGCTCAGGCTCGGCCCCGGCGTCTGGCTGGTCGAGTCGTAGTAGGAGAAGATGCCGTCGAGGCTCGCGGTCCCGTGGTCGGGGTTGGTGACGGTCACCGTCGCCGGCCCCTCGGTCCCGGGCGGGACGGTCACCCGAATCGAGGTCGGGCCCAGAACCTGGACGTTCGACGCGCTCGCCGACCCGAAGGTGACGGTGGCGCCGGTCTGGAAGCCGCCGCCGAGCAGGCTCGCGGTGAAGCCGCCGGTGTTCGGTCCGGTCGGTGGGCTGATGCGGGAGATCGAGACCGGGGCGGGACCGGTGCTGCTCCCCGGAGCCGGGTGATCGGCGTCCGTGTAGTAGAACGCGTTGTGGAGCGTGTCGATAAGGCCGCCCGGCTCCACCACCTGCAAATCGACGTAGCCGTAGCTCGCCCCCTTGGGGGTGGTCCCGCTCAGCGTCTGCGGGTCGACCAGGGTCAACGCGGTCACCGCGCTCCCGCCCAGCGTCAGCAGGGCGTCGGAGGTGAAGTTGCGCCCGACGACGGTGACCTGGGTCCCGCCGGCGACCGGCCCCGAGGTGGGGCTGATGGAGGCCAGGAGCGCTGTCGGGGCGTAGTAGTCGAACGCCGCCTCGAGGATGCTGC
Source organism: Myxococcales bacterium (assembly GCA_021787845.1). GTDB lineage: Bacteria > Myxococcota > Myxococcia > Myxococcales > JAJYLH01 > JAJYLH01. The sequence goes on along the minus strand of JAJYLH010000013.1, from coordinate 6,395 downwards.
CCTGCCCGTCGGGGTTGGTCACCGCGACGTCGACGTTGCCGGGCTTGCCCGGCGGGGTGGTGAAGGTCGCCGCGTTGACCCCGAAGTCGAGAGCGCCCACCGGAATGCCGCCCAGGTACGCCCGCATGCCCGGGATGAAGCCGCTGCCGGTGAGGCTCGCCGCGTCTCCGCCGGCGACGGTGCCCTCGACAGGAGCGATGGCGGAGAGCTTGGGCGCCGGGTGGGTGGCCTTCGACGGGTCGAAGTAGGTGAAGCCGTTGTGCAGCCGGGCCGAGAACCCGTCGGGACCGGTGACGGCGAGCTCCACCGGTCCCGGGAGGCCGGCGGGGATGACGCAGGTCAGGAGCGTCGGCGAGACGACGACCACGCTGGACGCGGGTCGGCCGCCGAAGAACGCGAGCGCGCCGCTGGCGAAGCCGGTGCCGTGCAGCTCGACCAGGGTGCCGCCGGTGCTCGGGCCCTGCGCCGGGACCGCCTGGGTCAGCGTGAGCGAGGTGGCGGTCGCGCTCGCGTAGGTGAAGCCGTCCGCCAGCTCGGTCAACTGTCCGTCGGGGTTCGTGACGATGACCGAGACCGCTCCCGCCTTGCCGGCCGGGGTGACGGCGGTGAGGGTGCCGGGGTCGGCGACCACGACCTCGGGCGACGCCTTCTTGTCGAACTGGACGGTCGCGCCGGGCGCGAAGCGCTCGCCGCGCAGGAGGATGACGCTCCCGCCGGCGGCCGGTCCCTGCGGCGGCTGCACTTCCTCGATCAGCGGTCCGGGGACCGCGTGGGTGTTGTTCTGGGTGTTGGTGGGCGTTCCCTGGTTCGAGCAGGCGACGAGCAGGCTCAGCGCGATGCTGCCGGCGAGCGTGAGATGGTGTCGCATGACTTCCTCCTTCGATCCTGCCGGGCAGGAGCGCTCCCGCGCGCTCCGTCGGGTACCGTCCGACCGGGGGCGCGTACTCTTTCACGCCCCGAGCAGTCGGGTCAAGCGCCCGATCGGCGCCCGGCCGCGCTGACCGGTCGTGCTTCGACGAGCCATCGCCGGGGGTATCGCCTTCACTTGGCGCGGGCCCGGCTCCCATTCTCTTGTGGCACGGGCGTCCCCCCCCGTGAAAGCCCTGCCGAACCCGCAGGCATCGCGGATACCCATGCATCCACGGGCGAGGACGCCCGCGCCACGGGACAAGAACGGCTCTGCGCTGCTTCGTGTGGGTTGCGCGACCGGACTTGGAGCCGGACACGTGAGTGTCCGGGTGCAGGCACAGCGTTCGCGGTGAGGACGGTAGGGCGGGGGCTTGTCCTGGGGCTTGTCCGCCGCCGGGGTGACGTCAGCTCACTGCGCCAGAGATGGAGCCGGACACGTGAGTGTCCGGGTGCAGGCACAGCGTTCGCGGTGAGGACGTACGATGTCGGAACCGGTGGCCGCGCCGTATCCGGGCGGTGCCGTGCCCGGCTCCTTTGGCTTGAAACCCACACGAAACAGCGCAGCGCCACAAGAACCCGGGTTGAACCGAACGAAGGCGATAGCCCTTCACCGCCGATCGCCGGTCGCGATTCGCGGTCGAACGAGAGGCGCTACAGGTTCGCGCTCTGCCGGTAGGCGGTGATGGTGACCGGTTTGACGCCCTCGGGGTTGTATTGCTCGACGTCCACCCCGAAGCCCATGAAGTAGCTCGTGGTCACCGCGAGCTTGAGGACGAGCTTGCCATCGCTGCTGACGTACTGGCCCAACGAAATCCCGCCCGCGTAGTCGTGGCAACTGGCGCTGACCAGGGCTTGGTCCGTCTCGTACATGTAGCCGACGCAGTCGGAGTAGATGGGGAGCCCTTCCCCGTAGTTGTACCCGTGGACGACGAACCGATACATGGCGCCGTTGAACCCCCAGCTCGTCTTGAGATGAAGGGGTGTCGAGCCGCTGTCGGTGGTCGACCAGGTGAAGATGTCCCGCTGGTCCTCGAGCCCCGCCGATCCGATGCTGCCGTTGACGTCCAGCGTCGCGCCGGGTGTCGCGGTGCCGATGCCGACGTCGCCGTTGCCGCCGCTGACGGGCTCGGCGTCGATGAGCACGTTGCCGGCCGAGTCCCGGAGCTGGAAGGCGCGCTCGTCGCTGCTGGTGCCGTTAGAATGCGTGTACTTGCCGAGGACGAAGTCGGTTCCCGGCCCCGAGCCGACGTAGATGCCGCCGAAGCTCGTGGTGGTCTGCGAAGCCTGGGTGTCGACGACTTCCAGCACGGCGCCGCTGCCGGTGGGGGTTCCACGGATGTCGACCTTGGCGCCAGGGTTCGTCGTGCCGATGCCCACGTCGCCGGTCGCCGCCTGCACGTCGAGGAACGGGTTGTTCACGGTGCCGATCTGGATGTCGCGGAAGCTGCTCGCGGCAAGGTGCCCGTCGAAGTCCGACGCGAGTCGCACCGAGTTGTCGTCGGGGAAGTAGATCTTGAAATAGGAGGAGCTCCCGTTCGCCGCCGGGAACTGCGCTGGCGCCACATTGAAGAGCCCGCCGACGGTCGGGCCCCCGTCGACCATCGCGCTCGGCCGATCGAGCGCGACGTTACCCGTCGCGACCAGGTTGCTCGTGGTCAGGGTGCCGCCGATGGTCCCGGCTCCGTCGATGTCGAAGCTCGCGCTCGCCTGGGTCGAGGTGCCGTTCTGGATGTAGCTCGACGGGTTGGGGATCGCCGCCTTCGCCGCCGCGACGATGGCGCTCGCGGTCTGGCCGTCGACCAGGTCGGCGTTGAGGTCGGTGTTGACGGTTCCGTTGGAGACCGGCACGTCGCCGCTCGCGTTGCCCGCGACGTAGTTGCCGCGCACGAAGCCGGTCGAGTCGATGCCGTCGAGCGTGTCCGCGTCGAGCCCCGAGCCGGGTCCCATGACGAGCTTCGAAGGCGTGATGCTCGCGTCCGGCAGCTCCGAGGGAACCTGCTCCGCCACGTTCGCCCCGAACGGCGGCGCGAGCGTGCCGCGGGTAATCATCACCCCGTCGAAGTCGTAGGTGTTCGTATCGCCCGCCGCGGTCCCCGGATCGAGCAGGACGGCGAGGTACGTCGCGGTCGCCGAAACGGGATGGCTGACGGTCGCCCGGGCATACCCATTATCCATCGTCAGCGCGATGCAGGTCGGCGCCGGGTCGTCGTCGGACTCGGTCAGGCAGAGCCGGCCGGGGCGTCCCTGCGGGCCGGACACTTTCTTCGCAAAGACCGAGGCGGTGAGCGTGTCGCCAGCGGCCGCCACGATCGCGCCCGCCGGGATGATGACTTGCCGCACGGCGACCTGACCGCTCTGGCCGTTGTTGGCGATCTCCAGCACGTTCGCCCCGAACGGCGCCTGCGCGTCCGCCTTCTGCGCGCGCGTGCCGGTGCCGGCGCCCACCGCCTCCCAGTCGGCCGGCAGCGACCCGGCCGCACCGATCTCGAAGGAGCCGTTGCGCACCCGGTTGTCGTACTCCTGCGACGCGAGCGCGTTTGAGGTCGAGTATCCCTGCTGGAGCTCATCGGTCGTCACGTAGTCCGAAGCCGGCTTGCCGCCGAGATCGTTCGCGTCGGCCGCCACCATCCCCGCGCCCGCGAGCTGGCTCTGGAGCGTCGCCAGGTTCCCGTTCGCATCGACGACCGTCTTGCCGCCGACCGTGAGCGAGCTCGCATCGACGTTGCCGCTCGAGTCGATGACCGTCTGCCCGCCGACCGAGACGCTCGTCGCATCGACGCTCGAGTTGGTGATGGTCGCGCCGTCGATGGTGCCGCCCTCGATGCGATTGGCGAGGTCGGCGCGCTGCGCGTAGGGCACCGAGCCGAACTGGAGTCGGGGCGACAGCTCGGCGTGGTCGATGGCGATGTCCAGATACGTGGGGCCAGCGAGGTCGTCGGTGGTGATGGCCTGGGCGCCCGCGGACGGGTCGCCGAGCCGGACCGCGTAGTAGCCGTTGGCGACCTGCACCGACGGAAAGTCCTCGGTCCACGCGGGGGTGCCGCCGGTCGGGTCGTGATAGAGCGTGAAGGTCAGGTCGACGGTGCCGTTGATCGGCTGATCGCTGGCATCGAGAAGCCGGCCCTGCTGGGTGAGCCCCTCTGCCACGAACGGAGTCTCGTCCGCCCAGGAGACGCCGGTGCCGAGCCCGAGCGCCACCGCCACCACCACCCATCGTCGTGCTGCCATCTCGATGCCTTTCGCGTCCCCTGGACGCACCCGGAAACCTGTCGTCGGCGAACGTCACCACGTTTGAGGGCCCGGGTCAAGCGCGGGGCACGGGAGGCGCAAGCTTGAGGGGGTATCGGCTTCATTCAGGTTGGTGCCCGGCTCCCATTTTCCTGTGGCACGGGCGTCCTCGCCCGTGGAAGCCTCGCCGAACCGCCGGCATGAGATCTCCAAGCGGCCACGGGCGAGGACGCCCGCGCCACGGGAGAAGAGCCCGCGCCGAACCTGAACGAAGGAGATACCCCTTCAAGCTTGCGCCAGTTGCGGTGCGGCACCTTCCGGCCGGGCCGTTGTCGATCCGACCGATCCGACCGATCGGTCCGATCGGTCCGATCGGACAAGTTGCAGCACCGCGGGCATCGTAAGGAACCGTAGGAAGCTTGCGCCCGCGCGGGATGCTGGCCCGCGCCGGTCCGGTCACACCGGGGGAATGATGCACGTTCCGGGTTTGCCATGGCAGGTCCCGGAGGCGCAGAAGCCGTCGGGGCAATCGCCGTCGGTGGCACAGGACTTCGGCGCGCATCCGTGGGCGTCGCCGGTGGGGCCCGCGCAGACCTCCCACGCCGGGCAGGCGAACTGCGGGCACTGAGTCGGCACGCAGCGACCGTTCGCGCAGCTCTCGCCGTCGCCGCAGGCCGTGCCTGGACAGTCCCCGACGCACCGGTGCCCGCCGCAATGGTCGGCTTGACAGTAGCTGTCCGGCGCGCAGTCGGCGTCGGAGTGGCATCCCTGTCTTGGCCCCGGCCCGCCGCAGATCTGCTGGCCCGGCTGGAGGCACATCATTCCCGAGCAGCACTCGTTGCCCTCGATGCAGCCGTCCATCGAGCACGTCGCGCCGCCGCTTTCCTGCCGCACGCAGAAGCGGCAGCCGTCGACGAGCCCGCAGGTCTGACCGGACTGGCAGTCGGAGTCCTGCTGGCAGAGGTCGCAGGCGCGGGTGCATCGTCCGCCATCGCAGGAGCCCGCATCGGCGCCGCTCCCGGCGTCGGCGGACCCCGCGTCGGCGCCACTCCCGGCGTCAACGGACCCCGCGTCAGGCCCGCCCGAGCCGTTATTGCCCGTGGGAGTTACGGGCGGCGCGCAGGCGAGAACCATCGCGAGCGCTCCCACGAACCCGAAAGCCGTTGCCATCCGATGCCGCGTCATGTGGCCACCGTACCACCCCTGCCAACAGCCCGCAACACTTGTCGACCCGTTGCACTTTCCCGCGGCGGCCCGTCGCGAAGGTTGCGGTCGGGCACTCCCGGCCGAGGACTTGACACGCGCCGGGCGTCTGGGCGTAGAATCGGAGTCGCTGCTCCGTCGCGGCTCGACCACCCCAACACGGCCGCCGCAGCGCGACCGGGAGGTACACCGCATGAAGAAGAAGACCCTCGATCCTCCGAAGCAGGGTCCGCAGGAGATCATCGCGACGTTGAAGAAGGTCGCGGCGGTTGCCGAGGAGCTGCTGTCGCAGGTGATGACGTTCGCGGTCCCGCTGACCGATGACCAGCGCAAGACGGCCCGCAGGCCGCACGACGCCTTCTTCACCGAGGCGCCGGACTTTCTGCGGGCGTCGGCCAGCCATCCGCCGCTTCTCGCCGCGACCGGCGTCGACCCGCAGGAGGTGCAAGGCGTGCTCGATGCCGACACCGAGCTCAGGCCGCTCGTGCAAGTGGTCGAGAAGCTGGCGAGCCTGCTCTCGGACACGCATACCGCGTGGGTCGACAACGCGTACGACAAGGTTCTCGAAATCTACGGCGTCGCCAAGTCGCTCGCGACGCGCGACGGCTCGCTGAAGGACGTGGTGAAGCCAGGGTCCGAGATGTTCGCGGTCCATCCGGCCAAGCCGACCCCCAAGACGTAGAAGCGCAAGCCCATCGAGAACGAGACGGAACAGCGGGCGGGAGGCGATGGTCGCCTCCCGCCATTGTTATGGGAGGTGGCCTCCCGACCCGGATCACCCGCCTCCCGACCCGGATCACCCGCCTCTCGACCCGGATCACCCGCCTCCCGACCCGGATCACCCGCCTCCCGACCCGGATCACCCGCCTCTCGACCCGGATCACCTGCCTCGACCACCCGGACCACCCGCGTCTCGACCCGGATCACCTGCCTCGACCACCCGGACCACCCGCCTCGACCACCCGGACCACCCGCCTCCTGCACCCGGATCACCCGCCTCCTGCACCCGGATCACCTGCTTCCCGCACCCGGATCACCCGCTTCCCGCACCCGGA
>JAJYLH010000129.1 GCA_021787845.1 Myxococcales bacterium | reverse complement strand
GAGACTGGGGGGAGTCTCGGACGAGGTGGTGGACACCCCTCCCGAGACTGGGGGGACACCCGGGCCGCATCATCGGTTGGGGCATTACGGGTCGGCCGGCTCGTCGTAGGAGGTAGGATGGGTGACGCGTAGGAGCCCAAGCGGCGCGCAGGTGCGAACCCGTGCCTCGGTGGCGTCGTGATCGCGGTCGCTGGCGGTCCTGGTCGACATCGTTCACGGGCCGAGAGGGTAGATGTTCTGTCCGAAAGCGTCGAGTCGAGCGCTGGTAGCCAGCGTCGAGACGAACCGCTCCCGGCGGGCTGGCTGAAGGCGCCCGAGGAAGACCTGCCTGAAGGATCGAGAGGAGCTGCGTGGTCAACCGCGGCGGGCCGCGGGCGTAGGTGGTGGTCTCACTGGTGTGGGCGAGGTGGCGGGCGATCTCTTCGGGGTCGTGCAGCGCGGCGATCGGACGCAGACGCCGTTTGCAGCGCGAGCCCTCAAACGCATGGTTCGACAAGCTTGGCGCGGGCCGACGCCCGTGACCCAATCCGTAGGATGGGTGGAGCGGAGCGGAGCCCATCGGCGAGCGCCGCTTCCGTTCGGTCATCGCGACGGCTCTCGATCTCGAGGCACGGGCATCCCCGCCCGTGTAGTCTTCGTTGCGGCTTTCACAGGCGAGGACGCCTGCGCCACGACCGATGAACCGAGGTGCAGATATTTTCGCGACGATTAATTCCGCGGGTCAGGTCATCCCATGTGCCGTATGCTGCGCCCGCTCCGCTCGACAGCACGTCATCCGAGCGGAAGCCCAAGCTGTCCGACCGAGATAGCGGCAACTTCCGCCTTCTGCGCCTTACCCGCGGGCTCCACGCTGAGCTCGGCGCAGAGGCTGGGAATCGCCGGCCCGAGCGCGGCGAGGTCCGAGGTGAGCTCCTCCGTCGTTCTTCCCGGTGCCAGTTCGGCCAACAGCGAGCTCATCAGGACTACGCGGGCGTCGTTCTTCGAGAGCGAGCGTCCCGCGGCCTGGAGCCGCCGGACCTTCGACCGCGCCACCTGTTCGGCGCGCGATGCAGCCTCCTCCCGGCTCAGGCGAGGGCGGGCATCCCGCTCGTGCTTTCGGCAGACGATGAGGACATCGAGGTCGATCGGCTCCTTGGCCTGGGTCTTGGGCGCCGCCACCGACATTTCCGACTTGACCGGATGCGCTTGCACCACGTTCAGCCCCGCCTGTGCTAAGGCGTGTGCCACGGACAGCCAGCCGTCCTCACGGGAATGGTGATAGCTGAAGACGAGGATTCCTTCGTCGCGGAGGACCCGCCTGCACTCGGCAAAGACCGCGCCGAGCTTCCGCCCGAACGCTTGCGCATCGGAATCCTGGACTTCCTCGAGATGCCGGGTCGTCGGCCCACCGCCGTCGTCGAAAACACGGCGCTGCCAGACATGGAAGAGATCCGCAAGCTCGGAGTAGTGAACGTTGTCGAAGAACGGCGGGTCCGTGGCCACGACGTCCACGCTGCGATCGGCGAGTCCGGTGTCGACCGAGCTTCCGCAGCTCACGAACGCACGTCCCGGGTGCCGACCACGAGGTGGCCAACTCTCGGACAAGCTTCCCGCGAGGCTCGCGCTCGTGTCGTGGACGCGGTTGCCCGCTCGCGACCCATTCGGAGCCACCTCGAACGGATGGTCGCGGTATTCGAGCGCACGAAGGAGACGCGATCGAAACAGCGTGGAGAAGGAACCAGAGCTACGGGGCGTTCCCCAGACGTTCGCCTCCAGCGGAGTGCGCTCGGGCTTGAGTATGTGGTGCGAGAACATGTGCCGTACGGCGCCGGTGCCCTCGCCCTTGTAGCTGGCGAAGAGGTTGTTGAACTCCAGGGTGCCGGAGAACACGACCGCCAGCGCGGCCCGAGCCGCCTCGTCGGGGATGGCGCGGATGGCCCGGGCGAGCAGCCCGAGCGCGAGCAACTGCCGGTCGTTGAAGAAGTCGCACCAGGTCCGATAGCCATAACCGAGAACCTGATCGACGTTGTGCCCAGGTTGCAGTGGTTCATCGGGCAGATCGAGATGTTCAGCCACGAGCCTACGGCGGGCATCCTCGAAGGCCGCGCGGTCAGCTTCGGTCGCGGGGAGATACTCTTTCTTTCCGTCGGCGCGCAGCACCAGCTTAGCGTACAGGCGATGGTCCGGTGGTCGGCCAGCGGCCCGCGCGGTTCTCGCCATGGGGAATTCATGAGAACAGGACGGACAAACGGCGGTCGTCTTGCGAGCAGGGCCGGAACGCGGATCAAACAGGTGCTGGCAGTGGGGGCAGTGCGCCTGAGAATCCGTCAGCAACCCGGGAAAGAGGCCGCCACAGTTCGGGCACACGAGCCGCGCCGCCGGGTTCTTCGACGCCAAGGCGTGACGCGCGAAGAAGTAGTCGGAGAAGAGATCGACGCGGCTCCGGCAGGCGGGGCAGTCGAGCACCTTGACCCAAAAGAAGTACAGCACCTCGCAGGGTCGACCGGCCCCATCGATGCTGCGGTACAGTGCCCGTATCTCGTCGCCGGCAGTGCGCTCGACCAAGGCCAACGCATCTAGCGCCGCGCGCCGTTCCAGGCTTCCCAGGCTCACCCGAATGGCGCGGCAGGCGACGGGGTTGATGTCGCGGCCCAGCGCAGTGCAGCCGAGCTTCGCCGCCTCGCCGACCGTCGTCCCGCTGCCCATGAACGGGTCGAAGACGACCAACCCGTCGAGCGACACGTTCCGATAGAACTCGTCCAAGACCCGGTGCCCGGCAGGAAGGGCGGCCCCGAGGATGGTAGCTCGGAAGACCGACCCGAGGCGTTGGGCCCACCACTTCTGGAGGTGGTAGATCGGCCGGTACACTTCCTTGCGCCAGCTCTCGCGCTCGGCGATATCGCTGAGGTCCTCGAACGGGAAGTCGTCGGATTCGATCGCGCGTGGTGCGCCCAGTTCGCCGATCAGCGGCCGCTCAACCTTCATCGTCGACCTCCCCCACCGGGTCTCGCAGCCGTAGCACTTCTTCGGCCTCAGCCATTTCTACCCTCCCCTGCGCTCGATCCGATCGTAGGCGATAGGCCACGAAAGCATGCTGCCGGCCGGCTTCTGGGTTCGGAGCGAAGCGGGCGCTGATTTCATTTGTCTGCAGGTCGAACTCGTAACCCACGACCACCTGGCTGGCCTCCGTCCGCACGAGCCAGCCCACGACGGCGAAGCGCGGGTCGACCGGGTGATCTTCGGGAACGATGAGAGTTGCTTGCCCGGCGGTGCCGCGAGCGAGCACGAAGGGCGTAGGCGCCACGTACATCTTGCGGTCACGCACGAGGATGTCCCCATAGCTCCCGAATCCGCGGAAGCTTCGGTTCTTGTGCACATAGTCGTGCGACGCATTCAGGAAGTCGCCGTGACATAGCACGAGGTCGATGACCGGGTACTCCGCCTCCTCGGCACCGGCCGGATAGCGGCCGAACACATAGTAGATGGTCCGCGCTCCGTGGCGGCCGCGGGGGACCTGGCTGTTGCAATCGTAGCTGGCTTCGCGCCCCGGGTAGGCCAGCGCCTTCACCTCGTAACCCTCGGGCTCCATGACCATCGTGAAGTCTGGATAGGAGTTGCGACCGCGAAGGTCGGCGGCGTGCCCCGAGGAGGCCAGCCTGTCCTGGAACCAGTTCTGGAAGTGGAACTCCTTGTCCTTGGCGCCTGCCCGCCGAATCAGGACGCCATCGTGCCTTGCCTGCGCGCAGGCGATAAACACGTCGAAGCAACTCGTCGGCAAGGGAGGCGCCATCCACACTCCGTCCGCGGGCCGCTAGCCCGCCAACACAAGCCTATCACACGGGCATGACATGCGGTCTCCGCCCTCACCGGGGCTCGACGCCCGCGAGGGCATCACAAGGCCAGCGCGACCGTCCGAGCCGTCCACCATGTCCATGTGGAAGGTCGGATTCGCCGTCGCGCATTCCCTCGACGTGAGCTTCGAGTCGGCCCGGAGATGATCCGGGGGGCCTCCCAGAGCGACGCCTCCAACCATTCGATGTCGGCGAGGCTTCGGCGGGCTCGGGCATTGCGGCCTCCCTCCGGCGGAGGATGGCCCCGTCTACCACGCGAAGTCGGCGAGCGCAACTCGTGCGGCGATGATGCCGAACGAAGGGTGCCCTGATCGCGGTACGGATCCGCACCGCCGACACTTGTGGACGTAGCCGGACACGAGCCCCGCCCGCTTGAGGGCGCGCCGGAGCACCACGTCGAGCTTGAGCGTCGGGTTGTGCATCTTGCCGTCGGAGCGCGGGAAGACGAATTCGGAGGGCGAGGCGTTCAGCGCGGCCACGATGAACGTAAGCGTTCACGGGTTCTGCCGATAGTGCTTGACAGCTGGGAGGTCTATCGGCGTAGTGTGCGGCGCGTGAGGTTGGACCCGCGAGACGCCCGGATCGCCGAGTTGGAGATGCTGCTTCGGGCGGCGCTGGAAGAGATCGCGTCCCTGCGAGAGCGACGTGTAGGAAGCCCAAGCGGCCCGCAGGTGCGAACCCGTGCCTCGGTGGCGTCGTGATCGTGGTCGCTGGCGGTCCTGGTCGGCATCGTTCACGGGCCGAGAGGGTAGATGTTCTGTCCGAAAGCGTCGAGTCGAGCGCCGGTGGCCAGCGTCGAGACGAACCGCTCCCGATCTCGCAGACGCCTGCCGAAGAACGAAGCAACGAGTTGCCGGCGCTCGATGCGCTCGGGGCCTGCGCTCAGGTGGCGCTTCGACAAGGACAGCGGGAGCGCTCCGGCGCGTGGTTCGACTGCGCTCACCATGAAAGTGGGCTGGTGGAAGAAGA
>JAJYLH010000012.1 GCA_021787845.1 Myxococcales bacterium | reverse complement strand
GCCCTTCGAGGGCCGGGCACGAGGGCGGTGGCAACGAGCGAGGTCCGTGGGCCCGGCCGCCTCAGGGCGAGCGGGAACGACAACCTGAGATGTCTGGATACCCAGCCACGCGAAACGGCGCAGAGCCAGAATCTTGTCGCCACGCGCAGATTCTCGACACGGCGCGCCCAAGAGTAGGATGGGTGAAGCGGCAGCGGAGCCCATCGTCGCCAGCGATCGCCCAGTTGACGGGCTTCGCTCCGCTTCATCCACCGACCTGAGCGGCGGGCCCTCAGTCGGACCGGCGGAGCAGCACGTTCACCTCGGCGGTCCAACCCGGGAAGTGGCGTCCGAACCAGAGCGACCCCCGATAGAACCAGCGCCAGTCCTCCAGCGGCAGCTCACGCCCGGCGGAGAGGAGCCGGAAGCCCCAGATACGCTCGATGGGGAAATCCGCGAGCAGACGACGCAGGGAACGCAGGGTGAAGAATCGGCAGTGCGCCCGCGGGCGCCGGCCTTTGAGGCGGTAGCGTAGCCGCGCGAGCCAGGCGATGGGGCCGAGGTGCATCGGCACGCCCAGGATGAGCGCGCCGCCGCGCGCGACCAGCCGAAACCAATCGGGCACCCCCGGCGCCGCCGGTTCGAGATGCTCCAGCACATGGCTCGCGATGACGATGTCGAAGGCGCCATCCGCCAGCGGCAGCGAGGCGCGCTCGAGGTCGACCTCGGTGAGGAGCTTCTGGTATCCGAGCCGGCGGCAAATCTCGATGCGCTCGGCGTCGACCTCGACGCCCGTCCATTCGGCGGGGCCCGCATGGATATCGAGGAGCTGCTTGGCCAGGCCCATCCCGCTCCCGATGTCGAGAATCCGCAGCTCGCGGCCGGTCTGCCGCCGGCGCTCCCGCACGATGGGCACCATCTCGTGGTAGCGCGCATAGAAGAGCTGATACTTTCGCCAACCCAGGACCGCGCCGAAGGCTCGCGTGTCCATCGCTTTCTTGAAGAAGACTCGACCCATCCCCGACTCCAGGGCATAGAACGGCCCATCCGCTGTCGCGGAAGACCGCGCGGGCACATGGCGGGGAGTTCTTAGCAATCGACGTGCCGGCTACCCGTGCGCAAGGGCGCGCGCGTTCGACGGCGATGACCGAGGCATGGCGCGACAACGCTGTCATGCGCCCGCGCGGGTGATTCGGACGACATCCGGCGTCGCGAGAGGTTCAACGGGCCCCGAAGGCCCCGTCTGACACCGAAGTCCTGGTCCGAAGCCTGCCGATCCCGTCGGCGCCGCCCGGACTCGATGGAGCCGGACAGGTGAGAGGGGGAATCGGCTTCGTTCAGGTTGCGGCGGCGCCCCCCCTCCCCAACCCCTCCCCCGCCAAGAGCGCGGGAGAGGGGCTCCAACTGTGCCTTCGCGAAGGCGATCTTTTCCTCCCTCTCCCGCATTCTGTGCGGGGGAGGGTCGGTGAGGGGGGGCGCCGCGGGGTTCGGTCGGCAACCTATGCGAAGCGGGAAGCCCCACAATCCTCATTCGCGTTGCCGTGCCTGCACCCGGACACTGGCGTGTCCGGCTCCAATTTCGGCCGACAAGGAGCATGATCATGAACGTCATCTCGTTCCCCGCCACCCCGCGCGAAACGGCGCAGAGCCAGAACCTTGCGGCAGGCCCACAAGGTGACGTGACCTGGACATCCTGGCCGGCGTCGGGCGGGACGCCCTCGATCCCAGGGCGGGCAAGATGCCCGCGCTCCGTGAAGCGACACCCCGATTTCCATGGCAGCGAACCCGGAGCTCTTGACGCATGAGACGTCCGAGCGGTCGAGGGCGGGGAAGCCGGCGGGCGGTGGCGTCGTGAAAGAGCTTTGGCGCGCGTCGCCGGAAGCTCCGAAAGTGCGGGCCGGATGTTCCTGGGCGGCGGGACGAGCTGCGCCCGCTCGGATTTTTCACGGCCGGCGTTCGGCTCGACTATGCTCCGCGCCGCGATGGACGACCGGCGTCTCGAAGTCAAGGTCGGAGCGTTCGCCCTCGTCGGCCTGGCGGTGGCGGCGGCGCTGGTGCTCGCGCTGACCGGCCTACACACCGGGCGCTCGTTCGTCTTCCACGTCGATTTCGCCTACGCCGGAGGGGTGCCGGCCGGCGCGGCGGTGAAGATCGCCGGCGTGAAAGTCGGACGCGTCCGCTCGGTCGTCTTCCGCCCGACCGCCCAGGACAGAAGCGGCAGGCCACTACCGGTGCAGCTCACCCTCGACATCGACCGCGAGGCGGCCCTCGCGCTGCGCAGCGACGCGACGGCGACCATCGGCACCCAGGGCGCGCTCGGCGAGAGCTACGTCGAGGTGCTCCCGGGCACGGCTCCGGGACCGCTCCCGGCGGGCGCCGAGATCCGGGGGCTCGACCCGCCGCGGCTCGACGTGCTCTTCGCGAAGCTGAGCGACCTCCTCGAGAGCGCCGCCAGCGGCGAGAACTTCCAGAAGTTCCTCTTCGAGGTCGCCGAGCTCGCGCACACGCTCAACACCGTCATCAGCGCCCACCAGGGCGACATCGGCGACCTCGTCGGCAATCTCGCGCGGACACTCGACGCGTCGCGCCAGGCGCTCGCCCAGGTCGGCGAGGTGGCGAAGAGCGCGGACCGGCTCCTGAACGGCGCCGAGGTGCGCTCGGCGGTCCAGGACCTGTCGGCGACGGCCGAGGTGGCGAGAGCGCAACTGCCGAGCGTCCTGGCGGACACCGACGCGCTCGTCAAGAGCCTCAAGAAGACCACGGGTGCGCTCTCGCCCGCCGACGTGGCGAAGCTCAAGACGACCATCGCCAAATACGGCGCGCTCGCGATGAGTCTCCAGCACGTTTCGAAGACCGCGGGGACGATTCTCGACGGCATCGAGACCGGGAAGGGCACCGCGGGGATGGTCGTCAAGGACCCGAAGGTCTACCAGGAGCTCAAGAGCCTGCTGAAGGAGCTGCGCGCGCATCCGACCGAGCTCTTGTTCGGGAAGTGAAGGCGCAGGACGCCGCGCAGAGGATCGGACCGATCGGTCGGATCGGTCCGATCGGTCCGACTCGCGACCGCCCGGGCCTCGCGTGTTAGAACCCGCGCATGTCGATCGACCGGGCCGCGACGGATGCCGCCGAGCGCTGTCTCTACTGCCCGAAGATGTGTCGCTTCGCCTGCCCGGTCGCCCACGAGTCGGCCCGCGAAACGCTGACGCCCTGGGGGAAGATGTCGCTCGTCTCCCTCGCCCTCGCCCGCTCGCAGGCCCCGCTTCCCTCGGGCGTCGAGCAGATCTTCCGCAAGGCCCGCGCGCTCTTCGACGGCGGTGCCGCTTGGCCGCTGGACGCCGACGCCGCCGAGATTCTCTACGCCTGCACCGGCTGCCTGCGCTGCCGCACCTGGTGCGAGCACGAGAACGACGTGCCCCACGCGCTCTTACAGGCGCGCGCCATCGCGGCCGAACGAGGCCTCGCGCCCGCGGGCGCGCACGCGGTGGTCGAACGCTTCGAGCGACACGGACACACCCAGCAAGGCGACCTCGCCCAAGCCATCGCGCGTCTCACGGAGGATTCCGCGGTCTCGCCCGGCAGCACCAGCGTCCTCTTCGCCGGCTGCGAGGCGCCGCTGTCGAATCCCAATTCGGTCCGCGCGACGCTCCGCGCCGCCTCCCGGCTGAACGCGCCGCTCGCCCTCGCGAAAGAGCCGCTCTGCTGCGGCCGGCCGCTCTTCGAGGCCGGATTTCGCGACCGGTTCAAGAAGGAGGTCAGCCGCGCCTGGGAACGGCTGGGCGACCGGGAAGTCGTCGCGCTCTCCGCCACCTGCGTGCGGGCCCTGACCGAAGACGCGCGCGCGGTCGGCGTCGAGCCGCGGGGCCCGGTCATCCACGCGACCACCTACCTCGCCCGCCGGCTCGGCCCCGACGTCCAGGCGTTGCCACTCCCCGGTCGCGTGGCATGGCACGATCCCTGTCAGCTCGGACGCGGCCTGGGCGAATACGACTCGCCGCGGCGGCTCCTGGAAGCGTCGCTGGCCGCCGGGTACGTCGAGGCGCCGACGTCGCGCGAGCAGGCGAACTGCTGCGGTGCCGGAGGGCTCGTGCCGGAGACCTATCCCGAGCTCGCGCAGGCGATGGCGATGAGCCGCGCCGACGAGCTGCGCTCGACCGGGCTCGAGAAGGTGGCGACCGCCTGCCCATCGTGCGCGCGCGCGCTCAGCGCCGCCGGGCTGGACGTGGTCGACGTGGTCGAGCTCGCCGCCGACTGGCTGTGCGGGCCCGAACCGGCGAAGGAACCCTGAGCGATGAGCGATTCCTCGAACAGCCCCGCGGCACCGGTGCCGGATCCCGCTCGGGTGCCGTACCTGGTCGTCAACCCGAAGAGCGCGAACGGCCAGACCGGCCGGCGCTGGGCCGAGTTGGAAGCCATCGCGCGCGCGTCGTTCGGCGAGGTCCAAGTCGGGCACACCACCGGGCCGCTGCACGCCATCGAGCTTTCGCGGTCGGCGCTTCAGCGCGGCCACCGGCTGATTCTCGCGGTCGGCGGCGACGGGACGCTCAACGAGGTGGTCAACGGCTTCTTCCGGGAAGACGGGTCGCCGGTAGCGCCCGACGCGGCCGTGGGCATCCTTCCGCAAGGCACCGGCGGCGACTTTCGCCGGACGGCTGGGGTGCCGGGGAACTGGAGCGAAGCGGTGCGGCATGTGCACGAGGCGCCCGTTCGGCGGATCGACCTCGGGCGGGTGCGCTTTCGCGCCCACGACGGGAGCGAGGCGGTCCGTTACTTCATCAACGTCGCGTCGTTCGGCATCTCCGGCAACGTCGACGAGGCGGTCAACCGCGCGAGCAAACGGTTCGGCGGGAAGCTGTCGTTCAAGCTCGGGTCGGTCAGGGCGCTCGTCGGATGGACCGATTGCCGAGTGCGCATCCATGCCGACGACCAGCCGCCCGAGGATCTGTCGGTTTCGGTGGTCGCCCTCGGCAACGGCCAGTTCTTCGGCGCCGGGATGCGGGTCGCGCCCGAGGCGAAGCTCGACGACGGCACCTTCCACGCCACGATCTGGCAGGGGTTCGGCTTTCGCACGTTCGCGTTCAAGCAGGCGGGCATCTATTCGGGCGAGCACGCGAAGTGGAAGAACACCCGCTGCTTTCCGGTGAGAAGATTGAGCGCCGAGAGCGACGAGCGGGTGCTCCTGGACATCGACGGGGAGCAGCCGGGGACGCTGCCGGCGACGTTCGAGCTGTTGCGTGGAGCGGTGGGGCTCAAGGCTTAGAAGGAGCGCTCGTGCCGAGGACGACCGCTGGCCAAGAGCGAAGGTCGGCTCGGAATGAGCGGGCGTGGTCGGGATGGACGAATTCTCGAGGCGATTCGGATCTTGGACGGTGGTAAGAAGGGAGCTCGAGATGCGGCGACTCGCGGTCATTTTCTTGGCAGGAGCCCTCCCGCTCGGCGCGCGGGCCGCGCCCGCCCCGACAGCTCCCGCTCATCCCGAGCCTAGTCGAGGGACGAGCGCCGCGTCGGCGGATCTGGTCGAGCTGACGCAGCCGCAACAGGTTCGTGCCGTTTGCCTCGCCGCTCGCCCAGTGGAAGAGGTGCCGTTCACCGGCAGCCCTGTCGAGAAGGCCAAGGCGAAGGACGCGTTTCAGGCCGCCCACCAGAGCGCGATGAAGAAGCTGTATCTCGTGCGCGCCGGAGCGAGTGGATTCCGCCTGGGCGACTACGACTCGGACGCGCAGACGCTGGCGCTCGACCTCTCGCGACCGCTGCGGCTGCTCTACGGCGCGCTGGAGGTCGCGTTCGCCGTGACCGAGCCGTTGGTGATGCCGATGCCGCCGGACATCGCGAAGGCGGCGAGCGCGTCGGTCGCGGCGGGCACGGCGAGGCTCGACGCCTATTTCGAGCTGAACGACGACCTGGGGCCGGTCTGCTCGGGCAGCGTCGCGGCCGGCGTCTTCACGGTCTCGGCGCGGCCGGTCGCCTTCGAGCTGCGCGACGGGAGCGGCAAGCTCCTCGGCCGGGTGGAGACGCCGCTTGCCGACGCGCATCGGGCGGTCCTCGGCGGCTACACTGGCAAGCCCGAGGCTCAGGTGGGGCCGGTGACCGTGCAGGACAACGTCGATGCGAAGGCCCTCGCGCGCAAGCTTCGCGAGGTCGAGGACCCGCTGACGCGCTGCTACGTCCAGCGGCTGCAACAGAAGCCGGACGCCGGCGGTACCGTGGTGCTCGGGGTGGAGGTCGACGCCGACGGTCGCGTGCGGTCGGTCGACTTCACCGCGGACGCGCTGCAGGACGCGGCCTTGCACGCCTGCGTCGACTCGTCGGTGCGCGCGCTGCGCTTTTCTGGTGTCGTCGGGCTTCCGACCCTGTTCCGGGTGCCGATCGAGCTCAAGCTCGTGCGGCCGTGAGGGGAACCGCTCGCCTCGAGCGCGGACAACGGCCCGTCCGACCTTCGGGCCGCGAGCCTCTGTGCCCGCCGCGAAACGCTGGGCCCCGACGTGGATCCGACCGATCGGTCCGATCAGTCGGATCGGTCTGATCGGTCTGATCGCACACCGGTCGCCGCCATCGGGCATACTCCGGGCGTCGTGTCCGAGCCCGCCGAGCGAACCGCGCCGACCGAGCCACGCCTGCGCCTGACCGACAGCGCGCGGCATCTCGTGCGGCAGGTCGCGGTCGCCGTCTACGTCTACATCGCCTTCGCCATCCTCGCGCGCTTCCTGCCGCGCTCGGTCCTGCTCGACTTCTCCGCCGAGCTGCTGCTCACCTTCTCGGGGGCAGCGCTCCTGGCCCTCGTCGTGGAAGGCCCGCTCCTCGGCAGCGCTCTCGTGGGTTTTTTCGTCGCCGGCTTCGAGGTCGCCATCCTCCTCGTCGAGGGCGTCGGGCGCGGACACCTCGGGCGCTTTCTCCTCGCCCAAGCCGGGCCCCTCGCGGCTCTCGTCGGCGCCGGGGTCGGCGGAGCCGCTCTCGCCCGGCGCGTCAGTCGCCGCCGCGCCAAAACACCTTGAATTCCAGGCGATTCGCGCTCGGCCGGGGGGTGTTGACTTTCCCCGCGCACCGGCGCATGGTCCGCCCGGCCTTGAGCCAACGAGGAGAGACACCATGGCAACGCTGAAGCAGAAGTTGTTCCAGAAAATCGAGGAGCACCGGCCGCGCACGACCAAGCTCCTCAAGGAGCACGGCGACACCAAGCTCCAGGAGATCACCATCGAGCAAGCCATCGGTGGCGCGCGGGGCATCAAGTGCCTCGTCACGGACATCTCCTACCTCGACCCGGAGGAGGGCATCCGCTTCCGCGGGAAGACCATTCCGGAGACGTTCGCGGCGCTCCCCAAGGTCCCCGGGAGCGACTACCCGTTCGTGGAGGGGTTCTGGAGCTTCCTCCTGACGGGCGAGATGCCGTCGATGCAGGAGACCCTCGCGGTGGTCGAGGACTTCAAGGCCCGCTCGCAGGTGCCGCAGTACGTCTTCGACGTCCTGCGGGCGATGCCCCGCGACACCCACCCGATGACGATGTTCTCGGCGGCGATCCTCTCGATGCAGAGGGAGAGCGTTTTCGCCGAGCGCTACCGCCAGGGCAACCTGAAGAAGAACGACTACTGGGACCCGATGTACGAGGACGCCTGCAACCTGCTGGCGAAGCTGCCCACCATCGGCGCCTACATCTACCGGATGAAGTTCCGCTCCGACACGCCCATCGCGCCGGACCCGAAGCTCGACTGGGGCGGCAACTTCGCCCACATGATGGGCATCCCCCACCCGTACGATGACGTGGCGCGCATGTACTTCGTCCTCCACTCGGACCACGAGTCGGGGAACGTCTCGGCGCACACCGTCCACCTCGTCGCCTCGGCGCTCTCGGACGCCTACTACGCGCTCAGCGCGGGCATCAACGGCCTCGCGGGCCCCTTGCACGGCCTCGCGAACGAAGAGGTGCTGCGCTGGACCCAGAAGTTCATCGAGGGCCTGGGCGGGAAAGAGCCGACCGACGAGGTCATCCGCGACGCCTTGTGGGCGACGCTCAAGAGCGGCCAGGTCGTCCCCGGCTACGGCCACGCGGTGCTGCGCAAGACCGACCCCCGCTACATGTCGCAGCGCGAGTTCTGCCTGAAGAACCTGCCCGACTACCCGCTCTTCAAGGTCATCAGCCAGATCTACAAGGTGGCCCCGGGCGTGCTGATGGAGCAGGGCAAGGCGAAGAACCCGTGGCCGAACGTCGACGCGCAGTCGGGCGTCATCCAGTGGTACTACGGCGTGCAGGAGTACTCGTTCTACACGGTGCTCTTCGGCATCGGCCGGGCCATCGGGACCCTCGCGAACATCATCTGGGACCGCGCGCTCGGCTACGCCATCGAGCGGCCGAAGTCGGTCACCACGGCGATGCTGGAGAAGGTCGCCGCCGACGCCAAGAAGTAGCGCTGTCGCCTAGCGGCTCCAGGTCTCGGGCAGCCGCCGAGAGCCACGAAGGGGCGCCTCGGAAACGGGGCGCCCCTTTTCGTTCTGTCGGATGTGCCCGAGTTGGAGCCGGACACGTCAGGCTCCGGGTCAGGCATCGCCTCCGACCAGCGCCACTCTCCCCGCAAGCGCCTTGCTCAACCCGGACACTTACGTGTCCGGCTCCATTTCGGGCTCGTCGTCTGCGCTGATCAGACCGATCAGTCGGATCCGACCGATCGGTCTGATCGGCCGTGCCCAAGACGAGCGCGACAGCTTAGAAGCCGGCCAGCAGCGCTGGTGCCTTCCTCACCCGCGCCGGTACATCGTCACCACGCAGGCGCCGCCGAGACCCAGGTTGTGCTGGAGCGCGACCTTCGCGCCTTCGACCTGGCGGGCTTCCGCCTGGCCCCGGAGCTGCCACACGAGCTCGGTACACTGAGCGACACCGGTCGCGCCGATCGGGTGCCCTTTCGAGAGGAGACCGCCGCTGGGGTTCGTCACCCACTTGCCGCCGTAGGTGTTGTCGCCGTCCCACACCAGCTTCTCGGCGCCGCCCTCGGGGCATAGCCCGAGCGCCTCGTAGCTGAGGAGCTCGTTCGACGTGAAGCAGTCGTGCAGCTCGATGACGTCCACGTCCTTCGGGCCGAGGCCGCTCTTCTGGTAGACCGCGTCCGCCGCGTTCTTCGCGAGGTCGTAGCCGCACATCTTGATCATCGACTTGCCGTCGAAGCTCGTCGGATAGTCGGTCCGCATCGCCTGCGCGGCGATCCACACCGGGTTGTCGATGCCGTGCTTCTTCGCGAACTCGTCGGAGCACAGAATCGCTGCCGCTGAGCCGCAGGTCGGCGGGCAGCACTGGTAGCGCGTCAGCGGGTCGAAGATCTCCGGGCTCGCCAGGATCTGCTCGACCGACAGCTCCTCGCGAAACAGCGCGTACGGATCCTTCGCCGCGTGCTTGCGCGCCTTCTCGCTGACCTTCGCGAACGTCTCCCGCTTGGTCCCGTACTTCCAGCGGTACTCGCGGCCCGCGCCGCCGAACATCTGGGCCGCCGGCGGCGCCTCGTTGAAGCCCTGCAGCGCGTTCATCACGCCGACGTGAAAATCCATCGGGTTCGTCCGGTCGTTCCACATCGAGCCGAGCGCGCCCTTCTGCATCTGTTCGAAGCCGACCGCCAGCGCGCACTCGGCCGCGCCCGCCTCGACGGCCTGCCTCGCGAGCATGATCGCCGACGAGCCGGTGGCGCAGTTGTTGTTCACGTTGAACACCGGGATGCCGGTCTGTCCGACCTCGTAGACGGCGCGCTGCCCGCAGGTCGAGTCGCCGTAGATGTAGCCGGCGTACGCCTGCTCCAGCTCCTCGAAACCGATGCCGGCATCCTTGAGCGCCGCCCGTATCGCCTTCGACGCCATCACGTTGTACGGCTCGCTCGCGCCTGGCTTCTGGAAGTTGACCATCCCTACGCCAATCACATTCACCTTGCGTGCCATCGTTGCCTCCGTCCGCGAGGGTTCTCGAAACTCTCTTTTCCGGTCTTGTCTACGCCAGCCCCTTCAGGAAACCCAGCCGGTGCGCCACGGTGACGTCGCCGTCGGCCCGCAGCTTGCCATGCTGGAAGAGGTCCTGCGCGCTCGCTTCGCCACGCACCAGCTCTCCGAGATCGCCGTCATTCAGCGTGAGCGTCGCCGTGGCCTTGTCGCTCGTGCCCTCCTGGACCGCCGGCGTCGGGCTCGAGAAATCCGCCACCCAGGCGCCCTCCGGCTCCTTCACCCGGAACTGGACGACCGCCTGCACCTCGTCCTTCAGCTTGGGATTCTCGGCCAGCCGCTGGGCGAGCGCCGCGAAGACCTTGGGCGCGTTCGCTTCCGCCGCCCCGGCCGGCTGCGAAGCGGCAGCGCTCTTGCCCGCAGCCCCCGCCGCTCGCGCCCTCATGACCGCCGCCTTCGCCTCCTCCTTGTCGATCTTCTGCAGGAAGTTGAGCTTCTGCGAGGCCATCACGTTCCCGGAAATCTTGAGCTTGCCCGAGGTGAAGAGCTTCATCGAGTCCGCCTTGCCGCTCGTCATGTCCAGGAAGTTGGCCTCCGTGATCGCCAGCGTGCAGTCCGCCTTCTTCGTTTCGCCCTCCTCGACCGAGCCCTTCCCGTTCTTCAGGTCGACCGTCCACGCGCTCGGCGGGTCGGCGAGCTTGAAGACGAAGACCGTCTGAATCTTCTGCGCCAGCTCTGGATGCCGCCCCACGTGGTCGCGGATGGCGACGAAGACGTCCCAGCTCGTCGGCGAAGCGTCGGCGGCGGTCTCGGCCTGCGGCTGCGCTTCCGCCTTGCCCGCCGGCGCCGCTCCCCGCGCCTTCATCCGCTCGATCACCAGGTCCGGCGGAATCTTCCGCAAGAACTCGAGCTTCTGCGACGCCAGGACGTCGCCGGAAATCTTCATCTTCCCCGAGGTGAACAGCTTCATCGCGTCGGCCTTGCCGGTGCACATCGCGAGGAAGTCGCCGTCGCTCATCGACAGCGTGCATTGCGGCTTCTGCGTCTCTCCCGGGGTCGCGCCACCGCCGGCGTTCTTCGCGTCGACGGTCCAGACGCTCGCCGGCGCGCTCAGCTTGAACTGGTAGACGGTCTTCACCTTGCCCACCACCTCCGCGTTGGCCTTCAAGAAGGCGTCGATGGCGCCGAAGATATCCGCGCTCAGCGGCTCGGCCGGCGCCGCAGCCTCGCTCTTCGCGGCGGTCGGCTGCGCTGTCGCCTGGCTCTTGGGCTTCGGCACCTCTTTGAAGAGCTCGATGGCCGCGTTGGAGATGGCGACCTTGTCGCGTTCCGCGATCTTGCAGCGGAAGACGATGCGGGTGTCGCTCTCCTTCCACATCTCGGTGACCAGGGTCTCGCCCGGGTAGACCGTCTCCGCGAACCGCGCCTGGATGCTCTTGAAGAAGTCCGGGTTGCCCTCCGGCGCGAACTTGGAAATCACGTGGCGCCCGGCGTAACCGAAGCTGCACAGCCCGTGGAGGATCGGCCGCTGGAAGCCCACCGCCATCGCGAATTCCGGGTCGGCGTGGAGCGGGTTCCAGTCGCCGCTCAGGCGGTACAGGAGCGCTGCATTCTCGGGGATGCGCTCTTGCACCACGGCATCGGGCGCGCGGGCAGGCGGGTTGTTGATGTCGCTCGACGGCCCCCGCTCGCCGCCCCAGCCGCCGGCGCCGCGGATGAACATCGTCACGTCGTTGCGAATCAGCTCCTCGCCGTGCTCGTCGTAGCTCTTCACCTCGGTGACGACGACGGCGCCCTTGCCCTTGTCCCAGATGTGCTTGACGCGCGCCTTGTGCGTGAGTTTCGCGTTCGTCGGCAGCGGCCGCAGCACCTCGGTGTACTGCTCGCCGTGCAGGATCCGGTCGAGGCCGTAGTGCATCCCCGGCGGCTGGATGCCCTTTTTCGCGAGGTCGAGAATCGCGCTGATCGCCGGGACCACGCCGTAGGTCGGCAGCGCTTTCATCCCCCCGCTGTGCATCTCGTAGACGAGCTGGAGGTCGCGCGTGTCGAGCGGATCCCGCGCCGCCCCGACGCCGAGCGCGTAGACCGCGAGGTCCCGTTCGTCGTAGCTCGACTCGATCGGCGGGAACTCGAAGCCGAGCGATTCGTCCACGTCGATGAGGTCGTTGCCGCCCTGGCTCGGACCCTTCTCGACGTTCGCTAGGATCGGCTGCATCGAGGCGGCGACGCTGTCCGGATGCTCCGCGTTTTCGAAGCTCGTGATCTGGTCCCACGCCTGGTCGACGTCCTCGATGCGGATCTGGCGCCCGACGCGGAAGAGCTTGCCCTTCGCCCGCTCCCACCGGAGCTTGGCGAAGAACCCGCCTCCGACCTCGAAGAGGCTCCCGGTCTCCTCGCTCTCTTCGTGTACCAGCCGCGCCACCAGCGGCGAGACATACTCCGGCTTGAGCGCCGCGATCATCTCGGGGGGCAGCACCGTTTCCGTCATCCGCGACCCGGCGATGGGCGCGATGGTGTTGACGAGGATGTTCTTCTTGCGCCCCTCGAGCGCGAGGGTGCTCGCGAACCCGAAGAGGCCCAGCTTCGCTGCCGCATAGTTCGCCTGGCCGAAGTTCCCGTAGATGCCCGCCGCGGACGCGGTGACGATGACGCGCCCGTACCCCTGCTCCCGCAGAATCGGCCAGGCGGCGTGGGTGACGCGGAACGTCCCGAGGACATGGACGCGATAGATCTTCTCCCAGTCGTCGTCGGTCATCTTCTGGAACGACACGTCGCGCAGGATGCCGGCGTTGTTCACCACGATGTCGAGCCGCCCGAAGGTCTTCATCGCGGTCTCGACGATCTTCGCGCCGTCTTCCACCGAGTCGTAGTTGGCGACGGCCTCTCCGCCAGCGCTCCTGATCTCCTCGACGACCCGGTCCGCGGCCGAGGCCGACTTCCCCTCGCCGGTGAACGAGCCGCCCAGGTCGTTCACCACCACCTTCGCCCCTCGCGAGGCGAGCAGGAGCGCATGCGCCTTGCCCAGACCACCGCCCGCGCCGGTGACGATTGCCACTCGACCGTCGAACCGAAGCTCCTTGGCCATTCGTCCTTCCTCCTGCGCGCGCGTCACGCACGCACACGCGTCAAGTCACGAGGGTGCACGAGAGAAGCGAACACCTTCTTCGACTGCCCGAGCAGCCCAGCGAAGTGCGGGTGCCGCGGCAAGAGCATGCTGGTCATCGCCGCGCCGATCAGCAGATTCAAAGTGAGCTCGAGAGCGCTGCCAAACTCCGGTTGCGCTGCCGTCTCAGGCCCGAACAGCTCCCGCGCGAGCGACAGAATCTCCCGTCGCAGCCGGCGCTCTTCGTCCGCCAGCGGCGCGCGCAGCTCCGGGTCGGTCCGCGCCGCCACCCGCAGCTCCAGCGACACCGTGAACAGCGGACCGGAGAAGCTCTCCCACAAGAGGTCGATCACCCGGTCGATCCGGTCGCCGCCCTCCGGAAGCTCCGCCGCCAACCGTCGAATCTCCGCGCCGCGCAGCTCGGCCATGTAGTGGACCGCCTCGACGATCAGCTCGGCCTTCGACGGGAAATGGTGGAGCAGCGCCCCTCTCGAAAGGGAAGAGCGCTTCTGGACCTCGAGGGTGGTCGTCCGCGCGTAACCGAGCTCGGTCAGCGCCTCGACCGTCGCGTCGAGCAGCGCCCGCCGCGTCTCTTCCCGTCGTTCGGCCTGCGTTCGCCGCGGCCGCGTCGCCGTCACTCCCACCATCGGCGCGGCCGTGTACCACCTTCACAAACAGTCAGTCAAGACGGTTTGTTTTCCGCGAAAACTCGGCAGCGGCGTCCGAGCGGCGCCTTCGATCGCTGCCCCGTCCCGAGCGCCGTCGAGGGTGGGCCGCGAGCGAGGGACAACCGGCCGCCGGATAAGATGCCTCCTCGATTGCGATGTCCAAGCCGTCTCGCTGGCAGCCTCCGACCGACCACGTCTCGACGAGCGCGAGGGCCGGCGAAACCGATGTCGAGCGCGACCGAGACGCACGGCCGCCGCGAACGCGCGTGTTCCATCCCGAATCGCCGGAGGGAGAGGCGCCCTGGTGGCGGCGCGCGCATGAGGCCCGGGTGCGCCCCAGCCTGACGGAAGCGGTGCCGGCGCACAGGTCGTCGTTTGCCCATGCCTGGCGGGGGCTTCTACGTGAGGCGGGCTGGATGGCCGAGGTCGGCGCCGGCGGCGGCTGGGAGCTGGAATCGCTCGTGCGGGCGCTGGACGTTCGTCCGGGCGTCGTGGAGAGCAGCATCGGTGGCGTCCGGCAGAAGCCTCATCGCGTGCAGCTCAAGCTCGCCCCCTTCACCGAAGCGCAATGGGCTCGGGTCGCACGGCAGCTCGCGCAACGCACGTCGGGCGAAGCGCTCGAGAGGGACCTCGACGCCGGGCGCGTGCCGGTAGCGCTCCTCGAGGCCTGCGACGAGTGCGGCTTGCAGCTCGTCCCGCGGCGGCTGTCGTCGGTCGCGGCCACCTGCACCTGCGGCGGCGGGCGGCGCCCCTGCGACCACGTGCTGGCGACGCACCTCAGCCTCGCCCGTCAGTTGGCGGCGGAGCCGTTGGCCGTCGTCGCGCTCCGCGGCAGCCCGAAAGCGCAGCTCCTGGCCACCATCGCTCGGGTGAGGGCGGAGCTCACTCGTCCTCCGGCAGCGGTGCCGGACACCGTTCCGGCCGATCCCTTCGCCGCGCCGGCCCCGCTGGAGGTCGACTGGCTCGCTCTCGCTGAGCCACGGCGCCATCACCCGGCTCTTCCGCCGCTGGAGGGCTGGAGACCTGTCGAGACCTTCGACGGGATGTGCTGGCGGCTGCTCCAGGAGGCACGGAAGGTCGGCGAGGGAGGGCCGGGGTTTCGGTCAACGTCCGATCAGACCGATCGGTCGGATCGGACTGATCGGTCCGATCGGCCTCGCTGAGCCCGTTCGCGGGTGCTTCGACCTACACCGCCGTGCCGCCGAGGTCCTCGTGAGGGCGCGGGATGATTTCCACCCCCGCGAGCAGGCCGTCGGCCAGGGCGCGTGTCGCCGCCTCGGTCGCGCTCTCGATCTGGTCGAGCGGCCCGGAGAGCGCGAACCAGCCCTTGCCGCCGATGCCGCGCGCGAGGTGAATCTGGACGAGCCGCACCTCGGCCGCCTTGAGCGAGGCGTCGCACGCGCCGATCGTGCTCGCGACCGACCCCGCCTCGATCACCGCGACCGAGTCGAGCTGCGGCCGCGCGACGGTCCCGGCAAGCCCCCGCCACAAATCGTCGTGCGGGTGCGGGAGATAGAGCCGGTCGACGAGCGCGTCCCGAGCCGTCTCGAGGCCGGCGCCGAGCGACTCCTCCACCTCCGCCTCGCCGCCGTCGAAGAGCACCAGGTACTTCCCCGGCGTCACCGTCTCGGTGAGCAGGAGCCGTACCGCTGCCTTCTTCACCACCGCGTCGCAGACCACGATTCCCCGGGCGATGGAGCTCACCTCGAGGAACCCGAGAGCGGGGCCGTACGGCGCCGGCACGTGGAGCAAGACCGCTTCCCCCTACCGCATCCGCCGACGGACCAGCTCGACCAGCGTCCGCACTCCGGCGCCGGTGCCGCCCCGCGGGTCGGTGCCGTGCTCCTTCTCCAGGAACGCCGGGCCCGCGATGTCCAGGTGCGCCCAGGGCACGTCGCCCACGAACTCCCGCAAGAACAGGGCCGCGGTGATGGACCCCCCGTAGCGGCCGCCGGTGTTCTTGAGGTCGGCGACCGGGCTCTTGTTCAGCTCCTTCAAGCTCTCCGTCAGCGGCAGCCGCCACATGTCCTCGCCCGCGGTCTTCGCCGCGTCGAGCACCTCTGCCGCCAGCTTCTCGTCGGTCGAATAGACCGCCGTCGTGTACGGCCCCAGTGCCACCACCGCCGCTCCGGTCAGGGTCGCGAGGTCGACCAGCGCCGCGGGCTTCTTCTCCGCCGCCCAGGCGAGGACGTCGGCGAGGACCAGCCGCCCCTCGGCATCGGTGTTGACCACCTCCACGGTCTTCCCATTCTTCCCCCGGACCACGTCGCCCGGCCGTTGCGCGCTCCCGCTCGGCATGTTCTCGCAGGCGCCGAGGTACGCGTGGACGGCGAACGCGGGCTTGAGCTTGGCGACCACCCGCATCGCCCCCAGCACCGCCGCGCTCCCCGCCATGTCCGACTTCATCGTGCTCATGCCCTCCGCGGTCTTCAGCGACAGCCCGCCGGAGTCGAAGGTGATGGCCTTGCCGACCAGGGCCAGAGGCCGGGCTTTAGCGGTCTTGCCCGGCTCCCAGGCGACGTGGACCAACCTCGGCGGCCGGGTCGAGCCCCGGGTGACGCCGAGGAACAGGCGCATCCCGAGCTTCTCGATTTCCTTCTCGCCGAGCACCTGGACCTGCAGATTCCCGTCGCGCGCGAGGCTGCGCGCGGCCTGCGCGAGGGCGTCCGGCCCCATCACGCTCGCCGGCTCGTTCACCAGGTCGCGCGCGAACGCCACCGCTTCGCCCACGTCGAGGCCGAGCTGCACCGCCTGCCGGTCGGCCTTCCCGGCCGGGCGGGCGAGGACCAGGTCGAGGTGCTCGACCGGACGCGTCTTCTTTTCCGAGAGGTAACGGTCGAACCTGTATGCGCCGAGCTGGGCCCCTTCCGCGGCCGCCTGGAGCCAGAGGGGCGCGTCGCCGAAGGGAAAGCAGAGCGCGACCGAGGTCGCCTTGAGACGCTGGGCCGTCTTCACCGCCCGGCTCGCGGCGACGCGCGCGGTGTCGGGGTCGAGGCCCGTCTTCGCGCCGACGCCCAGGAGCACGACGTGGGTGGCCGGGAGCTTGCCGTGGGTGTGCAGCGAGAGGTCCGAGCCGCTCTTGCCGTCCAGCTCGGCGTCCTGCACCGCCGATTGCAGCACTCCGCCGAGCGCGCGGTCGACCTGCCGCAGCGCGCTGCCCTTGAGCTTGCCGCGGTCGAGATCCTCGGGCGAGAACGCGAGCGCGAGGACGTCGGCGTCCTGCTCATCGAGAGCGCCGTTGGTCAGCCCGACCTTGACGAGTGCCATGCGTTACGCCCCTTTCCAAGGGAAACGAGGCGGCGAATCTACTCGCTCGCGCGAAAAAAACGAGGAAGAACCTGCGCTTGGTGGAAGGTCACCCGCCGGCTGCGGCGCCGAGCGCGAGGTCGCGGTTCGACCGCGACGTGATTCGCTCCGCTAGCGCGAGCGGATCCGCTGGGCGCGCGCGCGCGCTTCCGAGAGCGCGCGGTGGACTTCGTCGAGCGCCTGGCGGGACCGGGAGAGCGCTTCGCGTTCGCGTTCGAGCTCGGCGTTCCTGCCGACCAAGGCGTCGCGCTCGCGGCGGACGCTCTCGAGCTCGGTGCGCAGGGCGGCGCGCTGGGCGGCCTGGGTGCGGGCGGCTTCCTCGAAACGCTGGGTGCGGGCGTTCGAGTCGGCGAGCGCGCGTTCGAGCCCCTGCACCCGGCGTTCGCTCGCGAGGAGCCGCTCGTTGACCTCGTCGGTCGACAGCGCGGCGTCGGCCGCTTGCAGGAGCGCGCCGTCGCGTTCGCCTTCCAGGAGCTCCATCTCGCGGACCAGGTCCTGAACAACCCGGGAGCGCTCCTGGGCATCGGCTTCGGACCGGCCGAGCTTCTCGCGCAGCCGCTTCCCTTCGGCGGTCGACCGGGCGAGGTCGTCCAGCGCCGCCGCCAGGTCGCGCCGGAGGCTCTCGTTCGCCTCGGCGGCCTCCTCGAGGGCGCGTTCGAGATCGGCGGCGAGCTGCGCGGCGGCCTCGATGTCGGAGAAATCGTCGAGGTCGGGGAGCTCTCCGACCGGCGCCGGCGGCGCGACCTGGGCGAGGCCCGCGGCGCGGCGCTTGATGTCCGCGCGGCGCGCGGCGGCGTCCTCGTCCCGCGGCACCGCGTGCGTGGCCCCGAGAGCGCCGTCGCTCTCCAGGAGCGCTTCCATCGTCGATTCGCCCGCGGGCGGCACCGGCTCGGGCGCGCTCGAGGCCGGTTCCGACCTCCTCGTCGCTGGCGACACGGCCGCCGGCGTCGGAGGAGGCGACGTCACCATCGGCTCGTCGAGGGGCTTCAAGGGCGCGCGGTCTTCTCCGGCGGGATCGATCGCCGCGAGCGGGTCCTTCCAGGCACCGCGGTCCGGCTCGGGTGGCGGCTCGGCGCCGACCTCCACGGCCGCCGCCTCGACATCGGGGGCGGCGGCGCTGCCGGTAACCCGATGCGCTGCCGGCTCGGGCAAGGGTTCACGCGGGGGCCGGGAGCGCGCCACGGCCTTCTTTTCCGGCGCGCGCTCACCGGCGGGGATTTCCTCGGCGGGCGGCGCCAGCGGCTCCGGCGCCGCGGGCATCTTCAGGAACGCCGAAGGAACCGTGACGTTCTCGGGAGCGTCCGCCTGCGCGACCGTCGCGGCCGCCGCTGCTTCCGCCGCCGCCACCTCGTCCGACACGTGCATCAGGTCGCGCACCACCGACCGGCGCCGGTGTTCGACGGCGGTTTCGGCCGGCGGCAGCGCTTCCGGCTCCCCGGGGCGAGCCGGAGGCGGCTCGGTCGGCTCCTGTGGCGACGGGAGGGGACCCCGAGGGGAGACCGCGCCCTTGAGGTGCGGCTTGACCCGGGAGACGTTCTCGTCGAAACCCCACTTCGCCACGTTGGTCAGCTCGCCTGCGCCTTGACGGCCGGCTGGTCGGGCGCCGCGCTCGACAGACGCGCGCACACCTCGTCCAGCACCGCCTCGATGTCCTCGGCGCCCTTGGACTCGGGATCGTAGGCGAAGACCGGCACCCCTTCGCTCGACGCCTGCGCGAAGCGGGCGTCCTGCCGGATGATCGCCTTGAGCAGGTACTCCTGGTAGTGCCGCTCCAGCGCCTCCTTCGATTCCTTGGCGATCTTGTAGGTCGCGTTGAAGCCGTTCAGGACGATGAAGATGTGCTGGAGCACGTGCTGCAGGTCGTCCTCGAGCGAGCGCACCGTCTCGAAGAGCAGCTTGAGCCCGTGGAAGGAGAGGAAGTCCGCCAGCACCGGGACGACGAGCGTGTCCGAGGCGATTAGCGCGTTCAGGTTCAACAGCCCGAACGAGGGCGGCGCGTCCATCACGATGGCGTCGTAGTCGGCTTCGATTTCCTTCAGCGTGTTGCGCAGCCGGAACTCGCGGCCGGCGAGCGGCATCAGCGCCAAGTCCACCGTCGACATGTTGAGGTTCGAAGGAACCACGTCGAGCCCGGGGAAGCCGCTGGGCACCCGGACCTCGCGGATGGACTGGCGTTTGATGAGCGCGTCGGCGAGGGTGCGCTCGTAGTCGTCGGGCTCCAGCCCCAGGCACTTGGTCGCGTGGCCCTGGCTGTCCAGGTCGACCACCAGCACCCGATGGCCCCGTTCGGCGAGGCGAAAGGCGTAGCTCGTCGAGATGCTGGTCTTGCCGGTGCCGCCCTTGAAGTTCAGGAAGAGCTGCCTGGAGGGCGAAAGCGGTGCTGGCTGGCGCGAGAGCACCTCGCGGTAGCGGGCGAGGTCGTCGGGCGTGTAGGTGATCTTGGTCTCGCCGGGCTCCTGCGCCTTGAGCGACAACAGGGGCCCGCTCGCCTCCCCGTCGGCCAGCTCGCGCGTCGAGATGCCGAGCAGATGGGCGAAGCGCTTGGGCGTGTAGCGAACGCTGGCCAGCCCCATGACCGACCTGTCTATCACAGCGAATGCGTTTTGTGCGAAGGGTATGCGGCTCGCCGGCCGGGAGGCTCCCCGGAGGCCGACGGGCTCGCCGCCCCTTCAGGGCTGGTAGAGCTTGCGGCCTCGCCAGACCAGCGTGCCCGCGGACACCAGCCGTTCGACCGCGGCGGAAACCCGCTCGACCGGCGCGCCCAGCCGGTCCCGCAGCTCGTCCGGCGTGCGCCCGCGCAGCGCCGCGCGGATTTCGTCGACCACCCGGGCGTCGAGCGCGGCGTCGGGCGCAGGCGACGATCGGTCGTTCGCGGCGAGCTCGGATTCGCCCCCGCTCGACGCCGGGCGCACCTTCTGGCCACGCCGGGTGAGCGCCTGCCGGGCGAGGGCGCGCGTCTCGCCGTCCGCGGATTGGGCGGCCTGCTGGAGAACGGCTTCGGTCTCGCTCCCCGGGCGCGCGGCGAGCGCCAGCGCTGCCACCCTGCGCACCGATGGATCGTCGTCGCCCAGGGCGTCTGCGAGCGCGTCGAGCGACCGGCCGTCGCGGGTGAGCCGAGCGAGAGCCCTTCTGCGAACCGCCGCGGACGGATCGGCCAGCGCCACGCTCACCCCCTCGTCGCCCCGCCGCGCCAGGGCCTCCACCGCGTGCGCGCGCACGCGCGGGTCCGGGTCCGCCAGCGCCCGGTCGAGCGCGAGGGAAGCGGAAGCGCCGCCGGTCCTCGCGAGGAGGTCGAGCAAGGCGACGCGCACGTGGGCTTCCGGCTCCAGAGCGAGCTTCGCCTGCGCCACCGGGTTGAGCGCGGACACGTTCGCTTCCGCCAGCCGCTCGGCCGCGCGCTGGCGCACGGTCGCCGAGTCGCTCTCCAGGTCGCGCGCGCAGAGCCTCGCGAGCGTCCGCTCCGGACGGGAGAGCCGGGCGCGCTCCAACAGCTCCACCGCGTCGACTTCCGGGGTGGGGGCCTGGGCGACGAGCGATGCCGCGTCGGGGGCCGGCGGCCGGTCGGCGAACGTCGCCGGCAGGTGCGTCTCGCCGCGCTTGAGCGCCATCAGCTCCGAACGCAGCTCGGCGATGAACGAGCCCAGGTCGAGGCCGTCGTCGTCCTCGTCGTGCAAGCGCGAGAGCGACACCATCCGGTCGAGCCACGCCTCGCGCTCGCGGTCGTAGCGCTCGATGCGCCCGTTCGCGGCGGCGAGCTTCTCCTGGAGCTCGGCTTCGGTCTGGGTCGCCGGCAGCGGTCTTGCCTCCACGGTCGCGCGCCAGGCGGCCGCCGCCCGTTCGGCGCTCTCCGCCTGCACCTGAGCGTCGCGCGCCCGCCGCTGCCACTCGGCCAGTGCCCGCCGCGCCTCGGCCGCCGCCCGCTGATGGCGCGCGCTCTCGCGGGACGCTTCCTCGCGTGCGGCCTCGGCCGACTCGAGGCGCGTCTCCAGGTACAAGAGCTTCTCCAGTGCGGTGGTCAGGAGCGCTTCCGGATCCGGTCCCGTGGCGAGGGTCATCGAAAGATACTCTAGCGCGCTCGCGCCTCGTCCTTCCGTCTTCGAGCTAGAGCATCACGGCGACCGGCAGCACGGCGGGGCGCTTGCCGGTCTCGCGTCGAAACGCCCGGCGCACCCCGCGGCTCAGGGCTTCCTCCAGCGCGCTCGCGAGCGTGCGCGACTCGGGCGACAGCTCCAGGAGCGCTTCCCGTGACAGGCGCAGCGCCTCCTCGTGGAGGTCGGTGCCCTCGGCGAAGTGCGCGACGCCTCGGCCGGACAGCTCCGGCCCCCGCACCAGCTCGCCGGTCTTGCGGTCGGCGACGACCAGCGCCAGCACCAGCCCCTGCTCGGAGATCAGGCCCCGCTCGCGCAGCACGATCTCCGAGACGTCGAGCCCGCGCCGGGTGTCGAGCCAGACGCGCCCCACGGGAACGCTCTCGCCCTGCCGCATGCGTCCGCTTTCGACTTCCAGGCTCTCGCCGTCCTCGACGACGAAGACCTGGCTCGCGCTCATCCCCATGCCGAGCGCGGTCTTCGCGTGGGCGAGCAGCATCCGGTACTCGCCGTGAATCGGGACGAAATGCTCGGGCCGCAGGGCGTCGAGAAGAATCTGCTGCTCGCGCGCCTGTGCGTGGCCGGAGGCGTGGATCGGGTCCAGCGCGCGGTCGACCACCTCGGCGCCGCGCCGGGCGAGCCGGTTCGCGAGCTGGCCGATGGCGATTTCGTTCCCGGGAATCGAGCGGGAAGAGAAGAGGACGGTGTCGCCCGGCTCGATCGCGAGCGGCGGGTAGTCGCCGGTCGCCATCCGGGCGAGAGCGCTGCCGGCCTCCCCTTGCGCTCCCGAGGCCAGGACGATCACCTCCGCCGGCGGCAAGCCAGCCGCGGTCTCCTGCTCCACCAGCACCCCCGGCGGCACTTCGAGCATCCCCAGGCCCTGGGCGATGCGGACGTTGCGGGCGAGGCTCCGGCCAGCGAGCGTCACCTTGCGCTCGATGGCGGCGGCGATGCGCAGGATGCTCTGGATGCGGTGGACGTTCGAGGCGAAGAGCGCGACCACGAGGCGGCCTTTCGCTTCCCGGAAGCGCCGGTGGAAAGCGGCAGCGACCTCGCTCTCACTGACCGAGAAGCCCTCCCGCTCGGCGTTGGTGGAGTCGGAGAGCAGCGCGGTGACGCCCGCCCGGCCGAGCTCGGCGAAGCGCGCGAGGTCGAGACGCTCGCCGCCCGCCGGGGTCGGGTCGATCTTCCAGTCGCCGGTGTGGACGACCGTGCCCTCGCCGGTCTGAATGGCGTAGCCGACGCCGTCGGGAATCGAGTGCGCGACCCGCACCGGCTCCACCAGGAACGGCCCGGCCTCGAAGACCTCCCGCGGCTGGACCTCGACGAGCGGCACCCGCAGCTCGTGCTCCTCCAGCCGCTCCCGGACGAGCGCCAGCGTGAAGCGCGTCCCGTAGACGGGCGCCTCGAGCTCGCGCAGGAGCGACGGCAGGCCGCCGATGTGATCCTCGTGGCCGTGGGTGACGAGCACCGCGTCCAGGCCGCCCGCCTCGCGCAGGTAGCGCAGGTCGGGCACCGCCACCTCGACGCCGAGAACCTGGTCGTTCGGAAAGAGGACCCCGCAATCGACGAGCACCCGGCGGCCGCCCTCCTCGACCACGAACGCGTTCATCCCGACTTCGCCCAGGCCCCCCAGCGCGACGAGCCGCACCGTCATTCTCTTCTCCCGAGGCCAGCCCCTCGCTCGAGTGTCCGGTATAGAGGTGCCCTGGACCGCTCACCCTGAGCTCTTCGGCCATCATAGCGCGGGCTTTCGCCGACAACCCGAGCTCGATCTTGGAGCTGATCGGGATGTTTCCAGCATCTTGGCCTCGTGGCGACAGAGAATTCGGTCGCGTCGTGGGCGGCGGCGGCGAAAGCCGAGGGCGCGAAATCCGCGGCGGGCACGCCTTCGGCGGAGAGTTCGAGCTAGCCGGCGGCTGCCGTTTCGTCGGGCGAGCGAGCGCCGGAGGTCCCGCCGACGCCCGGGTCGACCCCGCCCGTCCTGTCGCGCCGAGCGCGGCGTCAAGCGTATTGTCTCGGATCGCGAAGGAGGCTCTTTCGAGGCATGAGCGAGCTGCGACGAGACCCGTTGAGCGGGCGCTGGGTGGTGGTGGCGCCCGAGCGCGCGCGGCGGCCGGCGGATTTCCGGCGGCCCCGCCCGGCGCCGGCGGGCGGGCTGTGTCCCTTGTGTCCGGGCGAGGAGGCGCTGACGCCGCCCGAGGTCTATGCCTGGCGCCCCTCCGGGGGCCCCCGGGACGGCTCCGGCTGGGCGGTCCGGGTGATGCCGAACCCGGCCCCGGCGCTGCACGTCGAAGGCGAGCTCGACCGCGACGGCGACGGCCCCTTCGACCGGGTCCACGGCATCGGCGCGCACGAGGTGGTGGCCGAGCTCCCACGCCATGCGGCAGCGCTCTCGGAGTACACGCCGGCGGAGATCACCCGGGTCCTGGTCGCCTGGCAGGCGAGGCTGCGCGACCTGTCGCAGGACGGACGCCTGGAGTCGATCGTGGTCTTTCGCAGCGAAGGCGACGGCGCGCTCATCGAACACCCGCACTCGCAGCTCATGGCGCTGCCCTTCCTCGCGCCGAGCCTGGAGGCGGAGCTTGCCCGCACCCGCGCCCATTTCGAGCGGACCGGTCGCTGCCTGACCTGCGAGATCGTGCGCAAGGAGCTGCGCGACGAGGTGCGGCTGGTGGCCGAGAACGACCGGGCCGTGGCCTACGCGCCGTTCGCGGCGGCGCGCCCGTTCGAGGTGCACCTTTCGCCCCGGCGCCACGCCTCGCACCTGGAGCACGAGAGCCACGAGGCGCTGGAGGCGATGGCGTCGCTCTTGAGCGAGGTCGCGCGCAAGCTCGACGGCGCGCTCGAACGGCCCGCGCACGAGCTCTACCTCCGGACGGGACCGCTGCGGGAGAGCTTGCTGCGCCATTTCCACTGGCGGCTCGAGCTGGTGCCGCGGCTGTCGGCGCAGCCAGCCCTGGAAGCGGCGGCGGCGTTGACCGTCAACCCGGTCGCGCCGGAGACCGCGGCCGCCTTCCTGCGCGAGTGGGCCTCTACCTGAATCTCATGCCGCCCTGCACCGCTGCCGTGGCCCTCGGTTCCAACTTGGGGGACCGGGCGGAAAACCTGCGCGCCGCCGCGCGGTCGCTCGGTCGCCTCGGCCGGACCGTCGCGCGCTCCGGCCTCTACGAGACGGCGCCGGTGGGACCGCCGCAGCCGAGCTTCCTGAACGCCGTCGTGCTCCTCGAGACCGGTCTCGATCCCCATCGGCTCCTGGAAGGGCTGCTGGGCATCGAAAGCGCTCTCGGCCGGGTGCGTAACGGACGATGGCGGCCGCGGACCATCGACCTCGATCTGCTCGCGGTGGACGACCAGGTGGTGCGCGAGCCGCTCCTGGTGCTCCCGCATCCGGAGGCGCACCGGCGGGCGTTCGTCCTCGTACCCCTCGCCGAAGTCGCGCCCGATTTCGTCCTTCCGGGGTACGGTAGCGTTGACGCACTCCTAGCGGCGCTCGACCCGACGGCGCGCGCCGCCGTGCGCAAGACCGGGCTGGCGTTCTGATCGCGCAGCGATTCCGGGCTTTCGACCGATCAGACCGATCAGACCGATCGGTCGGATCCGTCCGATCAGACCGATTGGCGTGGCCGGCGGACCGCCGCCGAGGGACCGCGGGCCGACAGCCTCGCCGGCACGGATCCCGAAAGCGCTTTCACCTTCCCCTAGGGCACCCGGTAGGCGACAACCCCCTCGGAGGTCGCGACCCAGACCGTGCGCGGGGTGACCAGGTCGTCGATGAACAGCTCGTAGGCGTGCCCGCCGGCTCCAGCGAGCTTCTGCCAGCTCTGGCCGTTCTGGTCGCTGTGGTAGACGCCGCTGTCGGTCGCGAGCCAGAGCGTGTCGTCGCCATCGATGACCAGGTGGTTGATGGCCGAGTCGGGCACGCTCAAGGTCTCCACGGTCGCGGACCTCCCGCTCGGCGAGACGATGAGGTGCGCGAGCCCGTGACCTTGCGCGGCAGCCCAGACGTTGCCCTTCGAATCCTGGACCACCCCCACGTACTGGTTGCGATCGCCCTCGGCACCGAACGCGTTGCCCGGGAAGATCCACGGATCGTCGAAATACCATTCGTAGAGCCTCGGGGTGTAGGCGAGACCGCCGAGCTGGTAGTCGTTGCCGAACCAAACGGTTCCGGTGTCGCTGACCGAGAGCCCGAGCACCGAGCCGAAGTGCTGCGACCCGTCGACCAGGGTGGCGATGTGCCGGTGATCCGCGTACTTCACCTCGCCCTGGTAGCGGACGACGCCGTGCTCGGTACCCAGGTAGATTTCGCCCGCCGCCAGACCATGCCGCGGCACCACGATGCGGAAGATGCACCGCGAGTGGTCGAAGTACCCCGAGAGCGGCGAGTTCGAATTATGGGTGTCCCAGGTCGTGGCGGTGATGCCGGTCGGGGTCAGCACGACCTTCTGGACGTCCCCGCTCCGCTTCACGTCGATGGGGTCGGTGTCCAGGTCGAAGTTGCAGTCGCCCTCGTAGCCGACGTAGGCGACCCCGGCCGCGCCGCCGGCGACCGACAAGAGCGGATAGTCGCGTAGGCCGTTCGTGTTCCTGGCGTAGCCGGTGAAGGTCGGCTCGCCCACCCGGCGGACGTAGAGCGCGTCGGAGCTGACCGCGTAGACGTTTTCCGCCAGGTCGGTGGAGACCCCCAGAATCGGCTCGGGGATTCCTTCAGCGCTCCCCCAGACCTCGAGCGCTGCCGTCGGCCACGGTCCCGCCCCGAGCCCGCCCACCGGCTGGGGGCCGAATATCGGGGTCCCGGTTTCCTTCAGCCACTCCCCCCAACAGTCGTTGGGGGTTCCTCGATGGTTCGCGCAGGCGGCCGATTCCGGCGGAAGCCCTCCATCAGCGCTGCCACCATCCTGGGTGCCCGCGTCGGCCGTGCCCGCGTCGGCCGTGCCCGCATCGGCCGTGCCCGCATCGGCCGTGCCCGCATCGGCCGTGCCCGCATCGGCCGTGCCCGCATCGGCCGTTCCGGTGACGATGACTCCGGTACCGGTCCCGCCATCCGTGCCTGACGCGTCCGGCGCCGGATTCGCCGCGTTGCCGCACGAGCAGGCGGTCGCCGATAGGCAGAGCCAGAACACGAGTGAGCGGCGCAACCTCATGCGGTCCAGCCCGAGCAAGCGTCGTGCCTCGCAAGCGCGGGCGTGCCAACCGTGCGCAATCGGCCAGCGGGCGCATCGCACGGGCTTGGATGGGAACCCGACTTCCGGCTGGGCCGACGGGAATTCCCCGCGCGATCGAGCGGGGGCTTAGACGGCAGTCCACCTGTCGCCTGCGTGGGAGCCCGCGACTTCGGGCTGCGAACTTCGACCTCCCTGCGGTCCGGCGCCTCGGGCGAGCCACCGTCCGATTCGTTGACCACCCGCCCGTCCGGCGCCTACGATTTCGCGCTGAACGATGGAGACCTACGGGCGCTACCAACTGCTGGCGAAGCTCGCGACCGGCGGGATGGCGCAGGTGTTCCTCGCCCGGCAGAGCGGTCTCGAGGGTTTCGAGAAGCTCGTCGTCTTGAAGCGCATCCTCCCGCACCTCGCCGAGAACGACGAGTTCGTGCGGATGTTCCTCCAGGAAGCGCGGGTGGCGGCGCGGCTGAACCATCCGAACGTCGCGCAGATCTACGACCTGGGGAAGGAGGGCGACACCTACTTCATCGCGATGGAATACGTCCACGGCGAGGATTTTCGCCGGCTCGTCCGCCAAGCTGGCCGGGAGGGCCGCACCTTGCCGGTACCGCTGGCGTGCCGCATGATCATCGGCGCCTGCGAGGGGCTGGAGTTCGCGCACCAGAAGACCGACGACCAGGGACGGCCGCTGAACATCGTCCACCGCGACGTCTCGCCGCAGAACCTGCTCGTGACGTTCGAGGGCGGCATCAAGGTCATCGATTTCGGCATCGCCAAGGCGGCCGACAGCGCGAGCCACACCCGGACCGGCGTGCTCAAGGGCAAGTACAGCTACATGTCGCCGGAGCAGGCGGATGGCCAGCGGGTCGACCGGCGCTCGGACGTGTTCGCGCTGGGCATCGTGCTCTACGAGCTCGTGACCCAGACGCGGCTGTTCAAGCGGCACACGGACCTCGCCACCATCCGCGCGGTGATCGATTGCAGCGTCCCCCCGCCGAGCCATTTCAACCCGGCCGTCGACCCGGAGCTCGAGGCGGTTCTGCTGCGCGTTCTGGCGAAGGACCGGAACAAGCGGATGCCGTCGGCGGGCCAGCTCCAACTGGAGCTCGAAGAGTACCTGCGCCAGCGCCAACTGCCGGGGTCGACCGCGCACTTGAAGCAGTTCGTCCGCGAGGTCTACGCCGAGCGGCTGCGGACCGAGGCGCGGCTGGGCCGTCCCTGGTACGAGGAGGAGCTGCCCCCGAAGAAGACCCCGTCGAGCGCCTCCTTCGACTTCGAGCGGCCGCCCGAGGCGCCCGAAGCCGGGCAGGATCCGACCCGGGAAGGTCGCGGCGGGAAGCTTTCCGACCCACCGGCGATCAAGCTCGGCAAGGCCGGTGACGTGGTCCTCGTGCCGATGCCGGCCCATCCGCGGGGTGCCGCCGGACCGCCACCGCTTTCCCCGACGGTCCAGCAAGCGGACCTGTCGGCGATCAGCCGGTTCGTCCACGCGATTCGCCGTCGCCGGCACCTCGGCGCCGTTCTCGGGCTCGTCGTCCTCCTCGCAGGGGTGGCCGTGGCGGTCATCGGGGTCGGCGACGTCCTGCGGTCCCGCGCCGACGGGCCGCGGCTCGACCTCGAGACCGACCCGCCGGGCGCGGCGATCCTCGTCGACCGTCGGGCGACCGGAAAGACCACCCCGGCGACGGTCGCGCTGAAGGCGGGCCGCCCGCATGCGCTCCTGCTCAGGAAGAGCGGATATGCCGACCGGACCGACTCGATTCCCGTGTTCACCGGGACCCTGGCGCGTCGCTACGAGCTGACCAGCACCGCTCTCGGGACTTTGAGGGTCACGACCGAGCCGCCGGGAGCGGCGGTGATCCTCGACGGCAAGTCGCTGGGCCTGTTCACGCCGGCGCGGCTGTCGCGCCTCGACCCGGCGGTCAAGCACCAGGTCGGGCTGCGCCTCCAGGGATACGAGAACGACCTGGTGGCGGCGACGGTGAAGGCGGGGCAGACCAGCAGCATCGACGAGAAGCTGCGGCCGTTGGCCAAGGCCGAGACGCCGCCGAACGTGAGCGGTCACGGACACCGAGACCGTTCTCGCCCAGCAATGGCGGAGCGGGCGACCTTGCGGGTCACGGTCACGCCGCCGGTCCAAGTGGCGGTCGACGGCGACCCCAGAGGCGTCTCGCCGGTGACGCTGGACCTGGCGCCCGGCCGGCACGAGCTGCACTTCACCGACCCGGCGACGATGCTCGACGTCAGAGAGTCCGTCCATCTCGCCGCCGGCAAGACCAAGCGAGTCGACCGCACGTTCGAAAAGCGGACGGTCCGCTTCAACGTGATGCCCTACGCCGAGGTCTATCTGGGCGACAAGCACTTCGCCGACAGTCCAGGCGACAAGAGCCTCTATCCCGGCACCTACCGGTTGACCTATTCCTGCCCCGACCTGAAGGCCCGGCTCACCCAGACGCTGGTCGTTCCGCCCGGACAGGGCCTCATCAAGGTGAACCAGACGCTGACGCAGGGCGAGAACTGGAAGTGATCGCGCGCGGCTCGGGCCCGGCGTGAGCGGGCGAGGAAGTGTTTCCCCGATCCACTTCTCGCGGTGCTCGCGGCGCCGCCGAGAGCCCGCTACCGCCGCTCTGCGCCACGGGCGACGCTCACCGAGAACCGCCCTCGGTTCGTCGGGCGCGGGGTCGGGTGAGGCGCTATCATCGATTTTTCGGCGGTGGGCGCTGGCGCCGCGCGGGAGCCCTCCAGGAATGCAGCTCATCCGTCGGGTGCTGTTCGGGACCGCAGCCGCGCTCTTGCTCTTTTCGGCGAAGGCCCAGGCCAGCGGCCTCAACCTCGGCGTCTCCCTGACCGGGGTGCACTTCCCCGGCGACAACGGCGGCGTGAACTTCTTCTCGGCCGGCCTTTCCGCCCGGGTCTCGCGGGGGAGGGCGGCGCTGACGCTCAGCTTGCCCTTCGACTCGATCTCCGGCGGGAGCGTCCTGCTCGCGCCGAGCGGTGAAATCGGCCCGGCGTCGGCGGGAAGCTGCCCCTGGCACGGGCCGGACGGGAGCTGCAAGGGCGCTCCGGCGCAGGTCGGCTTCGGCGACATGAGCGCCACTCTCGAATACAACGTCATTCAGAACCGCCAGCGGATGATCATCGTCACGCTGAGCGGGAGCGTTACCGCTGCCACCGGCGCCACCGGGCTGACCAGCGGCGAGACCTTCCTCGGCCTCGGCCTCTCCGGGCTCTACGGCATCACCCGCCAGCTCATCGCCTACGCCGACCTGAACCAGGTGTGGGTCGGGTTCAAGGCGCCCTGGTCGGCCCGCACCCTCTATGGCGAGGTCGGCGCGGTCTACTGGGTGACGAAGGTCCTCGGCGTCACCGCGGGCCTGAAGGGTTTCGACTTCGGCAAGAGCTTCGGGGGCTCGGTGCTGGAGTGGACGGGCGGCCTGTTGTACCAGCTCTTTCCGGGCATGATGCTCAACCTCGGGGGGATCGGCGGGCTCGTCGGCAGCGGCGGACCGACCGCCGGCGGCTCGGTCGGGTTCGGCTTCGAGCTCTGACCCTTCCGCCATGCGCGCCCAGGGCATGCGGTCCGGTGACGCTCGAGGCTTTCGTTTCGAAGGCCGTCGCTGCTGCCGTCGAAGTTCCACGCGTTCGAGGCGGAGCGCGCGACCGGGTTTCGCCTCACGAGCGAGGACGCCACGCTC
The DNA here is from genome assembly GCA_021787845.1 of Myxococcales bacterium. Classification (GTDB taxonomy): domain Bacteria; phylum Myxococcota; class Myxococcia; order Myxococcales; family JAJYLH01; genus JAJYLH01. The sequence continues at coordinate 67,106 of JAJYLH010000012.1, read as the reverse complement.
GCGATGCTGGCGGGCACGCGGCGAAGGGGATGAACGCCGGATCGATCTGGCCCGGCGGATCGTCGCGCCCGCCGCCAGAAAGGGGAGGCCATGCTTCGGTCCTCGATCGCGTTGGCAATCGTCTTCGTGCTCGGCCTGCCGGCGACGGCGCCGACCGCCTCGGGGTCGTCGCGCTCAGCGGTACCGGTGCCGCAGCCATCGAATTCGCCGCGCGCGAGCGCGCCGCCCCCCGACGCCGCCTCGCGCCAGAAGCGATGCGCTTGCGACGCCCGGGCAAGCCAGGCGAACCTCAAGGGTCAGGCGCGCCGGGCGTTCATGGCGAAGTGCTTGAGCCAGCACTGAAAGGGCGTCAGCTCGGAGTCGTTGCCCGCTGGCGCCCGCCAGGCTGCGCCGAAGGAAGGCGTTGCTTTAGGACGGGTTCACCACCCGGCCGAGGAACAGCACCGTTCCCGTCCCCCGGTCGCGGATGGCGAAGAGGAACGGTCGGTCCACGGCCAGCGTTACGGTGTTGCCTCCTCCGGCAGCGCTGCCGACCACCGTCACCGCTGTCGCCGCCGCCGCTTCGGTCCCGCTCTCGTCCACCGCGATGAAGCCTTCGTGGATCACCTGCGACAGCGCCAGGTCGTGGAGCCCATCCATCCCCGAGAAGTCGGCGCTCCCGTTGAACGCGCTCGCCATTCCCATCGCCTGGAGCTGCTGCGTCAGCTTGTCGAGGCGCGAGCTGAAGGTGAACTTCGGAAACGTGAGGTCGACCTCGGCCGGCTGGAGCGAGGCGATGACCGACTGGAAGGCGGCCGCGTCGAAGCTTCCCTCGTAATCGCTGAAATGGGTCGCGTCCGGAACGATGACGTCCATCGCCAGTTGGTCGCCCTCGTAGGGAATCTCGACCGCCTGCCAACCGGCACCGGAGCGGTAGGGCAGCTCCGCGCCTTCGCTCATCATCTGGACGCTCGGGCTCGACCCGTCGAGCGCATGGAAGGTGCCAGGAGCGGTGCTGCCCTTCTCGAACGGCTTCGCCCAGGCGGCGTTGAAGTAGACCGCGTCGACCAGTACCAGCATCGTCGTGTCGAGGATGGAGCCGGGCGGCAGCAGGTCCTTGATGCGGGCGTTGGTCTCGTCGCTCACCCAGCCGTTGATGATCTGCCGCGAGGCGTCGGGCGCGCCGGCGAAGTCCAGGAGCCGCAGGCCCGCGCCGTAGTTCTCCGCCAAGAGGTCGAGATAGCTCGGCAGGAACGGGTGGTCCTTCTCGCCCCAGATCGAGTTGACGATGTGCAGGGCGAACCCGCGGCCGTCCTCGGTCTCGGCCTGCTGCGCGCGGCTCGCCAGCTCCTGGTCGAGAGCGTTGAAGGCCGGGTGCAGCCGGTCCTGCGGGAGCGAGAAGTGGAGGGTCGTGGCCATGTCGGTCTCGGTCGCGGTCCTCGCGCCGCCCCAGGTCATCGCGAGCGCCGCCGAGATGCTGTAGGGCGAGAGAACCAGGTTCCCCGCCTGCCCGCGGATGTGCTGGTACAGGTCGAGAGCGAAAGCGGTGTTGTCCTGCGCCAGGGTCGTCGCGTCGGCCTTGGCCTGCGCATCGGGCGTCGAGCGGGGCCGGTCCGACTTCAGGTACTGGAAGGCGCCGTTCGTCTTCGAGTTGTTGGGCTGCCCGTTGTTCTTCGGCGTTCCGCAGGCGGCGAGCGCCAGGAGCGCCGTGAAGAGCAGGGTCCGAACCGGATACGCCGACATCTTGAACCTCACGGAAAGAAGGAGCGGGCGGGGTCACCCGCGGGAGTCGATGCTACGCCTTCAGGATGGGTTGACGAGCCGGCCGAAGAACAGAACGGTGCCGCTCGAAAGGTCCTGAATGAAGAACAAGCAGGGCCGGTCGATGGTCAGCGAGACCCGCTCGCTCGGCGGTGCCGCACCTCCGTTCATCACCACCGCCGTCGCCGCGGTGGCCTCGGTACCGCTCTCGTCCACCTTGACGAAGCCTTCGTGGTCCACCTTCGAAATGTAGAGGATGCGCTGGCCGTCCATGCCCGAGAAATCCGCGTCGGGATAGTGGAAGGCATGGATCATCCCCAGGTCCTCGAGCGCGCCGGTCAAGCCGTCGGGGCGGGAGCTGAAGCTGAACTTCGGCATCTTCAGGTCCACCAGCGCCGGCTGGAGCGAGGCGAGGACCTGCTGGTAAGCGGCAGCGCTGAAGCTCGACTCGACGTCCGCGAACCGGCCCTCGTCCGGCACCACGACCACCATCGTGAGCTGGTCGCCTTCGTAGGGAATCGCGACCGCCTTCCAGCCGTCGCCGGCGCCGTAGCTCATGTCGTGCGTCAGCGCCATCATCGGCACCGTCGGCGTCGAGCCGTCGAGCGCGTGAAAGGGGCCCGGCTGCGTGTCGGCGGGATCGAACGGGGTCGCCCAGGCGGCGTTGAAGTAGACCGCGTCGACGAGGACGAGCAGCGTCGAGGTGTCGATGTCCCCCGCCGGAATCAGCTCGGGGATGCGGGCGTTGGTCTCGTCGCTCACCCAGCCGTTGATGGTCTGGCGCGCGGTCTCGGGCGCGGTCCGAAAGTCCAGGAGCCGCAGCCCGGCGCCGTAGTTCTCGGCCAAGAGGTCGAGAAATGCTGGCAGGAAGGCGTGATCCTTCTGCCCCCAGATCGAGTCGACCACGTGCAGGGTGAAGCCGCGCTTGTCGTCGGTCAGCGCCTGCGTCGCGCGGCTCTGGAGCTCCTGGTCGAGCGCGTTGAAAGCAGGGTGCAGCCGGTCCTGGGGGAGGGTGAAATGGAGGGCGGAAGCCATCTCGCTCTGCGTCGAGGTGCGGGCGCCGCCGTAGGTCATCGCGAGCGCCGACGAGATGCTGTATGGCGAGAAGAAGAGGTTGCCCGACTGCGAGCGCAGCCTCTGGTACAGGTCGAAAGCGAAAGCGGTGTTGTCCTGCGCGAGGGTGACCGCATCCGCCTTCGCCTGAGCGTCCGGCGTGGAGCGCCCCTGGTCCGACTTCAGGTCCTGGTAGCTGCCGTGGTTGGTGGTCGTGGTGTGGTCGTTCGGGGACGGCGGGTTCTCCTGCGGTGTTCCGCAGGCGGCGAACGCCAGGAGCGCGGCGGCGAGCAAGGTCCGAACAGGATGCGGCGACATGGAGAGCCTCGGCGCGCGGAGCAGGGGTTGGGGTTCCCGCGCACCCGGCGACTCAAGCAAGGACCGGGCCATCGAGCGGAACGGCTGCGTTCCTGGTCTTTGCACAGCCTCATCCGCGACAGCCGGCGCGGGCTGTGGAAGCGTTCCCCATCCGCGCGCATTTCCACGCTGCCCTGGCGGCGCACGTCTTGTGGGGCTACCTGAAGGGTCTTGCCCGGCGGCCCCACGACCGCCTCGGGCGGCGGACAGCGGCGCGCAGGCGAAGGGCCTGCCCGAGACGCCCCGCCGCGCTGGCGGCGCGAAAACCTGTGAAAATGGCAGACTCTTCGAGGCCCTCGATCGTGTCGCTCCTGTGCCCCGCCTGCCATGCGCCCCTCGCGCGCGACGCGCGCCGCTGCTCCCAGTGCGGCCTCGCGCCTGAGAGCCCAGCGATACCGCTCTCGCCCCCCAGGCCAGGCGTGCCGCCGCTGTCCAGCCCCCCTGCCGTTCTGCCGCTGGGCACACCCCCTCCTGGAACGGATCCGTACCTCGGCACCGTCGTCGCCGGGCGTTTTCGCGTCGATGAGCTGATCGGCTCTGGCGGGATGGGCAAGGTCTACCGGGCGACGCATCTCGGGCTCGACAAGCCGGTGTGCCTCAAGACCTTGAAGCCCGGCCTCGCCGACGACCCCACCATCGTCGGCCGGTTCGAACGGGAGGCGAAGGCCGCGAGCCGGCTCGATCATCCGAACTCGATCCAGGTCCTCGACTTCGGCCAGGACGAACGGGGGAATCTCTTCCTGGTGATGGAATTCGTGCAGGGCCGCGACCTGAGGCGGCTGTTGCGCGACCAGTTTCCGCTCCCCGAGAGCCGGGTCGTCCACCTCCTCGCGCAGGTGCTCGCCGCCCTCGCTCGCGCGCATGCGCAAGGCGTCATCCACCGCGACCTGAAGCCCGAGAACGTCCTGGTCTTCGACCAGGGCGACGAGAAGGACGTCGTCAAGGTGCTCGACTTCGGCATCGCCAAGGTTCTCGACCCGAACGCGCCCGGCCTCACCCGGTCGGACGTGGTCTGCGGGACGCCGGAGTACATGAGCCCCGAGCAGGCGATGGGAAAGCCCATCGACGCGCGAGCGGACCTCTACGCGGTCGGCGTCGTCCTCCATCAATGCTTTGCGGGAGCGCTCCCGTTCGACGGCGCGAACGCGATGCAGATACTCCAGAAGCAGGTCGGCGCGCGGCCGCGGCCGGTGCACGAGGTCTTCCCCCAGGCCACGAGCTCGCCGGCGATGGACGCCTTGATCCTTCGGGCGCTGGAGAAGGATCCCGCGCGGCGGCCGCAGACGGCGGAGGCGTTTCGTCGCGAGCTGCTCAGCGTGGTCGGCGTCGTCACCCCGGCCGGTCCCACGGCGAGCCCTCCGGCGACATTGGCCGATGACGCCCCCACCGATCGCGAGCTCCATCGCCTTCCGGAACCGCCGTCGCTCAGCGATCTGGATCTCGAGCTCGCGGGGGTGCGCCGGTCCCGGCTGCCGTTGTTCGCCGCCGTCGTCGGCCTCCTCGCCCTCGCCCTGGCCGCGTACGCCGTCCTCCGGACCGGCCAGCACCCCTACGGCGCTGCCGCTATCCAGGAGCCGTTGAAGCCCGCAACGCCGGGAGGCCTCTCGCAAGAGCAGGCCTACGCCATCATCGAGTCGCACGAGAACCAGGTGGTGCAGTGCTTCCACTGGGCGCGGCGGCGCATCCGGGAAACCACCGGGGAAGTGGTGCTCTCCCTCGCCATCGGCGGCGACGGGCGGGTGACGCGCGCGAACATCTCGCAGTCGAGCCTGGACGACGCGCGGCTGGAGCGCTGCCTGACGGCCCACGCGCTGCGCTGGACGTTCCCGCCCCCGCAGCGGCCGCCGATGATGATGAGCTACGCCTACCGCTTCCGGCCGGGGTGAGCGTGCCGGGAAAGCGAGGCCCGACCGGAGAGCAACTCGAGGCTTGGAGGTGCGCGGATGATCGAAGATCCGACGGTGTTGCGGCGATTGAAGCGGCAGGTTCTGGACAAGGGCCAGTCGGTCGCGCTCGCCCTGGAGAAGCTGATGAACGGGCTCGACGTGCGGCTCGAGGACCTCGGCGCCGGTCGCGACTTCGAGAGCGAGCGGGACAAGCGCCGGCGCCTGCGCAAGCTGCTCGACCAAATCGACCGGGTGGTCAAGTCATTCGACGCCGGCACCTTCGGGACCTGCGCCGACTGCGGCGGCCGCATCGAGGACGACCGCCTGCGAGAGATGCCGTGGACCTCGCGCTGCGGCGCCTGCTTTCAGAAGGCGGTGCGCGAAGGCACGCTCTAGCGGCGCCGGGGAGCGAGAGCGATGCTGGATGCCGAGTTTCTCGAGGCCGCCCGCGCGCTGATCGGCGCCGACACGCTGACGGAGCATGGGAACCTCCGGGCGGTGGCGCTCCTGGAGCCTATCTGCCGCGCCGCTGGTCTGGAGCCCATTCGGATTCCAGCACCGGACTCGCCCGGCCGCGACGCGAACCTCCTCGCGGGACCCGGCGGCGGCGTCGAGGTCGAGGGCGATCCGCTCCTCCTCGTGACGCACCTCGACACCGTCGAGCCGGGACCGCGCGAAGCCTGGCGGACCGATCCGTTCTCGCTCACCGTCGAGGGCGAGCAGGCGTTCGGCCTCGGCGTCGCGGACGTGAAGCTCGACGCCTTGTGCAAGCTGTGGGCGGCCAGGCGGCTCATCGGGGTTCGGCTCTCCCGCCCGTTCTATTTCCTCGGCACCTACGGCGAAGAGGCGGGCCTGCGCGGCGCGAAGGCGTTCGTGGCCGAGGCGCCGTTCCGGCCGGCGTTTGCTCTTTGCGGGGAGCCTTGCGCGCTGCGCCTGCACCACGCGCACAAGGGCTACGCGATGGTGCGGGTGACCCTCCGCGGAAGAGGGCAGCAGCGCTCGGGGCAAGCGCCTGGGCAGGCGCTGGTCTTCGAGGGGAAGGCGGCGCACTCGTCGACGCCGCAGCTCGGCGTCAACGCCATCGACCGGGCTCTGGACGCGCTGGTCTCGCAGCCAAGCCGCGTCGTGACCGTCCACGGCGGGTCGAGCCCGAACACCATTCCGGCGCGGTGCGAGGCGACGCTGAGCGACACCGGAACCGACCTGCGACCGCTCCTGTCCCTGGCGCGCGAGCTGCGCGACCGGTGGAAACGCGCCATCGAATCCCTGGAGCCTGCGCGCGACGAGCGCTTCGACCCGGCGACGGCGGTCGGGAGCCTGACGCAGATTTTCGGCGACGATGGTTCGGTCGCGATGGTGATGGATGCGCGGCTCCTCCCCGCTCATGAGCCGCGCGAGCTGCTCGATCGATTCGACCGCGTCGCTCGGGTTCCCGGAATCGACGTCTCGGTCGAGGTGTTGCGGGACGCCGGCGGAATGAGCCTGGCGGAGGACTCGGAGCTCGTGCGGCGGGCGGGAGCGGTGTTGGAGCGGTTGGGGCTCGACGGCCGGCCGGTCGCGAAGCCGACCTCGACCGAGGGCGGCGTGTTTCATCGGGCAGGGGTACCGACGCTGGTGTTCGGGCCCTCGCCGTCGACCGCCAACGCGCACACGCCCAACGAGCGCGCGTCTCTCCGAGAGGTCGAGCGGGCGATCGACGTCTACGAGGCGCTCGTTCGCGAGCTGTGCGGGTGAGCCGTCGCGATTCACCGTGCGAGCGAATCGCGTCGCTCCTTGCGCGCAAGCGGTCGCCCGCGCGGCGATAGCGCATCGCGGGGCGCGTGCCGTTCGCGGCGCACGGTCCTAGCCTCGAAATTGGGGGGAACATGGCCCGCCGGCGGACGAGACCGCTGCACCTCGTGGGCTTGGCGGCAGGGCTCCTGGCCTTCGTGTGGCTGGCTTCGCGCGCGGGCTTCTCGCGGGCGCTGGAGACCGCGAAGGGGGCAGGACCGGGGCTGCTCCTTTTGGTAGTGCCCTACGCGCTGGCGACCGCGCTCTATTCGATTCCCTGGGGGCTGCTCGTTCCGCGCGCGCACCGGCCACGGTGGAGCGCGGTGGTGGCAACGCGGTTCGCGGCGGCGGCGGTCAACGTCATCCTGCCGAGCGGTTTCTTCGGCGAGCCGGTGCGGCTGCGCGCGGTGGCGCCGGATGGTCGGGTGCAAGCGGGCGAAGCGCTGATCTGGGATCGCGCGCTGTACCTGGGGGCGAGCGGTGCCTTTCTGGCGCTCGCCGGGATGGGCGGCCACGCGATTGGCGGCGCGGCGTTCTGGGCGGCGACGCTGGTGGCGCTCGCCGGCTACCTCGCGGGCGGCGCGAGCCTCGTGGGGCTGACGAGAATCGGCGCTCTTCGGCAATGGCTCGCGCGAAAGCTCGGCCGCTTCTTTCCGCAGCTCACCCACCCGCCCCCGGAGCTGCGGCCGTCGTGGCCGCGCGCGACCGGGTCGCTGGCGCTGCACCTGTGCGCGCGGCTCGCGATCGCCGGCGAGGTGTGGTTAGGGGCGCTCCTGCTCGGCGTACATCTGAGCTTCGTCGCCTGGTTCTTCGCGGCCGGCGCGATGGCCCTCTCGGCGGCGGCGCTGCCCCTCGTGCCCGGCCAGATCGGCGTTCAGGAGGCGGCCCTGACCGGCGCCTTGATGATGACCGGCATCGCCCCTTCGACGGGGCTCGCGCTGGGGCTCTTGTTGCGCGCGCGGCAGCTCGTCTTCGTGCCGGTCGGCCTGCTGCTCTCGACGAGCCGGTGGACCCGCGCCCGCGCGTGAACGTCGCCAGGGTCGCGGCGGCCTATCGAGGTCCGATCGGACCGATCGGTCGGATCCGTCCGATCGGACGTCAGCCGCCCGCGACGCGAGCAGTCACCGGGGAGGCTTGATGCCGAGCGCACGCATCTTCTTGTAGAGGTGCGACCGCTCGAGGTCCAACAGCCGCGCGGTCTCGGCGACGTTGCCGTCCGTCTGCTCCAGGGTGCGCAGGATGATCTGCCGCTCGCTCTCGGCGACCTGATCGCGCAGCGCCTGTCCCGCCGGCGGGAGGATGGCGGCACCGGTGCCAGCCTGCGTCATCGCCGCCTGAGCCTCGCGCGTCGCCGTGCGGAGCGGGAGCGGTCCCGACTCCTCCAGCACGTCGAGAATCGACCGGAGCTCGTCGGCGTCGACCTCGGGGCCGTCGGCCAGAATCGCCAGGCGCTCGACCAGGTTCTTCAGCTCGCGGACGTTCCCCGGGTAGCGGTAGCCGACGAAGGCGTCGATCGCGGCCGGCGTCAGCTCGAGCGTGTGGCGTCCGTTGCGGCGGCAGGCTTCGGCGAGGAAGAAGCGGACGAGGTCGGGGATGTCGGTCGGATGCTCCCGCAACGCCGGCGCGCGCAGCGCCACGACGTTGAGCCGGTAGTAGAGGTCCTCGCGGAAACGGCCGGCGGCGATTTCGGTCTTCACGTCCTTGTTGGTCGCGGCGACGACGCGCACGTCGACGCGAAGGGTCTGCGTGCCGCCGACGCGTTCGAGCTCGCCCTCCTGGAGCACGCGCAACAGCTTCGCCTGCAAGGACAGCGGCGCGTCTCCGACCTCGTCGAGAAAGAGCGTTCCGCCGTTCGCCAGCTCGAACTTCCCGCGCCGCGCCGCCACCGCGCCCGTGAACGCGCCGCGCTCGTGCCCGAACAGCTCGCTCTCGATCAGGTCGTGGGGGACGGCAGCGCAGTTGACCTTCACGAAGGGTCCCGACTTGCGCTTGGAGTGCTGGTGAAGCGCCCGGGCGATGAGCTCTTTGCCGGTGCCGTTCTCGCCGGTGATGAGCACCCGGCCTTCGCTCGGCGCGACCCGGCGCAACGTCTCGAAGAGTCCCCGCATCACCGCCGAGGCGCCGACCATGTCGAAACGGCCGAGCTCGTCCTTGAGCTCGCGGTTCTCCTCCTCGACGCGGCTCAAGCGCAGCGCGTTCGCCACCGCGACGAAGAGCCGGTCGCTCCCGATGGGCTTCTCCAGGAAGTCGAGCGCGCCCAGGCGCGTCGCCTTGACCGCCGTCTCGATGGTGCCGTGGCCGCTCATCATCAGGACCGGCACCGACTCCGACTGCTGCCGGATCTGCGCGAGCACGTCGAGACCGTCGCCGTCGGGCAGCTTGACGTCGAGCAGCACCAGGTCCACCGGCCGCTCGGCGAGCCGGTCCAGCGCCGCCCGCGCGGTCGACACCGTCTCGGTCTGGTAGCCCTCGATTTCCAGCGCCCTGGACAGCGTGGCGAGGATGTTCTTCTCGTCGTCGACGATCAGCAGGGTCGGCGCCATCGCGGGTCGGGAGCTCCTTCGAACGGCTCGAACGGGTTCGTAGGATGGGCGGAGCGCTAGCGCAACCCATCGAGCGGCGATCGGCGAAATCGCTGTGCTCCGGTCCGCTTCACCGATCCCACGATGCGAATGCACCCGACGGCCGGCTCGAGCGCTACTGCTGCTCGATGTACGCCGCCAGCGCGGTCTCGTGCCGCGCGCCCACCAGGTGGACCGCGAAGGTCTGGCCACTCTTCAACGCCGTGCAGTCGATCGTGTTGACGCCGGGGAAGAAGAGGAACACGCCGGAGGAGCTCGTCTGGTCGCCCGTGGCGAGACCGGTGAGGTCGGAGTTCAAGTAGTAGAGGGGCGGGCTCGCGTCCGGGTTGGTGTTGGTGCTCTGTAGCGCCACCGCCTTGAAGCCGTTGCTCGCCGGCACCTCCTGCGCGAGCTGGGCTCCTTCGACGCCTTGGTTGTGCAGCGCGTCGTTCGCATCGGGGACCACGATCTGCCCGAGGACGAAGCCTCCCTGCTCCAGGTCGTCGGTGGTGAGGCCGGCCGCCTTCGCGAGCATCGCCTCGAACTCCTTGCTGATGATCCACACCGGCATATTCAAGAGCGAGGTCGGCCGCGGCTTGCCCGCCTCGTAGCGGTAGAGGCCGAACCCGCTCTCCATCAAGGTGCTCGTCGGCGACACGTCCGCGACCAGCGCGACCGACACGTTCACCACGTCGACCTGAGCGAACGAGAACTTTCCGTCCGCCCCGAGGGTCGTCTGGGCGAGCGGCGGGCGGCCGATGAGCGCGTCCACCGAGTCTTCGACGTTGAGCGTCGCGCCGTCGAGGCCGGGAAGAGCGGTGCTGCTCGCGGCGACCGCGCCGGGAATCGTCCCCGCCCGCCAGAGCTGCTCCAGCGGATGGAACTGCACGGTCCCGCTGATGGGGATGTACTCGTGCTGGGCGGGCTTGGTCCCGCCGTCGGAGCCGGAGCTCTTCGGCGAGCCGCTGCACGCTGCGAGGAGAAGGAGCGCGAGAGGGACGGTTCGGCGCATCTTCCTACCCTCCGAGACCGCTGTACGCGAGGCCCACCGCGGCGATCCAGGAGCTGGTGGTGTAGGTGCCGTTCCCGACGATGAGCGGCTGCGGCTCGGGCGGAGCGGTCGTTCGCGCGACCTTGCTGTCCGAGATGTCGACGTCCACCTCCGGGTAGTACATCCCGGAGGCGGTCAAGGCGAAGTGGTGCCAGTGGAACGTCAGCCCGAGCCCGCCCGCGTACCGGTTCCCGTTGACGAAGTCGACCGCCTGGTACGACGAGGGAACCGCGGACGTCTCGAACAGCGCTCCGGCGCTCACGTCGAGCAGCGGGTCGTGCTGCGCCCACTCGAGCACCGTGTACGTCGCGCCGATCCGACCGCTGTACGAGTCCATCCAGTGCCGGGGGATGGAAATCGGCGAGACCGCAGCCGGAATCGGTCCGGTGACCGCGATGTCGTGCGGCTGCAGCGACTGGCTCTTGACGACGCTCCAGCCCTCCCAGACCGCTTCCGCGCTCACGTTCAGCCGGTCGCTGAAGAGGTAGGTCGCGCCGAGGTGCGCCACCGGCGGCAGCGCGAACTCGAAGGTCGCGCTGTTTCCCTGCATCTGCTCGCCCATGCTGGTCGCGGTCTTCGGGAGCTGGACGTTCAGGGTGCCGTCCGCCTTGATCACGATCTGCGGGCGGAAGCTCAGGCCGAGGTGGAGCTTGGGAATCGGCATGTAGGCGACGCCGAGGATGCCCGTCAGCCCGTAGCTCTGGTGCACGCTCAAGTGGGCGATGGCGTCGAAGTCGGTGTCCTCCTGGCCCGGCTGCGTGATCCCCGGGACGTAGAGGCCGATGGCCTGGTGGAAGTCGATGTTCGCGACGACGTCCTGGAGGGTCAGGCCGACCGCGAGCTGGTGGGTAATCCGGAATGCCACCCCGACGCTCGGATAGATGATGAGCATGTACGAGTCGATGAGCGAGTAGCGCTGCGGCGTCTGCGCGTCGACCTGGTGCCACCCCTCTTCCTTCGGCTCGTTCAGGGGGCTCGGGTACTTGTAGTGGAGGACGCCCGGCGGCCCCCAGATGCCCAGGCCGAACGCGAGCCGCCCTTGGAGGATGTGGCGCAACCGATAGGCGACCTGCAACGAGGGCTCGATGTCTCCGCCAGCGCTGTTGGAGACCTTGTCGAAAACGCTGCCGTCCCCGGCGGGCCCCCGCTGGAAGGTCACCGTGTTGTCGATGTCCCGCATGTCCAGGCGGACGTCGAGCCCGTCGACGGTGGCCATCGCGGCCGGGTTGAACTCGAGCGAGTAGGCGTTGCCGAACATGCTCACCGCGGTGCCGCCGCGAGCGATCGGAAGCGCTCCGTTGTCGGGGATTTCGACGCCGGCCCCGCGGGCCGACAGCGGAGCCAGAGCGATGAGCGCGAGCGCGAGCCAGCTCGCCGGACCACGAACGGGTGCGGTTCTCAAGAGGCGCCTCCCAAGGCAGAGGGCGCTCTTCTACCGCGTTTCCGCGCGCAGGTCCAAGACGCGACGCGGCGTCTGAAGAATCGGACCGGGCTGCTTGTCGGGATCACCGCACCAGGTCGCATGGGCAACGCCACCAGGTCGCATGGGCAACGCCGCTCATCCCGAGCGCAGTCGAGGGACGAGCGCGTTGCCGCCCCAACCGCCCGCCCTTCGACTGCGCTCAGCGCGGGCCGACGCCCGCAACCCAAGCTCGACCTTGGAGACGATCGGAATCGTGGCACGGGCGTCCTCGCCCGTGAAAGCCCAGTCGAACCCGCTGGCATGGCAGGTCCCCAAGCGCTCACGGGCGGGGACGCCCGTGCCACGAAGTCGTGCTACGTGGCGCCGAGAATCTGCGCGCGGCGCGAGCCTTTCGAGGCTTAGTAGATCAGGACGAGCGGTTGGAAATTCGTGCGAGATGCGGTCACCCCGATCAGCAAGTCCGACCGATCGGACCGATCCGACCGATCGGTCCGATGGCGCGCGGGCACTACGCCTAGAAGTGTTCCGGCACCGGTGCCGCTCTGCGCGGGGGCGCTCGCCTCTTGGGTTGCGCCTGGGGCGCGGTCTGGCGCCGGCGCTGCTGGCCGGGACGGAAGCCCGGTCGCGGGCCGCGAGGCATGGTGCGATATCCCGGCCCCGAGACGCGCTCGCCGGGGAGGACCCGGTGGGGAATCGGCAGCGGACGCGGCGCCGGCACTCGCATATTCGACGGCTCGCCCCAGGACGGCCTCGCGGGGCGGAAGATCGGGCGTGGCGCGGGGGGCGGACCTCTGACGTTGCCCGGTCGAGGCGTCGTGGTGTCCGTCGGGCTCGCCCACCACGGCGGCGGTTGGGTCGCGGTGACAGTCCCGGTCGGCCGCTGTGGCGTTGGCTCGGGAGCAGGAGCGCCCGCGCCGCCCGGTTGCGATGTCGAGGTGTCCGTCGGGCTCGCCCACCACGGTGCCGGCGGAACCGGCGCGGGATGCCCGGTGACGATCACCGGCTGCGTCTGCGGTGCCGGTCGGGGGACGACCTGGAGCGGCGGATGGGGGCGCATTGGCGAGGGCGTTACCTGGATCACGCTGACGGTCCCGACCGGCCCCTCGGACGTCGGCTCGGGGGCAGGAGCGCTCGCGCCACCCGGCTGCGGCGTCGGCTGGGGAGTAGGAGCGTAGCCGCCGCCCGGCTGTGGCGCCGGCGAGGGCGTCGGAGCGTAGGCGCCACCCGGCTGCGGCGTCGGCGAGGGCGTCGGAGCGTAGGCGCCACCCGGCTGCGGCGCCGGCGAGGGCGTCGGAGCGTAGGCGCCACCCGGCTGCGGCGTCGGCGAGGGCGTCGGAGCGTACGCGCCACCCGGCTGCGGCGTCGGCAAGGGCGTCGGAGCGTAGCCGCCACCCGGCTCCGGCGTCGGATGTTGCGGGAAGTTGACGTGCGCGGGCGGCACCGGCCGGATGGGGTCGTACGAGTACTCGCCCGGATAGCTCGGCCGCCGGTGGACGTGGTGTCGCCAGTCGGGGTTGTAGAAGTAGTAGTGGCCGGTCGTGTTGTATCCGAACACGTCCCAGGGCGGATACGGCTCGATGTGCAGGCCGGGAACCTGGCACCATCCGCCGCCGAAATTCGGCGGAATCGGGTGCGGGCCGAAGTACCACCAGGTGGTCTGAGCGCCGAAGCGGTACTGGCCGTTCACGACGACGAACTGGTCGGCGTAGGGCGGCGGATACGGCTCGCAGTGGGGGCCCTGGATGTCGCACCAGCCGCCGCCGTAGTCGTCGGGAATCGGGTGGGGCCCGTCGTAGACGTAGCACGGCTGCTGGGCGGGAGCGCTGGGGGTCGGTTCGGCCTCGACGGTCACTGGCGGCCCGGGCTGCGCCTCCACCACCGGCGCCGGAGCGGTCGAGGGGGCGGGAGCGGCCACGGCGGGCGGCGGCGGAGCCGGTTCGGGGTAGGTGTACAGGGGGGCTGGAGCGCACGCGGCTAGAGCGAGCCCGGCGAGGGTGGCGAGCGACCGGCGAAACATGCTGACTCCTTTCAGGTCCGACGAGCGCCTGCCGCGTGTGACGATCGAACCCGCGGGTCATTCACGGCGCCGGTCGATTCAACCACGATGGGCTTTCCGGTTCACTCAGGTTCTCGGTGATTCGGCCGCACCCCCCGCTACCGCGCGTCCCCTCGCCTCATCTTCGTTCCGCTCCTCCCTCGACTGCGCTCGGGATGAGCGGGTTGGTCGAGACGAAGGGATTGCCAAGCACCGCCGCTCCGAGCCCTGTCGCTCGCCCGTTCCGCTCATCCCGAGCGCAGTCGAGGGAGGAGCGAGTTGGTCAATGGGAGTGACTGGCGCGCGGCAGCGGGGGGTGAGGGTCTGCCGGGTCGTCCGCGCCACCGGTGATCATCGTCACGTCGCGAGCGCCTGCTCGACCGCGGTCCGCAGCCGCTCGAGCGCTGCCGGGTCGGCGATCTTCCGGCCGTTCGCATCCTGCAGATAGAAGCCGTCGGTCGCCTTGTTGCCTTCGGTCGCGACGCGGGCGAGGACGATGGAGGCGCCCGCGTCGTGGATGGCGGCGGCGAGGTCGTGCAGGAGGCCGATGCGGTCGCGGGTGAAGACGTCGAGGACGGTCGCGTCGCGGGCGGCGGAGAGATCGAATCGCACGCGGGTCGGTACCGCGGGTCCGGCGCTGACGAAGCTCGCTCCGCGGCGGCGCGCGACCAGCTCGGGCACCGTCTCTTCTCCCGCGAGGAGCCGTTCGAGGTCCAGGAGCGCTCGCGCACAGCGCTCCGCGGAGGCCGGCAGCCCTCCCGGCTCGCGTACGAGAAAGCTGTCCAGCGCGCGTCCGTCGGTGAGCGAGAAAATCTCCGCGCTGAGAATGTCGATGCTGTGGGCGGCGAGCACGCCGGCGATGTCCGCGAGGAGCCCCGGTCGATCGTCGGCGACGATGACCAGCTCGGAGACGTTTCCCGCGTCCGGCCGCGGGTGGACCTCGCCCGTCGCGAGCCGCCCGCGGGCGCGCTTCCACAGCTCGAAATGCGCGCGGGCCGCCCGAGCGGGAACCGTCGCCACGTGCCGCTCCGGGAGCAGGGAGATGAAGCGCTCCAGCTCGGGGTCGGCGCCCACGAGTTGCCGGAGGGCTCTCGCACCCGCGAGCGCGGCTTCGGTGCGCGTCTGCGCGACCTGAGGCAGATCGGAATCGAGTCGGGCGCGCGCCTTGTCGTACAGCTCCGCGAGCAGCCGCGCCCGCCAGTCGTTCCAGGTCTCCGGGCCGACGCTGGAGATGTCCGCGTAGGTCAGGAGGTACAGCTCGTCGAGGCGCTCGCGGGTGCCGGCCAGGTCGACGACGCGCTGGATGAGCGCCGGGTCGGACAGGTCGCGGCGGAACGCAATCTGCGAGAGCGTCAGGTGCTCGCGCACCAGGAAGGCAGCAGCGCCGATGGTGTGCGGGTCGAGGGGGACAGGAGCGGTGAAGTCACCAGGCGGCGGTTGACTCGGCGGCGCGTCACGCCGATCGGACCGATCGGTCGGATCCGACTGATCGGTCCGATCGACCGGGTGCGAGTCTGGCTCGCCCGCGGGTCCCGACCGCGGAGACAACAGGGCGGCCGGCCGCGGGAACGGGGGCGAACCCGCGGCGCGAGCCGCTCGCTCCCCCCAGTCCCGCACGAGCGTTTCGCCTTTCTTGGCGTGGCCTCCGCCGGTCGCCTTGCCGAGATCGTGGAAGAGCAGCGCCAAGCAGAGCGGCAGCGGATCCGCCAGGTCCTGGGCGAGCCTCGTGAACCCCGGCTCCTCGGCGTCGAGCTCGCCCGCGCGCAGCCGGAGGAGCTTCTGGAGGGCGAAGAGCGTGTGCGTGTCGACGGTGAACACGTGGTACGCGTCGTGTTGCACCCGCGCCTTGAGCCGCGCGAATTCCGGAAAAAGCCCGCCGAGCACACCCGTTTCGTGGAGCCCGTCGAGCGCGCGCCCGTTCGCGCCCGGGCTTTCGAGATACGCGAGGAACGCCCGCATCGGCGCGGGCATCGTCGCGAGCTTCTCGCCGAGCCGCGCGACCTCGTGCGCCACCTGGTCGCGCGCGCTGGGCAGGACCGGTGCCCGTTCCCGTTCGGCCGCGACGAACAATTCGACCACCAGCTCCGGGCGATCAACGAGAGCTATCGACCCGCGGAGCGCCACGCGATCGCCGATGAGCTCGAAGTCGTCGTCGATCGGTCGCCGCTCGCTCGGCCCCGGTTTCGCCTCGTGCGCACAGCGGTCGATGAGCGCGTCGGTCGCGTGTTCGATGCTCTGCGCGGCGAGGTAGTAGTCGCGCATCAACTGCTCGACCGCGAGCGCGTGCGCGGAACCGGCGTAGCCGAGGCGCTTCGCAATCTCCTCCTGCGCCTCGAACGTCAGCCGGTCGTCGCGCCGCCCCGCGAAGAGGTGCAGCGCGCAGCGAATCGTCAGCAGCCCTTCGCGCGCCTCCCGGAGGGATTCGACCTCCTGCGCCGGCAGCAGGCGCGCCGCGGCGACATCATCGAGCCCTCGGACACGATGCCGGGCATGCGCCATCCAGAGGCCGGTCGAGAGGTCACGTATGCCGCCGGGGGAATTCTTGATGTTCGGCTCCAGGAGGTAGACCGAGCCACCGAACCGCGCCCGCCGCTCCGCCAGGTCCGCCGCCTTCGCCGCGACGAACGCCTCCAGCGCCTCGCCGCGCAGCTCCATCCAAAATCCATGCAGGAGGCGATCGACCGCGACCGGGTCGCCGGCGAGGAACCGCGCGTCGAGCATCGCGGTGGCCGCCGTGTGATCGGCGCGCGCGATCTCCAACGCCTCGGCCGGCGTGCGCAACGCGGTTCCCGGCTCGAGCCCCGCATCCCACAGCGGCGTGAAGAGCGCGTGCGCGAGCCGCTCCGCTTCGTCGCGCGCCGCCTCGGGAACGACGAGCAGCAGGTCCACGTCGCTGAACGGGGAGAGCTCCTGCCGGCCGAGACCACCCAGGGCGACCAGAGCGCAACCGGGGAGCGGCACCGCTTCCAGCGCCCGCGCGAACGCCGAGGCGACGATCGCGTCGATGCCTCGTGCGAAGAGCCGCGCGATCTCACTCCCCGGATGGCGCGCCGCGTGCGCTTGCGCCACCTCCTCCCGCAACGCGGCGATGGTCTCCTTGGAAGGGCTCCCGGTCGGCTCGCGCGCATGGTCGGTCATCGGGCGAGAGCATGGCGTGTCGGACGCCGTGCGCAAGAGTGCGACCTTATCCCTCCAGCGGCCGCCACGAGGGACAGCCCATGAGGCCGGTCGCTTCATCCCATTCCGACGAGCTTCGCCAGGAGAACGAATCCCTTCGGGAGGCTCCCGGAGTCTTTCACGTCGACAGCGAATGTCTCCAGGAGGCGTCCAGAGTGATTCGCCTCGGCGCGAGGGATTCCGGATGCCTTCCGGAGACATTCGACCGGATCGCGAAAGACTCCAGGCGCCTCCCAGAGTGATTGTGCCGTCGGCTCGATGTCTCCCGACGCCTCCCGGAGACGTTCGCCCGGACCACCAGAGACTCCAGGCGCCTCCCCGAGACATTCGACCGAATCGCCAAAGACTCCAGACGGCTCCCAGAGACATCGCGCTTCGTGCTCAATGTCTCAGGATGCCAGCTAGGGTACCGTAGAGGCCCCTCCAGGCCGTTTCCGGCCTTCCGGGACCCCGCAGGGTTGACGCGCCGTGTTGTCCCGGCTGACGCCGGGGGGTGTTGACATTCGTCCGGCCCGGGTGGAGCATGCGGTCGGACACTCACTAGGAGGACGACATGGCGACTCGACCCGGCGACAAGCGGCTCTATGACCAGCTCGCTCAGTTCTACCAGGTGGGAACGGCGAGAAAGTTCTTCGTCGGCGCGCAGCGCGAGGCGTATGCGAAGGAGCTCGCCGACTGGCTCCTCAAGTTCAAGGCGGCGATGAATCCCGCGGCGCTGACGGACGCGCAGCGCAAACAGATCGCGCCGCTGCTGTCGGTCTTCGGCGTCACGCATCGCCGGGTGCTCGGCTTGACGCTCCTCTTGCGCGGGATGGCGATCGAGATGGAGCAGGAGGAGGCGCTGGGCAAGGAGATCCCGAGCGTCACCGTCGGCGACGACGAGGAAGAGGATCTCGCGCGGCTGGAAGCGTGGCCGGCGATCTTCACGAAGCTGTTCGGGGCGAAGCTGCTGCCGGCGCCGCTGGTGCCATCCGAGGTGACCGCGCAGGTCGCCGCGCACAAGAAAGCGGAGACCGAGCTGCCGACGACGACGGCGGGCCAGCTCTATCGCGGCAGCTACAAGACGCTCAAGGCGCTGCGTGCCAAGGGCATCGAGGACCAGAAGCGGATGCACTCGATGCTCGACGGTGACTTCGGCACTGAGGACGCGGCGTACGAGGCGAAGCACGAGTACGGGTACGACCGGCGCCTCAAGGGAGGCGGACCGAACCGGCACCGCCGCCAGACCGACCCGGCGCACTCCGAGCCCGCGCAGGGCAGCACCTCTCCCGGCACCCAGACGCAAGCGCCGCAGGGGAGCGGCACCGCCCCCGGCGGCCAGACGCCAGCGCAGCCGTAGAGCGGCACCGCCTCCGGTGCCCAGACGGCCCCGACCCCGGCGACCACGACCTGAGCCGGCGCCTGAGAGGCGAGACCCCTGCCGGAAGCCAACGGGGGTGCCGCTGGGCGCAAGCCCGAATCGCGAGAGCTGGCTTCGGTGACTCCGATTGACGCGGAGTTCGGACGGTTGTTACGTGTCGGCTCCAACGTCGGGGCAAGTGCGTCAACCGGATAGGGGTGCTAGCTTCCAGGCATGGGCGTCGTTCCCGAGACCATCGCGCGTGCCGCGGAGCTACTCCGAGAGGCAGCGCCTTCGGCGACGCTCATCCTGTTCGGGTCCCATGCTCGCGGCGATGCCGGCCCCGAAAGCGATGTGGACTTGCTCGTGGTCGAGCCCGGGCTTGTCGATCGGCGCGCCGAGCTGGTCCGTCTGCGGCGCGTCCTGCGCCCGCTGCGCATCCCGGTCGACCTGCTGGTCGTCACCGACCGCGACGTCGCCGAATGGGGCGGGCTGCCAGGAACGGCTCTGTACCCCGCGCTGAAGGAAGGCCGGGTGCTGCTTGAGACCTCGTGATCTCGCCGAACGGTTGCTCGCCAAAGCCGCGTAGGACGAGCTCCTCCTCGATCGCGTGCTCGCCGACGCCGACATCGCCGACGAGGTGGTCGGGTTCCACTTCCAGCAAGCCGCGGAAAAGCTGTTCAAGGCCGTGCTCGCAGCGCACGTGGTGGTGTATCGCAAGACGCACGATCTCGGGGAGCTTGCGGACCTCCTGTCGGACGCGGGGCATCCACTGCCGGATGCCTTGTCCGAGCTGGACGTTTGGACCCCATTCGCGGTCGAGGCCCGCTACGACTTCCTCGCGTCCACCTCGGCTCCGCTCGACCGCCCTGCGGCGCGAGAACTCTTGCGGCAGCTTCGCGCCTGGGCCGAGGCGGGCGTTCGGGCGGGATGATGCCGGGAGCGCGGCGCCGCGTCAGGCGATGCCGTAGCCGAGAGCCGACGGGGGTGCCGCTGGGCGCGCAACCGGCCGGCGGGCACGCATCAGGGCGGATGGCCCAGAGGTCAGCTCCGGATGAAGACGAGCGCGCGGGCGGCGGCTCGCGTATAGTCGGCTCGATGGTGAGGGACTGGCAGGAGTTTCAGAAGGCGTTGGCTCGAGCAGGTGCATCAGGCTCCCTGTCGCAGGCTAACGTCGACGCCCTCACAAGCGACTTTCTTTCGTTGAGTCCGGGTGTGGAAGCCAGCCTGGGGCCAAGTTTTCGTGCGGCTCCTGCCGAGTTCCGCGTCGGTGTGATGTTCGGTGCCAGTTCTCTTCTCGTGGAGGTGTCATGGCCTCACCACTGGCAAGCGGCGCGACGTGATATGAGGATGAGCCTCGACGAGCTACTCCTGCGGACCGATTCTCTTCGTTCGGATTCGCTTCCTCGTTTCGTGCTGGACGATGATGAGATCCAGATCCACGTCATCGAACGCGAAGGTCTCCGGCAGGCGCGCGCTCTACTCGACGATGAGGCCGGACGAATGCGGCTCCCGCTGATCGCCGGAGTCTGTGGCCGCTCGCTGTTCGTCATCGGGCTCCAGTGCGGGCGGGCCTATCGCCGGATCCCTGCTCCGACGCAAGAACAGATTGATGCCCGAAACGCCTACCTCCAGGCGTTCCGGAACTACGAGCGCGCGGCGCGCGAGCTCAACGACCTTGCCAACGCGCCCTTGTTCACGTATCTCGACCAACCGCTGGGATAGTGGGGATCTCCGATGCACCTGACCCGCATCCACATCGAGAACCTGCGGTCGATCCGCTCGCTCGATCTTTCGCTCCCATCCGGTGACGTCGTGACGACCACCTACGTGGTCATCGGGCCGAACGGTTCGGGGAAGTCAACCTTCCTTCGGGCGATCGCCTCGACCCTAGGTGGGCTCGACGACCTGTTGAAGGGTCCGCGGCTCGGAGCCAAGGACGTCTCGGATGCCGCGGCGGGGGAGGGCAAACCCGCGTTCATCGAGCTCGAAGGTGTCGTCCACCCGTACGCCGAGAAGAAGCAGCGTGTCCGAATTCGTCGGGAAATCGCTGGCGCCCATGAGAGATCCGATGGCGAGCAGGCTCCGTTCGCGCTGACTGCCCTGACGTTGGAGCAGGTTCTGACCGGCAAAGGCTGGCGGGTCGAGGCCATCGATTCGCCAGAGAAACCGATCGTGCAGCTCTCGCCGGAGGAGGAAGCGCAACGCGTTCGGGTGGAGGAGGAAATTCGAGGCGACGCCTCGCGCGCTCCGTTCGTGTATCTGTCTGCGCGGCGCGACATCCTCCAGTCCTTTGACGCGGCGACGCTCGCGACACTGCGCCACCAGCCCCGAGTCGGCGCGCTGGCGGAGGACAACGAGCGGTTCAAGTCGTTGGCCGGCCGGATCGCGTTGGCGATGCTCGCGCCAGACCGGATGGACCGCGATGGCTGGTTCGGACGCATGCGCGAGGTGCTGTCGATGCCGTCGCTCTTCAAGAGCATCCCGACCATCGAGCCGTCGGACGACCTGATGCCGCTCATCCTCGAGCACGGCCGCCCGCGGGACATCGAGGGCCTGAGCGACGGCCAGCGCGCGATTCTGCTGCTCTTCGCGGAGCTCGCCTACCGGGCACCCGCGAACGGCATCGTCCTCATCGACGAGATCGAGCAGCACCTCCATCCGGGATGGCAACGGATCATGCTCCCGGCTTTGTGCGCATTCCTGCCGACGACCCAGTTCATCGTGACCACGCACTCGGTGCTCATTTCGGGCTCTGTGCCGGGAGAGCTGGTCTTCAGGCTTGCTGATCCGGAGGAGCGGTAGTGGCGCCGAGCTACACCGATGCCCTCAAAGGCGAGTACAAGGTCGTGGTACCACCTGCGGCCCAGTTCGAAGACGCGCGCGCATTCGTTCTCGACAAGCTGAGGGACGACCTTGGCGCCGGGGCGCGGGTCCGTCTCTCTTCTTCTCCCGTTGCACGAGATTTGCTGCTCGATCTCGCCTTCAACCCCATCCAGCCGCCACAGGACGAAGGGTTCGAAGAGGCTTGGGTTGCGTTTGTCGATCCGAGTCCGCGGGCAAAGTGGGGACACCGTGCGCGTTACTACTTCATCGCGCCCGATTTCTCGCGTGTCTCAGAAGTGACGGCCGAATTTCCCCCGCAGCCGAGAACCGAGTCTGGGGTACCGTTTGTCTTTATCGAGCTGAACTGATGGCGCAGTTTCTCATCGCGTGGGCCGCGCGATTCGATCACCCGGGAGACCGGGAGATCTGCCGCCGCGACTTGATGGTCACGCTGGAAGCTGGACGAAGAGCCGGGGTCAGTCGTGAGAACTTGCTGGTCTTCGCCCCATCTGGCCTTGTCGGCGAACACGGCTTTCACCTGTTTCCCCCGACGCGGGCCTCGCTGGAGCGCGAGCTGAATCTGATCGCGCTGCGGGCCGAGACCAGCGACAACCTCGTGATGGTGGTCGCCAACCATGGCCGCAAGGAGGGGATTGTCACTCGTCCCGACCAACGCGGGTTCCGTCCAGGTCCAGAATGGGTTTCGCCTGGCGACCTTCGCGGGTGGCTTGCCCCGTTTAGGGGGCATGCATCGCTCATCTTTGCCATCTGCCACTCAGATATCTTTGGAGCGCTCGGCACCGAATGTCGCGATGTCTATCTTGTCGCCAGCGAATCCAGTGTGCGAATTCGCGACGAGGACTACGACGCGGGATTGGGGACACCGTTTCTCGCTCGGATGCTGACCTCGTGGCCCAGCACTTCACTGTGCGATGCGTTCGTCGCGGCTTGTCACGAGCCGCGAGAGGTCGACACCTACACGAACCTTCCTGTCCATCCTGTTCGTGCGCCATGATCGGAGGCTAGCGGTCTCATCCCACCGTCTTGCCGACGAGCCGGCCCAATCCGAAAGTGACTGCCGCGGCGAGGGCGGCGAGTCCGACCATCCGGGCGGCGGACTTGATGGGACTCGTGCCGGCGAGGATGCCGAGCAGGGTGCCGACGGCAATGAGGAGAGCCGCCGCGAGACCGCTGGCGATGCCGACCGCGGTCCAGCCGCGGGCGAAGAGGAACGGCAGGATGGGCATCGCGGCGCCGACAGCGAACATCGCGAAGGAGGAGAGCGCCGCGCTCAGGGGCGAGCCGAGGTCGCTGGGGTCGAGGCCCAGCTCTTCGCGCACGAGGGTGTCGAGCGCCGCTTCCGGGTTCTTGAGGATTTCGCTCGTCGTGCGGCCGACCTGCTCCGGCGACAGTCCCTTCTGCTCGAAGATGAGAGCGATCTCGGCAGCCTCTTCGCGGGGATCCTCGGCGAGCTCGCGGCGCTCGAGATCGATTTGGCGGCGGAGCAGGTCGCGCTGGCTCGCGACGGACGTGTACTCGCCAGCCGCCATCGAGCAGGCGCCGGCGAGGAGCCCCGCGAGTCCGGTGACGACCAGCGCTCGGTCGGCCGCGCCCGCCGCGGCAACGCCCAAGACCAGCGACAGGTTGGAGATGAGCCCGTCGTTCATGCCAAAGACCGCCGCCCGGATCGACCCGGCGCGACCGCCCTTGTGCCAGCGCTCGCGGGTGACGATGGCCCCCGCGGCGCCGCCGGTCGCGGGCCCGCGCATGCGCGCGAGCACGTCCCGATGCTCCTGCTCCTCCGCCACCAGCGCCGCCGCGTCCTCGCCCTGCTGCGCGTACTTGTCGGCATCGACGGTCTCGGTCTCGACCACCTGGCCGAGCACCGCCGCGACCCCCAGGCGCCGGGCGAGCCACAACGTCAATCGCACCCGCGACGAGGGCGCGTCCGCCGGCAGCGCCACGCCTTGCGCGACGAGCTTTTGCGCCCACAACTCCGCGTGACGGCGCTCGGCCTGGGCGAGCTCTCGAAAGCTCGCCGCTCGCGCCGGGTTCTTCTCGAGCGCCGCCATCCCTTCATACAGCGCCGCGCCGTCGCGCTCGTCGCGGAGGTTCTGCAGCCAGAGATCCGCTCGCTTGTCCAAAGCACGCCTCCCGGCGGAAGTCTACTCGGCGCCGAGGCGGCTCGCTGCGCCTCGGACGCGATCGATCGCCTTTCGTCCGCCGGTTGTCCGATGGCGCACCGGCGCGCGAGCGGGAGAATCGGGCGCCGGAGGTCGCGCGATGTCCATCGCAGGCTGGCGCAAGGCACGATGCGGCTGGATTCTGGCGGCGTTCGTCGTCACCGCGTGCGCGCAGGCCGCCAAGGTTCCCTCCGAGAACGCGCCCGGCGACGCGTCGAGCTCGGGCCTGCCGGACGGCGGCAGCGGCGCCGAGGCCGATGCCGGCGACCCGTTCCAGAAGGTCCCCACCGACTACCCCGACGCCGGGTCCGCCTGCCCCAACGGCGATGGCGAGTACTGCGGGCAGACGCTGGGGCTCGACCCAACCAAGCTCTATGCCTGCAAGGATGGTCAGATCGCCGTCGCGCAAGCGTGCGCCGGCCAGTGCGTCATCGGAGCCGACGGCGTCGCCGACGCCTGCCCCTGCCCCGACGGGGACGGACTCTATTGCGGCGACCGCCTCGGCCGCGACCCGCAGACCCTCTACGATTGCGAGAAGGGACAGATTCTCGTCAGCGCCACCTGCCCGGGCATCTGCGTCGACGGCACGAACGGGAGCGAGGACGCCTGCTCCTCGTGCCCCGACGGCAATGGACTCTACTGCGGCAGCCGGCTCCAGCTCGACGCAAACGTCCTCTACGACTGCGAAGACGGGGTGGTCTCATCCAAGGAGCGCTGCCCGGGCGCGTGCCAGGTCAACCCCGCTGGCCTCCCCGACGCCTGCAGCGGATGCCCGAACGGCGACGGGCTCTACTGCGGATCGGAAGTCGGAGCCGATCCATCGACTCTGTACCACTGCGCCAGCGGCGCGTTGACCGTCGCCGACCACTGCGCCAACGGATGCCAACACAACGGCGGCGGCACGCCCGACGCCTGCAAGGCGACGAGCTGCCCCAGCGGCAACGGACTCTACTGCGGCTCGGAAGTCGGCAAGGATGCGAGCACCCTCTATCAGTGCACCGACGGGAACGTCACGGCCGTGCAGCAGTGCTCGAACGGGTGCCAAGTGAACGGCGGGGGCACCGCCGACGCCTGCAAGCCGAGCTGCCCGAGCGGCAACGGACTCTACTGCGGTTCGGAAGTCGGCGAAGACGCCAACACGCTCTATCAGTGTACCGATGGCACGCTCGCGGTCGCTCAACGCTGTTCCAGTGGATGCCAGGTGAATAGCGCCGGGTCGGCCGACGCGTGCAAGTCGACGACGAGTTGCCCGAGCGGCAATGGACTGTATTGCGGCTCGGAAGTCGGCAAGGATGCGAGCACCCTCTATCAATGCACCGACGGCGCGTTCACCGTGGCCAAGACGTGCGCGAGCGGATGTCATCAGAGCCCGGCCGGCGTCGCCGACTACTGCAACGGGACGAGCTGCCCGGCGGGCAACGGCCTCTACTGCGGCTCGGAGGTCGGCGCGAACGCGAACACGCTCTACGACTGCAACGACGGGACGCTCACGGTACACGAGCAGTGCGCGAACGGATGCCAGGTCAATTCGGCGGGGATCGCCGACGCGTGCAAGTCCGGTTCGTGCCCATCGGGCAACGGGCTCTACTGCGGCTCCGAAGTCGGCGCCGACTCCAACACGCTCTACGACTGCGACAACGGCGCGCTCACCGTCTCGCAACGCTGCGCCAACGGATGCCAGGTCAATCCCGCGGGCCAGGAAGATCAGTGCAAGCAAGTGACTTGCCCTTCGGGCAACGGCCTCTACTGTGGAGCGGAAGTCGGCGGCGACGCGAACACGCTCTACGACTGCGCCAACGGCACGCTGACGGTGGCGCAGGCGTGCCCGAGCGGATGCCAAGCGAACGCGGCCGGGACGCCGGACCAGTGCAAATCGGCGTCGTGCCCTTCCGGCAACGGGCTCTACTGCGGGTCCGAGGTCGGCGCGGACCAGAGCACGCTCTACCAGTGCACGAACGGATCGCTCACGGTGTCGCAGAAGTGCGCGAACGGATGCCAGGTCAATCCATCGGGGCAGGAAGATCAGTGCAAGACCGCGTCGTGCCCGTCGGGGAACGGCGTCTACTGCGGCTCGGAGGTCGGCGCGGACCAGAACACGCTCTATCAGTGTACGAATGGCGGCCTCACCACGCTCGAGAAGTGCGCGAACGGCTGCCAGGTGAATCCGCCGGGCCAGCAAGATCAGTGCAAGGCGGCCGCCTGTCCCTCCGGCAACGGGCTCTACTGCGGGTCGGAAGTCGGCGCCGAGCCGAGCACCCTCTACACCTGCACCAATGGCACGCTCGCGGTATCCCAGAGGTGCGCGAACGGCTGCCAGGTGAACCCGCCGGGGCAGCAAGATCAGTGCAGGGCGACGCCGTGCCCGTCCGGGGACGGGCTCTACTGCGGCTCGGAGGTCGGCGCCGACCAGAACACGCTCTACCGATGCCAGAGCGGGCGGCTCAGCGTGCAGCAGGTCTGCGCGAGCCGGTGCCAGGTCAACCCGCCCGGCACTCCCGACGCCTGCGCTGGCGGGAGCTGCCCCGCGGGCGACGGCCTGTACTGCGGATCGGAAGTCGGAGCGAACGCGAACACGCTCTACCAGTGCACCAACGGCCGGCTCTCGACCGTCAGGGCCTGCCCGGCCGGATGCGCGGTCGAGCCGGCGGGCACGCCCGACCAGTGCAATGCCGGAAGCTGCGACGCCTACTCGCGCGAAGCGCTCGCCTGGGAAGCCAAGCAACTCGCCGAAGGCCACAGCTACTCGGACTACTGCCTGGCGTTCGTCAGCCAGGCTTTCCGCTACGGCGCCGGGGTCACGGTTCGGGAGCTTCAGAAAGCGACCGCGGCGGACTCCCTCGACGCCTACCGCGCCGAAGGCAAGCTCCACCCCTGGGCGGGAACCGCTCCGTGCGGCGTGATTCTCTTCTGGGACCGCAACCGGCGCAACGGCTACGCCGGGCACATCGTCATCTCCAACGGCGACGGCACCGTCTCCACCTCCGGCTGGCCGGGCTTCGGAGGCTCGACGCACGCGTCGATCTCCTGGCTCGACAACATGGAATGCGGCAACAGGCCGGCGGGCTACGCCGACCCGCCGTGATGGCCCTCCCCCGCCGCGCGTTCCCGCCCGGCGGTCGTGCTATCCTGGGCGCAGCATGAGCGCCGAAGACGCCACGCCCCAACTCGTCTGTCACGCGCGCCCCGACGGAGGGCCGTGCTGCGAGAACACCATCGTCGACGGCCGCAAGCACGGCCCCGGCCGCATGTTCTATCCGTCGGGCAAAGTCTACGCGGAGGAGACCTGGGTCGACGGCGAGCTGAACGGCTTGACCGTCACCTACTACGAAACCGGGGTCAAGCAGTCGGAGCTGAGCTACCAGGACGGCCTGCTCCACGGGACCGTCCGCGAATTCTATGCCTCGGGCGCGTTGGAGACGGAGGTCGAGTACGCCTTCGGCGCGAAGGATGGGCGCGAGGTCGTCTACGACGAGGAAGGCGCCATCGAGTGGGAGGCATTCTACAAGGCGGGGCGGGAGGTGAAGCCTCCACCGACGGGAACCTGACCCGAACCGGCGGAAGAAGACTCTTCGACGAAATCTGTGCGAGCTGCGACGAGGGATGGAGCCGGACATGTCAGTGTCCGGGTGCCCGTGACGCCGTTTCCAACCCGGACACTCACGTGTCCGGCTCCCACTCCACTTCCGCTTCCCACTCCAACGGCGCAGAGGCAGAAAGCGTTGGCGGCGCAGCCGGTGCCCGAGGCCAAGCCCTTTACGCGGGCAGCGCCAGCCGGACGAGAGCGCCGACGCCCGGCGGCGGCTCGTCGAGCCGAATGCGTCCGCCGTGCAGCTCGACCACCAGCCGGCAGAAGTAGAGCGAGAGCCCTTTCGCCGACCGCGCGAGCGGCGTGTCGCCGAGGGCCGGTCCAGGCTCGGTGAAGATCCGGTCGCGCTGGTCGGGCGCCAGCGACCCGGTGTCCCCCACGGCGAGGTCGACGTACCCGCGGCCGAGCCGCGCGACCGCCGCGACCTGTCCGCCCCGCGGCGTGCGCCCAAGCGCGTCGAGCACCAGCGCGTCGACCACCCGGCCGAGCTGTTTCGCGTCGACCGCGACGCGCAGCTCCTCGGGCTCGACCCGCCAGAGCAGCAGCACCCCCCGCGCGCGCGCGAGCGCCGCCTTCGCCCGCAGCCGTTCGCTCAAGAACGCGCGCAGCGGCACCGGCGAGCGCGCGAGCTTGACCTGCCCCGCCTCGAACCGCGCCAGCTCCGCGACGTTCCCGACGAGGCCCGCGAGGTCGCTCGCCGCCTCCTTGAGCTCGTCGAAAAGCCGCCGCGCCTCGACCGGCGCCTCGTCCGTCAGCACCTCGCCCTGCAGCCGCTGGATGGCCGCCACGAGCGACTCGAGTTCGGGCGTCAGGTCGGCCGCGAAACCCCGCATCAGCCCGCCCGGCAAGCCCTCCGCCCGGGTCAGCTCCTTGTGCGCGCGCGACAGCTCGTCGAGCAGCAGGAACCTTCGCGCCGATTGTTCGACCGTCGAGCCGAGCAACTCGACCATGGCTTCGTGGCCGGGGTCATAGGCGTACGGGCGCGAGGCGAACACCGCCAGGGCGCCCATCGGCCCCTGCGCGCCTCGGAGCGGCACCGCGATGGCGCTCGGATAGGCGGCGAGCGTCCCCAGGGCAGCGCTGTCGGGAACCGGCACCGGTCCCGCGGGCCGGTCGAGCCGAACGGTGCGGTTCTGGTCGACCGCCAGATCGATCGCGCTCCCCGACGGCGGTAGCTCTACCCAGGCGGGCTCCTGCCCTCCGCGGGCGAACAGCGCCCAGGTCTTCCCGTCGGCGCCCCGCATCGCGAGCGCCAGCAGGTCGGCCTCCAGGAGCGCTCTTACTCCGTGACCGAGCCGCGACAGGAGCGTCGGCAGCCCCGGCGCCTGGGAGAGGGCGCGCGCCAAGAGCGCCACCTCGCGCACCTGCTGGGGCGACAGCCCGCCCCGTTCCAACAGCGTCGGCCGCTCCTGAGCCATCTCGTCCGCCCGGGAGCATACCCGCTCGCGGCCCGTGAGCCAGATCCGCGGCGTGCGTTCGCGACCATCGGGCTTGACTCCCGACCGTCGATCGTTAAAATGCGGCTCCGTTTGGTGGGCCGCGTGTACCTGACGCGCTATTGACGTTCGCGAAGCACGCTGAAAGCTTTCCCTCGGCGCCGGTCGTCAGGCGCCAAGGGGGGCGGCGGTTTCGAACCGCGACGCCCGGCTTCGTGGCGTGCTTGACCGAAGAGCGCCACCTGGCGTGAGCGAGAGGTCGCCCGTGACTTTGCCAAGTCGCCGCCCCGAGCGGACCTTTCCACTCGGGTGTTTCGCCCGCAATCGCGCGGGCCACGCAACAGGCGCCGTCAAGCGCCGTTTGGGAGTCCGCCATCTCTCGTGACGCCAGGACCAACCGCCGAATCCGTGCCCGGGAAGTGAGGGTGATCGGGTCCGAGGGCGAACAGCTCGGAATCCTCTCCATCGACGCTGCTCTCGCGAAAGCGCAGGAGGTAGGGCTCGACCTCGTCGAGGTCAGCCCCATGGCCAAGCCGCCGGTCTGCAAGATCATGGACTACGGCCGCTACAAGTACGAGGCCAAGAAAAAGGCGAACGAGGCGAAGAAGAAGCAGGCGGTCGTCAAGCTCAAGGAAATCAAGCTGCGTCCCCGCACCGACGAGCACGACTACGGCGTCAAGGTCCGGCAGGTGCGCGAGTTCCTGGAAGAGGGCCACAAGGTCAAGGTCACCATCGTCTTTCGCGGCCGCGAGATCGCGCACCGGGAGATCGGCCAGAAGCAGCTCCAGGTGATGATCAGCGACCTGAAGGACGTGGCGAGCGTCGAGCAGGCGCCCCGGATGGAGGGCCGGGCGATGTTCATGCTGCTCGGCACCGCGAAGGGGAAGGCGGCCGTGGCGACCTCCCGGCCGGCGCCGTCCGCGCGCCCAGCGGGAGCGCCCTCGGTCTCCCGGCCGGCTCCCGCGCAACGGCCGGCCTACTCCGGCTCCGGCGCGACTCCGAGCGGGCCGGCGGCGACGATGTCCGGGCCGAACCCGCCGTCAGGCGCTCCCGGCCCCAAGGTCTAGCGAACTGGCCGCTTGACTTTCCGGCTGGCCACTGGCAATAAGCGCGGCCCCGGCCGGACCTTCGGCCGGCAGACGACGAGACGAATTCGAGCCGCCGGGCAGGTCTCGCGGGCGGCGGGAAAGAAGAACGCACCGATGGCGAAGTTCAAGCTCAAGAGCAAGCGCGCGGCGGTCAAGCGGATGCGGTCGACCGGCACCGGCAAGGTCAAGTTCGGACGGGCGGGCAAGCGGCACCTCTTGACGGGGAAAGCGCGCAAGGGGAAGGCCCAATTGCGCGGGTCCGGGATCCTCGCGAGCCGGGACGCGAAGCTCGTGCGCCAGACCGTGCCGTACGGCTTGCCGAAATAGGCTTCCCCCTCCTTGCAGAGGAGGCACCGCTCTTCGGGGCGCGGTGGAAAACGAAGCCCCGACCACCGGGGACAGCGCCAAGCGAAGCGGTCCATCAGGGACCCGCGCCGACCCAAGCGAGGACGAAGATGCGCGTCAAGAGAGGTTTCAAGGCCCGTCGCCGCCGCAATCGGGTTCTCAAGCTCGCGAGCGGCTTTCGCGGGCGGCCGGGCAACACGTACAAGCGGGCGGCCGAGGCGGTCGAGCGGGCGATGGCGCAGTCGGCCAAGGGCCGCCGGATGCGCCGCCGCGACTTCCGGTCGCTGTGGATCGTCCGCATCAACGCGGCGGCCCGGATGGTCGGCACCACCTACTCGAAGCTCATCCACGGGATGAGCGCGAAGCACATCGCGGTCGACCGCAAGATGCTGGCCGACCTGGCGTTGAACGACCTCGCGGCGTTCGGCGCGCTCGCCAAGGTGGCGCTGGCGTAGCTAAGGAAGACGCGCTCATCCGGGCGTGCAGGATGGGTGAAGCGTCAGCGGAGCCCATCGACGACGGCCGCAAGGTGGGCGACGCTTTCGCGCGACCCATTCTCCGGGTCGAAGGCTCGGGCTCGCGTGGCGATGAGGCCAGGCGGGCCCGTTCGCGTTTCGGGCCTTTCATCGATGATCCGTTCGGCGAACGAGGTTTCGATGTCGGTGATCGACGATCTGAGGCGCATCCGGGAGGAGGCCCAAGGCGCCATCGACGTGGCGCAGGACGAGAGCGCTCTCGAGACCCTGCGGGTGCGTTATCTCGGGAAGAAGGGGTCCTTGGCGCTGGCGCTCCGGGGGATGGGACAGGTCCCGCCGAGCGAAAGGCCTCTCGTGGGGCAGGCGGTGAACGAGGCCCGCGACCAGGTGGAGGCGCTGCTCGCCGCGGCGAAGTCGCGGCTGGCGCGCGCGGCGCTCGAGGCGGAGCTCGAGAGCACGCCGCTGGACGTGACGCTTCCGGGGCGCCGCACCGCTCTCGGCCACCGGCACCCCTTGACGCGCACCCTCGAAGACATCGTCGCGATTTTCCAGCGGCTCGGGTTCGGCGTTCTCGAAGGGCCGCTCATCGAGCTCGACTTCTACAACTTCGAGGCGCTGAACTTCCCCAAGGACCACCCGGCGCGGGACATGCAGGACACCTTCTTCGTCGAACCGGAGAGCTTGGGCGCTCTTCGTGGGCGTCAAGACGTGCTCCTGCGCACCCACACCTCGCCGGTGCAGGTGCGGGCGATGCTCTCGCGCCGGCCGCCGCTCCGGCTCATCATGCCGGGCACCACCTTTCGCTGCGACTCCGACCCGACCCACAGCCCGATGTTCCACCAGGTCGAAGGGCTCTACGTCGACCAAGGCGTCTCTTTCGCGGACCTGAAGGGCACCCTCGACGCCTACGCGAAGGCGATGTTCGGCGACCGGCCGACGCGTTTTCGCCCGAGCTACTTCCCCTTCGTCGAGCCGGGCGCGGAGATGGACATGGCCTGCGGCGTCTGCGGCGGGAGCGGCCAACTCCCGGGCGGCGAGCCGTGCCGGACCTGCAAGGCGTCGGGCTGGGTCGAGGTGATGGGCGCCGGGATGGTCCATCCGAACGTCTTTCGCGCCTGCCAGGTCGACGCCGAGAAGTTCACCGGCTTCGCCTTCGGCTTCGGCGTCGAGCGCATCGCGATGAACCGCTACGGCATCGACGACCTCCGGCTCCTCTTCGAGAACGACGTGCGGTTCCTGGAGCAGTTTTGAGGCAGTGGTTCTCGCCCGCGTCGGGCGGCGGTGCACGTGGTGACCGACGAAACGTGTCGGCTATCGTTGGCGGGAGATGAACCGTGCGCGTGCTTCTGAGCTGGTTGCGTGAGCTGGTCGATCTCCCGGATGACGTGGGGGAAATCGCGCGGCGCCTGACCGGCGGCGGCCTCGAGGTGGAGGCGATCGAGCGGCTCGACCGCGGCTTGGAGAAGGTCGTCGTCGCCGAGATCCGGGAGCGCTCCCCCATCCCGGAAACGAAGCTGTCGGTCTGCCGCGTCTTCGACGGGACGAGCGAGCTGCAAATCGTCTGCGGCGCGCAGAACCACGCGGCCGGCGACCACGTTCCGCTGGCCGGAATCGGTGCCGTTCTCCCGGA
This sequence comes from Myxococcales bacterium, assembly GCA_021787845.1. Taxonomy (GTDB): domain Bacteria; phylum Myxococcota; class Myxococcia; order Myxococcales; family JAJYLH01; genus JAJYLH01. The sequence continues at coordinate 35,144 of JAJYLH010000012.1, read as the reverse complement.
CGGCAAGCGCATCGGGAAAGCGAAGCTCAAGGGCGTCGAGAGCTTCGGGATGCTCTGCTCCGGGCGCGAGCTCGGCGCCGACGACGGCGTCGACGGCCTGCTCATCCTCGCGCGCGACACCGTGCCCGGAACGCCCATCGCGAAAGTGCTCGGGAAAGACGACGTCGCCTTCGAAATCAACGTGACGCCGAATCGCGCGGACGCCCTCAGCCACCGTGGCGTCGCGCGCGAGCTGTCCGCGCTGTTCGACGCGCCGCTGCGGGACGTCGTGCCGCAGGTCGACGACGTCGGCGCCGAGAGCCCGGCGTGGGTGGAGATCACCGCCGAGGACCTGTGCCAGCGCTTCTGCGCGCGGGTGATCGGCGGCGTGAAGATCGGACCGTCGCCGGCGTGGCTCAAGCGCCGGCTCGAAGCGCTCGGCCAGCGGTCGATCAACAACGTGGTCGACGCGACGAACTTCGTCCTCTTCGAGCTCGGCCAGCCGCTCCACGCTTACGATCTCGATAAGCTCAAGGGCTCCCGCCTGGTTGCGCGCCGCGCGCTTCCTAGCGAGACCCTGCGCACGCTCGACGGAAGAGATCGCGCGCTTTCACCCGACGATCTGGTCATCGCCGATGCCGCCCGACCGGTCGGCCTCGCCGGCGTGATGGGCGGCGAGTCGAGCGAGGTCACCGCCGAAACGACGCGGCTGCTTCTCGAGAGCGCGTACTTCGTCCCCTCGACCGTTCGCCGCTCGTCGCGCCGCCACGGCATCCACTCCGAGTCGTCGCACCGCTTCGAACGCGGCGTCGATCCGGAGACGGTGCCGGTGGCGCTCGACCGCCTCGCGCAGGTGATTCTCGAGGTCGCCGGCGGCCGTCCCCGCGGCGCCGCTATCGACGTGCGCGCGAAACCGTTCGAGCGACCGCGCATCCGTCTGCGGCGCACCCGGCTGAACACCGTGCTCGGCACCGAGGTTCCCTTCGACGAAGCGTTGAGCCTCCTGGAAGCGCTCTCGCTCACCGTCGTCGAGCGCGACCCGGACGGTGCGACGATCGAGGTGCCGGGCGCGCGCGGCGACCTGACGGCGGAGATCGATCTCATCGAGGAGGTCGCCCGGCTGCGCGGGTTCGATTCGATTCCCGCGACCGAGCCGAAGATCACCGGCACCGACGCGCGCGAGCGCCCGCACGCGGTCGCGCAGGCGCGGGCGCGCGAAGCGCTGATGTCGATGGGCTTCCACGAAGCGGTGAACTACGCCTTCGTCGCGCCCGAGGATCTCTCGCGCATCCGCCCCGACCTCGAACCGATAGCGCTGAAGAACCCCATCGCCCAGGACATGGCGGTGATGCGCACCTCGCTCGTGCCCGGCTTGCTCAAGAACCTCTCGCACAACCTCCGGCATGGGGCAGGAGCGCTGCGGCTCTACGAAATCGGTCGCGTCTTCCGCGCGCACGAGAAGGTGCCCGCGGCGTCGCCCGGCACGCCGGAATTCCAGGCCGCCGAGGAGCCGCTGCACCTCGCGCTGGTCGCGACGGGGACCCGCGCGCACGGCTGGGCGGCGGGCAAGGAACCGTTCGATTTCTTCGATCTCAAGGGAGCCATCGAGCAGGTGCGGCAAGCGCTCGCCCTGACCCGCGTCCGCTTCGAGCGCGCCACCGATGTGTCCTTCCTGCACCCGCGTTCGGCCGCGCGGCTGTTCGTCGGCGACCGCCCGGCGGGAACCCTCGGCGAGCTGCACCCGTCCATCGCCGACGCGCTCGAGCTCCCGCGCGCGACGCTCGTCGCGGAGCTGGGGCTCGACCTGCTGGTGGACGCGGCGACCCTGGTGCCGCGCTACCACGAGGTCCCCCGCTACCCGGCATCGCTGCGGGACCTCGCCATCGTGGTCGAGGAGCGGGTGACCGCCGCCGACGTCGCCGCCGAGATCCGGCGGGCCGACGAGAAGCGCCTAGTAGAAGCGGTGTCGCTCTTCGACGTCTACCGAGGGGCACCGCTGCCGGAAGGCAAGAAGAACCTCGCCTACTCACTCAGCTACCGCGCCGCCGACCGGACTCTGCAGGACGACGAGGTGAACCGCGCCCACGCCGTCATCGTCGACCGACTGCGCCAAGCGTTCGGCGCCGAGCTGCGCGCGTGAAGTGGCTGGCCAGGGTTTTCGCGCTCTTGACACGGCGCGCGGCCGCCGGTATAGAGCGCGGCTCTTTTCGGGCGCCTGCTCGGCCCGTCTTTTAGAGAGCGCGACCGCTTTTTCGGCAGGATGGAGCTAGAAAAGGGATGCAGACGACGCCCAGCTTCAGCGCAGAGAAGACCCAGCGGCGCTGGTACGTGGTGGACGTGAAGGACCTGGTCCTCGGCCGCGCCGCCAGCCAGATTGCCCTCATCCTGCGCGGCAAGAACAAGCCGACCTTCACGCCCCACGCCGACACCGGCGACTTCGTCATCGTCGTCAACGCGGGAAAGGTGCGGTTGACCGGGAAGAAGTGGGACGACAAGATGTACCGCCACCACTCCCGCTATCCGGGAGGGCTGCACTCGTTCAACGCCCGCATGGTGATGGAGCGCCATCCGACCCAGCTCGTCGAGGACGCCGTCCGCCGGATGATTCGCCGCAGCCCGCTCGGCCGGCAGATCATGACCAAGCTCAAGGTCTACGCCGGGCCCAGCCATCCGCACGCGGCGCAGAAGCCGGAACCGCTCAAGCTGACCTACTAGGCTCTAGGAGACCGGCGCGGCTGCCGCTTGGCTGGGCGCGCCGGCGAAGGGTGCACGAGAACATGGCCACCGTCCGCAACGAGAACTGGGCCACCGGCCGGCGCAAGCAGGCTGTCGCTCGCGTCCGCCTCAAGGCGGGAACCGGCGCCTTCACCATCAACGGCCGCACGCTCGACCAGTACTTCGGCGGCCGCGACGTGGCGAAGATGGTCCTGATGCAGCCGCTCGAGCTGGTCGAGATGAAGGACAAGGTCGACCTCGCGATCAACGTCGAGGGTGGCGGGCTCTCCGGCCAGTCGGGCGCCATCCGCCACGGCATCGCCCGGGCGCTCGCCGAGTACAACCCCGAGCTGCGCCCGCCGTTGAAGAAGGCCGGGATGCTCACCCGCGACGCCCGCGAGGTCGAGCGCAAGAAGTACGGCCAGCCGGGCGCCCGCCGCCGGTTCCAGTTCTCCAAGCGCTGAGCGAGAAGCGCTCCCGCCTTCCGACACCGAGGCAGCTCCCTTCCCGGGCGCTGCCTCGATTCGTTTTTCGGCTCTTCGCCGAGACCAGGGAAGGCCGCGTGGCGGAGCCCGGGCGCGGAAGTGCCGTCACCATCCGATGCGGGGAGCGACAGGATCCGGGCACGGAGCGAAGACGCGCAGCGACCCTTCCGGTGCGGCGAGAAGGCACTGCTCTTTCCGGGCATCGATGTGCCCGGCTCCTGTCGCTTCCCCGGATTCGACGAAGAGCCTCGCGCTCGCAGGAGCCCACGGCTCTTCGCCCGAGACGCCCGAAACCCCAGTTGCGGAAGGGACATCCGGCGCTCCGATGGGATCTCTTTCGGCCCCTGATGTGCTTGTACCGTCCGAACGCGAAGGCCCGCCCCGGCAGCGCCGGAACGGGCCTCCCGTCCAATCGTCCAGCAGAAGCGCTCTAGCCCTTCTTCTTGGCCAGCTCCTTGTCGATGAGCGCGGTGAACGCCTCGAGGGGCTGCGCTCCGACCAGCTTGTGGCCGTTGATGAAGAAGGTCGGCGTCCCGTCGACGCCCACCGAGCTGCCCTGGGCCTGGTCCTGGGAGATGGCCGCCTTGACCTGCGGCGAATCCATCGCGGCCTTGAACTTCGTCACGTTCAGCCCGATCTCGCTCGCGTACTTGTCGAGGTCGTCCACCGTCAGCGCCGTGTTGTTCTTGAAGAGCAGGTCGTGCATCTGCCAGTACTTGCCCTGCTCGCCCGCGGCTTCGGCGGCCTCGGCCGCGCCCATCGCGTACGGATGGAACGGGAGCGGATAGTTCTTGAACACGAACTTCACCTTCCGCCCGTACTTCTGCAGGACCTCCTGCACCGTCGGCTCCGCCCGGCTGCAGAACGGGCACTGGTAGTCGGAGAAGGTGACGATGGTGACCGGCGCGCGCGGGTTGCCGCGCACCGGAGAGTCGCCGATCGCGACCTTGACGGGAGCGCCGTTGTCCGTCGGCAGCGCCGCCGATGGGGGCGCGAGCGGCGCCTTCGGCGCGTTCGCCAGGTTCTCCTGGAGCAGCTTCGCGTACAGATCATGCCGGCTGACGCCCTTGGCGAGCAACGCGTCCGCCTTCTTCAACTCGTCGTCGATGATCGTCTTGAACATCGGGAAGGGCATCGCGCCCGGAATCTCCCGCCCGTCGATGAAGAAGGTGGGCGTCCCGTTCGCGCCGAACTTCCGTCCGTAGACCATGTCGGTATGAATCTTTCCCACCACCTTCGGGTCCTGGAGCTCGGCCTTCCACGCGGTCACGTTGGCGCCGGCCTCCTGCGCCCACTTCTGGAAGACGGGCGCGTCCGGGGTGGTCGCCTCCGAGCCCTGGTCGGCGAAGATCTCGTCGTGCATCTTCCAGAACTTCGCGTTGCCCTGCCGGTAGACGGCCATCGCCGCGGTCGCCGCCGGCATCGCGTGCGGATGGAACGGCAGCGGCTGGTTCTTCCAGACGAGCCGCACGTCCTTGCCGTAGGTGTCGAAAATCTGCTTCAGCACCGGCTCGGCCCGGCCGCAGAACGGGCACTGGAAATCCGACCACTCGACGATGGTCACCTTGGCGTTGGCTGCTCCGCGCGTCGGACCGGACAGGTCGGTCACGTCCTGCACCTGCGAGCCCGGCGCGGGCGGCGGCGGCCGGTTGGGGCTCGGAGCGGGCGCGAGCGCGTGGGTCGCGCCGTTCTTGGTCATCTCGGCGTAGAGCTGCGTCGCCGGCACCCCGCGGGCCGAGAGCTGCTCCGCCTGTGCAATCTGCTGATCGATCACCGTCTTGAACGCCGAGAACGGCTGCGCGCCGACCAGCTTGTGGCCGTTGACGAAGAACGTCGGCGTCCCGTGCACCCCGAAGTTGGTGCCCTGCGCCTCTTCCCGCAGCACTTGCGCCTTGTACTGGTGGCTGTTGAGCTCAGCGTCGAACCGGGTCACGTCGAGGCCGACCTCCTTCGCGTAGTTGTCGAGGTCCGCCCGGGTCAGGTGCTGCTGGTTCGCGTACATCGCGTCATGCATCGGCCAGAACTTGCCCTGGGCGGCGGCGGCGAGCGACGCCTCGGCGGCCTCGCCCGCGTACTGATGGAACGGCAGCGGGTACTGCTTGAAGACGAGCCGCACCTTGTCGCCGTAGGTCGCGAAGATCTGCTTCAGCGTTCCCTCGGCCCGGCCGCAGAACGGGCACTGGAAGTCCGACCACTCGACCATCGTCACCTTCGCGGTGGCGGGCCCCCGGATGTTGTCGCTGGCGGTGACCGGCACCGCGTAGACCGTGTTCGGGCCTTCCGCCTGCTGGGCCGGGGCGGGAGCGGCCTTCGCGATGACAGCGGGAGCGGTGCTGTCCGCCGACGGAGCGGACTTCGTCGTCGTCGCCTTGCCGATGACGAAACCGATCACCCCGCCGACGATCAGGGCGATGAGCAGATTACCGTTCTTCATCTCCGGTCCTTCCTTGGGGCCCACCGCCGCGGGGGGACCTCCGTTGAGAAACGTCGCGGACGCCTCGGCGAGAGACGGCCACCGTCAGATCACCGTCGGGCGCATCGCCCTCCGGTGTGCGCTTCGTCGAGGCCGGAAGCTCGCGCGCTCCGACCTCGAAAAGGTGCGCTTGATAGCAGCTTCGTTCCGGAAGGGCAAGCGCCGAACGCTCATCCCCTCCTGAGAGACGGCCGCTTCCGTCCGGGCGCGCAGAACAGCGTGCCCGGATGTCGCATTCCCGCGGGGAATCCAGAAGGCGGCCGCCCGCCCTCGAAGCTCCGTCAGGGGACGGTCGCGGTCACCGGGAGGGCGTCGGCCGAGTTCCCGGAGGTGTCGACGGCGGAGGCCTCGACCGTGAGCTGACCGACGGCACTGGCGGGAAGCGTGAAGGAGGCGGAGCTGGACAGCTCCGGCGACGGCGGCATCGGCGCCGCCACGATCTGGTCGAACGGAAGGCTCAAGGCGGTGCCCGACACGTGGACGCGCGCGCCCTGGAGCGCGCGGTCGTCGCGCGCGGTCACGGTTACCGTCACCGTGCTTCCCGGTGCGTAGGAAGCGGCGTCGAGGGCGACGCTCACCTCGGGCGGCGTCAGGTCGGCCGCCGGATGGACGAGCACGATTTGGGAGGCGGCGGCGTCGCCGGTCGTCGCGGCGACGAGGTGGGGGCCGGGATCGAACAAGGTCAGCGCGGCCCCGGCGAGCGTCGCGTGGATGTCGTCCGGCGCCCGACCATCGACGGTGATCGCCGGACGGTCCGCGGTCGGATTGCCGCTCGCATCGAGGGCCGTCGCCGAGACGGTCATCGGCTCACCGGCAGCGGTGTCGAGGGGCGAGACATCGAGCACCACGCTCCTCGCCGGACCGGCCGTCACCCGCAGGTACCCGGTCGCCGACAACGCGGGAACGCCCGGCGGGGTCACCGCGAAGACCTGGAAGAGCCCGGACGACGTCAGGTTCGACAGCAGGCCGCCGCCGACGATGGCGCCCGGGGCCCCGGTGGAGATTTCCGTCGCCACCGGGAGCGGGTTGCCGAACGCGTCGGCGACCACGGTCCTCGCTTCCGCCGTCTGGCCGACCGAGACCGCTCCCGGCCAGATGGAGAGCTTCAGCTCGGCGGCAGGTGCGGGCCGCACCGTGACCGCGGTCGACGCCGAGACGGAGGACCCGGACACGGTCGCGGTGACGACCACGGTCCCGGCGACGGTGAGAATCAGGTCGGAACCGACCGCGCCCGCCCCGCCGGGGGGCTCGAACTTGTAGCCGACGGTGCCCGCGACCGGCAGCCCGTTCGCGTCGGTGATCGTCGGGTGGCAGAGGATGGGCTCGCCCGCGACCGCCTGAAGCGGGCACGACAGCGAGAGCGACGCCGGCGGTTGCGGCTGCACGGTCATCGCGGCGACGGCCTCGACCCGGGTGGCGGGAACCTGGGCGACGACCGCGTAGGTACCCGGCGCGTCCGGCGCCGTGAGGGAGCTGCCGAACACCGACACCGGCGAGTCGGCCGAGAGCACCACCGGCGTGTCGGGCACGGCGTTGCCGGCCGCGTCCTGCGCGCTCCACGTGACCGCATCGACCTCGCCCGGTTGCGTGATGCGGGGGCCCGACAGCGGTGCCGCTATCCCTGCGAGCTCGAGGGCGAGCGCGCTCACCGGTCCCGGCCGCACGAAGACCGACGCCTTCGCCGTCAAGCGCTGGCTCCCGAGGGTCACTTGGAAGGTCGCGGTCTGCCACCCCGCCGTGACGAAGGTGACGGTCGAGCTCGCGGTCGAGAACGTCCCGCGGGAGTCAGAGAGGCTGACGGTGGGCACCGGCGCATCGATGCGGTCGCCGAGCTCATCCGCTACCGCCAGGCGGTAGGGCAGCGGCACTCCGCTCGTCGCCGGACCCGGCATCGACACGGAAAGCGTGCTCGGCAGGGACTCGCCGCTCGGCGAGACGGTGACCGTCGCGGTCGCGGTCAAGGGCGGGTTCTGCGGCGCGCCGTCGACGCGGGCGGTCACCGTGTACGAGCCGGGGCTCTCGAACCGCACGACGCCGCCGGCGACCAGGGCCTCGGGTACGACGGAAAGGCTCCAGCCTGGCTGGACCAGGTTTCCCGCGCCGTCTTTCGCCACCACCGTCGCGGTGACGTCGAGATCCTCGGGCACGGTGATAGCGCTGCCGCTCACCTGACCGGCCGGCGGGTTCGCGTCGAGCACCAGGGCCGCGTTCACCGCTTGGCCCGCGAGCACCTCGAACGGCAGCGGGTCGCTCGAGATGGAGCCGTCGGGCACGGTCGCGGTGAGCGTTCCCGCGCCGACCCGGGTCAGCTCATCGAACGAGATCACCGCCCGTCCTCGGGCGTCGGCCTTCGCGGTGATGTCGGGCGGGGCGGGAGCGTAGCCGGCGACGTGGAAGACGACGGGCTGCCCCTCGGGGGAAGCGCCGTCGGACAGCTCGAGGGTCGCGCGCGCTCTCAACGTCGCCTGGCCATCCGCCGCGATCGCCGGGTGGTCGTCGGCGAGCGCGAGGGTGACGCGCGACGGCGAGGGCGCGACCTGGTCGACATCGAGCTCGCTCGCCTTCGAGCCGATGCCGGCGCTGTCCATCGCCGAGACGTAGAAGACGTTCTCGCTCCGCGGCACGAGCGGCACTTCCACCCCGAAGCGCGCATCGGACGGGTCGGCGTAGACCGCGCCCGGCTGTTCCCGCGCCGAGAACAGCGGCACCCGGGTGATCACGATGCGGGCGCCGGGCTCGGCGTCGCCGGTCAGGAAGAACGACGCGCGCGAGGTGGTGACGTGCGAGCCGTCGAGCGTCGGCGGGAGCGGGACGTGCGCGTCCTGCACCGGGCACGCGGCCAGGCCGAGCGCGCAGGTGAGCAGCAGCGCTTTCGTGAGCAGTTGCGGTCCGGCGATGCGGCGGGCCATCCCCTTGCCTCCCACGAGCGAGCGCCGATTCTACCCCGAGGGCATCGAGCAGACGACAAGGCCAGAGGCGCGCCTCCCCGGGAGCGCGGCCGTCCTCGCCGGCCACCCGGACCGACACCTCGCCCGCGCGATGCCGATCCCACTGGCGCGAGGCCACCTCCCACGGCACGAGCCGCGCCATCCCCGCCGCGGACGGAGGCGTTGGCGCTCTGGACGGGGCGAAAACGGCACGGCCGGCCCCGACGAATCGAGACCGGCCGCCGTCGAAGTGGGCGAGCGCCGAGGACGCGCGCTACGGCGCGCAGAGGTTCATCAGGTTCGGCGTTCCGTCCGGGTTCGACCCCATCTGGACCTGCTGGCAGGTGGTGCCGCTCGCGCAGTCCGCGTCGGTCTTGCAGCCCCCGACGCAATACTCGGTCGTGCTGCCGCTCGACAGCGCCATGCAGAGGCCGGACTCGCAGGTCGAGGCGTCGGTGCACACGGTGCCCGCCTGGGCGTCGCCCGTCCGCGGCTGGCAGGTCAGGCGCACGCTCTCCACGGAACCGCTGAAGCTCCCCGGGTACTTGGTGTTCGCCACGTTGACCTGGAGCGTCGGGGCGCAGGTGCGCGCCTTCGTCGAGTCGGCGCTGAACCCGGCGCAGTCGGCGTCGCTCTCGCAGCGGACCCCGCTGCACACGTAAGCCCGGCCGTAGACGTCGTCGCTCGTGCCGACCTGGCCGTCCTTGCCGGCGTTGAGCAGCAAGCCGACGCCCGCCGAGTCGCAGGTGGTGCCGCCGGCCGGGTCGCACTCGGTCGACGCCTTGGAGGCGTCGCAGGCGCCGAAGCAGTAGCCGTCGGTGGCGCCGGCGGTGCCGTTGGTCCAGCAGAAATCGCTCTCGCAATCCGAGTCCTGTGCGCACGGCTGTCCCGCCTTCTTCAGCGGGCCGCTCGGATCGCCGAGCTGCGGATAGCAGAAGGCGTAGAACGCGGACGCGTACTGATAGGAGTTCGCGAAGGTGGGGGTGAGGTCGCAGAACGTCCCCGAGGCGCAGGTCGCGTCGGACACGCAGGTCGGCATGCATGCCCCGGTGTCGGAGACGTTCACGTTGCCGGTGTACGGGCTCTGAGCGATCCACGGGTAGGGCAGGCACAGGTAGTTGCTCTGGAGCCCCGCCCGCTTGCAGTCGCTCGTCCAGTGGCAGCTCGTGTCGCACACGTTCGGGCCCGCGAGGCAGGCGCCGCTGACACAGGTCGCCGGGTCGGTGCACGGGGCAGCAGGAGCGCTGTCGCCCACCGGGTACTTGCACATCGAGACCACGAGCGACGGGTCGGCGAAGAGCGTCTCCGGGCCGCAGGTCATCCCGGCGCCGCAATCCGGAGTGGTCGCGCCGCCCTTGAGGGAGAAGTCCGAGTAGCAGGCGTCGGCGTAGGTGGAGGTCGACGCGAGGCAGACACCGATGCTCAAGAGGGTGCTCGACGTGTCGTCGTAGTAGGTCGGCAGCGCGTGGCAACTGTCGCCCGAGGCGCAGGTGCCGCCCGAAGGGTCGCAGAGCGCCGCGCACTGGGCGACGGTCGCGCTGACCGGCACGCAGAGCAGGTTCGCCTCGCAATCCGAGTCCTGCTGGCAGGTCGCGCCGGCCCCGCCGTTGCCGTTCGCGGGCACGCACGCGCCCGCCGCGGCGTTGTTCGAGTCGAAGCCGATCCACTCGCAGACCTTCCCGCTCTGGCAGGTGGTGCCCGGGTTGTACGGGTCGCACTGGGTCCGGCAGGTCTTGGCGCCGGAGGCGTCGGGGACGCAGGTCGTGCCCGCCTGACACGAGTCGTTCGCGCCGCAGGGCGGGTCGGTGGTGGTGTTCGTCACGCAGGCGTTGTTCGCGCACTTGTCGCCGCTCGGGCAGTCGGAGTCGGCGAGGCAGGCGACGCAGGCGTGGGCCGAGGTCAGGCACTTGTGGCCGCTCGCGCTCTGCGCGCAATCGGCGTCGGCGAGGCAGGCGACGCAACTGTTGGTCGAGGTGTCGCACTTCTTGCCGGCCGAGCTCTGCGCGCAGTCCTGGTCGGTCGCGCAACCGGACAGGCACTTCTCGCTCTTGCAGTACTTGCCGGAGGCGCAGTCGCTCGTCTGGAGGCAGGCGACGCAGACGTGCGAGGTCGTGTCGCACTTGGGCGCGAGGTTCGCGCAGTACTGATCGGAAGCGCAGCCGCTCTCACAGGTGTGCGCGGTCGGGTCGCACAGGCCGCTCGCGGGGCAGTCCCCGCCGGTCAGGCAGGCGACGCACTTGCCGCTTTGCGTGTCGCACTTGGGGGTGCCTGCCTGGGTGGCGCAGTCCCCGTCGCCGGTGCAGCCCGCGGGCTTGGGCTGGCAGGCGTTGCCGACGCAGGCATCGCCGCTCGGGCAGTCCGAGTCCTGGAGGCAGGCGACACACTGGGCGGAAGCGGTGTCGCAATGCGGCGTCGGTGCCGAGCAGCCGCTGTCGTTCTGACAGCCCGAGGGCGCGGCGACGCAGGCCTCGTTCTGGCAGGTCATCGTCGGGTCGTTGCAGTCGGCGCTCGCCAGACAGGCGACGCACTTGCCGCTCGTGGTGTCGCACTTGGGCGTGGCGGGCGTCCCCGAGCACGACGTGTCGTCGGTGCAGCCGGTGTTGGAGGTCTGGCAGGCGTCGCTCACGCACACCTCGCCGTTCGTGCACTGGCTGTTGTCGATGCACTCGACGCATTTCTGCTGGGCCAAGTCGCAGTGCGGGGTGCTCCCGGAGCAGGCGGTGTCGTTCGAGCAGGCGCCGTTGGCGGCGACGCAGGTGAAGCTGTTGCAGACCTGGCCGATTTCGCAGTCGCCGTTGCCCAGGCAGGCGACGCACTGGTGGTTCGCGAGGTCGCACTTGGGGCCGACCGTGCTCTGAGCGCAGTCGGTGTCCGACGCGCAGGCGTTGGGGACCGTGACGCACTGGTTGGCGGTGCAGGTCTTGGTCGGCGTGCCGCAGTCGGTCGGGTTCACGCACTCGACGCAGGCGCCGGTGATGAGGTCGCACTTGGTCGCCCCGGCGACGCTCGCGCAGTCGGCGTTGGAGCTGCACGAGCTGCCGTTGTTCGACGACGTGCAGGTGCCGCCGGCGCAGTGCTCACCGGTAGGGCAGTCGCTGTCCTTCTGGCAGATGGGGGTCGTGCCGCAGCAGCCGTTCACGCATTGGAAGCCGTTGCAGTCGGCGTTGGAGCCGCACGCCTTCGCGCCACCGCCGCAGGTGGTCGGCTTGCCGCTCGAACATCCCGCGAGCGCAAGCCCGATCGCCATTGCCACGGCCGAGCCGGTGCGCCAGAAAGTCCTCGAGAGATTTCCCATGACGTTCTCCTCGCGTGGTGCGAGCGGGCAACCCTTCGGCCGCGATGGAGCGGCGGGTTGCGGACGGCTCGCCCAGAAAGCGCGCGGTATGCCACAGGACGATGCGGCGCGTCAAGGGGGTCGGCGAGCAGGAAGAGCGCTGGTCCGTCGCGATGCCTTTGCGCTCGGCCGGTCGACCCCTCGCGCGTCGCCGGGTCGGAGGGAAGCGGTCGGTGCCACGGGCGCCTCGGCGCGCCTCGGCCCGTCGCGCTCAGCCGCGGACATGCTGGTCGACGAGCCTGGCGAGCCGGGGCAGCCCCAGGCTGACGTGCTTCTCCGCGGCTGGCCGCAGCTTCTGATACGCCTTGAGGAGCACCGCGTGGGGCGTGTGGCGGGCGCGCTCGTCGGTGACCGACAAGAGCGCCGCCACCACCCGAGCCTGGTTTTGGAGCAGATGCGCGCTCGCGCTGGTGCCGGCCGGCCGCTCGTCGAGAATCGGGTCGAGCGCGCTCGCGAAGTCCGGCAGGAGCCCGTCGATCACGTGCGGGATGATGCCCGGCTTGACCGCCTTGACCATCCCGAAGGCCGCCTTGACCGCGAGCCCAGCGACGCCGCTCTTGCTCGCCACCTCTTCGTCGAGCAGCACCGCGGCGTCGCGCACGATCGCCGGCTTCTTCTCGGGGTTCGAGACCACTTCGCTCAACGCGCCCATCCCGGCTCCTTCGAGTAACGAGGCGGCGGCCTTGGGCCACCGCGAGGTCGCGAAAGCTAGAACATCGCCATGCGCCAGACGAGCCGGGCGCCGATTCCCTGCGCGCGGTCCGAATGACCCCGCGACGGGCGCATCATTCGCGACGCTGGTTCGGCACCGGCCCCAGCACGAGCAGCCTCGGACGGTCGAGCAGCGCCGCCACCTCCCGCAGGGTCCAATAGGCGCGCGCTGGCCAGGAGCGGTTTCGCTTCACGTCGAGGGCGGGGCTGGTCGCGACTTCCAGGCCGTCCTCCCGGAAGAGCTGCCGGGCGCGCAACAGATGGAACGGGTCGCTCGTGACGATCGCCGAACGCCAGCCGTTCTCGCGGATGATGCGCACGGCGTCGCGGGCGTTCTCCGCGGTGTTCCGGCTCGCCTGGTCGACGAAGCAAGCGGACCGCGGGACGCCCAGGCTCCGCGCGTAACGGCGGGCGGACTCGGCCTGCGACACCGGCCCCTCCAGCTTCGCGCCGGTGAACAGGAGCGCTGGCGCCAGGTGGCGGCGCCACAGGTCGACGGCGTGGTCGACGCGGCCCTTGAGGTCGGCGGAAGGGCTGCCGTTCGGCAGGACGCCGCTGCCCAGCACCACGATCACCCGCGCCGGCCGGGCGCGCTCTTCCTGGCCGAAGCGGTCGACCGCCACCGCGAGACAGAGGACGAGCAGGACGCCGAGCCCGAGCCCCCAGGCGAGGGCGATGCGCAAGCGCTGGCCGAGGGTCACGGGTTCTTCCAACACGTGAAGGGTCTACTGCGTCCGCCGGCGCCGGGCGAGGGCGAGCGAGAGGAGTAGCAGCCCGACGAGCGCCGAGGCGCCGCCTCCGAGACCGCATTGGCAGCCGCCCGCGTGCGCGTTCGAGGTCGTCTGCCCACCGGCGTCGGTCGGCTGCGCGCCAGCGTCGGTCGTGGTGGGTCCGGCACCGCTGCCGGCATCCGCAACCGCTGCCCCTCCCGCGTCAGCGGCGGATGTCCCCGCGTCGACGCCAGGCGCGCCCGCGTCGGGCCCGGTCGTCCCCCCATCGGGACCTCCCGCCGGGCCGACGGTCGTCACCCCGCACGGAGCCCCGTTCGCGGGGGTTAGCGTGAACTGGTCGAGGACGTCGCCCGAGGTCGCTTTCGCGATGCCGGTCGCCTGGTGCCCGCTGACCGTCACCACCACGTAGCTCGTCGTCTCCACCGCGGCGATGACCCCCGGCGCGTTCGGATCGGGCTTGTACTGAGGGGCACCGCCGCCGCCCACCACGAAGTAGTCGAGGCACCCCTCGTGGCCGTGCTGGTAGTAGTGGTCGTGCCCGGCGAAGAGCGCGTAGACGCCATATTTCAAGAGAATCGGCAGGATCTTCTGTTGCATCGGAACCGAGTCGCCGTGACCGCTCGTCTCGTTCGGCGCCGGGTGCGAGAAGGGGCTCTGGTGGGCGACGACGATGAGAATCTGCCCCTTCGCCTGCGCCTGCGCGAGGTCCTGGTCGAGCCACTGCGCCTGGGCGTCGCTCACCCCGGGCGCCCGGTCGCCGAGCCCAGCGTAGGACTTCGCTCCCTCGAAGGCGTCGAGGATCGCGAAGTGCGCGGCGCCCCAGTCGAACGACCAGTAGTAGGGGTGCGGCAGCCCTTCCCAGGAGCGCGGGTTGATGAGCGTGTCGAACTCGCTCGTGTCGATGGTCTCGTGGTTCCCGATGGCGGTGAAGAGCGGCCGCGTCGACAACAGCGCCCGCTCGACGTCGAAGAACTCGGTGTAGCCGTTGTCGTCCCCGGAGACCGCGGTGATGTTCAGCGCCAGGTCGCCGGTGTTGATGATGAACGCCGCGTCCGAGTCGTCGTCGGCGATGGCGTTCGCGACCGCCTGATGGTCGGTCTGGGTCGAGGTTCCGGTCAGCGCCTGGTCGTCGCGGTTGTCGCCGTAGACGATGAACGAGAAGCGCGCGTCGGGGTCGGTGGTCGCGGTGGTGAACTCGCCGCCGGCGGTCGGTCCCGTCGAGCTGTCGAACGGCTTGTCCAGCGTGAACGAATGGTGCGTGTTCGGCGCGAGCCCGGTCAGGTGGACGTGGTGGTCGCGCGAGCAGGTCGCGTCGGTGAACGTCTCGCCGTCGCTCAAGGTCAAGGTCGGGGTGTCGTTGTTGTGATCGCCGATGAGCGGCAGGCTCGCCTCGGTGTCGCAGTTCTCGAGGGAATCCGTCGGGTCGGTGCCTTTGCCCTCGTGGTGCGCGGTCTCCCACGCGACCCAGGCGTCGGTCGGCGTGACGCTGGTGATCACCGGGCCCTTGGTGACGTAGGGGAAGTTCGTCGCGAGCGCGACGGCGGGAATCGAGGCGAGGGCAAACGGGAGCAGACGCATGTCAGCGAGGATGCCATCGGTCGGCGGGCGTCTTCAAATGCGTCAGATGGCCACACCTCCGCCGTGCGCATCGCTCGCCGGGAACGATTCGAGCGAAAGCTCCTCGACCTCGTCGCGCCGAGCCTGCGCGACCTCTTCCGCCAACAGCTCGACGAACCGATCGATCGCCCCCGCGTCCTGTCCGGTGACGATCAGCCGGTCCGCCACGGCCTGCGCACCGACCGCGATGCCCCCCGCCGCGCGAATGGCGTCGTTGAGCGACTGCGGTGCCGCGATGTGGCAGCCATCCAGGACACCGGCAGCGCACAAGACCACCGTGCCCTCCCCGACCGCGCCCAGCGGTCGCAGCGCGAGGCGCATCACCCGCACCAGCTCGACGATCGATTCGTCTTCCGAGAGCGCTTTCGCCGACCTGGCGCCGCCGGGAATCACCAGCGCGTCGTAGTAATGCGGGTGAATCTCCCGCGCGTCGGCGTCGCACGCGAAGCGGGCACCATCCTGCGCGTGCGCGAGACCCCCGCCGGGCGCGACGAGGTGTACGCGCGCGCCGGCTCGACGCAACAGCGTGCGCAGCCGCGTCACCTGTCCGCCCTCCATGCCATCGGTCAGAAGCAGGGCGAGCACGCATCCGCTCAAGCTCTGGCTCATCTCCGGTCCCCCCGACCTCGATGAAAAGCTAGGGACGCGATCGCCCGCGTCGCCTGTGCGCGAACTACACCGACCCGAGCGACCCGGTCGACGTTGCTACCGATGTTGGAGCCCTGGCGCGCGAGTGCCCGGCTGCGCCTCGAGGCTCGCGACGCACTCTGGACCCCGACGAGTCCTGGCTTCACGTCGGGTGGCCGAGCCGGAAGAGCGCGCCAAACAGTGGCGAGATCCGGTCAGAGGCTCTTCCACATCGCGAAGGCGTAGGCGACGAGCGTGAAGAAGAGCGCGCCCGTCGCGAAGACGAAGCTGCGCCGGGCGAGCTTGGCGAGCTTGGCGTACGGCTCTCCCCCCTCGAGTGCCCGGGCGAGCTGGCGCGCCTTCGCCTTCCACATCGACGCGAGCCCGACCGCCACCACGCCGGCAGCGGCCATCAGGTCGACGTGCATGGGACGCCGCAGCGCCCCCTCGTGCCACTCAACGGCGAAGAAAACGAGGCCGGAGACGAAGCCCAGGTACATCGTCGGCATTACGACCGCCTGGCCGAGCGTGGCGGCGGCATGCGCGAGCGGCTTGCGCTCGGCGTCGTCGAGCGCGCGCGCCAGGAGGCTGTGCACGGCCACGGTGGCCAGGACCGCTCCCGAGAAGAGCCCGACCGAGACGACATGCCACAGCTCGAGCCAACTCATGATGGCCTCCTGCCGGTGGGCGGCTCGCGAAAAGCCCTCTGTCGCCACCGGTCGACCCGAAGGGGCGGATTTCGCGGCCACCGCGCCAGGCCCGGCCGCGAGCAGTCCGCGAACCTTCCCCGGCGGTCGCCCGCGCGTCGGTGGGCGATGATACCGTTGCCGCCGCGCATCTTCGACGGAGGGCTCATGCGCTACTGTCCGACCTGTGACGAGGAGTACCAGGACAACGTCGACCGCTGTGCGGACGATGGCACGCCGCTCGTCGACCGCGCGACCTGGGAAGCCGAGCTCGCCCGCCAGGGCCGCAGCCCCATCGACGCGAAGACGCTCGCGGCGATCGCGGTCTTCGAAGACCGCTTCGAGGCCGACGAGCTCGCCCAGGACCTCGCCGACGCGGGCTTCGACGTGGACATCGTGTCCTCGAGGCCGTCGACCCTCGGGACCTTGACCACCGCCGTGCCGACCACCTGGTCGATCGTGGTGCCGGACCGGGAGAAGGCGCGGGCCCTCCCGCTCGTCACCGAGTGGCGCGCCGCCCTGGAGTCGAGCCGGGCCGAGGCGGAGCAGGCGGCCGAGGCGGAAGAGGCCAAGACCGAATCCGAAAAGCAGTAGCGCTCACGGCCAGCGACTGTTCCGGCGCCCGGGCGTCGCGAAGTTGCCGGGCGCGTCGAGCAGCTCGTCCGTCGCGGTGGCCCATCCACTCGCGTCGTCGTCGGCCGTCGGATCGATGCGCTCGAACGAGTGCCCCTCGTCGTCGCTGGGGACGCCGAGCCAGCCGCCGTAGGTCGAGACGACGACGCCGCCCGGCGCGAGGAGCGCGTAGGCAGCGGCAGCGCTCTTGCTCAGACTGTTGCCGAGGACGGTGCGCGAGGTGCCGTCGTTGCCGAGAAGGATCGTCCCGAAAGGGACACCCACCCGCACCGGGTCGAACGCCTGCCCGACGGCCAGCGCGAAGCCGCCCGGCTGGAGGACGGTAGCGGAGCCGATGGGCTTCATCGGCCAGACGCGGGTGAGCCCGCCCGTGCAGGTCGCGTCGGCACAGCGAGCGAGCGCCCAGGCTTGGCGAGTGGAACCGCTCCCGGTCGGCGTCAGGTCGACCGGTTGCGAGTCGGCGTTGTAGATCTCGACGAACTTGCCCAGGTCGGCGCTGGGTTTGCCGTTCTCGTCGGTCAGGCCGACCGGCGACGCGAAGAGCTCGGAGAGAACGAGCCGGGGGAGCGGCGCCAGGGTGGTGAAGGTCGACGCGGCGGACTGCGCCTGGCGCCCGCCGGCGTCCTGCGATTCCACCGCGAAAGTGTAGGTGGCCTGCGCCTCGAGCCCCGGGAGGCGCACCGTGTGCCGGCACGTCTCGTTCGCCTCGTCTGGCGCGGCGCACGGATCGACCCAGCAGGAGGCGTCGGGTCCGGTCGCCGTCTCGCAGCTCCCCCCTTTCAGGCACGCCGCGAGCGCGTCGGCGCCGCCGGGGGTGTAGACGACCCGGGAGCTCGACGGCTCGTCGGTCAGCCAGGCGAGCGTGGCGCCGCGATCGCTCGGCGTGGCTCGAATCGAGGCGGGCGCGATGTCGGGTGGAACCTCGCGCAGGCAGCTCGCCGCGACGAACGACTGGGTGTTCGGGTTGACCGGCTGGACCGGGTGTCCGTCGACGTCGGTGACCGTGGGGTCGACGTAGAGCGCGTACGAATGGCTGGGGCACAGGGTCGCGCAGCCCTGGCCGATGTCTTGCCGGAGGGCGAGCAGGGCATCGGTACCGCTCCAGGTCAGTGCGGCCGGCTCGAGCGAAAGGTGCTGCGTCAGGTCCAAGAGGCCGATGCGCCCCAGGGCGGCGCTGTTGGAGTCGATGGGCTTGGTGAAGCGGACCGCGAGCCGCGGGAGGTCGGTCGGCACGCCTTGGGTCCCGGGCGGAGGCGAGTCGAGGCTCGCGGCGGGCGGCGCGTCGTCCGGCGTGAAATCGGTCGAGAACGCCCAGACCTGCGTCGCGTTCACCTTCGACCCGGGCGCGCACAGGCCGTTCAGGTGCTCGTCGGCGATGCGCCGGGACAGCACCAGCACGTAGTCGCGCGTCCCCTGGAGCGGCTGCGATGGCGCGACCGTGAGGGTCGTCCGGTCAGCGGAGAGGGTGACGGCGGCCTCGACCGTCTTCGCGCGCTCGGACTTGGACAAGGGCGGATTGTCCGCGGCGCGCACGAGCGCGTCCCGGTCGGCTACGCGGCCCACCAGAACCGAGTCGGGCACCGTCTCGTTCGACTTCGGGAGGGTCCAATAGATGCGGTCCTTCGCGATGGGCTTGGAGAATCGCACGGTGAGCAGCGCGGCGGGCGGCACGGCGGCGGGGCCGGGCGTGACCGAGACGACGTGCGGTGGCACCAGGTCGACGGAGACGCTCTGCTGGGCGGGACCGCAAGCGGCTACCGAAACGAGGGCGAGAAGCGCGAAGGCGTGGTGTTGGGTGTGAGGGCTCATGGTCAGCTCCTGCGGTCCTGGTGCTCGGCGAGCGCCTTCGAGAAGAAGCCGCCGGTGAGGGCGTCGAGGTCGGCGGTCAGCTCTTCGATTTCCAGCTCGGCGCGCAGGCGGTGGGCGCCGTCACGCGAGGGCGCGAGCGCGAGCTCGACCTGCTGGCGGCGGCGCGCGAAGTAGAGGCGGGTCACCGTTTCCAGCATCGTCTGCCGCAGGCGCACGAGCTGGGTCGTCTCGTCGGCGACGCGCAACTCGTCGGGGTTGAAGACCAGGCGGTCGAGGTCCCATTCGGCGCCGACCAGTGGCTCGTTCTGCGCTTCGATGACCTCCTGCTGGTAGTCGGGGGTGCCGCCACCGGTGTGCAGTCGGGTGTCGAGGGCGCCGGCGTAACGGTACTCGGCGCGCAGGCGCGGGCCGAGGGCGGCGAGACGCGCCCGGGTTCGCCAGGAGGCGATGAGCTCCGGATGCACTTCCGCATACCGCGCCGCGGCCACTTGGACCGCGCGAACGCTCGGCTCGCTGGCGAACCGCTGGAGGATCGCCTGGGTATCGACGGCGCTCCTGCTCCCCGCGCCCGATCCGTGCAACACCGGTGCCGCCAAACGCGGTTTCATCTCGATCGCGTTGGAGACCGACAGCCGTGCGCGCAGCCGCTCGAGGAGGTCGGGTGAGACGCCGGGCACCTGGCGCAGATCGTCGACGGACCCGAACGGGCCGTGCAGCACCCGGTAAGAGACGATGCGCGAAGCGAGGCTCTCGCGAAAGCCTCCGAGGCGCACCAGGTCGTCGCGGGAAGCGCGGTTCAGGTCCACCCGCGAGCGCGCCTGCGCCGACGGAGCAGAGAGAACGAGGAGCAGAACGGCGAGCGAGAAGAGGTGGCGGGTCATGGCCGGGTTCCTTGCGCGACATCGCGCGCGTGGGAGAAGGCGCCGTGGGTCCAGGCGTCGAGCTCGCCCGTCAGCTCGTCCAGGCGCAAGGTCGCGCGGGCGAAGGCGAGCGGGTCGCGCGGGGGCGCGGCGGCGAGACGAGCCGCCAGGCGGCGGCGCTTGCGGTAGACGGCTTCGACGCGCTGGCTGAGCCACGCGCGACGCCGGGCGACGAGCTGCGCGGCACGAGTGGCCGCGAGCGTTTCGGGGTTCAGCGACCAGCGCGAGGTATCCCAGGAGAGGAGGACGAGAAAGGTCGTCTGGCACGGGGCGACGACGAGGGCGTCGGTCCCGAAGAACGAGCCGTCGTCGACGGCAGGCAGGATCGAATCGGTCCTGCCGAAGCGCACCAGGATCCTTGGAGCGAAGGCGGACAGCGCCGCACGAGCCGACCAGCCGCGGGCCGGGGCCGAATCGAGCGAGGCGGCGTGAACAGCCATCGCGAGAGTGCTGGCCAGGCTCGGTGCGCGCTCGACGAGAGGTCGCCACGCGGGCCGCTTCGGGCCCCATCGACGGACGTAGAGGCCGCCGTTCGTCAGCGCCCAGGCCGTGGAGCGCCTTGGCGAGACCGCGAGCGCGCGGATGGTCTCGTCGTCCGGGTTCCGGGAGAGCCACTGGAAAGTGACGCCTCCGTCGACCGACGCGACAAGGCCGCGATCGGTGGCGACGAGGATTCCGTCGGCGCTCCTGGCGAGCAGAATGGGAGCCCCCCCAGAGGTGAGCACCGGCTCGGCTTTGCCCGCGATCCAGCGATAGAGGTCATGCTCGGTGGCCACGAACACGGTGCGGGAGCCAGCGGCGAGCTGGGTCCGCCGAAACGTCCGGACGGGCAACGTGAGGGCGACAAAATCGCGCCCGCCGTCGATCGATTCGAAGACGCCCCGATCGGTGGCGACGACCAGGTGCTGCGCGTCGGTCGGGTCGATGGCCACGGTGACCGCCGCGGCTGGCGGCAGCGCAGTCGAGAGGCGCCAGGTGTCCCCGCCGTCATCGCTAGCCAGGAGCCCTCCCGCAGTGCCTGCGTACATTCGGTGCGGGCTGGTCCGACTGATGGCGACCGCCCGAACGTCGTCGATGCCGGAACCGCTGCCGAGGGGCATTAGGCGAACGACTTGGCCCTGAAGCACGAAGAGCCCGCGGTTCGTCGCGACGAACACCCGTCCGCCGGGCGCGGGAACGATGCGCTGGACCGCCGCGCGTTCGCACGTCGCGGCAGCGCGGTTGCGGTCGGCCGGGGCGTCATGACCGGCAAGCATCCGGCGCGCCTTCCTCTGAATCTCGCCGCGTTCGCCGTCGACCGCCTGCCGCGCGAGCTCGTCGACCGCCGGGTCCGAACGGCTGACGAAATCGTCTTCCTCGAAGCTGAGCTCGTGCGCGACCGTTTCCCGCGCCTCTTCGAGCGCACGCTCCCGCTCGTCGGCGTACGCGTCGGCGAGACGGTCTGCGGGAGACGGGTCGTTCCCCGCGAGGCGCTGAGGCTCGGCGCGATCGGCGCCGCAAAGCGCGTGACGCTTCCACGACCATCCGCCGTCGTGGCTCACGTAGATCGCGCCTGGCGCTCCGACGAACACCCGCCGCGGATCGACCGCATCGACCGCCAAGGCCGTCAGCGCTTCCCCGACGCCGACCTCCACCCGTTCCCAGGTCGCGTGCTGCGCGTTGGCCCGAGCGGATCGCGCGGCCACCGAGAGGCCCAGCAGCAGCGCTGCTGCACGAAAGCACGTCGATGTTCTCGAGAGGTGGTCCATCGGCCTTCCCCGTGTCGCGGGGAGGCGAAAGCAAACGCCGGGCCAACCCAAGAATCGCTTGAAAAGCCGCGCAGACCGTGCTTCCAGGCCGGCCGCCGTCTCGAAATGGGACTGCCGGTCCCAAAATGAGATCGGTGCCCGTCGCGGCCCTCACTGACCGGGTCGCGGGCTCGCGCGGGTCTTGGAGGGCGTGGCCCAAGGCAGACGCAGAGCAAAGAACCGGAACCGCTCACCCCTTCACGGAGCGCTTAGCATCTTGCCCGCCATGGGATCGAGGGCGTCCCGCCCGACGCCGGGCAGGATGCCCGGCACCCCAGGGCGGACGGGACGTCCGGGCTCCGACTCGATGTCCCCGTTTTCATCGCACATGCTGAGCCATCGGGGCGTCGAGGCAAGGCCGCTCCCTATCGGCCGAGCTCGCGGACGAGCCGCGGCAGGAACTTTTCGGCCTTCGCTTTCACGGTGTCGACTCGAACATCCGGCAGCCCGGACCAGCGCATCGCGAGCTGGAGGTGCTCGACTCGGGGATCGGGATCGACGACGGTGACCTGCGCCGGTCTCGCTCGGCGGGTGCCCTGCTCCAGGACCATGGCGCAGACGCCGACCTGGAGCGTGGTGCCGATGAAGTAGATGTCGGTGGCGGCGCTCGCGAACTCGGCCACGCGCCCGAACTGATAGCTGTCGTGCTCGGTGTACGTCTCGTCGAACCAGAGCACGTGCGGCCTCAGGAGTGCGCCGCAGGCGGGGCAAGAGGGAAGCGTCTCGCGCCGCGGGTCGTCCGAGAAACGCTGGAAGTCGGCATCGAAGTCGCTCTTCGCGAGCGAGCCCGACGGCGCCGCGTTCTTGCAGCCCACCTTCGAGCAGCGCACCCGGTCGGCCGAGCCGTGCACCTTGACCAGCTTCCGGCTCCCGGCCTCTTCGTGCAGCTTGTCGATGTTCTGCGTCACGAGCAGGAAGTCGGGCACCGCCTCCTCCAGCCGCGCCAGCGCGAAGTGCGCGGCGTTCGGCCTCGCGGTCGACGCCGAGCGGAAGCGCTCCTGATACCACCGCCATTGGGCGACCGGGGCCTGCCGGAAGAATCCGGACGTGCCCATCTCGGTCGTGTCCTTGGCCCAGACCGCGTCGGCGCCGACGCGAAACAGCGGAATCCCCGAGGCGGCGCTGACCCCCGCGCCGGTCACGACGAGAAGCTGCATCGCTCCTGCCTTCCTCTGGCGCGGCCGCTAGAGCGACCAGGCGAGGACGCCGCTCAGCCCTTCGACCGCGCGGCCGTCCGGGCTCATCATCGGCGCGATGCCCGCCGCGGGGAGCGGGAAGCCGCTCAGCCAATCCGGTCGGAGCACGCGCGCCGCGTCGCCGCCGGACCCCGGGCCTTCCAGCCAGTGCGAGACCACCCCTCCCGCGACGAGGCCGACGACGGTGCCGACGACGTTCGCCGTCGCCACCGGGTGCGCCTTGGTGTTCGGGTCGGCGATGAAAATCGTGCCCATGGTGGCGAGGGTCATCCCGGCGACGCCGCCGATCGAAGTCCAGGCGAGGGTCGCCGGCCGCACCTCGAAGAGTGGGGAGACCGCGACGACGCCCGCCACCAGGCCGACGTCGGAGCCGATGAGCCAGGCGGACAGGTTTTCGTCATCGGTGCCGGCGAGCGCGTAGGAGGTCCAGCCCGCGAGCCAGCCGCCCCACACGGCGCCGGAAAACGCCCACCCGCCCTGCGAGAACGGCCAGTGGTAGCGGCCGGCGAGCGCGAGCAGGCCGGCGCCGGCGAGGCCGGGAAGGGTCAGGCTCAGGCCCGTCGCCGCCCGGTCGTTCTGCCCGAACAGGTGCTGCTCGGCCGCCCAGCCGATGCCCTGCCACGCGGCGAAAGCCTGGCCGAGGAGCACGAGCCCGACGTCGCCGCCGTCCAGGTGGGCGTCCCAGGACCGCGAGAAGCCGATGCCCGCCGCCAGCCCGACAAGCCCTCCGATACCGGTCCAGCCCTCCGCCACGGTCGACGAGCGGCTGGCGAAGGCGGCGAGGCCCCCGCCGAGGAGGTTGCCATCCAAGGTGGTGAGGGTCGAGGCGTAGAAGTCGTGCAAGGTCGGGCGCCAGGCGGCGCTGGCGGCGAGGATCGCGCCGACGCCGACTCCGGCCCCCAGGAGGCCGAGGCCCAGCACCCGGTCGTTGTGCCGGGCGAGATCCGTCGGGCTGTTCGCGGGGATCCAGGCGTCTCCGACCAGGGTTCCCGCCAGCACTCCTTCGGCGGTGCCGAGCAGCTCGAACCCGAGCAGCGGCGGGGTCAGCTCCAAGTCGTGCGCGAACGCCGCCCCCGCGATGAAACCGGCAGCGGTCCCGCCTGCCAGGATCGCCGCCGCCGGGCGTAGCTCGGTTCCCGGCGTCGGCTGCTTGAGCGCGCCGGCGGTGATGAGCAGCGCCGAGGCAGCCGCCAGGTTCACGTCGAGGTCGTCCTCCAGCGAGAGGTGGAGCTGGCGCCGGGTCAGCCAGGCGGCGCCCATCCAGACGACGTGGGTCGCGAGCATCACGCCGTTGCACGCGACGCCGCAGCCGGCGGCGGGCCCCCCGGTCAACCCTCCGAGGTCGGTGCCGACCGGAACGCTCCACACGCCCGCGCTCAAGAGGTAGCCGGCGTCGCCAGCGGACAGCGGGTAGGCGCGCGACAGGAGGTATGCCGCCGTTCCGCCGATGACGAGCCCGCCGGCCGCGCCGACTTCCCTTCCCGCCCACGATTCGGCGCTCGGCGAGAGCGCTCCGACCAAGCCGAGCAGGTAGCTGCCGGAGAGCGCTCCGACCACGGTCGCCAGGGGACGCCCGGAAGAGCTGACGATTCGAGGCCCGAGGTGGAGGCGGACGGCGGCGGCCGGAAAATGCGCGCCCAGCGTGTCCAGCGCGACCTGGCGAATCGAATCGGGCTCGTTCGAATCCAGGGCGAGAGTCTCCAGCGCACGCTCGGCGGCAGCGGTGCCGATGTCACCCAGGGCACGGATCGCCGCGGCCTGGACTTCGCGGTCCTCCGACCTGGACCAGCCCCAGCGCGTCGTCGGCGCGTGCCGGGCGAGCCCGAGGGCCGCCTGCTCGGCCACCGGACCGAACCGGCCGAGGTCCCGCGCGGCCTCGGACCGGGTGGCCGCATCGGGGTCGCTCTTCGCCAGGTAGACGAGGACCGGAATCGCCCGCCGGTCACGGGTCGCTGCGAGCGAGCCGACGAGCGAGCGCCGCTCGGCATCGGGAGCCGACAGCACGGCGTCGACGGTCCGAACGAGCGCGTCGCTCGCCTTGCCGGTCGGTGCGCGAGCCATCGCCGCCTTCGCTTCCGCGAGCGCGGAGGATGCCCGCGGATCGAGCGGATAGGCGGCAGCGAAGTCGAGTAGCCGCTCGGCCCGCGGCAGCCCCTGCAGCGACTTCAGCTCCTGGTCGAGGCGGGCGATTTCGGCGCCGGGGGCGGTGCCGCGGGGCCTGGCGGGCTCGGTCGCTTTGCGGGGTACGACAGGGCTCCCGGTTGGCGGCACCGCAACCGCCTGGGCCTGCGCGACCGAGGCGGCGACCACTATCCAAGCGAACCAGGCTCGGACCATGATGGCTCCCCGCCGGCTTCGGACGAAGGCGGTGACGGCGTCCAGCTACTGGAGCGCCTCGAGGGCACGCGCGGCGGCGCGAGCCTGCTCGCCGTCCGGCCGGGCGTCGAGGTATTTCTTGTACCATCGAATGGCTTGCGGCTTGGCCCCTTCGATCTGGTACGACTCGCCGAGCACGTACATCGCTTCCGCGAACTCGGGGCTGAGCGCGAGGGTCTTCTTCAGCGCCGCGATCGCCTGGTCCACCTGGCCGAGGTTGAAGAGCGCCTTGCCCCGCCCGAAGAGCGCCTCGATGTTCTTCGGGTCGACGTTCAGCGCCTCGTCGTAGAGCTTGAGCGCCGCCGTCGAGCTGCGCGGCGCGAGCCGATCCGCCCGGGCGACCAGCTCCGACACGCTCTCCGGCTTCGCTTTCTTTTGCCGTCGGTTGGCCTTGCCCGGCGCCGCGGCCTTGGGGGGCGCCACGGGCTTCGTCGGTGAGGATGCCGGCTGGAGATGGGCGGCCGCGGTCGTCGCTGGCACTGACGGCGGCGGGGGGGACCCGGAGGGGGTCGCCGGCTTCGTCGCGACGGGCGGCGCCGGCGGTGGCAGGGGCGTCTTTTCGGGACGCGGCGCCGGCTTCGTCCCGTCCACCGCCTCGAGCATAACGTGAGCGCTCTCGTCCTGCGGCGAGGTCTGGAGGATCGCCTGGAGCTCGACCCTCGCCGCCTGCTCGTTGCCCTCGGCTTCTTGGACCCGGGCGAGCCAGAGGTGGGCTCGGACGAAGGTCGGGAGCGCGGCGGCGGCCTCGGTCAGGAGCGCCTCCGCCCGTTTCAGGTCCGGCGGCGACTTCTGGAAATCCCACGCGGCGAGGTCCGCTTCGGTCTCCGGGTCCCTCGCGTAGGGCGAGAGCGCTGCCGCTTCCTGGGAGCCCAACGCCTGGTCGTGCGTCACCCGGGCGCAGGCGAGCAGCGCCCGGAAGGTGGCCGGCGCGGCCGGCGCGGCAAGCTGCGCCGCTTTCGCCGACCGGCAGGTCTCCTGTGCCTGGGTGGCCGCCTGCGCGCGATCGGCGGCAATCGTCGTCGTCCGCGCGGCACCCTGCCCGGCCGAGGGCTTGAGCCGCCCGAGCGCGTCCGCCTCCTCGGTCAGGGACTCGCTCCAGGCCGCGTGAAGCTCCGCGAGCAACGCGTCCGCCTGGGCCGCGTCGTCCGGCGACAACGCGAGCGCCTTCTCGTACGCCGCCTGCGCCTGGGGAAACTGCGCCCGCACGTCGGCGAAGGTGAGGCGCCGCCCCTGGTCGAACGCCTCCTTCGCCGCCGGACTCGCGGGAGCCGGGCGCAGAAGGTAGTAGCCGCCGGCGCCGGCCGCGCCGGCGAGGACCAGGGCGAGCACGACCCACGGCGCCTTGCTCTTGCGGCCCTTCATTTCCGCGGGTGCTCGACGCGGGCTGGGAGGCTCGCCGGCCCAGCGCTCTTCGGAGAACTCCCGGGCGAGAACGTCGCGCTTCTTCTCCCCCGTCTTTTCCGTCGCCCAGGCGGGCTCGTCCGACAGCGCCGGCTTCTTCGGCGACGGGGTCGGCCGCCCCGAAGGCTCGGCGAGAGGGGAGCCGTTCACCAGCGCCGCAGCCGCTGGACTGGAGGCCGGCTGTTCTACGGGAGCGGTACCGTTGGCCGGTTGCCGTGCCTCTGCGCGAGGGCTCTTCTGGAGGCCGGGACCGGTTCCGTTTTCCGCGGCAGGCCCGATGGCGGCGACCGCGGGAACGCGGGGCCTGGGAGCGCTCGCGGGTGCCGGCGGCGGTGTCGTGGGGAGCGGACGCGCGGCCGGGGTGGGCGCCGGCGACCGGGCCGCGGCGGCGGCGATTCGCGGCGGATCGATCGACAGCCCGAGCGACGCCAGGAGCCCGCCGAGCTCCTCTTCGAGCGCGCGGGCGGTCTGGAAGCGCTCCAAAGGGTCCTTCGCCAGGCACTTCAAGATGATTCTTTCGTACGCCGGCTCGATGTTCGGGTTCAGGTCGCGCGGGCGCGGGGGCAGCACGGTCAGGTGCTTGACGAGCGTCTCCGCGTAGCTGTCGCCGACGAAGGGGACCCGTCCGGTCGCGAGTTGGAACATGACGACGCCGAGCGAGTAGATGTCGCTGCGGCCGTCGACGGCGACGACCTTCCCGCTCGCCTGCTCCGGGCTCATGTAGTTCGGCGTGCCGATCACCATCCCGGCGCTCGTGTGGCGCTGGTCGCCGCCGATGAGCTTCGCGATGCCGAAGTCCATCAGCTTGACCACGTGCTTTCGGCCGCTGCGCTCGGAGAGGAAGATGTTGTCCGGCTTCAGGTCGCGGTGGACGACCCCTTGCGCGTGGGCGGCGGCGAGCGCGTCGCACACCTGGAGGACGATGGGCCCCGCGACCTCGAGCGAGAGCGGCCGGCGCGCGAGCTTCGACAGCTCCAAGCCCTGGCCCAACAGCTCCATCACGAAGAAGGGTTTATTCCCGTCCAAGAGGTTGAAGTCGAGGATGCGGACGATGTTGTCGTGGTTGATGACGTTGACGGCCTTCGCCTCGTTGAAGAAGCGGCTGACGATGGTGTGGTCGGTCGCGAACTGGTCGCGCAGGAACTTGACCGCGACCTTGGAGCCGATGGCCGGGTGCACCGCCTGGTAGACGATGCTCATCCCTCCCTTGCCGATGAGCTTCTCGATGCGATAGCTGCCGACGGTGCGGCCGATCAGCGGGTCGACCGGGGCCTGCGCTTCCGGCAGCGTCTTCGCGCCGTCGTCGGGGCAGCTAGACACGTCGTCGCCGTAGCGGCCACCGCAGACGGTGCACACGCGCAAGGACGAGCCTCCTTCGGTCCGCGAGCGTAAGCAGGTTCGCGAAAAAACGCGCGTGGATCTTGATCGTCGCGGGCGGCCGGCTGTCAAGCACAAAGCTCCCGTGCGCCTTGACCGAGCCGGCGGCGAAGGTCTATGCCCTCTGGGCTCGATCGAGAAGCAGGCGAGGCTTGGCCCAGTGCGCCCCCTCGGGCGCTCGAAGGAGAATCGATGGCGAAGAGCGTCAAGGTGGGGCTCATCCAGGCCCGGAACGCGCGGGCGGAGGGCACGGTCCGAGAGATTCAAGAGGCGATGTTCGAGAAGCACCTGCCGTTCATCGACCAGGCCGGGAAGGCAGGGGTGCAGATTCTGGGCTTGCAGGAGATTTTCAACGGGCCCTACTTCTGCCCGGCCCAGACGCCGAACTGGTACGACGCCGCCGAGCCGGTGCCCGGCCCGACGGTCGAGCGGCTCATCCCCTACGCGCGCAAATACCAGATGGTGATGGTGATTCCGGTCTACGAGCGGGAGATGGCCGGCGTCTACTACAACACCGCCGCGGTGGTCGACGCCGACGGCACCTACCTCGGCAAGTACCGCAAGACGCACATCCCGCAGACCGCGGGGTTCTGGGAAAAGTACTATTTCAAGCCGGGCAACCTGGGCTATCCGACCTTCCGGACCGCCTACGCCCAGGTCGGCGTCTACATCTGCTACGACCGCCACTTCCCGGAGGGCGCGCGGGCGCTCGGCCTGCACGGCGCGGAAGTCGTCTTCAACCCGTCGGCGACGGTGGCGGGGCTCTCCCGGCACCTGTGGAAGCTGGAGCAGCCGGCGCACGCGGTGGCGAACGGCTACTTCGTCGCGGCGTCGAACCGGGTGGGCACCGAGGCGCCGTGGAACATCGGAAACTTCTACGGAACGAGCTACATCGTCGACCCGCGGGGGAACTTCCTCGCCACCGCGAGCGAGGACCGGGACGAGCTGGTGACCGCCGACTGCAACCTCGAGATGATCGAGGAGGTGCGGCGGGTGTGGCAGTTCTATCGGGACCGGCGGCCGGACGCCTACGGCGACCTGGTGCGCGACCTGCCTTGAGCGCGAGGCCGCTCTGTCGATCGAGCTTGTTGGATTGCACAAGTCGCTCGGCGGGCGGCCGGTGCTGCGCGGGGTCGACCTCGTCGCGCCCGCTGACGCCATCACGTTCCTCATCGGCCCCTCGGGGGTGGGCAAGAGCGTTGCCGCTCGGCACGCCGCGGGCCTGATGCGCCCGGACCAGGGCGAGGTGCGCCTGTTCGGCGAGCGGATCGACCGGCTTGTCGAGTCGGAGCTGGCCGAGCGGCGGCGCCAGGCGGCGTTCGTTCTCCAAGGGGCGGCGCTGCTCGACGGGCTCGACCTCCTGGAAAACGTGGCCCTGGGGGCGCGCGCACGCGGGATGGCACGCGCGCGGGCGCTCGGGCGCGCGGGGGAGCTATTGGCCGAGGTCGGTTTGAAAGAGGCGGGAGCGCTCCATCCGAGCGAATGCGGTCCCGGAATCCTTCTGCGGGCGGCGGTGGCGCGGGCGCTCGCGCTCGAGCCCCGGATGATCATCTACGACGAGCCGACGAGCGGCCTCGACCCGGCGGCGGCCCGGCAGATCGACCGGCTCATCGTGCAGATGAAATCCCGCGGCCTGGGCGCGCTCGTCATCTCCCACGACCTGGCGTCGATCATGAGCGTCGCCGACCAGGTGCACCTGATCCACGACGGCCGCGTCTATCTTTCCGGACCGCCGGCCTCGTTTCGCGAGTCCCCCGACCCGGTCGTGCGCCAGTTCATCGACGGCCTTCCCGACGGCCCGCTGCCGCAGTGGTGAGATAACGTCGCGCGATAGGCCCGTCCCCTCGCTCGTCGCAGTAGGGTGGACGATCCGGTCGCGTTGGGGACGGGCACGGCGCTGGGACGACCACGCGAACGGTCGTCCGACATTCCAGAACGATCGCTGAACGGCCGCCACAGCGATCGCTCTGGAATGTCGGACGGCCGTTCGCCCGCTTTTTCGGCGTGCGAGCCGGACCGTCCAACCTACTGGGCGGTTCACGGGCACTTCGCCGCGCAGGTCCCCTGGCAGCAGCGCTGCCCTCCCTCGCAGTCGCCGTCCGACCCGCAGGCGACCAGCACGTCTAGCTTGGCGGTAGCGGTCCTGCCCTGCGCATCGGTGGCGGTCGCGGTCAGCGTGTGCGCGCCGGGGTTCACCACCGCCGCCCAGTCGATCGGCCTCGTGTACGGCTCCTCGGTCCACTGCGTCAGCTGCGCGCCGCCGTCGAAGGTGACCGCCACCGTGTCGACGAGCACCTCGTGGCGCACGTCGACCGAGAGCGTGGAGGTGCCCGAGACCTTCGCCGGATTCGCGGGCGCCGGACTCACGAAGCGGACGACGAGCGGCGAGACGATGACCAGGGCGCTGCGGCTCGACTTCTGGCCCGCGCCGTTGACGAGGGTCGCCGAGACGTTCAGCCCGTGGTTGTGAACCTGCGCGGCGTAGTCCTGAGGCTCTTTCGTCACGTCGCACTCGGCGTCCGCCGTCGTCGTCGGGTCGAAGGCGCACGTCTTCGCGACGACCGAGCCGACGGCAAGCGAGAGCGTTTTCACTCCCTGGCTGTCGCTCGCGGTCGCGCGGATGGCGAGCGGGTCGCCGCTGAACACCTGCGCGCCCTCCTGCGGCTCCACCAGCTCGAGGTCGGTGCGGCCGATGGTGTGCGTCGAGCCCGAGCAGGCGGCGACAACGGCGGCGAGCACGCAGGGCAGCGGCAGGCGCATCGCTCACACGATATCAAGGACCGACGTCTTCAGAACCGCCGCTCGTAGTCGACGCCGAGCGTGACGCGGTGAACGCTGGTCGTCTGCGAGGTGAGCGCCCTGCCCTGGCGTAGCTCGTCCTCGTAGCGCAGGTAGCCGTACCCCGCCGTCCACCGCAGGCCCGGCACGCCTACCGGCAGCGGTCCCGAGAGGCCGACCGAGGCGTCGATGCCGGTCGAGGAGGCGTTCGCCCCGTAGGCGGCGCGCAGGTCGCTGCCGACGTAGGTGAACGGGCGCAAGCTCAGGTCGGCGAACGCGCGCAAGCCGAACGGCAGGCCATGCGAGTAGCCGACGCCGAGACGCGGACCGAAGTGGACCGTGGTCACGAGCGGCGAATGCGCCGGCGTCAACAGCCCGTCGTACGCGAACCCCAGATGGAGAACGATGTCGCCGCCGAAGAGCGCCTGGCGAAAATGCGCGAGCACGTCGGCGGTGAACTGGTGCTCGCTCGCGCGCTCCGACCCGTTCAGCTTCGGGAACGTGAGCCGGAGCGGCGAGTAGGAGTACGACAACGAAAAGCCGAGCGACCGGCCGCCTTCGTTGAACGGGAAGAAGCTCCCGCCGACGGCAAGCCCCACGAAAGGGCTAGCGCTGCCGAGGCCCGCGTGGACGCCCGGCACGCCCGTCGAAAGCCCTTGCGCGCGCCAGGTCAGCGTCGGCCCGGCGAAGAGCGAAGCGAGAGCGAGCTTGCGCGGCGCCGGAACGACCGGCACCGGCACCGGCGGCGTCGACGGCGCAGGCGCGAGCGCCCGGGGAACCGACGTCTCCTTCGGCCGCGGCACCGGCGGCGTTGGCCCCGCGACCGACGGCGGCCCCACCGGCGCCGGGGGCAGCACCGGTTTCTTTCGCACCCATCCGCCGGGCGGCTCCAGCGAGCGTACGGCGAGGGACGCGAGCGCTCCTGCTTCCCGCCAGGTCAGCCGCCGGCTCGCGAGCCGCACCGTCGACCGCAGGCGCACCTGCCCGCGCGCGTCGGTGACCCGCAGGACCGCCCGGTAGCGCGGCGGGCGACGACGACGGTCGACGCCGACCTGAATCACCGCGTCGGCGCCGACGGATCGCGCGAGCGCGGCTGGCGTTTGCGGTGGGCGCCGGGCCGGCAGCGGAACGAGCCTCGCGCCATGATCGGAGAGCGCCTGCGATAGCTCGCGTGTCGCTCCCGGCACTAATCGCAGGCTCGGCTCGGGGACCAGCGCGACGCGCGGCGCCGTCACG
Source organism: Myxococcales bacterium (assembly GCA_021787845.1). Lineage (GTDB taxonomy): Bacteria > Myxococcota > Myxococcia > Myxococcales > JAJYLH01 > JAJYLH01. Next base: position 3,346 of record JAJYLH010000012.1, on the reverse strand, counting down.
GTCACCCGCCGGACCTGCCCCTGAGCCAGCGCCGCTCCGACGAAGAGCGCCGCCCCGAACGCCATCGCCCTCACGCCATTGAGCTAGGCGTCCAACGCGCGTCGCACCAGCGGCGTCGAGGACCCCGGCGGCGAATCAGAGCAGCTTGTTGAGCGCCGCGGCGATCCGATCTTCGCTCGTCAACCCGGTGAACGAGACGGCGACCCTCCCGGTCTTGTCGAGGATGATCGTGGTCGGCAGCCCGTCGATGCGGATGCGGTCGGCGTAAGCGGCACCGCCGGTCGCAATGGGAATCGCCGTCAGCCCGAGCTCTTGGCGCGCCCGGCTGATAGCGCCGATGGTGTCCTCCTGCGAGGCGTCGACCGCGTAGAAGCTGACCCGTGACGCGTACTGCTCGGCGAGCTGGTTCAGGTGCGGCAAGCTCTCGCGGCAAGGCGGACACCAGGTCGCCCAGAAGTCGAGCACCGCGGGCTTCCCCTTCAAGTCGGCGAGGTGGAGCGGTGCCGCTCGGCCCAGCACCGGCAGGGTCGCGTCCGGCAGCGGCGCGCCCTCCGCGAGCGGCCCCGGCCCCGGCGGCCGATGCGCGTCCACCCAGATCAGAAAGGCGACGCCGACGATCGCCATCAGCGCCAGGAGCCGACCACGGTTCTTTTCGAAGAAGCTCGTCACGCGAAAGACCATAACCGGGTCGAAAACTGGAAGCACCTGTCCGGGCGTGCTACCGCGATCTGGGCGCTCTTCCGCTCGGTGATGGCGCTTTTCGTGAGGTTCTCGATGGCACGCGCGAAGAGGGGTTCGGCGAAAAAGGCATCGCCCCCGGCCTCGAGGTCAGGTCGACCGCACCGCGGCCTCTTCCTTCTCGCCGCGCTGGCGGTGGCCGGCGCGCTCGCTTTCGTCGCGGCGCGGGTGCCGATTGGCGGCAGGACGGTCGTCGAGCGCGGCCGCCACGAAGTCGAGCTGCTCACGAGTCGCGACGTTCCCCGGGAGCGGCGACGCTCGGCACCAGCGCACCCCCATACCATCGCGACCCGGGCGCGTCCCGCCGAACGGTTGTCCCGTTCCGACCGCGCCGCGCTCGACCGGTTGATTCCGTAGGAGCCGTTCATCCGCCGGGCCTCGATCGCACGCTGGCATCGCCGTCGGCTGCGCTGTCAGCCAGGGGGTGGTTGACTTCGGTCCCGGGATGCGGCTATAAGGCCGACCGTCCCGTCGGATGGGCGTGTCGCCGACGGACGGACAAGATGATCCTCGGTAGCTCAGCCGGCAGAGCGGGTGGCTGTTAACCACTAGGTCGGGGGTTCGAGTCCCTCCCGGGGAGCCAACCAGAGCCGCTCACGAAGAGCGGCACCGCTGACGGCCCCATGGGAATCCCGTGGGGCCGCTGCGTTTCTCCGGCGTATTTCAGGGCCTTTCGTGATCGGTGCCGTTCACGAGAACATCCTGGACTCCGGCGTGCGCAACTGCAACAACCCGGCAATGACTGACGTTTTCGGCACTGGCTGGACCTCCTCCTTGGGCCGGCAGGCCCCGCAACTGGCCTCCCGGTTTGCGGCGAGTCGGGTTACTCGGGCTCGGGCCCAGGCCGTGGCCATCTGCTATCGCACGCCGGCACCCCGAAGTACACCTCGTCCGGCGTGAGCCCACCGAGCGCGGAGTGCGGGATCACCGTGTTGTGCTGCTCGACGTAGAACGCGACCAGCCGCTCCACTGCTGCTAGCGTGTCGAGCACGTTCAGGAACAGCCACTGGTGTTTCAGCGACCGCCACCACGCCTCGATCATCGAGTTCGAGTAGATCACCTCGACCTGGGCCAGGACTCGTCGGATCACTCCGGACTCGACCAGCTTGTCGACCTCCCCGTTGACGTTCTCCGTCCCCGAGTCGGCCACGACGGTCGGCGCGGGCGTCCCGGCCGTCAGCCACTTCGCTGCCTCCAGGAGGAGCTGTCGCGTCACCCGTGGTTCCCTCGCGGGCTCCACCCGCCACGCCAGGATGCGCCGGCTGAAGTTGTCGATCACCGCCTGCAGGTTCACCCGCGTTCCGTTCAACAGCCGCAGCACGGAGATGTCGATGTGCCAGTACTCGTTCGGTCGCGTGGCTCGGATCCCCTTGGTCGGGCTCTCCGGATGCACCCGCTGCCGGGGACGCAGCCAGCCGCGCTCGCGGATGAGCTTGGTCCAAGTCGTCGCCGACGCGTAGATCCGCCCGAGACGTTGCGCCAGCACCGCGAGGCCGGACACGGGGATGTGCCGCCACCCCGGATCGGTCACCATGTCGTGGATCTGCCGCACTTCCGCGGACGTCAGCTGCGTCGGCGTCGCCTTGGGGCAACTGCGGACGTCGTCGAGCTGGCACGCGCGTTGTGCGCCCCGCCAGGCATGGTACCGGGCCTTCGGCAGGCCCAGGACCCGCAACGAGGTGCCGAGGCCGACGACCTCCTTCGCCCTCTCGAGCGTCGTGAGAACTCTCTCCTTCGCCGCCCCCTCCGGCAGCCGGTCGCCGTCGAGGCGGGCCTGGCGCAACCGCGCGAGCATCACGAGCAGGCGAACGAGGGTCAGCAGAACGGGACGCGGCGCTCGAGACGGAGCACTCTCCCGCGAAGGTTCGCCGCGTCCTCTGTCAGGAGATCGATCGTGAACACGTCGCGACAGCCGCGCCGACGCCAGCTCGCCGCTGTCGATCGCGGAATCCCCAGCGTCGACGCAACGCGTCGATCCCCGGCCCCGCACACAAGTTCCCGCACCCGATGGTCGTACGTCCGTCTCGCGGCAGCGGTCATGCCCGTCATCGTCTCGCGCTCGCGCCGAGGTGTCCAGCTCCCGCCGTCGCGCAAATTCGCCAGTGTTTCCGCCGGTGTTGCAGTTGCGTACGCGAGGGTCTTGAATGTCCTCGTGAACAGCACGGCAGGCACAACCGCCAGCACTCGCGCGACGTTCACTGCAAGATGTTACGCCATGCCAGCGCCAAGTCGAGCGCATCAGTCGGTCGCGCCTGCTGACCGCCGCAGTCGGAGATCAACTAGCGACGGCCGACCCCGCCGTGGCCCCAGGCAGCGCCAGTTGAATTCGCTTGTAGGGTGGTATGAGGCCCTCGCGCCGAGGCTCCCGACTCGTCGAACCGGCGTTGAAGCACTTCCTTGCTGATTTCCCCCTCTACCCGCAGAGCGATCAGGTTCCCGAGCTTCTTTCCGAGCTTGGCGATCGTGCCCTCCAGAGCCTTCCGCCTAGCCTCTACGGCTTTGGCATCGGACTGCTTATCGGGTTCACCACACCAGGCCACGGGGGCAATGCCGCTCATCCCGAGCGCAGTCGAGGGACGAGCGCGGTGAAGCCGAAACCGCCCGTCCT
>JAJYLH010000128.1 GCA_021787845.1 Myxococcales bacterium | reverse complement strand
GCCCCGCGGAGAATGTCGACCGGCGCCGCTCCTGCCCTCCGCGGCACCGCATCCCGAGGGCGCAGCCGAGAACCGATGCCGCTGCTGCTCGCCATCACCGCCCCGGGGCGGTGGGTTGCCCGACCGACCGGCGCCGAAGGAGCGCGCTCGTGGTGCCCGCACCGACGAAGCGCCGAGGCTCGGCCCGCGAGCACCACCACGAAGAGCCGGCGCCGAGCGAGCTGCTGCTGCACTGCCGCAGGCCGACACCGAGCGACTCCTCATCCAGCGTTTGCCCTCCGCCCGACACGCCGCAAGGCCTCGAGCGGGGTTAATTCATCGTGACGCACGGCACGAGATGCCAGCGGAACCGGATCGATTGAACCGGCAGCCGGGGTTCATCTGGTCGCTCGGTGACCGCGGACCGGCGCAGTCTGACCTGCGAATTCAGCCGCGCGCGCGACGCTTTTTCTCGATCAATTGCTGCCTGACCTTCGCCATCCGACGCTCGCTCAGAAGCCGCTTCAACGCGCTCGGCTTCAGTGGATGAAGAAGGTCAAGGTGATGTGCGGCCCGATGGCACCTGGCGCAAAGCACCGCAAAGTCCGATTTCGCAGGGGTGCGCTCTTCGATGGCCACCGGCTTGAGGTGGTGTACCTCCAGCATGTCGGCGAACTGCTGCCCGAGGTCGACTGCCGGGCAGAAGCCGCAGACGTCGCAAGTTAGCGGCTGAGCACGCTTCGCCAGAACCGCGTCCCGATTGCCAGCGGCGCGTTCGGCTCGAAGGCTGTTGACGAACTTCCGCTTCCCTTCCGGATACAGCTCGTCCGTGCGCGCCCGGTCGAGGGCGTCTGGCTCGCCCGTGCGGATAATCTGCCGACGAATCTCGGGCCAGTACGGCGCGACGTCCACCAAGTTTCGCTGCGATTTCGGGATGTTCGTGCGGAGCCACTCCCAGGGAATCGGGTCCAGCATGAGGGCCGACGTGAGGTCTTCCTCGTTGACGAACTCGACGAGCTTCTCACCTCGTCTTTCCAGGCGGCGCTTAATCCGGAAAATCGCCACCGCGCCATCGCGATCGCGGCCACCGATCTTGATCAGCACGAAGTCGCCTTCAACAGCATCATCGAAGTGCTGCGTTACGTACCAGGGCCCGATGCGACCAGAGACAATTTCCTTGCGCAGCCCTTCCAGGTTTGTCGCGACCTCGGTTCCCTTCCCGAGGTCGAAGGTGCCCTTGTCGGGGTTCAACTGATACATCCAGCAACGATCCAGCTTTTCGGGAAGTAGATCGGCGAGCGTCATGAATGCCTCCGAGGACCGTCCGTGAGGAGCCTACCACCCGAACGCCCGTTGCGCAACGGCCGACGCCGGGCTGGGTCCAAGCGCCATGTCCGACCCCCTTGCTACGCTGTCGTCATGGACGGGCGCAGCCGCCACGCCGAGTTGGTCGAACGCCTCATCGCGATGGTCGAGGCGGGCACGGCTCCGTGGCAAAAGCCATGGGACGCATCGAGCGGCCTGCCGCCTTGGCCGCGGAGCGCGATCTCCGGACGGCCGTACCGCGGCATGAACTTCCTCGCGCTCTTGTCGACCGGTCTCGCCGATCCGCGGTGGTGTACGCCGCGTCAGGCTGAGCGACGTGGATGGCGCGTTCGGTCTGGAGCGCGGGCGAGCACGGTCTGGTTCTTCGCGAAAATCTCGCCTCGCGACACGCGGACGGGGAAGAAATACATCGTCCAGCGGCTCGCGCAGGTCTTCAATATCGGTGACCTGGATGGCCCTCCCGCGCACGACGCGCCGTCCCCGGTGGACGACACCTATTCTGCCGCCGCGGAGGTGATGGCGCGCTCCGGGGCGGAGGTCTTTCATGGCGCCGATCGCGCTTGCTACCTCGAGCCGACGGACAGCATTCATCTCCCCGACGCACAGACGTTCCGCGGCATCGGTGACTACTACGCAACTGCGCTGCACGAGCTTGCGCACTGGACGGGGCATCGCACGAGGCTCGATCGACGGTTCGGTCGCTTTGGCGATCCCGAGTACGCGCGCGAGGAGCTGCGCGCCGAGATCGCATCGCTCATGCTTTCGTCGCTCGTCGGGGTGCCACATGACCCCGGACCACATGCGAGCTACGTGGCGTCGTGGCTCGCTGTTCTGCGCCGCGACCGGCGGGAAATCGTGCGCGCTGCGAGCGACGCGCAGCGCATCGTCGACTGGCTCTGCGCCAGTGAGGAGGTACCGAAATGCTCCCAGGCCCCGATCTCGTCTGCGCGTGTCCGGATTGCGAGGCGATCGTAAGAGTCGGCAGCCTCGCGTCCTGGAACAACTTCGGCGCGATCCAGTGGACCGACGGACGTCTCGGCGGCGAGACGATTCCAACGGGAGCGGCCATCCGTCGTTGCACGTCATGCGGCCGCTTTCATTGGTTGCGTGATCTGCGAGAGCTCGGCGAGATCGACTTCTTCGAGCCCAACGTGAAGCCGCCCGAGGCGTGGACCAAGGCGCCGTTCGTGCCGACGGACCTACCTGAATCAACGTGGTTCGAGGCGCTCGACGCGGGGCTCGGTCGGACGATCGCGGAAGAAATTCGGCTCCGGTACGAGGCGTTCATGGCCGCAAACGACGAGTTGCGGTACCGCGACGATGGGCGCCACCGGGACGCAACGCGCGAGAACATGAAACGGCTCGACGCGTTGCTCGCACGGCGTCGCGGAGACGACCTTCTGTTGCGCGCCGAGATTCTTCGCGAGCTCGGCCGTTTCGCCGAGGCCCGGCGCCTCCTGGAGCCCGATCGCTGGCGCGTTGTCGAGGTGATCCGAGTCCACGACGTGCGCGGCACGCATATTGAGAAGCAGGAGAAGCGCGGTCTTCGTAAGGTGCGCGACCGTCTCCTTGAGCTGTGCGGCAAACGCGACAGGAGAGTGCGGCCGGTCGAACCGCGCGCCGTCGAGGCGATGCTCGGCACCCAACTCGAAGCGATGGCCAACCTGTCGCCTCGAACTTGACGTCGCTCGCCGATGGCGCCAAGGATGGCGGGTGTCGGCCGCTTTGGCCGGGAAGCGAGGGGACGTGCGATGCCCACGACCAAGAAGCTCGCGAACACGCTGTCGGTCCGCAATTTCGCTCAGATCGCCAAGGCGGACATCGAGCTCGGCGACCTGACGCTGCTGGTCGGCGCCCAGGCGACCGGCAAGAGCCTCGTCGCGCAGATGTGGAAGCTCGGCCTCGACCATCACGAGCTCGCCGACCTGTTCTGGAGCCAGGGGTACGACGTCGACGATGCCAACGAGACTCTCGGCGTCTTCTTCGGCAGCGGAATGCAGCGCGGGTGGACCTCGCGGACCGAGTTGTGGGTCAACGGGAAGCGGTTCTTCCCGCAGGCGGCGTCCGAGGGAAAGCACATCGACGAGGGACACGTCTACTACGTCCCGGCGCACCGAGCGATGGTCATGTCCGGTGGATGGCCGGCCGCGTTCCCGCGCCCGGATGCCGACACTCCCGCGGTCGTTCGCATGTTCTCGGATCGGCTCAACCGGTTCCTCCGGGCCGCCAACGGTGGGCTTCAGAAGAGCATGGAACGCTACTTGTCAAAGCCGCTCGCGAAGATGGTTCACGATGCCATCCTGGGCTCGGGCGACGTCGAGGTGGCGCGCGAGCAGCTCCGCATGAGCCTGAGGCTGAAGTTCGGCGAAACGGATCTGCCGTTCATGACCTGGACCGCTGGTCAGCGCGAGGCGATACCGTTGCTACTGGACCTCCTGGCGCTCCACGCGCTCGCGGCGAACCAGAAGAAACATCCGAAGATCGACTGGGTCGTCATCGAAGAACCCGAGATGGGACTACATCCCAAGGCGATTTCCACGGTGGTGCTACTGGTCTTGGATTTGCTCCACCGCGGCTACCGGGTGATTCTCACGACCCACTCGCCGCTCGTCCTGGACATCGTCTTTGCCGCGCGCTCGATGCAGGAGAAGCGCGGCCGGCCCGAGTACCTCGCGGAGGCTTTCGACGTGCCCAACGAGGCGACGGTTCGGGACCTACTCCGGTCAGCGCTCAAGAAAGATTACCGGACGTTTGCCCTCGAGTTCGTAAGGCAGAAGGTCTACTCGAAAGACATCTCCGCGCTCGACCCGTTCTCGGAAGATCCCATGCAGGCAGGATGGGCCGGCCTGACCGGTTTCAGCAGCCGGTTCGGACGCGCGATGGGAAAGGCCATCGATGACCAGGAGGGCTGAACGCACGGGCGCGGTGGCGCGGGCGTTGAAATCGAAGAGTGTGCTTCGCTCCGTCGTGCGGCCTGGTCTGCGGTCGATGTCGGCCAAGGATCGTGCGCACGTCGCTGCTGAGATCCGAAGCGAGTTCGTTGACGGCTTGGCTCTCGACGACGCGCTCGGCAAGCATCCGTCACACGTCAACGCAAACCGATGGGACTTCCTCCTCGGGCACGAGCCGACGCACGGAATCATTGGACTCGAAGTTCACCCGGCCAAGAATTCCGAGGTGAAGCTCGTGGTCGCCAAGAGAGACTGGGCCGAGGGCATCATTCGCGCCGAGTTCGTCGCTGGTGCGAAAGTGCATCGTTGGTTTTGGGCGGCGAGCGGTTCCAACGGCATCATCCCGGGCTCGACCGAGGCCAGGCAGATCACAGCGGCCAACATCAGGTTTGTCGGATCGGAATTGCGTCGCGCGCATCTCACCTGGTCTGACCAGCGTTGATCGGAATGCGGGCCAAACGATGCCGCTGCGGAGCGCCATGGGGGCATCCGCGGGGCATCCTCCAGCAAGCGAGGTGCGAGATGGCCGGGACGCGCAAGAGCGAGGCAGCGGCGGCGAGCCAGGAAAC
>JAJYLH010000127.1 GCA_021787845.1 Myxococcales bacterium | reverse complement strand
CTCACCGTTCACGTGGACCCAGCCGTGCACCGGCAGCGACGTCCCGACGAGATCGTGATGTGGCCAGGTCACTAAGACCTGTGGGGGCAGGTTCCGCAAAACGTACGCGGTCTGCGGCGAGATCGACGGGCACGGGCAAGACGCACCTCGCGGTCGCGCTCGGCATCCGCGCTTGCCTCGCGGGACACCGCGTGGCCTTCGCCACGGCGACGGAGTGGGTGGCGCGCCTCCTCGATGCGCAGCGCCTCGGGCGCCTCGAGCCCGAGCTGCGGAGGCTCGGCCGTGTTCCCCTGGTCATCGTCGACGAGGTCGGGTACGTGCCCTTCGATCCGCAGGCGGCGAACCTGATGTTCCACCTGGTCTCGAACCGCTATGAGCGGGCGTCGCTGATCATGACGAGCAACAAGGCCTTCAGCGCCTGGGGTGAGGTCTTCGGTGACGACGTCGTGGCCACGGCGATGATCGACCGGCTCATCCACCACGCCGAGATCCTCTCGCTCAAGGGCGACAGCTACCGGCTACGCGGCAAGGACCTCGACGCGGGACGGCGCGCCGAGACCGCCGACTGAGCGGGGTGGGTGCGTTTTCGACCGCCGAAGGTGGGTGCGTTTTCGAGCGCCGTTGACATTCGCCCAGGAGATGGCACGCCGACTCCAGGCCCAGAGGCAAAGACCGAACTGATCTCGGGCCTTAGTTGATTCCCACTCGACTGATCCCCCTACCGCGATGTGAACCGAAAGGACAACGACCATGGCTGACGATTTCCACAACTACGGCGACGGTGGCGATACCTCTGCGGGCGGGTGGCCCAAGTTCATGAGCGACATGGACGCCATTTCAGCGCGCGCAGGCCGCAGAGGACCAGAAGGTCGATGCCGCGATCGAGGAGCTTCGCAACCTCGTTCCGCACTTCGATGAGCCCGCGGTGCTGCGGAAGGCCCTTGAGCTTCGCGAGCCGGATCTCCGCAAGGCTTACGAGCACTGGTACGCCGAGCAGATGGACCCCAGCGGGATCGTGATCGCTCACGGTGGTGACCCGACAGACCTCAAGGCGTTCGAGGTCGCCGCCAAGGAAGGCCGACCGCAGAGGCATCGAATCGATCGTGCCAACCGTCAGAGACGCGAGAGCAGGGCCGAACCGCGTGTCAGGCCCGAGGAGCGCACCGCGAACATGCGGGAGCGTGACCGCTTCCGGACTGCGGACGAAGAGGCAAAGCGCTTCATCGCGCGTCAGAAGTGAGCGCAGCGGACCTACACGCTCAGAGCCTCCTGCTCTGGTGGGCCGGTGAGCGATCATCCCCGCGATGATCGGCGTCCAAGACTGTCCGGCGAAGCGCTGCGACGCGAATTGAAGGACGCAGTTCCGTGCTCCAGCAACCTGTCCGTTCTGCTTGCGCCCGCATAGGTTCAGAAGGAAGAATTGGTCCCGTCGTGATCAGCGGAATGGGAATCTGGATTGCCCCCGTGTGGCTCTTTGCGTCATGCAGAAGTTGTGGGCTTCCGATCCGCCGGTGCCGCGATCATGTCAACTACTTCTAAGCACACCGAATCTCGAGCCGCACACCGGGCGATGCGGAGCTGGGCTGTCGCCAAGTGGCTCGGACGCTGGCCCCACGCCGCGCTTGAATGGCCACGAAATCTCAACTAGTAGCGATAGGCACGGTCTCGGTGCCTGTAGCTAGAGACTGTCCACTCACCGCAAGGATCGCACCGACCCAAGTGGCGAGCCAGGCTGCGAAGTACGCGAGCGGGAACTGTCCACTGACCCACCAAAGTACGAACGGCGCGGCGACCCACATCGGAGGCAGAGCGAACACGGCAATGACACCGAGCGGACCCCACAGCGCACCGTAGAGGACGATCGTGAGATAAAGCGCGTACGCGCCGCCGCCAAGTACCAGAAACCCACCGACCACGGTCACGGCGCTTCCGACCGCCCGCGTCGCCTTTGTTGGTCGGCGGCCGACGCGCGCTCTGATGAGCATCAGCGCTAGAACGGCGCCAGCAATCTGGCCGAGTGGTTGCCAGATGCCTTCGCCGTCTTCTGGTGACGTTGTCGCGAAGAACAGCATGAGTGCCAGCCCAAGAACTGCGAGCGTGAGTGCGATACCGCCAAGGACTCGCGATGCTCGCAATGGTGATGGCGCGACGCGCGAACCGACGTACACCGCCGCGAGGATCCCAAAGAACGAACTCGCGGTGTTCATTGCCGACTGATTGCCGGTCGGCGAAAAGACGATCCCGCCGACAAGGCTTCCGGCAACTCCGGCCACAACAGAGACCACAGCCACGAGGACCCATCGCATAAGCGCGACCCCCAAGGCGAGCGTATTGCCCCGAGCGGCTAGAAAAGCGTAGTACTGCTCGTGAGGATGACAGCCGAGCGACTCTTGAGCAGCTGAACGGTACGCCGCGGCGCTTTCTCCGTGGGGTGCCACTTCACGGCCGCAACACGAGGAGAGTGAAGCGAATGGATTCGAGGTGGCTCGCCGGTCTAGCGGCGGTCTGCGGAGCCTACGTTGTCTGGAACGAGCTCAACTATCGCGGGCAATCGACTTTGACGCCGATATTGATGCTCCTTGGCATCGGCCTGCTGGCGCTGGCGGCTGCCCATCTACTAACACACCGGACGCACTGACCTTGGAGTGAAGCGGCCCGGGCCTGAGCGCGAGACTGGGCTACCTGCTAGCGCGCGACCTTACGCCTGTATCCATCGGCGCGCGGCCACATCGGCAGCACTACGGTCGTCTGGATGGCGTCTTGAGCACCCGCTCGAGGGCTGCCACGCGGATGTAGGTCTTGCGGTCGCCAGGGAACTTGTAACGCGGAATCCGGTGGTCCCGGACCAAGTTGAAAAGGACCGGGCGACTCGGCCAGCGCGGATCCTTGGCAAGGTCGGTCAGCGCGACCATTCCTTTGCGGTCCATCTTGCTCGATAGGCTATCAGAACTGTTCAAGAAGCGTATTGACGAGCAGACCCGCGCGTAAGACACTTCTTAGACAGTTGCGCCCAGGGGTATCTGTCAGAGAGGATCAGGAGAAGGTGACTCGCGACGAGAAGCAGGCCAAGGCCGCTATTGCCTGGTGAGCAGCCTGTTAGAGAAGATCCGCGGTGAGCGGCTACGTCAGGATCTGCGTGAGGCGGTGGCGAAGGGCTGTCGCCTCCGCAGCTATCACGGTGGCGACGCCTGACCTCAGGCGTGCGGCCCCGGCGCAAGTCGGGGCGTTCCTCTTCGGGAGGATCAGGACGTGGAGGTACGAGGTGGGCAGGAACACTGCGCTGATCTATGTTCGCGTGTCGCGCCTGGACCGTGAGGACCGGCTGAAGGTCAAAGAGGGCGACGGCGACCACATTCGCGCTCTCTCCTCGAACCCAGATCGAGCAGTGCAAGGCGCTCCTCGCACTGCGCGACCTCAAGGTCGAGGTCTTTGAGGATCTGCACCGCTCGGGCAAAGACACTGCGCGACCGGGGCTAGAGCGATTGATGGGGCGGGTCGATGACCCGGATGTCGCGGTGGTAGCCGTCTGGTCCATCAGCCGTCTTGCGCGAAGCGTTCCTGATCTGTACGCCCTTCTTGAGCGGTTCCAGAGAGCAGGCATCGCGTTCGTCAGCGCCAAAGAGTCCATTGACACGTCCAACGCCTGCGGTCGCGCGTTCCTCGGCTTCCTCGCGGTCCTCGCTCAGTTCGAGCGAGAGCTGACCAGCGAGCGCATCGCCGCGAACCTTGAGCGAGTCGCGAACGAAGGACGGCTAGTAGGTGCTCTCCCTGTCGGCTACAAGCGGAACGACGAGGGGGAGGTTGTGATCGAAGAGCCCGCGGCCAAGGTGATCCGGGCGCTCTTCGAGGAGTACGCGACCGGCAGGCACAGCCTCTTGTCTCTTGCGATGTGGGCACAGGAAAAGGGCTTGCCGTTCATCATGCGGGGGCGGGGCCACGCGGTCCGACATCGGATCGACCACTGGTCCAAAGACTCCGTCCGCGAGATCCTCGACAACATGCGGTACACGGGCCGCTTCGTATACCGCGAGCGGAAGCACCGGGATGCTCCAATCATCCAGGGCGCTTTCTCGCCGATCATCGAGTGGGACTTGTGGCAGCGGACGGCCCAGATCCGGCGTGCCAATCGCCGGGACCGACTGGTCTCCGCCGACAAGCGGCAGACGCGCTACGCCCTGACCGGCATGCTCGTCTGTGGGACGTGCGGTGACACGGTGCGCGGCGACACGGACACATCGAACGGGAAGCGCGGATATCGCTGCCGTCGCCATGTGGATGCTCGGGCCTGCGCGGAGAGGCAGGCAAGCGCGGACGCCCTGGAGGACGAGGTCGCCTCGTGGCTCCGGGCTGTCCAGGTAAAGCCCGAATGGAAGGAGGAGTACCGCGCCGCGCGTGGTAAGTCGCACCCCGTCCAGACGCCCGCTCAGAGAGCTAAGGCCATCGTGGCCAAGATCGAGCGGCTGCGGATCTCATTCGAGTCAGGGGCGCGGGACGAGGCATCTTTCCGGCGAGAGGTCGCGGCCTTGCGCCAGGAGCTTGAGCAGGTCAAGAACGCCGCTCCCGTTGCCGAGGCTCAGAACGCGAGCTGACGACGCTCGTTGACCAGTGGGACGAGATGAGGCCCGACCAGCGCAAGCGGCTGCTCCAGACGGTGTTCCGCGAGTTGGTGACGAAGGACGGACGGCTGGACGCGGCGATCCCCCAGCCGGACTGGCTCCCCTATCTAGAGAAGCACATCCGGCCAGATGTGGGCAGGGAGGGAATCGAACCCCCACAGCCGAAGGCGGCTGATCTACAGTCAGCGGAGCTCACCACCTGCTCGACCTGCCCGAACGTGATGCGGATCCCTATTGTATCCGGCGCGGGGCCGATG
>JAJYLH010000069.1 GCA_021787845.1 Myxococcales bacterium | reverse complement strand
CCGGGGGCCGCTCGCTTCGCCTCGATACCTCCTTGCGCGCGCACTCTCCGCCCGCGCCCCTGCCGCGCTCCCCCTCCGGGTCGATTCTCACGAGCATCCCCGGGTCACTTCTGACGAGCGGCGAAGCAAAGCCATCCACGACTGCTCGGCGTTCGTCCCTCCCTCCGGGGGGGACGTGGGTTGAAACGGCCTGCGCCGCCTTGCTCAGGATTCGGTAGGCGTTCGTCCCTCCCTCCGGGGGCTTCGCCGCTCGTCAGAAGTGCCCGAGGTGCCAGGTCTCCACCACCGCTGGCGCGCTCCGATTCATATCGCGCGCGAGCTCTTCCTCGAAGATGCGCCGATCCAGCTCTTCCTGCGGCCTGAGCGCATGAGCGTTCCTGTCCCGGGCTAGCGCTTCGAGTCGAAACCGATAGCCGATTTCATCTTCGAACCGCCGGCCGAGAGCAGTTGCGACAAGCTTACCCAGCGTCGTCTTGCCGGCTCCGTGTGGACCGATGAGGACGAGAAGCGGCGGCATGTCACACCTCCTCCACGAACCGCCGCCACGCCGCGAGCGCCGCGTCGTGACCCTGTCGCTCGAGGATTGGCGCGATGGGAATCCCGAGCTCCGGGCGGTCCATGCAGGGCAGGAGTCGCCCGTCGTGGGTCAGCCGCAGCGCGACGATGCCCTCGCGGCAGCGCGGTCGTGCCTGGCACGTGTCGCACGCGCGCCATGGGGCCGCTTCGCCGAGATGGTTGTGCTTGAGCTCGACCCGCAGCCCGTCGTCCCACAGCCAATGCAGCGTCTCCAAGCTGTCCGGATCGGGCACCAGCTCCGTGCGGTCGGGTTTCCCACGCAGACGCCCCAGAACCTCCATCAGCGCCTCGACACCGCCGTCGCCATGCAGATCGTCGAGCACGTTCACGCAGAGCCGCCGTGGTACGGCCCAGTCGAGCAACGCCGAAAGATCCGGCTCGCAGGCCCGGCCGGCGTAGACGTAGTTCAGCTTGACCGGGCGACCGGACGCGATGACCGCCTCGAGAAACGCGCTTCTACGCGCATGCGCGCCCGGTCCACGGATTCGCTGCGCCAGCGCCTCCGGCGTGAAGCCGTGGATCGACACGTTGATGCGGCTCAGGCCGGCGGCGAGCAGGTCGTTGACGAGATGAGGCTGGACGACGCCGGCGGTGATGGCCGAGATATCTGCGCTCGGGCAGGCAGCGTGCGCCGTCCGGACAACGTCGGTGAGATCGCGCCGAGCGAGGGGCTCGCCCCCGAGCAGCTTCACCTTCCGAATTCCTGCCTTGAGAGCGATCTCCAGAAGCTCGCCGAGAACCGGTCCGGGAAGGCCACGCGCTTCGTCGCCGCGCTGCCTGTCGCCTTCCGCGTGGCAATAGGAGCAGCGCAAGTTGCATGCGGTCGTCACCACGACGCGCAGATAGCTTGGCGATCGCCGAGGCACGCATGAGGACGCGACCGGCGCCGAAGGTCCGAACGAGACGAGGGGGGTGGTCATCGCGCGCCCTCCAGGAAAGCGAGGACGCGCCGGACGCCTGCGTCGGGCGAGCCGTCGTTCACGAGCCGCAGGACGCGCCCGCAGGGGCGGTCGGCGAGAAGCTCCTCGTAACGGACAAGCAACTCGGGGGCGTGGTCAAGCGCTTCGCGGTCGGCCGGGGTGAGATTCCCGCGCGAGGCCAGCCGTTCGCGCCGGACCTCTTCGGGCACCTTGACGAAAACGGTCACGTCGGGAACGGCGAGCGTCTCGACGATGGTGTCGAGCGGCACCGCTCCGGGCCTGAGGGCGTCGTAGACGAGCGTCGAGAGGACGTATCGGTCAACGACGACGCTCTCGCTGCGGGCCAGCGCTTCGCGGGCGCGGTCGGATGCGAAGGCGAGCGTGGACGCGTAGAACTGCTGCGAGGCGACGGGGTGTCCGCGGTACAGCTCGTCGACGACCGGCCGCACTCCGCCCAGCTCAGCGGGAGGAGTCGAGAGCAGCTCGGCGCCGAGCTGCTTCGCGACGACGCTCGCGAGGGTCGACTTCCCCGTCCCGTCGAGCCCTTCGAAGACGACGAAGAGGGGCCTCATGGCGCCTCCTCGTCGTTCTCGATCGAGATGATTTCGAGCTCGCGCGAGCCGGCGGGCGTGCGGACTTCCCGCGCCTCACCCAGGCGCGCGCCGATGAGCGCCCCGCCCAACGGCGAGTTGTACGCGAGGCGCCGGGCGCTCAGGTCGCCGTCATCCCAGCCGGCGAGGATGTAGCGCTGCTGGCGACCGGTGGTGGTGTCGGCGACCACGATGGCACAGCCGACCGCGACCGCTTCCGGCGCCTTCGGCGTCGTCGTGAGCTCGAGCTCGGCCAGCGTCGCGCGCAGATCGCGCACGCGGCGCGACCACTGGTGCATGAGCCGCTGGTTCTCCTCGTAGGCGAAGTTGTCGTGCCAGACGCTGGAATCGCCGGCCTCGGCGGCTTCCGGGTTCGACGCGCAGACGCGGGCGTACTCGGCCTCTGCCGCGGCGAGCCGGGCTTCGAGGCGCCGCCGACCGGCCGGCGTCGTGAGCTTGCGGGACATCGTGCTTCCTCCTTCGCGAGGGACGCGGCGCGGGAAGCGCCTGACCGCCCTCTGGAGGGAGCACGGACGAGGAAGCGAAACTGCCTGTCGAAAGTCTCTAAGTCACTGGAAACACTGAGCAAATGTCGATCGGAGCTGCTCTTCGCCGTCGCGACGCAAGGCGTTCACTCGGCTGCGGCTCAGGCCGAGTCGGGCGGCGATGGCCGCGTCGCTCTGGCCGTCGATGTAGTGGGCGCGGATGATCTTCCGCGTCCGGGGCGGCAGCGCCGCGAGCGCGGCGGCGGTCGCATTGATCTCTTCCTGTGTGATGTGTTGGGTCACGACATCAGGCTGCGGGCAGGATTCGTAGTCGGCAGGAACGTCGTCGAGATCGACAACACGGCGGTTTTGGCGCAGAACATCGATCGCTAGCCAGAGCGCCTTTCGTTTGAAGTTCTTGCAGAGGTCCGGGGGCTGCGATGGGTGCTCCACGCAGACGTACAGAAGCGCGTCCTGAAGACAATCGTCCGCATCGGAGAACCGGGCCAATTTCGCCTTTACCTGCATCCAAACGTCCACCGCCTGCCCATTCGCGAGCGCCTCCTTGCAGTCGTCCCCGTGCAGCCGATCGAAGCAACGCTGGAACTCTGACGGTGGCGAGGTCGCGAGGTCATCGACACCCGCGACAGCGGCACCGAAGGCGGCCACAACCGCGACCGCGACCGCGGCTCGCTTCGTCTTGCGTTTCGGCGCCCGAGCGTGATGTCGACGAGTGGCCGCGGGTGTTGCCACGCCCGGCGCTGGCCTGACCTCGACGCTGAGGGGGCGGTGGCCGGACGTCGGAGTCTCGGGCTCGACCGTAGCCGTCTGAGCAACGGGCAAATCCCGGACAAAGATGTCGTCGCCCACCCGCGGCGCTGGTCCCTCTGCCGGGGCGATGGGAGCGACCGCGCTGTGGAAGCCAGCGCGCGTCAGCTCTTCTCTCAGCGCGGCGTTCGAGACGTCCGCGTTGAAGTCGCCCGCGACGATGGCCGGCCGGCCGTAGCCCTTGCTGTCGAGAAGGCCGAGGAGATGGTGCAGCTCCGCCTGCTCCCGGGTCCCGTCCGGCGACCGCCCCAGATGCACGCAGGCGACCGCGAAGGTGGCTCCGTCAGCAGGCCGCTTCAGCCGTGCCAGGAACGCGCTGCCGAAACCGTCGATGAATGGCACTGCCTCGTGGGACACGATCATGCACGAGCCCAGCCGGCGCACCAGCAGGATGACTCCCTCGGGCCTGGGAGCCGGCCCGCGAGCCATCACCGTCTCGTAACCCTTCGACTTGAGGATCGCGTTCAGCTCGTTGTCCCAGAGCGCCGTAGGCACGCTCTGGAGGAGCACGACATCCGGGTTCTGCTCGCGGAGGTACCGGAGCAAGGAGGCCACGAGGGAGCGGCCATCGGGCGTGCCCACCGTGCCCTTTGCCTCCTCTCGCGCCAGATTCCACGAGAAGACTCGAACCGCGCCTTGCTGGTCGCCGCCTGGCTCCATGTCCGTTCCCTCCATCTGGGGAAGCTAGCACACGCTTGGCGCCTCGAGCGGGCACGCTCACCGGCCGCGGCGACGCCCGGCAGATGCCCTGCCTTCGGACGACACGTCGTTTGCTCCCCTCGCTCACGCGGTTGGGCACCACGAGTCGAAGAGGCAGGTTACGCCGGCGACGTGATCGGACTCTTCGACCCGGGTCTCTTCCGCATCGGCGACACGCTCTCCGGCGGTGCGGGCGAGCCGTTCGAGGGTATTCCGCGCTTCTCGCCGGAGCACTTCGCCAAGGTGCGCGTCAAGGAAGCGCTCAAGCGCAAACAACTCCTCGCGGGGCTCGACCAGCTCTCCGAGGAGGGCGCGATTCAGGTCTTCCGCCAGCGTGGCATGGGCGACCAGCACCTCCTCGTCGGCGCGGTCGGCGCGCTGCAGTTCGACGTGCTCGTGTTCCGACTCAAGAGCGAATACGGCGTCGAGATCATTCTCGACCGGATGCCGTTCGCCCTCGCCCGCTGGGTGAGCGGCACCGGCTACGACCCCAAACACTTCGAACGCGGCGAGAGCGCGGTCTGCGTCGAAGACAAGGACGGCAAGCCCATCGTGCTGTTTAGAAACGAGTGGGCCCTGGGCTACGCCCAAGAGCACATGCCCAAGACTTTAGAGCTGCGCGAGACCGCGGGGTAGGCGCGCCAGTTGCGCGGGGTGCCCGCACGCTTCGCCGGTGGAAGGAAGGTCGCGTTTCTCGGGGTAGCCGAGGCGTCAGCGAGAGCGCTTGAGCCAGTATTCTCGGAACGCGCGCAACCTCGGCAACGACTCGCGGTCCTTCACCCGGTTGGTGGCGGCCTTGCTCGCGATGATGTCGTCGATATGGCAGACTGGAAAACCCTCGACCTCGACGTGCCTGGCGAAGGCGTGTTGAAACGTCTCGATGCCATCGGGAGCGAAGATCAGGTCGAGGTCGAAGGGACCCTCTTTGAGCTGGACAAAGTCCTTCCCGCGCTCGATCTCGGCGGCCCGCTCGGGCCCGAGGTCGAAGCCCAGCTCCCGCAGCGCGGCCACGACTGCCCGACCGTTCGCGGCAGTCTTCTCGAGATAGACATCCGCGTCCTGTGTCGTGTCCGGATAGCCGAGCAGGATCGCGGCGGACTTGCCGATGAAGAGATACCGCACGCCATGGCGCGCGAAGGCGTCGCGCACCTCTTCGGCCTGCGCGTACTCAAACTTCGCGGCCATAGCCCAACCAACTCGGCAGGTTCGCCTCGCACCAGGCTCGATAATCAGCGGTCGTGTCGAAGGCGCGGAAGGCGGCGTCGTCCAGAACGGGCTTGTAAGTGCGGATGAACGCGTAGCGCCATCGTCGCGCGAGCGGTCTGGCCGCCGCCGCGTCGAATTCGCGTTCCCACTGCGCCCGTTCGCCCGCGTCAGACGCCATGCCGACCTCTCGACCTCCACGCTGAAGGATACCCGCTTTCGGTCCGCGTGTCGAGTAGCGCAAAAGGACGGGTTCCCGGCAGCGCCGCTGCGAGCCGCCGGCGAACCACCAGCACCTTCCCGGGGACCGCATGGTCTGGCGAGGACCGCGTGGTCGGGCTCGCCTGGATGGCGGCACTGGTTCCCGACGCCCGACAACACCTTCCGGACGACGAGACCACCCGGTTCCCCGACGAAACCACCCGGTTCCCCGACGAAACCACCCGGTTCCCCGACGAGACCACCCGGTTCCCCGACGAGGCCACCCGGTTCCCCGACGAGGCCACCCGGTTCCCCGACGAGGCCACCCGGTTCCCCGACGAGGCCACCCGGTTCCCCGACGAGACCACCCGGTTCCCCGACGAGGCCACCCGGTTCCCCGACGAGGCCACCCGGTTCCCCGACGAGGCCACCCGGTTCCCCGACGAGGCCACCCGGTTCCCCGACGAGGCCACCCGGTTCCCCGACGAGACCACCCGGTTCCCCGACGAGACCACCCGGTTCCCCGACGAGACCACCCGGTTCCCCGACGAGACCGCTTGGCCTGCCGTCGAGCGGGAACTCTCGATGCCCGACGACGACGAGACGCTCGACTTCCTCGAGCAGCAGATCCCTTCGATGGCTACGCAAGCGTATCCCGGGCGTAGTCGGCGGGACCGCGGCAACGACCAGTTGAGAGCGGTAGCGGACTTCGAAACCGTCGCCATCTGGCCAGACGAACAGTGCATCGAGGAATCGGGGCCAGTCTTCCCGGCGAAGGGGTAGGCTCAGCAGATGCGTACGCCGATGAGCGCCTCCGCCCAGCGGATCACGGTCTCGGCCAGACGCACGGCCTCGTCGCGGTCCTGCTCGGTGATGGCCTCAGCCTCGCGCGGATATCGCGTCGCGTACGCATAGAGATTGAGGGCGACCGCCTCTCGAACCTCGTTGGGCACGTCCGTGCCCTCCTGTTCGAGCCGATCGCACAGGTCCTCCAGGTTGTGGGTCCGCCGAAAGAGGAACTGGAAGTGCTGATGCACCGCTTTGAGCGCGAGCTCTGCCGCCTGCTGGGCGTGAAAACAATTGAACTCCCAGAAGGCGCCCTCGAGCTTCGGCGCGCGGGCCTGCACGAGATGCCCGCGGGCCAATGCCATCCACTCCGCGGCGGACCCGGGTTCACGTTGCGCTGGCATGGTACAGCTCTCGGCCCTGCTCCAGGGCGTCGTGATAGATGAGCCAGGGGTTCGAACCGTGCTTGGCGAGATCGGACTCGGTGGCGACGATGACGTCCGTCGCGCAGCCGGTGCCGATGAGGCCGCGGTAGATGTCCATCGTGGTGTGGTTACGGTGGGTGCCGTCGGGCATGACGACCAGGAGGTCGATGTCGCTGCCCTCGCGCATCTCGCCGCGGGCGGCCGAGCCGAACAGCACGATGCGCAGCGGCCGGACGGTCTTCACCACCCGGTCCACGATCCGCGCCAGCAACTCTGCGTCCGGCTGCATCCCAAGACCTCCGTCTTCGCAAACGCCCGCGATGGCTGCGTTCGCCGCCAGGAAGATAGCAGAGTGCCGCGAGAAGCGAAAGACACGAGGCACGCCGGCCGAGGTCCCTCGTCCAGCAAGGGATCGGGATGCCGGTCTCTCCTCGCCCACCGTGGCTCGAACCGGAGCCAGAAACGCATGTCCGGGTTCGTGCACGGCCGATCCATGACTACACAGGCTCCGCGTTGGGTGCATCCGCGCGGCCGCGTCGCCTGTACCCGGCACGGCCCGAGCCGCATCGAGATCGTCCGGCCGGGCTCGTTTGGTGCTGTGGGCGCCCTCGACGCCAAGGCGCTCCGTTCGACCGAGCCGTCTTCCGCGCGTGAGCCGGTGCCACCGGGCAGGTTGCTTGACCGCCGGCCGGGAATGCGCGTACGCTGCTCCGCGGCGGGGCTCTCGCAGCGTGGCGCGGTGATGGCATCTTCGACGCACTGGTTTCCGGGCAGCTCATCTCGGAGGATGGTCATGCGCGTACGCCTTCTCGTCGGCCTCGCCGCGGCCGCGCTCGCCTGCGCAGAACCGCCCGGGAACGCTCCGGTCGTCATCGAGTCCCTCGCGAGCGCCGTCACGGGCCCCTGCCCGATGGGCGACGTGTGCACCGACGTGACCGGCAACGGCAACTACGAGTGCACGAGCTCGGGCGTTCCGGGGGGGTTGGCGACGTGCGGCGGCGGGGGCGGCGTGTCCTCGCCGGCCTGCGCGTCAGGGACCACGTGTTTCTACACCCCATCCGACAACACCGACCGCTGCTTGGAAGACTGCTCACCGTCCAGCGGCGACGCCGGAACCATCGCCGATGGGGGAACCGACCTCGACGGCGGGACCAGCGCCGATGGCGGGTTCGGCAGTGGCGGCGGGACCGGCTCGGGGTCTTGCCCGGCGGGCGACCTGTGCGAGGACGTGACCGGCAGCGGCAACTACGAGTGCATGACCGGCCCCATCCCCGCGGGTTCGACGGATTGCTCTTCGCAGCAGTGCCCATCCGGATACCATTGCGCAAACACCGGCGCGAGCGCGGTCTGCCTGGAGGACTGCGCGGTCGACCCCACCGGGGGCGGCTCGTGCCCTGCCAGTCAAACGTGTGTCAATGCCAGCGGGAACGGACACTACGCCTGCGTGGTCGTCTCGGGCGGCCAGGTGCAGGTGCCGCCGACCGCCGGGTCGTGCGACACGTCCTTGCCCAACTCGTGCCCGACGGGATACAGTTGTTGGACGACTCAACAGGGCGCCGCTTACGGCTCCTGCCTCGCCGATTGCTGTCCACTGAATCAGACCTGCGTCAACCAAGGCACCAGCGGCTCCGCCTGTCTGGCCTCGACCGGAGGCGTGCCTTCCAGCGCCGCGATCTGCTCCCCGTCGGCGGGAATCGGGGCGTGCCAGCTCGGATACAGTTGCTGGGTGACTTCACAAGGCGCCGCCACCGGCGTGTGCCTCGCGGATTGCCTGGGCAGCGGCGGCAGCAGCGGAAACTGTGATCCGAACGTCTGCCAGCAAGCCGCGGTCCATCAAGCGACCTGCTGCGGCCAACAAGCCAAGCCGAACCAAGGGCAGACATCGTGCGCCTCGGGAGCGTTCACGACGACAGACTGCGAGAACATCATCGGCGCGACCTGTGCGGATATCCAAGCTGCGGCTCAGAGCCAAGGTGTCCCGTGCAATCCATCCGGCGGCGGTGGCGGTGGCGGTGGCGGCACGGGCGGCAGCGCCGGCGGCTCCACGGGCACGGCGCAGATGGGACAGCCGTGCAGCGAGACCAACGGCTGCGTCGCCGAATTGGAGTGCGTCCAGGTAGCGCCGAACGAAACGATTTGCACTTCGAGCTGCACGCCGGGCCAGGACGTGACTTGCCCCGCGGGCTACACTTGCGTCGACATGGGCAGCACCAGCTTTTGTGAGCTTCCCGCCAGCGACGGCGGGACCACGACGCCGGATGCCGGCTCCAACGACGACGGCGGCACTGGCCAAGGAGCGCAGATGGGCCAGCCGTGCAGCGACTCGGTTCCTTGCGCCGCCGGGCTCGAGTGCGCGGGCGACCCGTCGGGCACCCAGACCTGCCTCGAGACCTGTGATCCGAGCGGGGCGGCGGCTTGTCCCGCGGCCTACGTCTGCGAGCCCACCGATAGCGGCGGCGGGCTGTGCGTGGTGGGGACGGGCGGCGCACCCGGCGGCGCGCCCGGGGTCGTCAGCAAGCATCCGGCGGCGAGCATCCCTCCCTGCGGCTGCGCCAACGACGGCCCGACCGGCCTCGCGGGCTCGATTCTGGTGCTGCTCGCGCTCGTCCTGCGGCGCCGCCGGCCATTTCAAACAGTCTGAAGGGGCGAACGCGAGGCGCCTCTTCCATTCGAGGTCGTGATGCCGCATCGCCGCGTCCGCCGTCCGAGGCCCGGTGCCGTTCCCGGCGCCATCGTCGCCGCCGGGACCGGTCGCACGCGAGTGCAGGTCGTGTCCTATGGCCCTGACAGCTTCCACGACGTGACGGCCGCGTCCGCCGACGACTGCGCCAGCTTTCTCGGAGGGCACGGGGTCGTCTGGCTCGACGTGCTGGACGCGCCCGACGCGGGCACGCTGGAGACGCTGGGTAGGTTGCTCCACCTGCACCCCCTCGCGGTCGCCGACGCCGCCAACGTGCCGCAGCGGCCCAAGCACGAGGCCTATGACGGGTTCGACTTCCTCGTCCTGCGTCTCGTGCGGCTCGGCCCGCCGGGAACGCCGCTGGACTCCGAGCAGCTTTCGATTTTCTGGGGCGCGGGATGGGTGCTGACCATCGGCGAGCACCCGAGCGATGCGCTGAACCCGATTCGGGAGCGGCTGCGCACGGGTTCGAGCGAGCTGCGCGCCCGGGGAGCGGATTTCCTCGCCTACGCGCTCCTCGACGTGGTGGTGGACAACTACTTCCCGGTGGTGGAGAGCATCGGCGACCGGCTGGAGGAGCTGGAGACGCGCGTCTTGGGCCGGCCCGACCGGGAGCTGCTCGTGAGCATCCACCGGCTGCGCCGAGAGCTGGCGTCGCTGCGGCGCGCGGTCTGGCCGTTGCGGGAAGCCCTCTCGCAGCTCGTGCGCGACGGCTCCGGACGCTTCTCGCCCGCGACCGTTCCTTTCCTGCGCGACTGCTACGATCACGCGGTGCAGATCATCGACCTGTTGGAGACCTACCGCGACCATTCGGCGAGCCTGCTGGAGTTGCACCTGTCAGCGGTCGACCTGCGCACGAACGAGGTGATGAAAGTCCTCACGCTCATCGCGACCGTCTTCCTGCCGCTCACGTTCATCACCGGGCTGTATGGCATGAACTTCACTCCGAGCTCGCCGTGGAACCTCCCGGAGCTGCGCCTGCGCTACGGCTATCCCCTCGTGCTCCTGGTGATGGCCGCGATCGCGGGCGCAATGATGCTCTTCTTCCGGCGCAAGGGATGGCTGGGAGGACGATCGGATCCGGTGGGCATCGAACCGTCGCCGGACGAAAAGGATTCACCGGACTGAAACCGAATGCCAGAATCTACCGGTCTCCGAGCGCCGGTCAGATGTTGCAGCTCTGGAGGAAGTGCTCGCGGGCGCGGACGGTGGTCCAGCGCTTCAAGGTCTCGACCGTCTCCGGGTCGCCTTCGCCGAGCTTGGTGAAGAGGTAGTCCTGGATGCCCTTGTGGACGGCGCAGAGGCTCGACTCGCGCATGCGGCCGAAGTAGTGGCCTTGCGTCTTGTGGCTGTGGACCGGACAGACGCCGCAGTAGGGCTGGTAGGCGCAGTTGACGCAGTCGGGCTGCACGTCGAGGTTCGACGCGATGGCGAGCGCGCGCACCGTCGGATGGCCCATCAGGTCGCGGTAGGTCGCCTCGCTCGCCTCGCCGATCTTGAAGGTGTCGTCGCCCATCTCGTGGAGCATCCGCCCTTCGTCGCAGGTGAAGACGCCGCCGTCGTAGTTGTAGGCGACCTGCCCGATGCCCGCGCCGCACGGGTTTCGGATGTCCAGATAGTTCGGGTCCTCGCCGCCAAGGATCTTCGTCAGGAAGATCGCCGCGTATCGCTCGAGAATCTGCACGCCCTGCTTGTTCAGCTCGAGCATGTAGTCGACGGCCTTCTGGTAATACTCCATGAAATCGCCGCGCGGGTACTCGAGGCGCGGCCCGCTCTTGCCCGCGAACCCGAACGGATCGAGCGGCCGCAGGAAGAGCGCCCGACAGCCCAAGCCGACGTAGGTGTCGACGACCTCTTTCCAGTACGGCAGCGTGTCGCGCGTCGTCGTCAGGAGCGCCTCGACGTGGTAGACGTCCGGGTCGAGCCCGCGCTCCTTGTAAGCCTGGTTGACCCGGGCGATCCACTCGGTCGCCTTCTCGTGCGCGGAGAGCCCGGGCAGCTTGCGCTGTTTGTCGTGGAGCTCCGGCGGGCCGTCGATGCTGGTGCAGATCTGTACCTTGTGGTCGAGCAGGTACTGGAACTTCTCCTCGTCCATCATCGAGAGGTTCGACACCAGCGTGAACTCGATCTGCTTGCCGATCTCCTCGTTCCTCTCCAGCGCGTACTCGATGACGTGCTTGACGACCGGCCAGTTGACGAGCGGCTCGCCGCCCTGGAACTCGAGCGTCACCGACGGGCTCGTCGATGCGAGCGCCAGGTTCACCGCTTGCTCCGCGGTCTCCTCGGTCATGTCGGTGTCGGTCGCGTCCATCAAGGACCTGGACGAGTGGCAATAGACGCACGTCTCGTTGCAGCGCAGCGTCACCACCAGGATGTGCAGGTTCGGCCCGGTGCCGACGAACGTCTTACGCTTGCGCAGCCGCTCGGCGGCGGCGTTCACGTCGAACCCCTCCCTCAGGAAGTGGCCCTCCTTGAGCTTCTTCTCCAGCTCCGTGTCGGGCTCGACGGTGCCGGTCGCGAAGCGGGTGAACTCGTCGTCGTCGAGGACGAGCCAGCTTCCGTCGAGGCCGGTGATGACGGTCTTCTCGCCGACCGGGCGATAGCGGAAGAAAGCCTGCGTGCCCGCGCGCGGCGAGCCGAGCTGGGTCAAGGTCTTCATCTCACGTCTCCTTCGCGTCGAGTCGCTCCACCGGAACGAACTCGCTCCAGCCGAACTTGTCCGGATACTCGCGCCAGGGCCCCTCGCACTTCGGCCGCAGGACGCACTTCTGGCAGACCTCGCCGTGGCTCTTGCCTTCGACCTCGCGCCATTCGGAGTAGTCGAGGATCTGCCCTTCCAGGTCGACCACCGTCGTCTGCGGGATGATCTCCTCGACGCACAGCTCTTCCATCCCGCGCAGGAAGCACAGGGGAATCGCTTCGGTCATCAGCCGCATCTCGTAGCGCCGGGCGATGTCGCGCGCCTCGCGCACGTAGGGGATGACGTCGGAGAGCCGCGGCACGACCTCGTCGAACAGCTCGAGCGCGGTGCCGACCGGGTGGACGAACGCGAGCTGCGCGTCGCGCACGCCGAGGTCGCACAGGAGCTGGACGAGCGCCGGCTGGTCGGTGAAGTTGCCCTTGGTGACGACCGAGTTCGTGACGACCGGCAGCCCGGCGCGGCAGGCGTTGGCGATGCCGTCGCGCGACTGCTGCCAGCTCCCCTTCGCCCGGGTCAGCGCCTCGTGGACTTCCGCGGTCGAGCCGTGGATCGACGGCGAGAACTCGGTCGCCCCGGCGGCGATGAGCTTCTCCAGCACGTTCGGGTACGACATCATCCGGCCGTTGGTCTGGATCTGGATCGGCCGATACCCGAGCTTCTTCGCCGCGGCGACGAGCGGGAGAATCTGCTTGTAGAGGATCGGCTCGCCGCCGGTCAGCACCAGCCCCTTCGGCTGGCGCAGGTCCCCGCGCACCGAGCGCAGCCGGTCGACGAGCTCGCTGAGCGGAATCGACGCGCACTTCGAGCGCTTGTCGCCCTGGGCGCAGAAGACGCAGCGGTTGTTGCAGGCGAAGCCGACCTTCAAGTCGGTCCTGGGCGGGATGCCGCTCAACGCCACCGCTCCCGGCCGGCGGCGAGCCGCTCACCCCGAGCCCTTCGGCGCTCAGGATGAACCTCGTCGAGGGACGCGCGCGCGCGCCCCACCGGGACCTCCCCGCCGCCCGGCTCGGCCGACGTCGCTTCGCTGGCCCTCAAGCTCAAAGCCCCTCGCCCAAGAGCGCGCCACCCGCGCGCTGGGCTGGCATCCTAACCGGGAAGCATGCCCGACGTAAACACCGCCCCAAGAGTTGCCGAAAGGGCGGCGCCCGCCAGCTCACTCGCCTCGCCTTCGAGCTTCCGGCAGAGCGTGCGTCGGTCGATGCCGACGATGCGGGCGGCTTCCGCCTCGAGCATCCCGGAGGTCGCCAAAGCCGCCGCTGTGCGTTCCCGTGCGTCGCACCGGTCGAGGGCGGCGCGTCGCCGGTCGCATGCCAGACGCGGTATGCCGCGTCGCCCCGCCGTCGTCCTCGGCGCGGCTGGTCAGGGCGTCAGCACCATCGCCGAACGCGGGGGAAGCTGAATCGTCGGGCCGGTCACCTGGTTGCCAGTGAGCTGGTCGGTCAGCGGGCCGTTCGGCAAGCCCGACGCGGACTGCTGGGAATCGCTCCGGTTGATGGCGACGTCGACCGTGTCCGAGCCGTCCGCCATCTGGTACACGAGCACGTCCGTCGTCGCCCAGAGCGAGGTGCGGTTACCGCGGCGGAGCGCCGAATGCGCGGCACGTATCTTCCCGAGCTTCTGGACTTCCGCCAACAGCGCTTTCTGGGCGTCCGAGTAGCCGGTCCAGACCATCATGTGCCGGTTGTCGGGGTCGCCCGCGCCGTTCATCCCGATTTCGTCGCCATAATAGATCATCGGCATGCCTGGTATCGTGAAGATCACCACGAACGCATTGCCCAGCCGCTGGAACGGCGCCGCGTCGCTCGGAAGCTGCGGCTGGTTGTTCCACGCGCGCTCCTTGCCCAAGGCCCACGGGTCCGTCCAGGCTGGCGTGTCATCCGCGAACTCGATGGCCCGCGGCACGTCGTGGTTGCCGATGAAGTCGCCCATCACCGCTTGCGATCCGTACGAGCCGAGGTCCGACGACAGGAAATTGTCGAGGTCCTGCATCGAGCCCTGGCGGATGAGGACGTTCGAGACAATCTGCGCGCGCAGGGAGAAGTCGAACTGGCCGTCGAGCTCCGACGGGTTCACGTACTGCGAGACGACGCCGTGGTCGCCGGAGAAGGTCTCGCCGATGAGGTAGAACTGCGAGCCGAGCTTGGAGCGCAGCTCCGTGAGCCAGGACTGATCGATTTGCTTGACCGCGTCGAGCCGGAGCGCGTCCGCGCCGGACTGTTGCACCCACCAGAGGGCGTTGTCGACCGTGTAGTCGCGCGCCTGGGAGACGTCGGTGTAGTTGAACGCCGGCAGGTAGGGCGTGAACCAACACTCGATGCCTTGCTGGCCGTCCCAGGAGCATCCCTTGCCGCAGACGCATTGCGACTGGCCCTGGTTCGCGAGCGGCCAGAACCAGCTCGGGTTCTGCGCGTAGAGCGGCGCGGTCTGGATGACGTGGTGCATCGCGTAGTCGAGCATGATGCGAATACCGTGCTGGTGCGCGTGGCTCACGAGCTTCTTGAGGTCGTCCATGGTGCCGAAGTGCGGGTCCGGCTTCGTCAGGTCGTAAGGCCAGTAGCCGTGGTAGCCGGTGACGAGCGGCCCTTCGTCGCTCGGCCAGGCGTCGGACGGCCCCATCGTCGGCGGCGAAATCCAGATGACGTTGACGCCCAGGTCGTCGAAGTAGCCGGAGTCGATCTTCTGCGTGATGCCCGCCCAGTCGCCGCCCTGGTAGGCCTCGGGCGTCTCCACGCCTTCGATCGGCTGCCCGTCGTTGCCATGGTCTCCGTCGACGAACCGGTCGGTCAGGGTGAAGTACAGAACCGCGTCGCGCCAGTCGAACGGCCCGAGCCCCGTCGTGCCGCCATCCGTCGGCGTCCCGCCGTCCGGGGTTCCCTCCGAGGAGGTGGTGCAGGTGTACGCGTCGCAAGTCACGCCTTGGAGCTGCGAATTCATCCCGCCATAGCCGTCGGGAACCTGGTCCGGGTTCGTCGGATCGGCGATCCAGGTCTGTCCGTTGAGCACGAACTTGTACAGCACCGTCGAGCCCCAATCGAGCGACACCGTCGCGGTCCAGGGGCCGCCGTTCGTCTGCGCCATCGGGACGTCGACGGTCCACGGCGGCGAGGTGAACGTGCCGCGGACGCTGACGGAGGTCGCATCGCCCGAGTAGCTGAAGACGTGCGCGCAGATGCGATCGGCGGTCGCGCAGGTCGTCGGTCCTCCGCCCGCGTCGGGCGCGGAGCCGCTCGCGTCAGGGGTCCCGGCGTCACCGGACTTGCCGCTGGAGGGCGACGCGCACGCGAGAAACCCCGCGGCGACAACGAGGAACAGGGGCCATCGCTTCATGACCAGACCTCGGGTGACGAGTCGAGATGCCGAACGCTACTGCTTTTCCTGCGCGGCGATCTTGGCCCAGGTGTCGCGCAGGGAGACGATGAGGTTGAAGACCGGCGCGCCGGGCTTTGTATCCTTCGCGTCGGCGACGTAGTAACCCTTGCGCTCGAACTGGAAGCGCTCGCCGGGAGCGGCGCCCGCGAGCGCCGGCTCGATGCGCGCGCCCTCGACCACCGCGAGCGACGCGGGATTGAGCTGCGTGCGGAAATCGCTGTCGCCCGCGCCGGGATTGGGCACTTGGAAGAGCCGGTCGTACAGCCGCAGCGTCGCCGGCACCGAATTCGACGCCGACACCCAGTGGATGGTCCCGCCGATCTTGCGACCGTCCTTCGGCGCGCCCGTGCGCGTGTCCGGATCGTGCGTGCAGCGCAGCTCCACCACCTCGCCGGCCGCGTCCTTCACGACCCCGGTGCAGCGCACCACGTAGCCATAGCGCAAGCGCACTTCCTTGCCCGGCGACAGGCGCTTGAAGCCCTTGACCGGCACCTCCATGAAGTCGTCGCGCTCGATGAAGACCTCGCGGGTGAACGGCAACTGTCGCGTCCCCTTCTCCGGCGCGTCCTGCTTCCACGGCGCCTCGATCCGCTCGACCTCGCCTTCGGGCCAGCTCTCGATGACCACCTTCAGCGGCCGGTGTACGCACATCGCGCGGGGCGCCGAGGCATTGAGCGCGTCGCGCACCGTGCTCTCCAGGAGCTCCACCTCGACCGTCGAGTCGGCCTTGGCGACGCCGATGCGCTCCGCGAAAGCCCGCAGCGCTTCCGGTGGGTAGCCGCGCCGCCGCAGTCCGGCGATGGTCGGCATCCGCGGGTCGTCCCAGCCGGCGACCAGGCCCTCCTTCACGAGCGCCGCGAGGAGGCGCTTGCTCATCACCGTGTACGTCAGGTTCAAGCGCGCGAACTCGATCTGCCGCGGCCGGTGCGCGAGGCCGAGCTGCGTGAGGAACCAGTCGTAGAGCGGCCGGTGCGCCTCGAACTCGAGCGTGCAGATGGAGTGGGTGATTCCCTCGATGGCATCGCTCTGCCCGTGCGCCCAGTCGTACATCGGGTAGATGCACCAGGCGTCGCCCGTGCGGTGGTGGCTCTGGTGCTTGATGCGATACATCACCGGGTCGCGCAGGTTCAGGTTGGGCGAGGCCATGTCGATCTTCGCGCGCAGGGTCCGCGACCCGTCCGGGAACTCGCCCGCCCGCATCCGGCGAAAGAGGTCCAGGTTCTCGGCGGGGCTGCGCTCACGCCAGGGCGACGGCCGGCCCGGCTCGGTCAAGGTCCCACGGCTGTCGCGAATGGCGTCCGCGCTCTGGTCGTCCACGTACGCCTTGCCCGCGAGCACGAGCTCTTCCGCCCAGGCGTAGAGCCGCTCGAAGTAGTCGGCCGCGTGGTACTCGTGCCGGCCCCAGTCGAACCCGAGCCACCGCACGTCCTCTTTGATCGACTCGACGAACTCGACCTCTTCCTTGGCCGGGTTCGTGTCGTCCATCCGCAGATGACAGCGCCCGCCGTAGTCGCGCGCCAGGCCGAAGTTCAGGCAGATGCTCTTCGCGTGGCCGATGTGCAGATAGCCGTTCGGCTCCGGCGGGAAGCGGGTGACGACCTCCTGGACTCTCCCGCTCGCGAGGTCGGCGTCGATGAGCTGGCGGATGAAGTTGGTCGGGCGGTTCTCGTCGGGCACGGGTGGGAGCCTCGCATCGCGCGATCAAAGCGCCGCGGCGCTCCCGCCTGAGGGACGGAAGCGCCACGCAAAAAACGCCAGAAGTTGGCTGGGGCGGTAGGAGTCGAACCTACAGATGCCGGAGTCAGAGTCCGGTGCCTTGACCATTTGGCGACGCCCCAGCAAGTCACGGCCGTCGTCCGCGGCGGCGCACAGTAGCGGCCTGGGCGTCGCTCCGTCAAGCGGGATCGTCCGCCGGCCGGATGCCCGCAGGCCGCACCGGTCTTGGCGGAGGAGGCAGGATTCGAACCTGCGAAACCCTTTCGGGCTCAGTGGTTTTCAAGACCACCGCCTTCAGCCGCTCGGCCACTCCTCCTTCACGCACCCTCCCGCAGCGCTGCCGCCTATGGCTCGATCCGCGCCATCCCGCCCATGTAAGGCTGGAGCGCTTCCGGTATCCGCACCGACCCGTCCGCTTCCTGGTAATTCTCCAGAATCGCCACCACCGTCCGCCCGACCGCGAGCCCCGAGCCGTTGAGCGTGTGGACGAGGCGCGGCTTCTCCCCTGGCGCCGGCCGATAGCGAATCTGCGCCCGCCGCGCCTGGTAGTCCTCGAAGTTCGAGCAGCTCGAAATCTCCCGGTACGCGTCCTGCCCCGGCAGCCACACCTCGAGGTCGTACGTCTTCGCGCTCGAGGCGCCCAGGTCCCCCGTGCACAGGAGCATCACCCGGTAGTGCAGCTTCAGCCGCTCCAAGACCTCGCAGGCGTCCGCCGTCAGCTTCTCCAGCTCGTCGTAGCTCGTCTCCGGCGCCGCGAACTTGACGAGCTCCACCTTCTGGAACTGGTGCTGGCGGATGAGGCCGCGGGTGTCCTTGCCGTAGCTGCCCGCCTCCGCCCGGAAGCACGGCGAGTACGCCGCGTACGAGAGCGGCAGCCGCGCGCCGTCGAGAATCTCCTGCCGGTGGTAGTTCGTCACCGGCACTTCCGCCGTCGGGATGAGAAAGAGCTCCCGCTTGAGCTCGCCCTTCTCGTCCAGCGCGACCGTCCGGAACACGTCCTGCGCGAACTTCGGAAGCTGGCCGGTCCCCGTCATCGCGTCCGGCGAGACCAGAAACGGCGGCAACAGCTCCCGGTAGCCGCGGCTCGTGTGCAGGTCGAGCATGAACGAGATGAGCGCCCGCTCCAGCTTGGCGCCCGCGCCGCTGGAGAAGGTGAACCGCGCGCCGCTGACCTTCGCCCCCCGCTCGAAGTCGAGGATGCCCAGCTTCTCGCCCAGCTCGAAATGCTCCAGGGGAGCGAAGGCGAACTGCGGCTTC
This sequence comes from Myxococcales bacterium, assembly GCA_021787845.1. GTDB lineage: Bacteria > Myxococcota > Myxococcia > Myxococcales > JAJYLH01 > JAJYLH01. The sequence continues at coordinate 6,410 of JAJYLH010000069.1, read as the reverse complement.
GGTGCCGAGCCATAGCGGACCAGCCGGTTGTCGGCAGCGCTCCCGCCCACCGGAACGCTCCCGTGGGGCAGGTTCGGAATCCCGAGGAGGAGCTGCGTGAGCTCGCCCTCCAGCCGCTCCAACTCCTGGTCACCGGCCTTCACCCGCTCCGACAGGCCCTTCAAGGTCGCCCGCAGCTTCTCGGCCGCCGGCGGATCGCTCTTGATGAGGCGCCCGAGCTGAGCGCTCTCGCTCTTCTGCTGCGCTCTCGCTGCCTCGGTTTCCTGGATGAGCTGGCGGCGGGCGTTCGCGAGCTCGCCCACCGGCGTGAGGTCGATGCCCGGGCCCCGATGGCTCAGGCGCTCGGCCACTTGCGGAAGGTTCTGGGCGACGGTGCGCAGGTCGAGCATGGCGGCTCTTTGAGGCTCCCCTGGAGCGAAAAACAAGCTTCCCGCGGGCTCTTGGAGGCCGAGCGGGGCCGGGCATCTTGGGTCTTCGCCTCCTCGGCTGTCAAGGGAACCGGGCTGTCCGCTCCTTGGCGCGGCCGTCGATCCGACCGATCCGGAGCCGGCCGGTCGGTCCCATCGCCTGGAGGCGCGACCGCGTTAACCTTCGTTTTCGGGAGAGTGTCGAAAGCGCCGACGGAGCTTGCCGGAGGCCGGATGCCGGAGGAGGCGGTGCTCGCCAAAGCGGTGCAAGCGAGCGACGCCGTCGACGACGACCGGCAGCTCGTCGAGGCGTTCCGGCGCGGCGACCGGCGGGCCTTCGAGGTCCTGGTCAAGCGCCACCAGCGCCCGGTCTGGGCCATCGCGCTGCGCTTCGCCAAGGACCGGGACGCGGCCGAAGACCTCGCCCAGCGCGCCTTCGTCCAGGCGCTCGAGCGCATCGGCGAGCTCAAGGGCGCCTTTCGCCCGTGGCTGATGCGCATCGCGGTCAACCTCTCGAAGAACCACGTCCGCGACCACGCGAAGTTCGCCCGCGGCGAGGTTCCCGACCGGCCAGTGGCGCCGTGGTTCGAGGAGTCGCTCGACGAGGAACGGCAGCGCTCTCGGGTTCGGGTGGCGCTGTCGGATCTCACCCGGCGGCAGCGGGAGGTGGTGCTCTTGCGCATCGACGCGGACCTCGCCTTCGCCGAGGTGGCGCAGGCGCTCGGGATCACCGAGAACAACGCCAAGGTCACGTTCCATCAGGCGGTCAAGAAGCTGAAGGATCGGCTCGGAGGGGAAGATGCCGGCGTGTGAAGGATGGGCGCTGAGAATCGTCGCCGACGTCACCGGCGAGGCCGAGGACCGCGAGCTCGAACGGCACCTCGCCTCCTGCTCCGGCTGCCGTGCCGAAGCGAAGCTGCTCGCCGGCACCGTCGCCGCCATCCGTGAGACCCGCCGGGTGCCGGAAGACCTCTCGCTCGCCGGCTTCGCCTCCCGGGTGGCGGAGCGGGCGGAGAGGTTTCGCGACCGCTCGCCGCGCGGCCTCTGGTGGACCGCGTCCCGGGGCACCCGCTATTCCCTCGGCGTCTCCCTGGCCGCGTTCGTCGCCTCGGTCGCGCTCGTCCTCGTGCGTCCGGTGCGTCCGGTGCGTCCGGGCCCGGTCACGGTCCGGCACCACTCGGCCCCGCTGGCGCTTCGCCAGGCGGCACCGGTCCGGGTGACCGGCACCGCTGGCGCGGGCTCGTCGGCGACCAACAGCGCCGCCGGGTACCAGGTCACCCCCGACGACATCGAGGGCGACATGGAGCTGTTGGCCTCGCCCGACGACGACGGCCAGGACGTCTCGTTCGACTCCGCCTTCGCCGGCCTCTCGAACCAGGACCTGAAGACCTTCGACCAGATGCTCGACAACCCGTCGTAGCGGCTCGTCAAGGCCGCATCAAAAAGGAGGAAGTCATGCGACGAATGCTCGTCACGCTCGTGCTCTGCCTGTCCGTTGCTCCTCTGGCCGCACGCGCCCAGCCGCCCGGTCCGCCGCCCGGCCGCTTCCAGGCCCCGAATCGGCAGCGGGCTCGCCAGATGCGGATGAGGATGCTGCGCCGCGTCCACACGATGGCGGTGCTCGAGCTCGGGGACCTCCTGGACCTGAGCACCGACGACACCATCCGCCTCTCGCACAAGCTCCAGCCGTTCGACCAGAAACGGATGAAGCTCCAGCTCGCCACCTTCGACGCGATGCAGGGGCTCAGGAGGGCTGCCGCGGGGCGCGGCGGTGACGCCGCGGCGCTCGCGCGCGAAATCGCCGACAACCGCGTGAAGCTCGCGCAGCTCAACCGGCAGGAGCTCGACACGCTGCTCCAGGGCCTCTCGGCGCAGCAGCAGGCCAAGGTGGCGCTCTTCGTCGCGCGCTTCCCCGAGCGGGTCGCGTTCATCGCCCGCGAGGCGCAGATGCACCGGATGATGGAGCGCTGGGGGCGGATGGGCGGCCACGGCCCCGGCGGTCCCGGAATGATGCGGGGCGGGATGATGAGACCGGAACCGGAGCCTTAGGCTCCAGGTCCGGTCGCGTCAGCTAGCGGGAGCGGTGCCGGGTGCTGGCGGCGAAGCCGGTGTCAGGCACCGCTTTCGCATACCGTTGGCGGCGGCAACGGCCCGCCCAGTAGCCGGGAAGGAATTGCTTGAACAAGTTCGCGCCTCGTCGTTCCCCGCTCACGCTGAGCGGCCGTGGGCTCCGTGACTTGCACACCTCGTTGCCTTCCGGCAGCCCAGCGTCCGATCGGACCGATCGGTCATTCGGTTCCGCTCCGGCCATCCGCCGACTGGACCTCGCGGCCGGCCGCCCTCACGGTCCCCGCTTGAGGTAGGCGATCTGGTCGCGAATCTCCCCGGCGTCGGGCGAATCCGGCGCGAGCTTCAGGTAGACGCTGAACTCGGCGATGGCCCTCTTGGGCTGGCCGACCACCTTGTACGCGTAGCCCAAGTAGTAATGGGCGTTCGCGTTCTTCGGCTCCAAGCGGGTCGCGTCGAGGTACGCGGCGATGGCCTCCTTGGTCTTGCCGAGCCGGTCGTAGGCGCGGCCGAGCTTGTAGGCGATGGCCACCGCGTTCTTGTCCTGGGCGAGCGCCGCCTGGTAGCGCGCGAGCGCCTGGTCCGGGTGGTCCTCCGCCATCGCGCAATCGCCGAGGCCTACGAGGACCAAGGACTTCGTCGGCTCCTGCTGGAGCAGGTCCCGAAAGACCTTGTCCGCCTCGGAATAGAGGCCCTCCTTGAGCAGCACTTCGCCGAGATTCTCCTTCGCGTCGGCCCTCGTGGGGTCGAGCGCGATCGCCTGCTGGAAGGCGGCCGCCGCCTCCTGGAGCTGGTTGGCGCGGGTGCGGACGAGACCGAGCTGGTAGTACGTCTCCGCCCGCGTCCCGTCCAGCTCGATCGCCCGCTCGAGCTGGTCGGTCGCGTCGCTCAAGGCGCCGTTCGCCGCGAAGAGCCGCCCCTCGTACTCGTGCGCCAGCGCGTCGAAGTCGTTGATCGCCAGCGCCGAGGCGAGGAGCGCCTTCGCTTCCTTCGGGTGCCCCTGGTCGAGCTGGACCGCGCCCGCCAGCGCCAAGAGGTGCGCGTTCTTCGGGTCGACCTTCATCGCCGCCTGGAGCTGCTCGAACGCCGCCGGAAGCTGCTTGTGCTGGACGAGCAGCAGCGCGAACTGCTCGCGCGCCGGGACGCTGCGGGGATCCAGCGCGACCGCCTTGGTGAACTCCGCCTGGGCGCCCGCGGCGTCGTTCAGCTTCAGGAGAGCCTGCGCGAGCCCCGAGTGGGCGTTGGCGAGGGTCGGGTCGTCCGCCAGCACCTTCGAGAACGCCACCTTCGCCGCCGCCGCGTCGCCCTGCGCCAGGTCGAGGTCGCCCAGCGCGGAAAGGGCACCGCTGTCGTTCGGCGCGAGCGCTGCCGCCTGGTTCAGCTCCTTCGCCGCCGCCTGGTCCTGGTGCTGTTCCAACAACAGGCTTCCCTCCGCCACCAGCGCCGGCACGTCATGCGGGTCCCGGTGCAGCGCGTCGCGATAGAAGCGGTGCGCGTCGTCCGGCTTCTCCAGCGACTCTTGGAGGTCGCCCATCGCCACCAGCACCCGCGGGTCGTCCGGCGCCACCTTCTTCGCCGTCTCCAGCGAGGTGTCGGCCTTCACCGGGTCGCCCACGCCCATCGCCGCTCTGGCCGCGCCCACGAGGAGCCCCACGTCCCTCGGAGCCCGCTTGAGCGCCTCGCCGAAGGCGAGCTGGGCGTCCGCGTTCCGGTGCTCGCGCAAGAGGTCCCACGCCAGCGCCGCCCGATGGCTCACCGCTTCCGGCTCCACGTCGGCGGCTTTCCTGTACTGCGCCGCGGCCTCGTCGAGCCGGTGCGCCTTCTCGAGCAGCTCGCCCCAGAGCTGGTGCCCGGCCGCCTCCTCCGACGAGTCCAAGGAGCGCACCGAGGGATCCTTCAGAAGGTCGGTCAAGAGCGCAATCGTCTCGGGGTAGCGCTTCTGCTCCGCACGGAGCTCGGCGAGCCAGAGCCGCGCCCGCGCCTGCCCGGGCACGACCTTGAGCGCCTGCAAGAGCGCCTGCTCCTCCCCCGCGAGGTCGCCCTTTCCGCGCAGGGCCTCCGCTTTCAAGAGCAGCGCCTCGCCCGTCTCGTGCGACGCGAGCTCGGTGTCGATGAGCTTGACCGCTCCCGCCCAGTCCTTGCGGTCCAGGCGCGCCTGCACGAGCAGCTCCAGCGCTCGCGGGTCCTTCCCCGGCCGCGTCAACAGCGCCTGCGCGGAAAGCGCCTTCCCAGGCTCGACCAGGAGCAGCGCCGCGCGCGCGATGTTCCCGCCGGGAAAACCGGCCGGAAGGCCCTGGACGAGCTGCCGGGCGTGGGCGAGCTCCTCTTTGACCGCGCCGTAACGGCGGTCGAGCAAGGTCGCGGCGAGCACGTAGTCGATGGTCGCGGGCGGGCTCGCCGGGTTTCGCTTGAGGGCGTCCTGGGCCTGGGTCAGCGCGAGCTGCCAGCCGCGATAGGTCCCGAGCCCGCTGTCGCGATCGAACTGCTCGAGCTGGGCCGCGACCGGCAGCTTCGGCGGGGCCTTCGGGTGCAGGAAGAGGTTCATTCCGAAGAAGCCGTCGGGGGTGAAGAGCCCGAGGCCGACGCCGCCGAGCACGACGAGCGCGACCAGACCGCCGGCGAAGAGCGGCCAGCGGTGGAGGACCGCCCTGAGCTTCGACGGCGACTCGTCGCCGAGCTCCGCCTCCGCCGCCTTCTGCGCTTTCTTCTCGCGTTGCTTCCGAAGCTTCTCCGCCTTGCGCGCGCGCTGGGCGGCCTTGCGGTCGTCTTGCGGGGCACCCGCGCCCTGCGCTTTCTGGACCTCGACCACCGGCGGCGGCACCCGGCCGCCTCCCGGCGCGGCGAGGCCCGGCGGCTCCGATTTGTCCGAGCGCACCTCCGCCGCGAAGCGCGGCTGGCTCGACAGGGGCGACCAGGTCGCCTGGTCCTCCGAGATCTCCTCGTTGCCGAAGATCTGTCCCTGCCGCAGCATCTGGACGATGGCCGGCGCCTCGAAGGGGCCGAAGATCTTGCCGCTCTTGCGGCGGACGAACCAGCGGCTCCCCGCCTGGGGCGAAGCGCTGCCGCTCCCCTTGGAAGCTCCATCGTCCACGAAGTCGAGGAGCGAGAGGTCGTCGCCGGTGGGGCGGGCCGCGGGCGCGGGGGGCGTGGCTGGCGCGGACGCCGGCGGCGCACCGAACGGGTTCGACAGGAAGGGATCCTGGCCGAACGGGTCGTGCGCGAGGAAGTCGGATCCGAGCGGCGCGGCTGGGCTCGGGGCGCTCGCGACCGCTTCGAGGGCCGGGTCTTTTGCCGGAGCGCGAATGGAGGCGAAGCCCTCGAGCCGCGGGATGACGGTGGTGCCCGATCCGTTCGGCGCGGGCGCAGGCGCGGGAGCAGGCGGGACGTTCGCAGCGGGCGGAAGGCCGAAGCCGGGGTCGAAGGAGCCGATGTCGAGGCTCGCCGCCGCGGCGGGCGCCGGCTGAGCGAGAGCGGTCCCGGCTGGCACGGAAGGCTCCGCGGCCGGCGGGAGGGCGGCGGCGCCGAAGTCGACGTCGAAGAGGTCGGGCGCCTTCGCCGCGGGCGCGGCGCCGGCGGGTGGGACGGCAGCGAAGCCGTTCGGCCCCCAGGGGGAGGCGCTGCTGTCGCGGCTCGGATCGAACGCGCCGAGGTCGAGGGTGGTGGGCGCGTCGGTGGTCCACGGGGGCGGCGGGCTGCTTCCCGGACCCGGCGGGAGCGGGACGGGACCGTTCGCCGGCGGCGCGGCGCTCCCCGACGGGAGGGCGAACGCGTCCCAGCCGGACGGTTTCGGGCCCGCGTCAGGCAATGGAACGGCAGGGCTGTTGAGAGGCGGCAGCCCCGGCAGGGGTACCGGCGACTGTGCCGGTGGAATCTGCGGGGGCGCGGGCGGTCGCGAAGGCGCGGCGGCTCCAGGTGGGCGGCCCGGCGGCGGCGCGG
>JAJYLH010000068.1 GCA_021787845.1 Myxococcales bacterium | reverse complement strand
GGATCCGCCGGGCTATGTTGGTCTCCCACCGCATAGGTACACCGGAACCGCAGCTCGCACTTCTCCTTTCTCCCCAAAAATCACGGGAAACACTGTATTTTTTACGAAGCCGCACCCGTATGAATTGCCATCGTGCTCGCCCCTTCTCTGTGCCTCGACTGGTGGAGACCCGTCCGGAGGCCGACTTGCAGAACCTCCTGGTTTCTTGGTCGAGGCGTCACGCAGGAACCATGCCATCGTGAACCCAGCCCTAATAGTGCTTGCGCGACTCCCAGCCCCATCATGTGGTGGTGGCAGTGACGTGAGAGCGTCGCGCGCTATGCACCCATAGCCACACCCTGTCACCTTGGCGCATATCGTACTTCGCGTCCCGCACAGATGGGTATACACGTGAAAGGCGCCCAAGCGGTCCCCGGGTGCGAACCCGTGCCTTGGTGGCGTCGTGGTCGAGGTCGCTGGCGGTCCTGGTCGGCATCGTTCACGGGCAGGGAGAGTAGATGTTCTGTCCGAAAGCGTCAAGTCGAGCGCTCGGGCCTGGGCTCGAGACGAGCTTCTCCCAGCGGGCTACCTGAAAGGCGCCCGAGCAAGAGCTGCCGGAACGATCGAGAGGAGCTACGCCATCCGCGGCGGGCCGCGGTCGTGGTTCGACTGCGCTCACGGCGCGCAGGAGGTAGCGGCAGACGCGCTCCATCCGGTCGCGATCGTTACCCTCGATGGGAGAGGAGGCATGCACGTGCCCGGCTCTTGTCCGGGCGGATCGCTGCGCAACTGCCTATCCGGTTGACCGCACCTCGACGAGAACGCCTCCGTAAGGTAGTGGTGGCGGGCCGCTGGCCCGCCAGAAATGCGCATACGGGCTTTCCGCTTCGCTCAGGTTCGGGCACGACTCCCATTCTCCAGTGGCACAGGCGTCCTCGCCTGTGATGGGCCAGCGGGCCCCCCTGGCGTGGTCGCGTCGACCAAGCCTCCACGGGCGGGGACGCCCGTGCCACTGTGGAACAACCCGCGCTGAACCTGAGCGAAGCGGAAAGCCCGTATGCGCATTTGTCCTCGTCTCGCGGGCGAGCGGCCCGCGACCACCGAGCTAACGAGCCCCTCGTGCGGTCAACCGGATATGCAGACGCTGCGCATTCATGGCGCCGTGCCGTCTCCGGGCACTCCCGAGCCCGGGAAAGGTTCCAGGACGTTGGCGGGAAGCGGCCAGGGCTCCAAAGCCTGCGTCACGGCGTCGAACCGTGCCGTCGCAGATCCTTCTCCCGCCTCGCGCGTTGACCTCGGCCGGCGCTCGACCCACGGAGGCTCAACATGCGCACGGCGATCCGGTCGGTTCTGGTCCTCGCTCTCGCGTCGTTCTCGCTCGCGCCCCAAGCCGGCGCGTTCCCACGTCCCGGCTGGTCGCCGTACCAGGTGCAGGTCGTCGTCGACGGCCAGCCGGTGCGGGAATTCGTCCACCGCGGCCGCTACTACGTTCTCGGGCATCGCGGCCGGCGCTACGCCCTGCGGGTTCGCAACAACACCGACCGCCGGGTCGAGGTGGTCGCGACCATCGACGGCCTCGACGTCCTCGACGGCAAGCCCGGCGATTTCGTGAACAAGCGCGGCTACATCCTCGGCCCCTGGCAGACTTATGACATCGAGGGCTTCCGGCTCGACATGAGCCGGGTCGCCGCGTTCCGCTTCTCGTCGGTCCGCGATTCCTACGCCGCCAAGACCGGTCATGCCCGCAACGTCGGGGTCATCGGGGTCGCCTTCTTCACCGAGCGCGAGGTGACGCCGCCGTCGCCGCCGCCGGAGGCGGTCTACCCGCAGGATCAGCTTGGGGATGAAGGAGCGGTCGGGGGTCGGACCAAGAGCTTCGGGTCTGAGAAGAGCAGGCCGCGTTTCGCCGACGCGACGGGCGAGGGGGGGCTTGCGGGAACGTCTGCGCCCGCGCCGAGCGCGACTCCGGAACCGGCGGCGAACGCAGCCCCGCCGGCGCCGGTGGCGAGTGAGATGGCGAAAGCCGAGCCATCGCGAAGGGCGCACCGCGCGGCGTCGCGGCCGGGCCTCGGCACCGCCTTCGGCGAAGTCCGCGAGAGCGACGTCGGGACGACCGATTTCGTCCGCGCGCACCCGACGAGGCCCGCCGAAGCCGTGACGATCTATTACAACGATCGCAAGGGACTCCTCGCGCTGGGCGTGCCGGTCGGCCAGCCGCAAAGCTCCGATCTCTGGGAACGGGAGACCGCCAATCCGTTCCCGGCGAACCCCGTTTGCAGCCAGTTCGCAACCCCGCCCGCGGGATGGGAGCCGTAGCGCGCGGCTCGGCGCGTGACCATCGGCAGAAGCATCGCACTTGGAGCAACCAGTAGGTCGGACAGTCCGGCCGAGCGCCTATTGGCGCGCGGCCGGCTGTCCGACGCAACCGCACGAGGGATGCCCGGCGCTCTTCAATGCCTCCAACAGCTTTCAGATCGTTCCGACCGCGGTTCACGCCATCGCTCTGGAACGACGGACAGCCGGTCGCGAGCGACCGGACTGTCCATCCTACTGGGGCATCACGGGCATGCGCTCACAACAGTTGTCGTGCCTTGATCTCCAGATACCGCGCGATGAGCTGCTGGGTCAGCTCCTTCGGTTTGACGTAGAGGACGAGCGCGCCGGCGGTGCCCATCTGCTCGACCACGCGCTCACGCCACTGGATTTCCGCCGCGGCCGGGCCTCGCGTGTAGAGGTCGAGCGGCTCGGTGCGTTCCGGCGCGAGCAGCTCCTCCACCGACTCGTCGCGGAAGACGACGCACAGCGGCAGGTGGGTCGGCGACAAGGACCGCACGAGCGGCACCAGGTCGCCCAGCGTCGCCTGGTCCAGCACCTGCGTGAAAAGGACGAGCAGCGCCCGCTTGCGCAGCTTCGCCTTGAGCGTCGCGAAGACCGCGCGATAGTCCGGCTCGACCAGCGACGGGAAGAGGTCGTAGCTCGCGCGGACGATTTTCTTCAGCGCGTGCTGGCCCCCCTCCGGAGGCACGAAAGATCGCAAGCTGGAATCGAACGCGGCGAGCCCGACGTGATCGCCCGCGCGGACCGAGACGTGGGAAAGCATCAGGGTCGCGTTGAGCGCGTGGTCGAGATGCGAGAGGCCACCGGACTCCGCGGTCATCAGCCGGCCGAGGTCCAAGAGGAAGACGACATTCTGGTTTCGTTCGAGCTGGTACTCGCGAGCGATCACCACGCGCTTCTTGGCGGTCGCCTTCCAGTCGATGCGGCGGACGTCGTCGTCGCGGGTGTACTCGCGCAGCCGTTCGAACTCGCTCTCGCCGCCGCGCCGCCGCGTCGCGTGGGTGAACCGTTCGTCGCGCGCCTCCTTGACCAGCCGCTCGTAGATGCGCACCGCCTCCAGGTCCGGATAGACGCGCACCGGCGTCGCGGCGGGCACGCGGAGCTGGCGCTTCCAGAGACCGAAAGGACTCTTGATCCGGACCCAGAGGTTTCCGAGCTGATGCGCGCCGCGGCGGGTGGGCAAAAGATGGTAGCGCCAGCTCGCCCGCGCCCCCGGAGCGAGCTCGAGGCGCGCCGGGCAGCCTTGCACCTCGACGAGCGGCGCGCCGTCGTCGGTCAGCTCGATGTCCGCCGTGCGCCGGAGGAGCGAACGCACTTGCAGCGTCGCTTGATTCGCCCGCCCGACCGAGAGCACCGCCGGGACCTGCCGTTCGACCTCGACGCGCGACCGCCAGGCCAGCGCCAAGTCCGCGAGCGCAAAGAACACCACCGCGGCGTCCCAGGCGATCAGCGGTCCGGTGAAGAGCGAACCGGCGCCCAGCAGCTTCTCCAGCGCGACGCCCAGCGCGAAGACCAGCCCGCCCGCGAGCGCCAGCGCCAGCCGTCCGGTCGGAATCACGCCGCGCTCCGCGGAACCGGCACCTCTTTCAAAAGAGCCTCGATGACGTCCTCGGTGGTGACGCCTTCCAGCTCCGCGTCGGGATGGAGGCTCAGCCGGTGCCGCAGAACGCTCGCCGCGTGGTCTTTGACATCGTCGGGCACCACGAAGTCGCGTCCCTCGGCGGCCGCGCGCACGCGTGACGCGCCCACGAGCGCCACCGACGCGCGCGGGCTCGCACCCAGGAAGACCGACCGGTGCGACCTCGTCGCGCCGACGAGCCGGACGATGTAATCCAGGACCGCTTCGTCGACCCGCACGCTCTCGGCGAAGAGCTGCATCGCGAGCACGCCCGCCTCGTCGAGAACCGGCTCCAGACCGACGCGCGCGAAGTCCGCCGGGTCGAGGCCCGCGAGGTGGAGCTTCAGGATTTGCTTCTCGATCTCCGCTTCCGGGTACTTGATGACCAGCTTGAAGAGGAACCGATCGAGCTGCGCCTCGGGGAGCGCGTAGGTGCCTTGCGACTCGATGGGGTTTTGCGTCGCGAGGGTGATGAACGGCCGCGGCAGCGCCCGCTCCACGCCGTCGATGGTCACCTGGCGCTCCTGCATCGCCTCCAACAGCGCCGCCTGGGTCTTCGCCGGGGCGCGGTTGACCTCGTCGGCGAGCAGGAGCTGCGTGAAGACCGGCCCCTGGACGAACTGGAACCGGTTCTCGCGCGAGTCGAAGATGTTCCCGCCGGTGACGTCGCTGGGCATCAGGTCGGGCGTGAACTGGATGCGCTTGAACGAGCACGAGAGCGCTCGCGACAAGGCGCGCACGAGCAAGGTCTTGCCGAGCCCGGGCACGCCCTCGATGAGCACGTGGCCCTTGGCGAAGAGCGCGACCAGCACCTCTTCGACCACGTGCTCCTGGCCGACGACGATTTTGGAAATCGCCCCGGCGAGCGACTCGAACGTGGCCGCGAAGCTGTCCGGCGTCAACGGCGCCGGCGGCAGAACGGGTTCAGGCGAAAGGGTCATCGGTTGGTCTCCGAATTGGAAAGTCGAGCTCACCTCGTGGCTCGCGCCGATCCGACCGATCGGACCGATCCGACCGATCGGTCTGATCGGACTGGGCGACGCGGGCTGGCGGCGAGACGGGGCGCGAGGGACGAACGCAAAGGCGCATCGCCGGTTGGCCTGTTCGCTCAGCCATGGCCTGCCCCCCGCTCTCCCTGTAGCCGCCAGAGCACCTGTCCCAGCCGCCGGACGAGCACCAGGTCGCGTTCGGGCACCGAGATGCCGTTCGGCTCCATGCGCATGCCTTCCGCGTCGTTCAAGAGGCGCCGCACGTCGCCCTCGTCCTCGCCCAAGCGCGGCGCGAGATCCTTGGCCAGCGCGTCGAGGTCGCGCCCCGCCTCGCGACTCGCGCGATGCCGCAGCCGGTCGAGCGCGTAGGACGCATAGAGGCTCGCCGCCAGCCTCGACCCGCGCCGCCGCGCGAGCTGCACGCCCAGCGCGGACACGTGCTCGGCGAACGCCCGCCGCGTCGTCGACTCGTGATCGCGCAGCGCGCCGAACGCCCGCCCGCGGGCGACGACCAGCAACGCGAGAACCAGGAGCGCTTGCAGCACGAGCGCCCACAAGCCAGCCCGCTCCAGCGAATCGACCGGGGAGCTCGCGGGAAAGATCGGCCCCAGCTCGGCGAACTGAATCGCCTTCTTGGGACCGGCAATCTCCTCCGCCAGCGCGACCGCGAGCCGCGCGTTCCCAGGCACCGCCAGCGACGCGTTCTGGATGAGCCGCCGGTCGGCGACGAAGACGATCTCGCCATCCTGCGACCGCCAGCGCTCCGCGAACGGCTTGCCGTCGCGCTCGACCAGCACCTCGGGGGAGTCTCGTTCGGTCTTCGGCGACGCGAGGGCGAGCTTGTCCGGCAGGTAGGCCGCCGCCTTCGCCGGGAGATGACCGGCCTGGGCGAGCGCGTCGTCGACCGCGAGGGGACCGGCAGCGGTATCGATGACCTTCAGGCGAGGCCACGTCGGGAGGTCCACGCCCTTCGCGAGCAGCACCAGGATGCGCGCGCCAGAGAGCATCGCCCGCTCCAGCGCCGAGAGCACCGTCGCATCGAAGTCGAAGTCGCCGCTGTCGACGATGACCGGAACGTCGCGCCCGCTCAGCTTGTCGATGGGCATCTCGAAGCTGCCGACCTCGAGACCTTGCGAGCGCAGGACGTCGGTGAACGCGGCGTGCCCGTCGAGCCCGGGATTGCCTTCGCAACTGCCGCAGCCGCTCGTGAACGTCGCGAGGAGCAGGAGCACGAGCACGGCGCCGCGGGCGAGCGCTGGCGCGAGGCGCGAGTAGAGCGTCTCGAAGGTCTGGCGCGCGGGCGCGAGGTGGCCGAACTTCGTCCGCTCGACCTCGCGCACCAGCTCCGCCACCGGACGGTCGATGGGCGTCTTCCCGCGGATGGTCCGGACGTACTCGCGGTTGGTCGTCGTCCGATCCCAGCGGATGAGCCCGGCCTCTTCGAGGTGCTTGAGCGCTGCCGCATAGAGGTGGGCGAGCGCCAGACCGACATCGCTCTCGGCCAGCTCGCGCGCCCGCCGCAAGAGCCGCGCCACCTCGCCCAGACCGCGGTCCTCGATCACCGCGACCACGGCCGGTGCCGCGCCGGGCACCGGCGCGTCGAGCGCCACCTGCGGCTGGCGGTTCAGAATCGCGCGCACGACGAAGAACGCGACCAGCGCCAGCACCAGGCCGAGCGCGATCCACGCGAGGTACTGGAGGCCGGGAAGCTTGATTCGCTCGTACCACGGCGTTCCGGCGGAATTTCCGGCGCCGACGTTGGTCTTCGGCTTCTTCTTCTCGTCCGCGACGCAGGCGTTTGCCTTCGCCTTCGAGCTCGAGAAGAGCCCGTGGTCGCAGGGCACCTTGCGGGCGCACATCGCGACCAGCTCGGGGCAAGTCGTCGCCCGCTTCGCGATGTCGCACCAACCCTGGTCCCACGGATAGATCGGCAGCTTGTTCTGGTGACAGAAGAGATACGCCTTCGCGTGGAGCACCCGCTTGGCGGCAGCGTCCACGGTCTCCGAGTGCGGTTTCGGAGGCACTTTGTGCGCGCAGGAGATGAGCGCGACGAGTAGGATGGGTGGAACGTAGCGGAGCCCATCACGAACTCCGGCCGCCAACGCTCCGCGTCGATGGGCTGCGCTGCGCTCCACCCATCCCACCGGTCGCATCGATTCCGCGCTGGTCCTCACGCCGCCTCCGACCGCGAGGCGCGGCGAGCCTCGGCCGCGTCGACCAGGGCGTTCATCTGCACCTGGAGATCCCAACCCTCGCGGCGGGTGCGCGCGTCGATGTACGCGAAGAAGCGGAAGGTCTCGAGGTACGGCGCGACGAGGGCGACGCCGAGGACCGACGCCCAGCCGAGGGGGTGGCTGAAGAACGTGACGTGCGAGGTCGAGAGCCCGAAGAGCACGCGCAGGTAGAAGCGGGCGAGCTCGCCGCCGACCGCGCCGATGGCGACGAGGAGAAAGACGAGGAACAAGAACCCGAAGGAACGGCCGCCGGTCGCGCGCATCAGGGCACCGCTCCTGCCGAGCGACGCGGTGGCGCGATCGCGTTCGAGCAGCGAGCACTCCGGGACGAACGCGGCGTTCGCGTACGCGAAGCCGAGCGAGAGGAAGGCGACGAACCACGCGAGCAGCCGCGCGACGACGGACCGGAAGAGGCCGCCGAGGAAGCGGCGCTGGACGCTCCGGAGGTCGACCTCTTCCGCGAGCATCAGGTCGCCCAGGAGCACGACGTAGACCCCGCTGCCGATGGCCGTCGCGGTGAGCAGCAGCGCCGTCGATGACCAGAACTCGAGGTCGAGCCACCGCTGGAGGAGGAAGACCAGCGCCGCCGGCACCAGCGTCCAGGGGAGCAGCTTCGCAAACGTCTTCCAGTGGCGCCGCAGGAAGGTCGCGGCGACGTCGGCGATGTCCGCGAGGTCGCGCGGGCGCAAGGCGACGCGATGGCCGATCACGTCGCGACCTCGGGCGGGCGCCGGCGGAATCGCACGCGACCCGAAAGCTCGCCAAGGCGTACGGCGGCGAGCGCGAAGGGCCCCAACCCCACGCGTTCGAAGAGCCGAAAGGCGCCCGAGCGCGGGAGCGGCTCGTTCGCGTCGCGGCCAATCAGGGTCAGGTAGTTGGAGACGATGAGGACCTGCAGGCCGGCGAAGACGTACTTCCCCAGCGGCGGTACCGGAGAGGGAGACCACAGCCCCTCGATGGAAGCGGCGACGGCGAGCATCAGCGCCGCCCCCCCAATCAACCGGAGCAGCTCCGGTCCCGCGGCCCTGAGGCTCGAAAGGCGCGTGCGCCCGCCGGTTTCGACGAGGGCCCAGCCCATCTTCAGGCCCCCCGCGCCGGCGAGGACGATGGCGGTCAGCTCCCAGGCCGAGTGGCCGCAGGTGAAGGTGAGAATCTGCCGCGTCTTCTCGTCGCCGATGAGGAAGCCGAACACCGTCCCGATGTCGAGGCCCTGGTAGACGAGCATCAGGAGGCTCCCGAGGCCGGCGAAGATGCCGTTCGCGAAGACCTGGAAGGCGATGCTGGTGTTGTGCTGGATGTAGAAGCTGACCGAGACCGATCCGCCCCCAGCGGAGCGCCCCTGGTCGACGACGTGCTGGTACATCTGCCGGAACATCTCCAGCTCCTCGCGGCCGAGGACGCTGGAGGCGAAGCGCGGCAGGACGATCGCCGCCACGGCGCCGAAGAGAAACGGTCCGAAGAACGCGGCGGCGGAGACGAGGACGAACACCCGGTTGCGGCGCACCGCCTGGGGAAATCCGCGGGCGACGAAGGCGGCGAAAGTGCCTTTCTTCGGCGGCGGCGCGCGGTAGAGCTCGTTGTGCGCGCGGGAGAGCAGGCCGTCGAGGTAGGCGACGGTGCCGTCGTCGGCGCCGGCGCCCCTGACGCGCGCGGCGTCGGCGCAGGCGGCCCGGTAGAGGTTCGACAGCTCGACGATTTCCGCGGCGTCCAGGTGCCCGCGCTTCTTGCCGCCGAAGGTGACGAGCCTTTCCAGCCGCTCCCAGTCGGCGTGGCGGACGCGAACGATCTCCTCCGCGGTCATCTACGCCCGCCCCTTGGGCGCCGTCGTTTCGCCCAGGCGAGCGTAGACGAGCTGGAGAAAGCGCGCGGCCGATTTCTGCGGCGTGACGCCGAGCCGCTTCTGGAGGTGACGCGAATAACGGGCGCACAGCTCCTCGCGCCTGGCCGGGTGCAGGGTGCGAAAGCGCCTCAGGAAAGCATCGAGCGTCTTCTTCTCCTCGATCGAGAGGCGCGGGTGCGGCGGAACGAGGGCCAGCTCCTCCACGGTGGGCGGCGGTTCTACCGGAGCCGGGGAGCGCAGCCGTGCAGGTTCCTCGACGACGACGAAGGTGCCCGCGACGAGGTCGCCCAGCCGCCGGAAGCGCCGGTCGGAGAAGGCGACCGCCGCGCCGACCAGGTAGCTCGGCAGCGGAAGGACGAGGACGGGCGACAACGGCGGGAAGAGGTCGGCGGCGCGCAGGAGGTTTCGCAGCACCGCCTCCCGCAGGCCGATGGGGAAGCCGCCCTCGCGCACGACGCGGATGCCGGTCGCTTTCTTTCCGGGCGTCAGACCGCTCCAGGCCCACTCGAACCCGGCCATGTAGAACCACTCGAGCGCGAAGTAGCCGAGGAGGAGGAGCGCCACGTGCGCGTCGAGGAAGTCGCCGAACGCGCCGATCACCGCGAGCGAGAGGAAGAGCACGTAGATCGCCACCGCGAAGATCGCCGCGCGGATCGCGAAGTCGATGGCGTACGCCCCCAGCCGGCGCCACGGCCCCGCGAGACGGAACTCGAACGCGATGTGCTCCGGCGTCTCCACCCGCGTCGACGTGTCGATGCTCTCGCTCACGGCGGACGCATCCTAACCGTTTTGGGGCGCGGCGCACGCAACCCGATCGATCGGACTCGGACCAGTAGTGCCGGGGTTCGACCTGGCACCGTGAACGAAGGCGCTACCCTCCTCCCAACGATCCAGGACAGACGGGGCAGATCCGAAGGCGACGCGGCCGAGATCTGGCCCTCATCTGACGATGCGTGCTAGCCTCGCAGGCGACATCGCCGAAAGGCGTTCAGCTCGTCGAGTCCACAGCAGTGCCGCTCGGATGGGTGGCGAGGGGATGAAGTCGTGAAGAAGAAGCTGACAGTGGTCGCGGCTCTTTCGATGTGGTCGGTGCTGGCGCTGGCCGCGAGCGGCAGTTCTCCGGCGCCGAACGTGCCGATCGACTTGCCGACGGAAGGCTACCTCCTCGACCAGAGCGGCAAGCCCGTCACCGGCACGACGTCCATCACGTTCACGCTCTGGGACGCGCCGACCGGGGGCAACGCGAAGTGGACCGACACCCGCCAGGTCAACGTGGACAACGGCCAGTACGCGCTGGTGCTCGGGGACCCGCTCGATTCGAGCGCCAAGCCGCTGGCCGCGGACGACCTCGCGGCGCCGCGTTTTCTCGGCATCACCATCGACGGGCAGGAGCTCATGCCCAGGCTCGAGGTCGGGAGCGTGCCCTACGCGGTCGAGGCGCTCAACGCGCAGAACCTGAGCGGCGGCACCATCACCGGCGCGACGATCACGAATTCCAGCGTCGATGCGACGAGCGTTTCCGTCGGCGGGACGCCGGTGATCGACTCGAGCGGCCAGTTCCTCGGCACCGCTCACGACGCGGAAAACCTGGGCGGGCAGCCCGCCAGCGACTATCTCACGAAGACCGGCGACGGCTCGGGGCTGACCAACCTGAACCCGCAGAACATCGCGTCGGGCACGGCGAGCATCGACATCAGCGGCAACGCGGCGACGGCGACGACCGCGAAGGATTTCTCAGGCACGCTGACTGGCGACGTCACCGGCACCCAGCACGCGACGGTGGTCAGTGGGCTGCAAGGCGTTTCGGTCTCCTCGACCGCGCCTTCGGCCTTGGACGTTCTGCGCTACGATGCCACCACCAAAGCCTGGATCCCGTCGAACGATGTCGCGAGCTTCAAGGGCCGCACCGGTTACGTCATGCCGGCGGCGGGCGACTACCACTTCGACCAGATTACGGGCCAGGCGACGAACAGCGAGCTCGCGGGCCCACTCGTCGAGTCGCTGGTGGGCGACAGCAGCGTTTCGGTGACCAACCCCGAGAACGTCGTCGGACCGGCGACGGTCGGCGTCGTGCTGGACGGCAGCACCCTCGAGAAGGGCGCGAACGGCATCGGGATCAACCTGGGGAACGCCGACAGTTGGACCGGCGCGCAGACCTTCTCCGGCGGCGCCACGATTTCCCAGTCGGCGGCGGGCAAGGACGCGCTCGACGTGACGAGCGCGGACGGGAGCACCAAGTACTTCGCGGTGGGCCCGAGCGGCGACGTGAGCTTCTCCGGAGCGGTCACCGCGAAGAGCTTCAACGGGACCGTCGCGCCGACCTCCTTGTCCAGCGGGACGGCGGGCATCGACATCACCGGCAACGCGGCGACGGTGACGAACGGGGTCTACACGACCGGCAGCTACCCGAACCCGAGCTGGCTGACGTCGCTCGCGGGAAGCAAGGTGACTGGGAACATCAGCGGCGACGCGGCGAACGTGACGGGGGTCGTCCAGATCGCCAACGGCGGGACGGGAAGCTCGACGAAGAGCTTCGTGGATCTGAGTACCGATCAGGCGATCGCGGGGACCAAGACGTTCAGCAGCACGATCGGCGGCAGCATTACTGGCAACGCGGCGACGGTGACGAACGGCGTCTACACGAGCGGCAGCTACCCGAACCCGAGCTGGCTGACGTCGCTCGCGGGAAGCAAGGTGACTGGGGACATCAGCGGCAACGCGACGAACGTGACGGGAATCGTCCAGATCGCCAACGGCGGGACGGGAAGCTCGACGAAGAGCTTCGTGGACCTGAGCACTGATCAGACCATCGCCGGGACCAAGACTTTCAGCGCGCCCATCGCCGGGAGCATCACCGGGAACGCCGCGACGGTGACCAATGGGATCTACACGACCGGCAGCTACCCGGACCCGAGCTGGCTGACTTCTCTTGCGGGAAGCAAGGTGACTGGGAACATCACCGGCGACGCGACGAACGTGACGGGAATCGTCCAGATCGCCAACGGCGGGACGGGAAGCTCGACCAAGAGCTTCGTCGATTTGAGCACCGATCAAACGATCGCCGGGACGAAGACGTTCTCGGCCGCGCCGACCTTCGCGGCGACGTCGGGAGCACCGTTCACGGTTTCGAGCACCAGCGCGGCGAAGGTCGCGAACCTCGACGCGGACAAGCTCGACGGCCTCGACTCGACGGGCTTCGTGCAGACCGGGCAGACCTACTCGAATCCGACCTGGCTCACGGGAATCGACGGCAGCAAGGTGACTGGGAACATCAACGGCGACGCGGCGAACGTGACGGGCGTCGTCGCCATCGCGCAAGGCGGCACCGGCGCGACCTCGGCCGCGGCGGCGCGCACCAGTCTCGGCCTGGGCGCGTTGGCGACGCAGAACACGGTGAAGACCGACTCGACCCTGACCGGCGACGGCGTCTCGACCGGCCTCGGCCTCAGCCTCGGGCATTCGAACACCTGGACGGCAGGGCAGACCTTCGGCGCGGGCGCCGTCGCCTCTGCCACGGCCGACCAGCCGAGCTTGATCGTGAAGCAGACGACCGCCACGAGCCCGGCATCGAATGTCTTCGAGGTCGACAATGCGAGCGGCGCCGCGTCCTACTTTGACATCGACCACGCGGGAAACGCGAAGTTCTCCGGCGGCGTCACGGCGCCAAGCTTCCAGGGCAGCCTCGCCACCAGCAACCTCAGCGGGACCGTCGCCAACAACCAACTCGCCAACTCGTCGCTCACCATCGGCACCGCGTCGGGATCGGGGCTCGCCGGCGGGGGCAACGTGTCTCTCGGAAACAGCTTGTCGCTATCGATTCCGGCTGGCGGCGTGACGAACACGATGCTCGCGGGCCCGGTGGTCTCGGGAGTCAGCGCCGGCGCCGGATTGAACGTGACCGGCAGTCCCGCGAGCGGGACCAGCGCCGCTACCGTCGGCCTGGCGGCGAGCGGCGTTACCGCGGGCACCTACACCAAGGTGACCGTGGATCAGTACGGCCGGGCGACCTCCGCAACCAGCTTGACCTCCGGCGATGTGACGAGCGCGTTGACCTTCACGCCGTTGAGCAACGCGGGCGGCACGCTCACCGGCCCGCTCGGGGTCGAGACCACGAGCACCAGCGTCGTGCCGCTGACCGTAGACCTTCCTTTCGGGCAGACATCGGATTTGACCGACTGGCAGGTGGCGGGCACGAACGTCGCGTCGATGGACAAGACCGGCAGCTTGACCGTTCCTGGCCTAGCCGTGAACGGGACGGCGACGGTTTCCGGCTTGACCGTGAACGGTGCGGCGACGGCATCGAGCCTGACGGTGACCGCCGGGGCGGCCGCGAACGACATCCTGACCTCCGACGCGAGCGGGAACGCCACCTGGACGCCGCCTTCGATGTTCAGCGGGGAGAGCTCCTGTTCGACGAGCAGTTGCAGTGTCGGAACCAATCGGGGCATGCTGCTGGATCTCGACACCGGAGCGCAGTCGGTCATGGTGTCCGACGTCAACGCCAACGGCGTCGGCAACGGTTTCGTCGTCTCCCTCAGGAACAACACGTCGAGCGCGCTCCCACTCGGCCCCGTCGCTGGCCAGACGATCGATGGCTACCCAGAAGCGAGGATTCTTCCCACCGGGGCGGCCGCCACGCTCTTCGTGGCCAACGGGAAGTGGTACAGCTACGGAGCCTCGATCGTCGCGGGGGGCGAGTGGGTCGAGACCTTCGCCGGAACCTACACCTGGACGGTTCCCTCGGGCGTCACTTCGGTCTCCATCGTCGCGGTCGGCGCGGGCGGCGGCGGCGGCACGGTCGCCTATGGTGGTGGCGGCGGCGGCGGGCAAACGTGCTATGCGAACAACGTCACGGTGAGCGCGGGGAATTCGTTCAGCATCACCGTCGGTGTCGGCGGAAGCGGAACGGGTAACGGCGGCGGGACGGTCGGAGGCGACACCCGGGTCTCGCGCGCAGGATTCGTGCTCGTTGCACACGGGGGCGCCGGGGCGCCGGACGCGAGCCCGACCACCGGCGGCCCGGGCGGCGACGGGGTTGGCGGCTACTACGGGGTCGTCTGCCATCCCGGCGGAAGCGGCGGCAACGGCTACCTCGACGCCAACAACAATCCGTACAGTGGCGGCGGAGGCGGCGCCGGCGGCTACGACGGCGGTGGCGGCAACGGGGAGTACGCCGACCATACCAAAGGCGTGCTGGCGACGTCGGGCACCGGAGGTGGCGGTGGTGGCGGTGGCGCCGGAGACTCTGCTTGCATCGTTGGCACCGGAGGTGGCGGCGTCGGCCTGTACGGAATCGGCCCGGATGGCGCGGCGGGTTCTTACTACGCCTATCTCAACGGTTTGTGCACCCCGGGCTTTGGCGGCTCCGGTGGAGCCAACGGCGTCGGCACCAACTCGGACGGCGGCCCCGGAGGCGGAGGCGGAGGCGGCAACGGCGGTCTCGGCGGCAGCGGCGCGGTCCGCATCATCTGGGGGGTGAACGCTTCGTTCCCGTTCCGCGGCCCATAGCCGCGGAACGGTCAAGGCGGGAGCCACCGCAACGAGGCGCCCGGCACGATTCATGCTATATACAGGCTCAAAAAGGCAGCCGACTCCCCTTCACCCCGCAGGAGGTCGAGTCCCGACAGCCTGACTCTTCATCAGCAGGTCGGACGGTCGCCGCCGCAGCGCTCGCGCGTCAGTCGCACCTTAATGGCGCGGCTTCAACGAGGCCGCGCCGATGAAGGCGCGGAAGGCTCAAGCGCCCGCCAGAATGGCGGCTCGGGGGATCGAGCTTCAACGAGGCCGCGCCGATGAAGGCGCGGAAGGAGCGGTTCGGCCGCTCCGCCCAGCGGGGAAAAGCGGCGCTTCAACGAGGCCGCGCCGATGAAGGCGCGGAAGGACCCTGGATCCTGGTATCGTTCGACAACATCCCGGTCGCTTCAACGAGGCCGCGCCGATGAAGGCGCGGAAGGGTCCCGGCTTCATCCACCGGTTCCAGCCTCGCGCATTCGCTTCAACGAGGCCGCGCCGATGAAGGCGCGGAAGGAGGTCGTCGTACAGGATTTCCTTGACGGTTCTATAGCTTCAACGAGGCCGCGCCGATGAAGGCGCGGAAGGGATTCCACTTCAGGGTGGCGGTGCCGGAGTCTCATTGCTTCAACGAGGCCGCGCCGATGAAGGCGCGGAAGGGAGCCGCAGGAGCCAAAATCGCGGGCAGCGCGCGTGGGCTTCAACGAGGCCGCGCCGATGAAGGCGCGGAAGGCTTCAACTCGGCATCGACTTCAGCTCGGCATCGCGGCGCTTCAACGAGGCCGCGCCGATGAAGGCGCGGAAGGATCACGCCGAACACCACCGCGCGAAAGGCCCACGTCGCTTCAACGAGGCCGCGCCGATGAAGGCGCGGAAGGGCACCGCGGGAGCCAAAATCGCGGGCGGCGAGCATGGGCTTCAACGAGGCCGCGCCGATGAAGGCGCGGAAGGGCACCTCTCGCCGCATCCCGACGGGCACTGCGCGCTGCTTCAACGAGGCCGCGCCGATGAAGGCGCGGAAGGCCGGTGTCGGGTCCGCCGGTGAGCGACTGGTACAAGCTTCAACGAGGCCGCGCCGATGAAGGCGCGGAAGGCCACCCACCGAAAAGACCACCAACGGCGGCGGGTTGCAACCGCAGTTTCGAGTGGTCTGCTTGGAGTGCGTCTGGAGGTGTTCTTGCGAGGGTCATGGCCATCGATCTTCTCCTGTGTTTTCAAAGATTGCGAGCGGTTCCCGATGGTGGCTGATCACCGGACCGCTCGCTGCCGCCGGCTCAGACGACCACCACCCGGTCCGGCGGCGCAAACGCGCGTCCGATGCTCTCGATGGGCAAGGTCTCCTCCTTCTCCGCGAGTCCCAAGTCGACGAGCATCACCTGGTCCTCTTTGTGGTGCACGATTCCGGTCAAAGCCGACTTCATGGCGATCAGCTCGCGCGGGTTCAGCTCACACATGAAGACCGAGAATTGCACGTGCTCGCCGTTGTCCCGCAGCGTCTTGAACACGCGGTTGCGCCGCTTGTCGTCCGCGACGTCGTACGTCACAAGGTAGCGGCGCCGCTCCATCTTCTACCTCGTCGTAATGCCTTCGTAGCTCGAGATGTCGCCCCGCACCACGCGCGCCAGCACTTGGGCTTGAAGGACGATGAGCCGCCGCCACGAGCATCGGTAGTCGAAGACCGGGTGCGTCGCCAACTGCTCCAAGCGCGCCTCGTACGCGCGGATGAATGCCTTGCGTCCGCCGTCGCGCAGCGCGCAACCCGCGGCCGTCGTCACGAAGTCCGCCGGCCCTACCATCCCGGTGTTGACCGCGAAGAGCAGCGCCGAGTCCACGACCAGTGGCCGGAACTCCTCCATGAGGTCCAGAGCCAAGGCGGGGCGTCCGTGACGTGGCCGATGGTAGAAGCCCCAGTACGGGTCGAGCCCGACCCCGATCAACGCTACAGTACACTCCTTCGCGAGCATCGCGTAGCCGAAGCTCAGCATGGCGTTCACTGGGTCGCGAGGCGGCCGCCGGTTACGCCGCGCGAAGTCGAACGCCGGCGCCTCGCCCTCGCGCGGCTTCAGCATCGAGGCGAAGTTGCGGAAGTAGGCTGCCGCTCCGGTCCCCTCTACGCCCAGCAGCGACTCGGTCTCTGACTGCTCGTCCACCCTGGCCATGCAGCGGGCGATCTCTTCGAGATCTGTTGCGGGCGCGTCCCCGTTGCGCCGCAGGAGCGTGCGCTGGTTGGAGAGCTTCGCCTTGACGATGCCCCTCGCGATTCCCAGGCAGAAAGCGGCATCTTCCGCCCGGCGGAACTGGGCCGCGCGGTCGAAGGCGTTGCGAAGCCCGACACCCGTCGTCAGCCCGTAGAACCAGTGCCCCATCGACAGATGCACGATGGGAATCCCCGCCTCGCACAGCAAGTTCGTCGCCGCCGCAGACACCGACACGGAGCCGCACACCACGAGCTGGCTCAGGTCCTTCAGGTGGACGAAGGCGACGCGCTCCCGGCCTCGCGACACGTAGATTCCCTCGCCCTCCTTGCCGACGTAGGCGCCTTGGTCCTGCACGTAGAGCGGCGCCGCGTCGTCGTGCGCCGGGAAGAGCCGGCGCGGCGGTTCGGTCGCCTCGGGGTCGCGCAGCGCCCGCGTCTCGTCCGGGAGACAGATGCCCGCCAGCGAGCACCCCGGGCACTTCGGGCTGTCCTCGAGCGGCGGCGGCAGGGGCGCGCCCGGCGCGGCCAGCAGAGCCTTGATGCGGGTGATCAACTCGCGGGTGCGCTGCTCCAGCTCCGTGCCGAACCGGACCGCGACGCGCCGGCGCGACGCGGCGTAGTAGACGACGCCGTCGCTGCAGTCGTACCCGTTCGCCCGCAGGAGCAGCCCCTGCGCCATGAGCTGCACCCGCTCGGGCTCCCACGGCTCGTCGCCCTTGTCCGGCGCAGGCCCGCGCTTGGTCTCGACCGGCGTTGCCTTCCGGAGCAGCCCCTGGGTCTCCACGAGGTCGAGCTTGCCGTGCAGTCCGAGCTCGTCGCTCGTCAGGCTCACCGAGCGCGACACCTGCGGGCGCTCGGGGTGGTCGGCCGGGTCCGGAAGCGCGTCGTCCTGCGCGTCGATGCGCCGGTGGAGGAACCGCCCCTCGTCGGTGAAGGCGTTGTCGCCCCACCGCCCCTCGACGTACACGAGATGGAAACGCCTCTCGCAGTAGGCGAGCTGCGCGAGCATGTCGGCCGTGACGAGGCCCTCGCCCGCTGCGCGACTCGCGGCGCGACCGGCTTCCGTCTCGATCACGACTACACCGGCCTCGCCGGCCGGAACCGAGGCGACTTCTTCATGAAGGCGAAGTGCTCAGCGCGGAAGACAGCGGCGACGCCGATGTGCGCCAGCAGCCCCGAGTCCGGTGACGCGGCCTGCAGCGCAGGGTGTGCGACGAGCGAGCGCACCACGACCGCTGGCAATGGGCTCGTCCAGAGCGGCCAAGACATCTGCCAGGCGCCGTCGATGCGCGACGTGCCGGTCGTCTCGGCATGGCGGCCGCGGGCGCCGACCGGGTACATCGCGAACGCCTCGTAGGCAAGGAGATTCGCGCCGTGCATCGTCACTGCGCCCTCCGCGGGATCGCTCGCCTGGTGCGCGTACGGCCGGACATCGGCGGGGTCCCAACCCAGGCTCCACTTCTCATCGCCGTAGTCCCAAGATGCGAAGAGCGAGCGGCGCAGCGAGTCGGCCGTGATCCTCGATCGGATGCTCAGCACGTCCGCGAGCATGTGCTTGCCCGAGTTGCCGTTCTGCTTGCTCAGTTTCGAGATGCCGATGCTTCCGTCCTCGACCGCAGCCTCGCATGCGAACCCGGCGAGCATGTCCGCGGTGCGGCGGGCCTTCGGCGCTGCCCCGTCAGCCGCCCGGCGGAAGTGGGGCTCGGCCTGCCCGCGCGTCATGCGCAAGTTCTGGCCCAGCGCCGCGGTCTCGTCGCAGCCCGGAGCCGCCGCCCTGCCCTCGGCATTCTCGACAGCGGTGACGAGCGACGCCGTCCTGCTGGCCATCAACGCCGCCAGCGCAGGCTTCTTGAGCTTGGCCGCCTTCGCCTCCGCCTTGACCGCCTTCTTCTCCGCGTTGAGCGCTGCCTTCGCATCACGAACCGCCGCAGCCGCGTCCCGGCGCGCCTTCGCGGCCTCTTCACCTTCCGCCGGCGCTCCCTTCTTCAGCTCCGCGAGCAAGCCGGCCAGCAGCGCCCCCTCATCCAACGCGACGTCGAGCTCCAGGGCCGGCCGCCATCCGACCGGTTCGAGCGCCCACGACAACCGCGCCCTGCCATCGGGCCAGACGCGCTCGGCGGTCAGCAGGGTTCCGAGCGCCGCCATGAACCCGAGCGGGTTCTCGCCTGGCAGCCCCACGAGGACGAAGCGGCTCATGGCGCCTCCTGCTCCTGGCGGCTCACGCGGTGGTCGGCAAGGCGCAGCACGGCCTCGGCCCACGCGAGCCCCCACCATCCGTAGCGGCGGACGAGCCGCCAGAACCGCTCGGCCACGCCCGAGTCGAGTGTCTCGAGCCCCGTCGCGCTCAGCGCGGCCACGGGCTGTCCGTCGAAGTTCATCATGACATCGACCGGCCTGTCGTCCACGACGACCGGAGCGAACGGTCTGCAGTGTCCGTGGTGCGAGCCGATAAGGTGCAGGACCAAGTCCCCGTCGATGCCCTCGCGCCCGTCGACCAGCGTCTCGGCGAGGCGCAGCGATACCAACTCGTGGCGCCCGCCCTTCGGGTACCCGGCCGCCCGCCGCGCCAGGTCGAACGCGCGCCGGGTGCGGGGTGTGCCCTCGGACTTCGCCAGCAGCTGCCCGCGGTCCCTCGCGGTCGCGATGCGGTCACCACCGTGCAGCCAGACCTGGAAACGCGGATCGGCCTTGCCGAAATCGTGCATCGACGCCGCGACGACGATGGAGTCCGCCAGGCTCGCGGCGGCACCGGTCGAGCCCACCCACGCCCGCGCCTGCGAAGCGACACCGTCGAGGTGCTCCTGGAGAGGCACCGCGCGCGTCGAGGCGCACGACGTGTCGTCCTCGTCGGTGAACTCGGGATCGGCGGACGGGTCGGGTAACAGCCGCGGGCTCGACACGACCAAGCCCTTCCCCGATGGGTGCGGCACGAACCGCAGCCGCCGATCATCGGCGAGGAAGGCTGCGACCGTGCGCATGGCCTCGGCGACACGGGGCGCCGACGCCAACTCCGTGAGCGCGGCCCGGACATCGTCCTTCTCGACCGCTTCCTCCGCGCCCTGACTGCGTGTCGCGAGCGCGTGCGCGCCGGGCGGAAGGTCGCTGTCCACGACGCCCGGATGAAGGCGCAGGATCGCCTTGCGTCTCTTGGCGGCAAGCTTGTCGCCGAGGTCCGTCACGCGCTTGTCGCTCTTCGGATTCCAGCCGAACCGATCGCAGCCGCCGTAGCTCGCCGGCACGACGATGGTGTCGCCGGGGCGCAGTTTCGCGGCGTCAACAACGCCGGTCGCATCGGAGTCGGGCCCGCGCCAGCGCAGGCAGCGCCGGCCCGAGTTCCCATCGTCCTCATCGAGCTCGTCGGCGACGCCTTCGATGTCGGCCATCATCGGAGCCTTCGTCCCGTCGAGCCAGGCCCTCGCGACGTGGATCGGCACCGCGAGCGTCTCACCCGAGGAGGGCGGAAGCAGCCCGATCGTCTCGGCCCAGGTGTCCGGCGCTCCCTCCTCTTCTAGATCGCCGCGCCAGACGATACCCACGTCCGAGCGCTGCGGCCGAACCCCGTGCAGGTACGCCGCAGGGTCGGGTGTCACATGGGGCGCGGGCTCGGTCTGCGCCCACATGTCGCAGTGCGCGGGCATCATGATGGGCGCCGGCGCCGACGGAGTCATGAGCGCCGCCAGCTCCTGCGGGTCGGTCGGAAGCAGCGCGCCTAGCGCGTCGGTCCCGAGGTCGATCACATCGTCGGTGGCATGCGTCCTGAGCCACTTCCAGGTGTTCCCGAGCGCATTGCCGTAAACCGGGTCGTCGCCCGGTTCCTGCTGGTCCTCGCGGACGACGATCGCCGCCTGCGTGGAGGCGCCACGCCCGAGTCGGTCCAGTCGTCCGAATCGCTGACGGAGCGCATCGAGCGCGGCGCACTCGGTGACCAGGGCATCGAAGTCCAGGTCCGCGCCCACCTCGATGCACTGGGTGGCGACGACGATCAATCCCCTGGTCGCCGCCGGGCGGGTGGCACTGGCCCGCAGCCTGCCCCCGTACTCGGTGAGCAGGGCGTCGCGCTCGGTCGGACGCGTGCGCCCGGTGAGCAGGATGACGTCGTTGGTACGCCCCAGCGCCTTCACGCACTTCTCGTACAGGCTCCGAGCCGCATCGACCCGGTTCACGACAACGCCGAACACGCGCGGAGTCTCCGCGTTCTTCGCAAGCTCTTGAACCTGCGCTGCCATGTCGGTGATGAACGGCTCGCCCTTCCGTCTCACGACAAGGCGCGCCCTCTTCGTGGCCTTCAGGCGCGGGCCGAGGATCGGATCGGCGCGGTCAGACTCGTCCGCAACGAACCGATCATCGCCCGGCGGTGGAGTCGCAGACATCGAGACCACCGCGAACGGCGTCGATGGCGCCTGTTCCGCCCAGGCCTCGCCGCGGTAGCGCTCGATCCACGCGAGCGTGTCCGCGAACGGGCGCGAGCAGTGGGCCTCGTCGAGGATGATCAGCGCGTCGTTCCCGACGAGCCCCGCGTGGATGGGTTGCGCCTCGGGGGACACGCCGTAGCCGCGGAAGAGCAGCCGCGATCCGACCTGGTCCACGGTGCTGACGACGAGCGTCGGCTGCACCGGAGAGCGTGCCCAGGCATCGTCCCGATAGATGCCCCCGCGCATGAGCGCGGCGTCGATGGGCCGCTCCGACCCTTGCGCGCCGCTCAGCAGCCGGAGGCGGCGTGCGACCTCGGCCAGCACCCCGCCAGAGGACGCCGCGAGCGCGCACTCGATACGCCGCGCCCTCTCGAACGCCTCGTCAACGACCACGCGGCGGTCGACAACGAGGAAGATCCGCCTCGGATGGCGGCGCGGACCGTCGGATGGCTCCTCCGACGCGAGGGCGAAGGTCGCGGCGTCGAGGACCGCCGTCTTGCCGCTGGCGGTCGGCAAGGCGATGGTCCTCGGCCAGTCCTCGCCGTCGAGCAGCCGCTGGACCAGCCGGCGCTGCCACGGGAAGGGTGCGACCCCGTGGACGGCCTGGAAGTACTCGGCGAACTGCTCGATGGTCAGCGGCATCACGACCCTCCGAACGGACGACAGAACCCGTAGCCCCGGAAGCGCCCGGCGCCGACGAGCACGGGCCCGGCCACCGGCACGTCGAACGTGAGAATGGCGTGCGTGTGCCAGCGCTGAGGCTTGCCCTTGCGCGCGGGCTCCGGCGGGAACTCGCGGGCGTGCGGCACGCCGACGAGCGGAGACACCGGGACCACGATCACGTCGCGCGGGCGCGGTAGCCCGGTTCGCTCGCAGGCGAGCGCGATCGTCTCTTCGGCGTCGCCATCGGCCTTCGGGAAGCGGTCGAGTACCACCGGCGTCACGGTCGCCCACCGCACGGCAGCGCGGGTCCAAACCGACGGGTCCAAGCCGCGCCGGCTCGATTCGCCCGGAGGCTCGCTCTCCAGCGCCCACTCGCCGATGGGCCCCATCACCAGCGGCCGCGCGGAGGCGTCCGCCACCGCGTTGATGCACGCCTCGCGCTCGGCCTCGGTCATGCCCGCCGGCACGATTGCGGCGATTCCGAGAAGGTGCCCGTCCGCATGTTCGTGCCCGACGTCTGCGAGGGGCACGAAGGCCAAGTGGGGGCGTTTCGTCGGCTCGCCCGAGGGGTTGTGTCCGCTGATGGGTTCGGGCCCGCCACCGGCGGCGGCGAGCACGCTTCCACGGAACGCCGCGGTCACCGCCAGCGTGGACCGCAGCCCGAGACCCGGACCACCGGCACGGCGCAAGACCAGGAAGTCGCCTGCGAGGACGCCGCTAGGCGCCGCGCGCGGGACCGCCTCGCCCACGGCCCGGTAGCCCTGCCATCGTCCGGGATCCGGGAACTCGTGCTCCTGGAATCGCGCCTCGAGTTGCGCGAACCGTCCCGGTGCGGCAACCCGCAGCCGCATCGACGCGCCATCCGCCGGAGCGAGCGTAGGTGGCGGTGCCTCGTCGGCGAGCCATGCCTGCACGAGCGACGATGACCGACCGAGGTACGTGACGTTCGCGCAGAGAGACTCGATGCTCGCCCGCTGCTCGGCGGTCGGCTCAGCCTCGGGCCACGTGAAGAACACGGTGTCAGGATTCGGGAGGGCTGACGGGAAGTGGCGCTCCTTGCGGTTCGTCGTCAGTAGACTGCCGCCCTTCTTGTCGTTCACCGGCACGAAGAACGTGACGGCGTCGGGCATTTCGGCCGGAGGGACGTGAAGGCTCGGGGGCGGCTGCGCCTCCAGCCACTCGAGCGCGGCCTGGCCCTGCGGCGACCGGCCGGAGGTGCCCCATGAGGCGACCAGCGCCATGAAGAGCCGTCCGGGATGAGGAGGCCACTCGGCCTCCTCCCGGCTCGTCACGCTCGCGGCCGCCGCCCGCCCGGTCAGGTAGCGGATGGCGATGGTGAGCATCACTCTTCCTCGGCAATGCCGCGGGCGGACTGCTCCCGTCCGTTGATCACGAGCCTGACGAACTCGGGCAGCGGCGTCAGGACGACCGGCTTCGTCTCCCAGCGGAGGCCGGCCTTGGCCGCCTGGCCCACCGCCTGCTGGAGCAGCACGAGGGCCTCGCGAGCCGAGAGCGAGAAACGCGGGCTCTCGCCGGGCTTGCCGACGAGCTCCCATTCGGGCGCCGCGACGGGGGCGAGCAGGCACCGCGAGCGAAGGTCGAGCCCTTCGGCCTGCGCCAGCGTCACACCGCAGAGCGCCAGCGCGGCAAGCGCGGTCTGCGCCGCCGCATCGCGTTCCGGGGTCGTCTTGCCGTCGACGGGGAACTGCAGGCGCCGCAAGGCCGGGAGCGACAGCGTGGTGAACTGGATGGCATGCCGCAATGTGACGCCGCCCGGCTCGCTGACGGTCGGCGTGATGTTGCCGTGGAGAGCGCGCGACGGCTTCCCGTCGTTCTCCTTCTTCTTCTTGTTCCCGTACAAGACGGCTTTGCCTGCCTCCTTGACCACAGCCTCGTTCTTCTCGTCCAGCGTCCAGCCCCCGTCGCGCGTCGCGTAGAGCTTGCCCGCGGAGACGGGGATCTGCAGCGGGTCGATACGGCTCGACGTCTTCTTCCCGAACTCCACGTCGATGCCGACGATCTCCGACACGAGGCAGCGCTGGAACTTCGCGCCCTGCCCGCCCTTGGGGCCGGTCGAGTCCCAGAGCCCGAGGATGAGCGCGGTCGGGCAGTGGGCGAAGAGCGCCGTCGCGTTCTTGACGGACGCCTCCGTGAAGCTCTTGCCGACGTCCGTCTCGCGGAACTTCGTCCCCTCGAGCGTGCTGTCGCGGAGGATGGCGTCCGCGATGCGGTGCGGCGCCTCCAGGTGGCTGATCGAACCGATGTCCTTCAGATCGCCCGTGAAATTGACCTCGATGTTCGGGAGGCCGACCTCCTTGAACATGCCGCGCCGGAGGCCGTGAAGCAGCGCCAGCTCGATGCGGTTCGCCTGCGACGCGACCGAGTCGAGCACCACGCAGTCGAGCTTCTCTCCGTCGATGATCCGCTTCTCCGTGGCGTAGGCCCCCTTCTCGTACGTCGGGGGGAACACCTTGTCGCCCTGTCCCCCCGCCGGCTGCAGAATCGTCCTGCACCGGAAAGCGGCAGCACCGCCCGAAACGGCCTGCTTCAGGGTGTCGAGATCCAGCGTCTTCGTCTCACTCATGGTCGAACTCCTCTCGGGTGCGCGCTCGCGCCCCATCTGCCCGACGCGTCCACCGCGCCCGGCTCAACCACCAACGCCGTGCATCCTTCGCGAACCTTTCGCCTCGAAAACCGAGGCTCGTCCACCCTAGCAGGGGGGTCGGACATGGGCGACGAGAGCCCTCGAAACAAGGGGAATCTCGTGGGCGACGAGGCCGAGCGCTCGGGGACGTTCATCGTCGGCTCCTGCTCGTGCTTCGGCGGCGCTTTCGGTTCTCCCGCCGGGGTGTACGCACCATACACCCCGGGTCGGACATGGGCGTCAAGATTCGGTCGCGGCCGGTCGATTCCATCCCCGGCTCACCGCCGGCGCCCGCTTCGCTTCGGGGCCTCGGCGGCCACACTTCCCGCCCGACCCTCCCACGCAAGCGGTAGGACGGGCTCGTCATCAGTGGCACGGGCGTCTTCGCCCGTGAGCGCTTCGGACCTGCCATGCCGGTGGATTCGGCAGGACTTTCACGGGCGAGGACGCCCGCGCCACAAGTCGTAG
>JAJYLH010000002.1 GCA_021787845.1 Myxococcales bacterium | reverse complement strand
GACCGTCGCCGGCGCCGACGCGATCATCGCCCTGCGCTGCTGCATCCTCAGCGGCCGCTTCGAGGGCTTCTGGGAACGCCGGGCGGCCGGATGACCGGGCGGCTCCTCATTTTTCTGACGCACGCCCCTCGAAGGCCGCCAGAACTGCTAACCGGTCAGCCGTTTTCGAGCGATCGTGCTGAGCGGCTGGGGTGCCGTACAGCGTTGCGCGAACGTCACCTTGCCGGTCGCCTCCGGAACCGCCCGCGAATAGCTCTTCCGCTTATGTCTCTCGGCACGGCTACCGTCCGCCATCCGTGGCTGGCGGTCGTCGTCCGTTCCATCTGCTCGCCTCTCTACTCTCGTCGCGGCGCCCCGATGCGGCGTTCGAGCTCGGCGGAGACCTCGGCCAGCCCCAAATCGTGGGCGCGCAAGAGCACCAGTGCGTGGAAGAAGAGATCTGCTGCCTCACCGATGATTTCTTCGCGGTGCCCGTGCAGGCTCGCGACCACCAGCTCCGTCGCCTCCTCGCCGACCTTCTTGTGCCGTTTGGATTCATCGCCAAAGAGCTTGGCGACGTAGGAACCTTCTGGTGCGCTCGCGCGCCGCTCGGCAATCGTGCGCTCCACCTCGACCAAGCCGTGCAGCGCTGCATGCGTTGGGCCGAAGCCTTCCAGCTCCTCGTGAAAGCAACTGCGTGCGCCGGTATGGCACGCTGGACCCGCCGGCTCGACCTGGAACAGCACGGCATCGCTGTCGCAGTCCAGCGCCGCTGCTTTGATCCGTTGCACGTGACCGCTCGTCGCGCCCTTGTGCCAGAGCGCTTGGCGCGACCGCGAGAAAAACGTCGCCTCGCCGCTCTCGCGCGTCGCATCGAGCGCCTCGGCGTTCTGCCAGGCGAGCATCAACACTTCCCCCGTCCGCGCGTCCTGCACGATGGCTGGCACCAGACCGCGGGGATCCTTGGTGAAGTCCGGCGACGCGTTCGCCTTGGTCTTATCGTCGCTCATCTCGACCCCGTCTTCATCGGCCAGCGCATCGGCACCCCTGCCGCCGAGCAGTGGGCCTTCACCTCGCCGATCGACAGCTCTCCGAAATGGAACAGGCTCGCCGCCAAAGCCGCCGATGCGTGCCCAACTAGGAATGCATCCGAGAAATGGGAGAGCGCTCCAGCACCGCCGCTGGCAATGACCGGCACTGCAACGGCGTCGGCGATCCGCCGCGTCAACTCCAGGTCGTAGCCGCTCTTCGTGCCGTCGCGATCGATGGAGGTCAGCAGCACCTCTCCCGCACCTCGACCGACCGCTTCGCGCGCCCAGGCGATGGCGTCGCGCCCGGTCGGCTGGCGCGCGCCGTGCGACCAAACGGTCCACGAGTCGCCTTCGCGCTTCGCGTCGATGGCGATGACCACGCTCTGGGCGCCGCAATAGGTCGCGGCCCGGGAAACGACCGTCGGGTCCGCGAGCGCCGCCGAGTTCACCGCCACCTTGTCGGCACCAGCGAGCAAGAGCGTCCGCGCGTCCTCCGACTGCCGCACGCCACCGCCGACGAGAAACGGAAGCGCTACCTCTGTGGCGATGCGCTCCACCAGAGCAGCAAGGGTTCCGCGGGCCTCGACGGTCGCGGAAATGTCGAGGAATGCGAGCTCATCCGCGCCCGCCGCCTCGTACGCCTTCGCCTGCTCGACTGGGTCGCCCGCGTCGCGCAAGGACTCGAAGCGCACGCCCTTGACGACCCGCCCGTCTTTCACGTCGAGGCAGGGAATGATGCGCCGGGTCAGACGCGTTCCGGCGGTCACGACAGCGTGCCTTCCAGCGTCCGCGTCGCTTCGCCGACGGTGAACTTGTGCGCGTAGAGCGCGCGCCCGGAGATGGCCCCGACGACGTTGGGAATCGCCGCGCCGCGCAGGGCGCCGAGATCGGCGAGCGAGCCGATGCCGCCGGCGCACAGGACCTGGGCACCGAAGGACAGGAGCGCTTCTGAGATACGTCTGAGCGCCGGAAGGTCAGGTCCTTCGAGCGTGCCGTCGCGGGCGATTGCGCTGTGCAAGAACCACTTCACGCCCAGCCGGGCGAGGCGGGTGGCGAACTCTGTCGCGTCGAGGCCGGTGCCGGCCGTCCAGCCGCGCGCCTTGACGACGCCGTCCTTCTCGTCGATCGCCACGGCGATGCGCTGGACCCCGAACCGTGCCAGTGCGCGCGACACCAGGTCGGCGTCCTCGACGGCGGCGGTGCCGAGCACCACGCGTGCGACGCCGAGACCGACCGCCTCCTCGATGGCGGCGAAGTCTCGCAGCCCGCCGCCCAGCTCCACCGGGACGTTCCCAGCCGTTTCCACGATTCGGTGCAGAGCCGAGAGCTGCCGCGCCCCGGGTCCGTCGAATGCCGCATCGAGATCGACGACGTGCAACCAGCGCGCGCCGTCGTCACGCCAAGCGGCAGCGGTCTCGGCGGGGTCGTCCGCGTAGACGGTCGCCGTCTCCCGCTGGCCGCGGTGCAATCGCACAACCCGGCCGGCGAGCAGATCGATGGCCGGTATGAAGGTGATCGGCATCGCTTCAGCCCAGCTCCAAGGTGAGAAAGCGTCGAAGGAACGCATGGCCAGCGGGCCCCGACTTTTCCGGATGCGGCTGGATGCCGTACAAGCGCCCGCGGGCGACGATGGCCGGAATCAACTCCCCGTGAAAAGCCGTGGCGACGACGCAGGACGGATCCGCTTCTGCCCGATAGGAGTGGCTGAAGTAGAACCAGGGCGTCTCGTCGTCGGCCAAGAGAGGATGCTCCGCGGGCACGTCGAGCCGCTGCCAGCCGGCGTGAGGCACCGGCACGCCGTCTCCACCGCGCAGCCGCACCACCCGACCGGGCAGCAGCGTCAGACCTGGCGAGGGTCCGTCCTCTTCGCCTTCGTCGAACAGAAGCTGCATGCCCAAACATATTCCGAGAACGGCATGATTCGCCGCCAGCGCGTCCTCCAACAGCGCGGCCAGCCCGATCGCGTGCGCACGCCGAGCCGCGTCGGCGAACGACCCGACGCCAGGCAGGACGATTCTCGGCATCGCCGCGATTTCGCGCGGCGTCGACACCAAAGTCGGCTTCGCGCCCGCGCGCTCCAAGCCGCGGAGGACGGAAAAGAGGTTTCCGGTCCCGAGGTCGATGACGCCGACCGGCACCGCTTCTGTCACAGGACGCCCTTGGTGGAGGGCACACCGACGACCCGGGGGTCGCGCGCGACCGCGTCGCGGAACGCGCGCGCGCAAGCCTTGAAAATCGCCTCGACCGAGTGGTGGAAGTCGCGCCCGCGCAAGAGGTCGATGTGGAGCGCGCAGCGCGCGCCGTCCGCTACCGCCTTCCAGAAGCCCTCCAGCACCGTCAAATCCATCGGCGCGTTCGCCGCGGCATCGAGGTCGACGTTCCAGACGAGGTACGGGCGGCCGCTCAGGTCGACCACCGCGCGCGCGAGCGCCTCGTCCAGCGGAAAGTACGCGTGCCCGGCGCGCGAAAGGCCGGCGCGATCGCCCAGGGCCTGATGGAACGCCTGCCCAAGCACGATGCCCGAGTCCTCGACCGTGTGGTGCTGGTCGATGTGCAGGTCGCCCTGGCAGCTCAGGGTGAGGTCGAAGGCGCCGTGCTTGGCGAACGAGGCCAGCATGTGGTCGAAGAAGCCGACGCCGGTCCGGATGGAGGCGTCACCGGTGCCGTCCAGCGAGAGCGCTAGCGAGATCTTGGTTTCCTTCGTCTGACGCGAAAGGGTGGCAGTTCGCGAATCGCTCATGTGTTCTCCCCGCGCGGCAGAGCCTCGAGCCACGCGTCGAGCCCGTCGACCGTGACATCGACGCCGTGGTCCGCCATCCACTCGTTGCTCGGGGCGGCGCCGTCCGTCACCCGCACGAAGATGATTTCCGGCAGCGGTCGCTCGGCGGCGAGCGCGCGGTAGGCGAGGACCGAGTTCTGGTCGTCGACCGCGTCGCCGACGTAGATAAGCGGCCCGCTGGAGGCGTAGCGGGCGAGATGAAGCAGCCCGTCGGGCGCCGGTTTACGCGGGAGAACGCCGTCGTCGACCACGCACCGCTCTTCCGGTACCGCTAAGCCGTACCGCTCCAGGGCCAAGCGCGTCTCCGCCCGGTTGCGGCCGGTGAAGAGCGCGAGGTCGAGCGCGCAGGAGCGCAGGAGGGAAGCGCTGGCGAGTTGCCGCTCATCGGCGAAGAGACCCTCCTCCGGCAAGTCGGGAAAACGTTCCGGGTCGATGCCGTACAGCTCGGCACAATGAGCGCGGCCGGCGTAGCGCGCCGCCGAACGCTGGCGCACCTCGGGAGAGCGCATCGCGGCGATCGTCGCCGGCGGCACGAGCGCGTGCACGGCCTCGAAGAGGGTCGGCAGCCCTCCCGCACTGCGTCGCGCCGTCGACGCAATCGGCATGTGCCGGGTCTCGCGCAGCACGACCGCCCATGCGAGACCTGCGGCCAAGTCGAAGTCGTCGTTCCAGCCGCCGACGTCCTTGAACGCCCGCACATCGTCTTGGGCCGGGAGCGCTCCTGCCTCCTTTCCGAGCGCGCGTGCCGCCGCCCAGAGCGCCGTCTCCCGTGCGGCACGATAGAAGGAAGGTCGCGCGTCGAGGAGCACGCCGTCGATGTCGAGGACGAGCAGGTGCGCCCGCGCTGCCGCCACGAGGACGCTCTCGCGAGTGAAGGAGATCATCGCGCGAGCTCCGTCATCGCGGCGAGCATCGCGTCGTTCGCTGCCGGAAGGCCGACCGAAATCCGCAGGCACCGTCCGCAGCCGGCGTAGCCGGAGAGGTCGCGCACCAGGACGCCGCGGTCGGCGAGCGCTTGCGCGAGGTCTTTGGCCGCAAACGATTCGTGCTCGACGACGACGAAGTTTGCGCCCCCGTTTGCTTCCACGCGTAGCGATGGGAGCTTCGCCAGCCTCTGCTCGGTCCGCGTGCGTTCGGCGATGATCGATTGGACGCGGGTCTCGACCAGGTCGTCGCGCCGGAGCAGCTCGCGCGCGACCTCGGTCGAGAGGGCGCCCAAGTTGTAGGGCATCATCAGCTTGTGCAGTTCGGTACACAGCTCCGGTGCCGCCAGGAGATAGCCCAGCCGCAGGCCGGCAGCGGCGTAGGACTTCGAGAACGTCCGAAGGAGTGCCAGCCGCGGTCGATCGCGGAGCACCGGCACCAGGTCCTGGCGGGCGAAGTGCCGATAGGCCTCGTCGATA
This sequence comes from Myxococcales bacterium, assembly GCA_021787845.1. GTDB lineage: Bacteria > Myxococcota > Myxococcia > Myxococcales > JAJYLH01 > JAJYLH01. Next base: position 275,880 of record JAJYLH010000002.1, on the reverse strand, counting down.
GCCACGAGGGCGCTGGTGCGGTCATGGAGGGCGGCAACGGCGTCGCTCGGCAGCAGCGTTCCCGTTGGGTTGTTCGGGGTGGCGACGAGAATCAGCTTGGCGCGGGACTCGTTCGCCGCGGCAACCAGCCGGTCGACGTCGAACTGGAACGGCTCGCCCGCGTGCGCCCGCATCGGAACTTCGACCAGCCGCGCGCCCGCTGCCCGCGCTTGCGTCCCGTAGAGCGAAAAGCTCGGCGCCGCGAGGACCACCGTGTCGCCCGGGTCGATGGTCGCGAAGACGAGGGCCTGGAGAAACTCGTTCGAGCCGTTCCCGACCAGGACGCCCTCGGGCCGCCAGCGATCGTGCTCAGCCAGTTCCGAGACGAGCGCGTCGGTCGCTTCTGGGTAGTGGGACCAATCCAGGGCGGCGAGACCGCTGGCGATCTGCGCCTTGAAGTCGGCCGGCAAGTCCTCGGGCGCCTCGTTCAGGTGCAGCCGGTGGCCTTTTTGCGGCGGGGTGGGCACGTAGGCACGCAGGCTGGCGAGGCTCGACCGAAAGAGGCTCATGGGAAGCGCACCTCGACCGCGCGGGCGTGGGCGGGCAAGCCTTCGGCCTCGGCGATGAGCCGCAACGCGGGGGCGTCCAGGCGCAGTCGTTCGGGCTCGTAGGAAATCACCGACTGGCGGCGCACGAAGTCGGCGGTGCTCAGGCCGGAGGAGAAGCGGGCGGTGCCGGCGGTGGGCAGGGTGTGGTTCGGGCCCGCCAGGTAGTCGCCGATGGGCACGGGAGCGTAGGCGCCAAGGAAGACCGCTCCCGCTGTGCTAACCCGGTCGAGACAGGCGCGCGGATCGCGCACGACCAGTTCCAGGTGCTCCGGCGCGTAGTCGTTGGCGAAGGCGAGGGCCTCGTCCAGCGTTGTGGTTACGATGGCGCAGCCATGCGTGTCGAGGGACGCCCGGGCAACCGCGCCCAGCGGCTCCGCGGCCAAGACTCGCTCGACCGCCTCTGCCAACGAGCCGCTCGTGGTTACCAGCACCGCTCTCGCCTCCGGATCGTGCTCGGCTTGGGCCACGAGGTCGGCTGCGATCCACCGCGGATCGGCGACGCCGTCCTCCGCGACGATCAGCACCTCGGTCGGTCCCGCGAGACTGTCGATGCCGACCTCGCTGGAGAGCTGCCGCTTCGCTTCCGTGACGTACGAATTTCCGGGACCGACGACCTTGTCGACGCGGGCGATCGTATCCGTGCCCAGGGCGAAGGCGGCGACGGCTTGCGCTCCGCCGATGCGCCACAGCTCGTCGGCTCCAGCGATCTTCGCGGCGGAGGCGATGGCCGGTGAGACGTCGCCTGCGCCTTTCGCCGGGCTGGTCACGCACACCCGTTTCACGCCCGCGACCCGCGCGGGGATCGCGGTCATCAGCACGGTGCTCGGGTAGGACGCGCGCCCTCCAGGAGCGTAGCAGAGCACCGCGTCGAGCGGCACGATGCGCTGTTCGAGAATCGCGCCGTCGGTTTCCACGCGCGTGGGCGCGGGCGCGTGCGCGCGATGGAAGCGTTCGATGCGCTCGGCCGCGAATGACAGCGCGTCCGCCACCTCGCGCGGGCAACCCGTAGCGAGCGTTTCCCACTCGGCGGCAGATACGCGCATCGGCCGCTGGGCGAAATCGACGCCGTCGAACCGGCGGGCCGCGTCCTTCACGGCCGCCTCGCCGCGAGTTCGGACGGCCGAGATGAGGTGCAGGACCGCTTCCGTTACCTTCAGGTCACCGCCCAGCCGTGCGCGCAGCGAGAGCGCTTCTGTCCAGTCCGCTTTCGTCTGCAATGTCATTCGGCGCAACACTCGATGCCTCCACGATCTAGGCGTAGACCTAGGCGCAGGATGGGCGAGCGTAGCGAAGCCCATCGTCGCAGGTGTCGAGCGAAGAACGATGGGCTGCGCTGCGCTCCACCCATCCTACGATCGTTCACCGTCAGCTCGGGTCCCCGAACGCTGCGATCAGCGCCTGCACCGCGGGCATCTTCAGCCGCCAGGAGGCGCGGTTGGCGATGAGGCGGCCGCTGACGTCCAGCAGCCTTTCGCGCTCAGTAAGACCGTTCTCGGCTAGCGTGCGGCCGGTCTCGACGAGATCGACGATCGCGTCCGCGAGGCCGACCACCGGCGCCAGCTCGACGGAGCCCTGGAGCCGCAGCACCTCGATGCCGAGCCCTTTCGTCGCGAGCAGCTTCGTCGCGAGGGCCGGGTACTTGGTGGCGACGCGCAAGGCGCGGCCGGGGAGGGCCTCCAGAGGACGCTCTTTCGGGCCCGGGGCGCACAGCGACAAACGGCAGCGGCCGAGGGCGAGGTCGAGCGGCTCCAGCACGTCGCAGCCCGACTCGCGGATGTGGTCGACCCCGACGATGCCCAGGTCGGCGACCCCGCGCTCGACGTAGACCGGCACGTCCGGGTCCTTGAGAATCAGGAGCTTGGCGCCGTCGGTCGCGTCGACCACGAGCTGCCGGGTCTTCGCCAGGTCCTCCGCGGGGAGGACGCCGGCCCGCGCGAGGAGCTTGACCGCTTCTGGCAAGAGGCGGCCCTTCGCCAGGGCGATGGTGAGGTTCATCGGCCGCCCTCGGACCGGGCGAGGGGAGCGAGAGCGTCGAGGTCGAGCGAGAACCCTACCGCTGGGCGTTCGTCGCCAAAGCGGGCGAGGAGCCGGTCGTAACGTCCGCCGCCGCCGATGGGGCCGGGAGCGCCGCTGGCGTAGACGTTGAACACGAGCCCGGTGTAGTAGCCGAGACCGCGCACTTCTCCCAAATCGACCTCGAGTCGGTCGCCCAGCCGGGCGCGCGCCGCCTCGACGATGGCCTGGAGCCGGTCGATCGCCCGAGCTGCGGCCTCGTCGGGCGCGAGCGAGCGAGCGGTCGAGAGCGCCTGCGTCTGTGGCTCGGCAGAGGCGAGAAACAGGAGCGCGTCCCGGGCGTTGGCGTCAGCGACCGAGGAGGCCAGGCGCGCGGTGCCCGCTCGGTCCTTGCGGTCGATGCAGTCGCGGAGCTGAGCTTGGATAGCAGGGGCGGTACCGGCTACCGCGAGCACGGCCGCAAAGTAGGTGGTGGAGCCGACCGAGATCCGGACGTCGTCCGCGGCGATGCCGACGGCTTCGATGGCGCTCGCGGCGAGGGAGAGGACCTCGACGTCCGCGTTCGGGGAAGCGTCGCCGATGAGCTCGAGGCCGATCTGGAACCGCTCGCGTGGGGCGATGCGGCCCGGAGCGACATCGCGGACTACGGGACCCCTGTACCAGAGCTTGAGCGGTGTCGTTCCCTTGATGCGGGTGGCGGCGATGCGGGCGATCTGGTCGGTGAAATCGGCCCGGAGGGAGAGAGAGCGGCCGGTCGAGTCGGTGGCGCGCAGGGAGGCGACCTCGGCGAAGAGCTCCGAGCGCTCGATCACCGGCGGCACCACCTCGGCGTATCCCGCCTCCCCGAAGACCCGACCGACGGCCGCTTCACAGGAGCGCAGCCGCCGGGCGTCCTCGAAGAGCAGGTCGCGGGTTCCCTCCGGCGCCTCGAGCGGCGCGCGCGTGTCCGTCACGTCGTCACCTCGGGCGGGATGGTAGCCGCGATCGGGGCGAGGCATGGGTGGAGAAGAAGGCTCTCCCGTGCGCCGTGCCGCCCGTTTCGACAGCGTGCGTGAATCGACCCGGGGCTCGGCGCGGCCCGAAAGCCGACCCCCTCGCCCTTCGCGTCCGCTCGCAGAATCAGGCTGTCGTTGGCCTCCACCGGAGACCTCCGCCGGCAATGCGGGCCCTCGCCCGCCACCCATCCCGGGAGTTGGCTCACCGGGTTCGAGAATCTGCCCGCGGCACGCGGGTATCGCCGTTGAGCGAAACAGGACGAGCGCCTGCGCAAAGCCGGCTGGCGCAACTCGACCCGAGCGCAACGACTTCGGATCGCCAAGGGCTCCGGCCCAGACCTCCGCCTGCCGCGGTGCGACTTGACGCGGGCGCTCCGGCGGGCCAGATAGCGCCCGGCGCAACGGGGCGCCCTTTGAATCCGGGCCACACGATGCAGCCTGCTCCCGCCCAGAACGCCACCGGCCCCTGGCGGCTCGCCTCCCGCGCCTCGGGTGCGCAGCCGTCCCTCATCTTGCAGCTCAACGCGCGGGCGAAGGCGCTGGCGGCCGCCGGGCGCAACATCGTCTTCTTCGCCGCCGGCGAGCCGGATTTCCCGACGCCGGCCCACGTGCGCCGGGCCACCGCCGAGGCGATGGAGAAGGGCTACACCCGCTACACTGCGACGAGCGGCCTCATCGAGCTGCGCGCGGCCATCGCCCGGCGGATGCAGGCGGACTTCGGCCTGACGTACGAGCCCGAGGACCTCATCGTCACCTCGGGCGCGAAGATGGCGCTCTACGAGGTATTCCAAGCGACCTGCGAGCCGGGCGACGAGGTGCTCGTCTTCGCGCCCTACTGGGCGAGCTACCCGGAAATCGTCGCGCTCTCCGGAGCGACGCCGGTGTTCGTCCCCACCTTCGCCGAGGACGGATTCCTGCCCGACCCGGACCGCGTCCGCCGCGCGCTGACGAGCCGTACGAGAGCGGTCCTGCTCAACTCGCCCGGCAATCCCACCGGCGCCCTCTTCGACCGCTCGACGCTGGAGGCGCTGGCGCGGGTCTTGGAGGACAGCGGCGCGCTGGTCGTCAGCGACGACATCTACTCGCGCATCCTCTTCGACGGCCGCCGCTTCCAGAACCTGGCGCAGCTTTCGCCGGAGTGGAAGGCGCGCACGGTCGTCGTCAACGGCGTCTCCAAAGCCTACTCGATGACCGGATTTCGCATCGGCTGGGCGGCCGGGCCGCGCTCGATCGTCAGCGCGATGGGCTGCATCCAGGACCAGTCGACCTCCAGCTTGACCGCCTTCGCCCAGATGGGCGCGCTCGCCGCGCTCGACGGGCCGCAGGACGTGGTGGAGGCGATGACCGCCGAGTTCGAGAAGCGCCGGGACCTCCTGGTGCCCGGGCTTTCGGCCGTCGAGGGCGTCGAGTGCCCGATGCCCGCGGGCGCGTTCTACGCGTTCCCCTCGATCGGGAAGCTCCTCGGCCGCCGCTTCGGCGACCGGCGCGTCGACTCCGCAGAGACGCTCGCGGAGATTCTCCTCGAAGAGCAGGACGTCGCGCTGGTCCCCGGGGACACCTTCGGCGCTCCCGAGCACCTGCGCCTTTCCTTCGCCACCTCGACGAGCCAGGTCGCGCTCGGGCTCCAGCGGCTGAAGGAAGCGTTCGCGAGGATGGCCTGATGCCGCTGCGCGATGACCGGTTCCTCAAGCTCGACACCCTGCTCAACGCGATGCTCGGGAGCGCTGCCGAGCACCGTGAGAAGGGCGAGCTGGCGGCCGCGCTCGAGGCGACCAGCAAGAGGGCTGCCGATCTCCTTGGCATGCCGCGCCACGTGCTCGACTCGGTCGCCCCGGCCGGATGCGCGATGATGCTGCGCGACCCGAAGAAGTCCGACGCCTACGCCCAACTCCTGGAGGCCGATGCCGACACGACCGAGGCGATGGGCAAGTCGGACGAGGCGTTGGCGCTGCGCGAGCGGGCGCGCGCGGTGCGGGCGCCCGGCTAGGGGGTGCCGAAGGCGTAGGTGTACGACCCCTGGTCGCACTCGACCTCGAGCGTGCGCGGCCGGTAGCCGGGGCCCGGTGTCTCGGCGTTCGCCTTCGCGAACTGGGTGGTGTTGACGACGAACGGCATCGAGCGGCTCGTCGGCGCCACCTTGTCCTGCTTGAAGCGGTAGGCGCCGTCGAGCACGAGCACGACGTGGGTCCAGGCCTCCGTCGAGTTGTTCTCGACGTAGATGTTGAGACCGCCGAGGTCGCCCGCGGTGGCGATCACCTGCGCCTGGATGCCGTTCGACCACTGGGGCCGGGTCGCCATCGCGACGCTGAAAATCGTGACGAGCGAGAAGGCGACCACGATCCACGCCCGCCACTTGAAGAACTTCGACTGCTTGCGGTAGTCGGCCCACAGCCGTCCGGCCTCGTCGTGCAGCCACCGGGCGCTGTCGACGGCGGCGGTCTTGGCCCGGTCCGCGGCGACCTTGGCGCGCTCGGCCGCGAGCGTCGCCCGCGCCTCGATCTTCGGATCGCTCGGTTGGCTCGCCTGTGCCATCGGCTCAGGGCACCATGCTAGCGCCCGTGCCACAACCGCGCGACATCCCCCTTCGAAACGAAGAGGATGAGCACGACCAACACCAGGAGCCCGACGGTGTGGATCGTCGCCTCGAGCCGCGGGTTCACCCGCCGGCGCGAGACCAGCTCGTAGAGGAGAAAGACGCCGCGCCCGCCATCGAGCGCGGGAATCGGGAGCAGGTTGAGAAAGCCGAGCGCGACCGAGACCAGCCAGACCATCTCGAAGTAGCTCGCGAGGCCGCTCTCGGCGCTCGACGCGATGTCCGAGCCGATGCCGATCGGCCCTTCGAGGTCGTGCAGCCCCGCCTTGCCGGTCAGGAGCATCCCGAGCACGTGCGCGCTGTCCCGGGTCTCTTCGCCGAGACGGGTGAACGAACGCCCGATCGCTTGCGCGAAGGGCAGCGGCGGCAGGAGCCTGGTCGCCGGTCCGATGCCGATGAGCCCGTCCTTGGGCGTGATGCCCAGCATCCGGCTCTTCCCGCTTCGCAGCACCACGAAGGGAATCGGCTTCCCCGGGTGGTCCTTCGACGCGCTCTGGATGGCGGTCTTGATCTCGTCGAAGTTGCGGACCGCTTTCCCGCCGATCCAGCGGATGTCGTCACCGCTCTCGAGTCCCGCTCGCGCTGCCGGACTATGGGAGAGCACCTGCCCCACGCGGGTCGAGGAGAGGTCCGGGGCGGGCACCGCCGTCATCAGGATCGGCACCCCGATCAGGAACGCCAGCAGGTAGTTCGACGCCGGCCCCGCCAGGATCACGAGCAGGCGCGCCCAGGCCGGCTTGTTCTGGTAGCTCCGCGGATCGTCCGGCCGGACCTCGTCCTCCGGCGCCATCCCCGCGATCTTCACGTAGCCGCCGATGGGAATCGCGCTCAGCGCATACTCCGTCTCTCCCCGCCGCCGCCGCAGCACCACCGGACCAAAGCCGATCGAGAAGCGCTCGACCCGCATCCCGAGCCGGCGCGCCGCCCACATGTGCCCGGCCTCGTGAAACGCGACCAGCCCCCCGAACGCGATCACCGCGAGCAGAATCGACAAGCGCGCCTCTCCGTGGGCCCTCGCGCGGGGCGGCCCGAAACCGACGGCCACGCTAACACGCGACCCCGGACCGACCTGCCCGGTGCGCCTTTTCCAGAGCCCGATCGCGATCCGGCACTATACTGCATGCTTCGGGCCGCGCTCCGAGCAACATGCAGTAAACTGCGACAGGTGGAAATGGCTTCGAAAAAGAGCCCCCGGCCGGTCAGCCTCGCGCTTTGGCCCTTGCCGGCCGGGCGGCCGGACGGCGGCGGCGCGCCCGGCTCGTCGAGGCCTCGAGCACCCGGGCGAGGGCGGCGTGTGCCTGGGCGAGCTCGCGGCGAAAAGCTTCCAAGCGCAGCGAGAGCGCTCCTGGCATGTCCTGGGTGAACTTGCAGTACCAGCGGAGGTCGTCGGCCAGCTCGTAGAAGCGGAGGGCGGCGTCCTGGACGGCGATGGGGAGCGCCGAGAAATCCTGGAACCGGGCGGTCAGGCCGAAAGCGTGGAGGGCTCCGAGCAGGGCGTCGCGGTCGCGCAGGCGCGAGAAGCCCGCCACCATCTGCTCGTGGCGGGACTCGATTCGCCGAACGAGAGCGGTGGCGTCCAGCGCCAGAAGGTGCATCGCCCGGACGGCTTCGTCGGAGAGGCGGGGCATCGTCACGCTTCGACGGCGGCCGCGGCGAAGGTGATCGCGGAGCCTGTCTCCTCGCCGACCCACCGGGCGTAGTCGATGAGCCGGGCGCGCGTTCCCTTCACCGCCCGCAGCATCGTGTAGATGGGGGTGAGGGCGGCGATGCGCCGGGTGTCGGCGTCGGGGCCGACGTGATCGAAGAAGCCCTCCGGATCGAGCGCCTCGACCCGGGAGAGCGACTGGCGGTCGGCCTCGGCGAGCGCGGCCAACTCGGCGGCCGAGGGCGCATGATCATCGCCATAGAGCTCCCCGACATGGGATAAATCGGCGGCGGCGATGACGACCGCGTCGCGCCCCCCGAGAGCGATCTCGAGGCCCGCGAGCATCCGCGCCACCTCCGGTTGCTCGTCCGGCCGTTCGCCTCTCGCCGCGCAGGGGTAGAGCGACCCGCACAGGACGGGCAAGATCGTGATCGGCCGGTCCGGGAAGAGGTAGCGCAGCATCAGCGCGGACAGCTCGATCGAAGGCTCGGCCTCGTGGGCGGGTTCGTGGGCGAACAGCTCGGGACCGTAGGCCTCGGCGAGGGCGGCCAGCGCCCGCTCGTCGGTCGGAAGCGGTCCGAAAGGGGTGTCGTAGAGCGCTCGGGTCGCCGTGTAGAGGTGCGGCAGGGATGCGTGCGTGGTGCCGAGGATGACGAAGATGTCGGCCGTGGTCGCGCGGAGCGCCTGATAGGCGCGCGCGTGGGTGGCGCCTCCCCGGAAGAGATCGACGTGCGGGGCGACGAGGCCCGCCACCGGCGACGGGACCGTTTCGCCAGGCGACGGCGCTGCCGAAAAGTAGGACCGGAGCAGCTCCCGGAGCGCGTCGGCGTTGGCCGGGTAGGCGCGGCCCGCGTGGGCGAGCCGCCGGAACCGGGGCACGAGCGCGCGCAGGTCCGGGACCGTCGGCGCCTCCAGGCGGTTGGGGGTCTGGTCCGCCTCGAAGAGCCCCGCCTGGTGGAGCGCCCGCGCCAGCTCGTGGATGCGTTCGACGTAGAGAATCTGCCCGTACTTCTCGTGAATCGCCCGCTGGACCGCGCGCAGGTCGCGACCTCCGTCGAAGAAGCGGGCGATCGCCAGCGCCTCGGGAGAAAGCATGAGCCTGCCGCTCGCTCGCGCGGCCGCGCGCACTTCGACCATGCGCTGGCCGTCCAGCTCGACGGAGACCTCGACCAGGGGCGAAAGCCGCGGAGCCGGCCCGTACGGCGGCGAAAAACGGACGACCGGAATGCTCGCCATGGCAGCTCGGAAGAAGAACGCCAGAGGCTTTGGCCGGTCGAGAACCAAGGCCGTCGAACGAACTCAGGGCGCTCGAGCATAGGCATTTTCGCCCGCCCGGGTCGAGGCGGACGAAAACTCCTTGGTGGGCCGCCCCCCGGCGTGTTAACCCTCCCCCGCCTTTTCTTCGAGGAGCTCCCAAGCATGGCTGTCGCCCACTCGTCCCCGCGCTGTGTCGTCCTGGCGGGACCGCATTTGACCGGCAAGACCACCCTGATGGAGCGCTTGCTCCTCGAGGCCGGCACGATCGGCCAGGCGGGCAGCGTCACCGCCGGCACCTCGGTCGGCGACGCGACGCCCGAGGCGCGCGCGCGCGGGATGTCGATCGAGATCAACGTCGCGACCACGAGCTACCTCGGGGATCGCTGGGCGATTCTCGACACGCCGGGCTCGGTCGAGCTGGACCACGACTCGCGCCGGGCGATCACGGTGGCCGACGCGGTGGTGGTGGTGGTCGACCCGGTGCCCGACCACGCGCTCGCGGTGGCGCCGCTCTTCGCCTTTCTGGACCAGCTCCGGGTCCCTCACTTCATCTTCATCAACAAGATCGACGCGCCGGCCTCGCCGCTGACCGAGGTCATCGCCGCGCTGCAGGAGGCCAGCAGCCGTCCCCTCGTGCTGCGCGAGCTGCCGATGACCGCCGGCGGCGACATCGTCGGTTTCGTCGACCTGACGAGCGAGCGCGCCTGGCGGCTGGTGAGCGGCGCGACCGAGCGGGTCGAGCTGCCCGAGGACGTCAAGCCGGAGGAAGCCGAGGCGCGCCAGAAGATGCTGGAGGCGGTGGCCGACCACGACGACCTGGTGCTCGCGAAGCTGCTCGAGGACCAGGTGCCCACCACGGAGGAGGTGTACCAGGGCCTCACCCGCGAGCTGACCGAGGACGCCATCGTGCCGGTGTTCATCGGCGCCGCGGACCGGGGGCTCGGGGTCACCAGGCTGTGGAAGGCGCTGCGCCACGAGGCGCCGGACGTCGCGGCCACCCGCAAGCGGCTGCAGATCCCGGACGGCGCGGGGCCGCTCGTCCAGTCGTTCCAGACCTCGTTCATCGCCCACGCGGGACGGTTGAGCCTGGTGCGGGTGTGGCACGGGTCCGTCTCCGACGGCGGGGCGATCGCCGGCACCCGGGTCGGCGGGGTGATCGAGATCCTCGGCGCTCAGCAGAAGCGCTCACCCGAAGCGAAGGAAGGCGAGGTGGTCGGCCTCTTGAAGGTGGAGTCGCTCAGGACGGGCGAATTGGTGACGCCGGAAGGCTCGACCCCGCCCCCGGCGTTCTGGCCCGCGCCGCCGAGGCCGGTCTACACCCTCGCCATCCACGCGGAGAAGCGGACGGACGAAGTGAAGCTGCCGCTCGCGGTCGCCCGGCTGATCGAGGAGGACCCGGCGCTCGCCCTGGAGCAGGATCAGGACACCCAGCAGCTCATCCTCGCGGGGCAGGGGGAATTGCACCTGCACGTCGCCCTGGAGCGGCTCAAGAGCCGCCAGCACCTGCCGGTCGAGGCGCAACGGCCGCGGGTGCCCTATCGGGAGACCGTCAAGAAGCCGGGCAAGGAGCACTCCCGCTACAAGCGCCAGAGCGGCGGGCACGGCCAATTCGGCGACGTGCACCTCGACTTCGTGCCGCTGCCCCGCGGCAGCGGTGTCGAGTTCCATGAGACCATCGTCGGTGGCTCCATCCCCAAGAACTTCATCCCGGCGGTGGAAGAGGGCGTGCACGACGCGCTCCAGAAAGGGCCGCTCGGGTTCCCGGTGGTCGACGTCTCGGTCACCTTGACCGACGGCAGCTACCACACGGTCGACAGCTCCGATCAGGCGTTTCGAACCGCGGCGCGCATCGGCGTGTCGGAAGCGCTGCCGAAGCTCGACCCGGTGTTGCTCGAGCCGGTGATGCTGGTGGAGGCGTTCGTGCCGCGGGAGGCGACGAGCAAGGCCCAGCGGGTGCTGACCGGCCGCCGGGGCCAGCTCTTGGGCTTCGAGCCCGCCGAAGGCGACGTCCCGCGCGACCGGATTTCCGCCTACGTGCCGCTCGCCGAGCTGCACGATCTGATCGTCGAGCTGCGGTCGATTTCTCACGGCCTCGCCTCCTTCACCGCGAAGCACGACCATCACTCGGAGCTGACCGGGAAGCTCGCGGAACGGGTGCTCCAGGCCCACGCGGCGGAGGCCGCCCAGTCCGGCAACTAGAAGCGCTCCCGGAGGGCAGCCCGCTCGGGCCTCAGGTGCGGGCTCGCCTTCGGAGCGGACCGATCGGACCGATCCGACCGATCCGACCGATCGGTCTGATCGACGGCGGCTTTCCTGGCTGAGCCAAACCAACTCGCCGGTCCTCAGGGGCGAGGAGCTTCCCCCCGAGCCGGTACCTCGGCCACGTCGCCATCCATCGTCGCGCTCGCCACCGCCACCTCGGCCGCGAAACGCGCGTTGTGCTCGAGCAACGCCACGTTCGCCCGCAGCGTTCGGCCCCCGCTCTTCTCGCCGAGGCGCGCGAGGAGAAACGGCGTCACCGCCTTGCCGACGACGCTCGCTCGCCGCGCCTCGTCGAGCGCCGTCGCCAGCCACGCCTCGACTTCACGGAAACCGAGAGCGCTCTCGCTCGGCGGCGGGAGGGCGAGGACCAGGCCCCCTTGCCCGAGCGCGAATCGCGTCTGGCACACCCGCGCGGCCTCCACCGCGCCCGGCACCGAGTGGTCGAGCTGGAGCCCCGAGCGCGCCGAGTAGAACGAGGGCAGCTCCCCGGTACCGATGCCGATCACCGGCACGGCGAGCGACTCCAGGAGCTCCAGGGTCGCCTCCAGATCGAGAACGCTCTTCGCCCCCGCGCAGACGACCGCGACCGGAAAGCGCGAGAGCGCCCACAGGTCCTGCGAGACGTCCAGCCGCTCGGCGAGGCCCCGGTGCACGCCACCGATGCCGCCCGTCGCGAAGAACCTGATCCCCGCCCGCGCGGCGATTTCGCAGGTCGCGCTGACGGTGGTGCCGCCGGTCTTGCGCTCGCAGACCGCCACCGCCAGGTCGCGCGAGCCGATCTTCAAGTGCGCCGGGTTCTTCTCGGCGAGCCGCTCCAACTCGGCCGGCTCGAGGCCGACCACGATCTCTCCGTCGATCACCGCCACGGTCGCCGGCACCGCTCCCGCCGATCGCGCCGCCGCCTCGCAGGCGCGCGCCGCCTCGAGGTTGGGACCGGGCGGCAGCCCCTGCGCGACGACCGAGGTCTCCAGCGCGACCACCGCCCGCCGCTCGGCGAGCGCTTCCCGCACCTCTTCCCGAACTCTCAGCGGCATCCGCTCCCCAAGCGCCGTTTCATCGCGACCAGCCGAGACGGCCCTCGTTTCCATCCGCCTCGCACCGGGCGCCGGCCGAGCCGCGGGCTCACGCCCATCCGTCCGGGGTCCCCTTTTTCGAGGCGGAATTCGCGGGTCGCACTATACTGCATGTTGCGGCCCGCAATCGCGCGAACATGTACTAAACTGCCGGACCACGATCTCGCGCGAAAAAGGGAGCCCCCGCCCCGTCGAGCTCGGGCGCGCGGGGCTTCGGGAGGGGCTGGAGCTCGGCATCGCCATGGATGCGGACGTAGTCGCGGCGGGCGCCGTTGCAGCGGGGGCGCATCGCGCAGGCGGCGCAGCGAGGGGTGTAGTGGCCGCCTTCGATGGGAGAGGTTTCGAGACGGAAGTGGTGGCCGCCGGTGTTGGCGACGACGAGGTCGAGCTCGGCGGGGAAGAAGATGGCGTTCTTGCACTCCTCGGGAACGGTGCAGGGGGGCGTGTGGAGCGAGGTGATGAACCGGGTGGCGTCGTCGTCGATTCGCAAGGCCATCGTCCGCGCGATTTCGGCCATCGCGTCCTGGATGCGGGGGACCTCGGCGTCGAGGGAGGCGTCGGAAGTGTCGGTGGTCGAGAAGAGCCAGAGGCTGAAGCGCGCCAGGCCCAGGTCATGAAAGGTCCGGACGATTTCGGGCAGCTCGGGCAAGTTCGAGCGATAGAGCAGGACGTCGCCCTCCATCGGGCGGCCGAGCTTCTTCCACTCGGCGATGCCCCGGACGAGGAGGTCGAAGGAGCCGGGAGTCCGGGTGAGCCGGTCGTGGGTCTGGGCGGTGGCGCTCCTCAGGCCGAAGGAGATTTCGCTCACGCCGGCCTCGAAACAGCGGCGGGCGAACTGGGGATAGGCGAGGAGCATCCCGTTGGTCTGGAGGCGCACACGGGAGAAGCCGAGGTCGCGGGCGGCGCCGACGAGGGCGAAGAGGTCGCGGCGCAGGGTGGGCTCGCCGCCGCCGAGCCAGAGCCACTCGGCGCCCCGCTCGCGGTGGAAGCGCAGGGTCTCGATGGCCTCGGCGGTGGTCATCGAGGGGCCGGCGTCGTCGACGGAGAAGCAGCCCTGGCACCGGTTGTTGCAGCGATAGTCGGCGGACAGCTCGAGCCACCTGGCCATGGCGCCAAGACTAGCGGAGCACGGCCGACGGCGTCGAGAAGCCGGCGCCGGATCGCCAGCGCGTCTCATCGCGCCTCGGGACCGAAGATCTCGCGCCGGCGGGATGTCGGGAAGCCGGGTCTTTGCTCGGGGGTTAGCCCGGCCTCTCGATGGTGCAGATGGCGTCGGGGTGCTTGACGCGCAAGAGCAGGCACTCGAGCACTCGGAACGGATGGTTCATCCGCTGGGCGCCGAGGTAGGCGACCGACAGGTCCATCGCGACGGCGAGGTCGAGGTTCTCCCGGCCGGTGGACACCACGACAGCGCTCTCGCCCCCCAGGAGGTTCGACTGGAAGACGCCCTCGGGCGCGAGCTGGCGGATGGTCTCCACCTCGAGCACGCCGGTCTTCTCGAACACGCGATGGAGCGCGGCGTAGAGGCGGGGGCTCGTCACCACCGCGTAAGGTCCGTAGTGGCCGTTCGCGAGGAGCCGTTCGGTCGCCTCGACCACGTTCTGGTACCCGTTACCGGGAGCGCTCCAGTCCCTCAGCGGGATGGTCGCGCGGCCGGTCGCGTTCATCAGCCCCTCGTGGCCGAGCTTCTGGTGCCCGTGGAGAATCAGCTCGTCCTCGCGTTGAGAGCAGAAGGCCGCCGCGCCGGCCGCCGCCGAGACGTCGAGCGGCATGGCGTGCGCCCGCGCCGCTTCGAGGTCGCGCCAGTGGAGCAGGAAGTCCTTGTAGAGAATCGGGATGGTCTTGAAAGTGCGCTGGTCGCTGAAGACCTTGGCGGTGTCCTCCTCGCCGACGATGTCCACCGCGCCCGGCGCGACGCCCTGGAACTCGTCATAGGCGACGGTCTGCACGCCGGCGCCGAGCGGCCCGTAGAGGTCGATGAACCGCCGGCACACCAGGGTGCGCCTAGCCACCTCGATGACGGTGTCGGTCAGTCGCGCCCATTCGTCGGGGCGCAACGGGTTCTCTTCGTGGCCGAGGAACTGGAGCATCGAGCGACCCCGCGGCGGACGGATGTTCCCGCCGACCTTGGGGCAAGCTGGTGTTTCCCGCCGCTGGCATCAACTGGCCGGCTGGGCTCCAGGCAGACGGCAGCGCAGCAGGTATTCCAGCGGCGCCCGGCCCCGGACGCTCTGGCTGGGCGGAGCCGACCGATCAGTCCGATCCGACCGACCGGTCCGATCGGGCGCGGGCGGACGGGGTGACCCGGGTCGGGCCTTCTTCCTCGTTCCTCGGCCTGGCCGCTCTTGGCGCGCTCGACGAACGTCGGCTAGAGTGCGCTCCTTGCGATGGAGACCGTGCCCGCCGCGTCCCAGCCGACCGATCGAGAGCTCGTCGAGCGCTCGCGCCTGGGCGACCGCCATGCGTTCACCACCCTGGTCGAGCGCCATCAGCGGCAGATCTATCGGCTCGCCTTGCGGATGATGGGCAACGAGTCGGACGCCGAGGAGATTCTCCAGGAGGCGTTCTTGAACGCCTACCAGAAGCTCCCGGACTTCCGGGGCGACGCCGCGTTCTCGAGCTGGATCTACCGCATCGCCGCGAACTTCGCGCTGATGCGCCTTAGGCGCCGGCGAAGGACCCCCGAGCTGCCCGCGGCGACCTCGGAGGAAGCGGCCGAGCTGACCCTCGGCCTGCGCTTCAACATCGAGGGCGGCTACGTCGACCCGCCGAAGAGCGATTGGAGTCTGCGAGCCGACGATGCGCTGCAGAACCAGCAGCTCGGCCGAGCGCTGGAAACGGCGGTCGCGAATCTTCCGGACGACTACCGCGTCGTTTTCCTTCTGAAGGACGTGGACGGGTTGTCCAACGAGGAAATCGGTTCGGCCTTGGGTTTGAGCGTGCCGGCGGTCAAGAGCCGCCTGCACCGGGCGCGGCTGGTGCTGCGCGAGAAGCTCGGCGAGTACTTCGCGGCCTGAGAGGGGCGGCGGTGGGAGCACGAGTGGCGCGCGCGGTCGGGCGGGAGTCGGTCGCATGATGTATTGCCAGGAGTGCGTCTCGCTGTTGGGCGACTACGTCGACGGCCTGCTCTCCGAGGAGCGGCGGCGCGAGCTCGAGGACCACCTGTCCTATTGCGCCCCTTGCGTCACCTTCGTGCGCACCTACAAGGCGACGAGCCGCGTCGCGCGCCAGCACCTCGCGCGGTCGATGCCCGAGGAGATGGGCGCGAGGCTCCATGCCTTTCTCGAGGACAAGATCTCCAAAGGTTGAGCGGCGATGGCCCTGGGCATCGAAGAGCGGGCGTCGCTCGCGTGGGTGGGGCTCCTGCGCCTGGCCCTGGGCGCGCTGTTCCTCTTGGGAGCGGTGCTGAAGCTCAGGAGCGGTTTCGCTGGGCCGGCGCTCGTCACGCAGCTCGGCGAATGGCGGACGTCCGGAAAGACGTTCTCCTTCTTCGACCGGGAGCTGCACGCGCTCGTGCTCCCGCACGCGGTGGCGTTCGCGCGCCTCGTCGTCGCCGGGGAGGCGGTGGCGGGCTTGAGCCTCCTCTTCGGGGTCGGGGCGAGAGCGGGAGCGCTCCTGGCGATCGTGTTGGGCGCGGCCTACTTCCTCGCGTCGCGCCAGGCGATCGACGTCTTCGTGGTGCTGATCGCGCTGGCCGTGCTCGCCACCGCCGGCGGCCGCGCGCTGGGGTTCGACGGCGCCATCCGCGCTCGACGGCCGAAGTGGTTCCTCGGCTAGCGCCACCGGCCGACACTGGCCCCGCACTGCGATGCCTGGACGATCGGACCGATCAGTCGGATCCGACCGATCGGTCGGATGGCTGAGACGGGACGTGGTGCGCCGCCAGAACGCCGACCAGCGGGGTTCGAGCCTACCCGCAGGGCTTCCGCTGAGATGAACCGCCGCCGCTCAGTAGTAGTCGCCGAACTCCAGCGGGTACTGGCGGGGGTCGTCGCCGCGGCCGATCTTGAAGAGCAGCACGCATTCCTGGCCGAACTCGCGCAGGGCCTGGTTGTCGGCCCGGCCGTTGAGGATCAAAGGCTTACGCGCGCTCGCGCTGGTGAAGATTTTCCAGGCGACCGGCCGGGCGGTGTAGGGGACCGTTCGGGCCATCGCCTCGATTTCCGCCCACGACTCGATGAGTGGCCTGAGCGAGCTGGGCTTCTCGCCGTCGCGAGCCGCGTAGGCGCCCCGGAGGGCCAGCCTCGCCGCGTGCGAGAAGAGCTCGTCCTGCCGCCTCGTCAGCATGGACCTTCGACTTCTCCGTCCGACTCGCTCGACCCTTCGCCGAGCTCCCCTGGACCCTGGGTGCGCCGGCACCATAGCGCATTCCGGGGCCGGAGAAGAGGAGAACGGCGTTCTCACGAATCGCCCGCTGGATTCGCGCGAACGCCAGCGGGTGGAGCGGTCAGGCGGCCCGGCCGGGAACCAGGCGCAGCCCGCTCGCCCCGGAGACCTGCCCCGCCTCGCCGGCCTCGTGGTACTCGGCGTCCTGGTTCACCCGCCACACGTCGTACCGCTTCTCGCCCGCCAGGATATTCTCGACCGAGAGCATCGCGGTCATCATCGAGTGGTCCTGGTTGTTGTACTTGTGCATCCCGTTGCGGCCGACGACGTGGAGGGTGGGGAGCTTCCTTGCGAGCTCTTGGGCGACGCAGGCGACGTTCTGCTGGTAGCCCTGGTCGTAGACCGGGTACGCTTTCGGTTGGCGCACGACGTGGCCGCGGGAGATCTCCCGCGCGGGGCAGAGGCCGATCCGCTCCATCTCCCGCCGGGCCAGGTCGACGAGCTGCTCGTCGGGAGCGCTCCAGAGCCCATCGCCTTCGAAGCAGAAATACTCGAGGCCGTAGCAGCTCCAGCTCGGCTCGGGCACGAGGTCGGGCGACCACTGCTTGAAGTTCTGGATGCGGCCGACCTGGACGCCCGGGTCGTGGATGTAGATCCAGTTGTCCGTGAAGAGGTCCGGTCCCTGGCGCATCAGCACCACCGAGAGGAAGTCGCGGTAGCGCAACGCGCCGGCGGCGGCGCGGGCTTCGTCGGAGAGCGCGGGGGAGACGAAGCCGACGACCTCCCGGAGCGGTGCCGAGGAGATGACGTGGTCGGCCTCGACCTCGCCCGTCGATCCGTCGGCGCGAGCGAACGACACGCGCCAGACCTTCCGCGCCGGCTCGAAGCGGCAGCCGGTGACGCGCGCGCCCATCCGGACCTCGCCGCCCATCTCGCGCACCTTGGCCGCGCACGCTTCCCAGAGCTGCCCGGGACCGAGGCGGGGATAGCGGAAGGTGTCGATCAAGGTCTTGATCACCTCGCCGCGTTCCTTCGGCTTCTGGGGGAAGAGCGCGTTCTTGACGGCCGAGGTGAACGACAGCCCCTTGATGCGCTGGGCGGCGAAGTCGGCGGAGATTTCGGCGCAGGGCATCCCCCACACCTTCTCCGTGTACGTCTTGAAGAAAATCTCGTAGAGCCGGCGGCCGAACTGGTTGACCACCCAGCCCTCGACGTTTTGCGGGTCGGCGACCGGAAACGCTTTCGCCTTGGCGTAGGAGGCGAGGCAGCGCGCGGCCTCGACGGGCCCCAGCTTGCGCAGCGCTTCCAGCCCCTGGAGCGGATAGGAGAAGAACTTGCCGTCGTAGTAGATGCGGCTCGACCGCGGCCTGACGAGCATCTCGGGGCCGAGGATTTCCGTCCACAGCTCCTCGACTTCCTTCGACTTCGAGAAGAAGCGGTGCCCGCCGATGTCGAAGCGGAAGCCGTCGAGCTCCTCGGTGCGGGCGATGCCGCCGACGTGCCGCGGGTCCGCCTCGAGCACCACCGCCTCTGCCCCCCGCTTGCCCAGCAGGTAGGCGGCGGTCAGCCCCGCGGGGCCGGCGCCGATGATGGCGGTTCTGGGGGGCGTCATCGTTTGAGCTCTTATCCTGCGACGTGCCTCGCGTGTCCGGTGTCGCCTAACATGCGCGCGACTCGGCGGACAAGGTGGGGACGGGCGCCACACCGACGATCGACCGATCGCTTGACGCATCGAATGCCGGTACACTGCGCGCCACGCGAGGGGTAGGCTCGCGCGGTTTTTCGCTGACGAGGTCGAGATGCGTATCGGACGGCTCTTCGTGCTCGGGGTCTTCGCTTCGGTCGCCGTCGGCGGGTGCAACTGCGGCACCAACGGCGTCAACCGTGTCCGCGACACGCAGGTCGTCATCCTGACGCCGAAGGACGGCACGCCGGCCGCCGCGACCATCCACTTCACCGCCAAGGCGACCTCCAGCATCGGCTTGAAGTCGCTTTCGCTGAAGGTCGGCACGGTGGCGCTGAAACTGTGCCCGCCGGGGTCCGACGTCACCGAGATCGACTGCGGCCAGGACTTCCCGCTCTCCTCCTACGTCTCCCAGGAGCAGAACGACGCGCTGACCTTGACGGCGACCGCGATCGACGACTACGACGACCAGGTGCCGGCCGTGGTGAAGGTCGTTCTCTCCGGCCTCAAGGTCGAGTTCGTGCAGCCGGCGCTGACCCAGACCCAGCCGAAACCGGTGGCGACCGTCCACGGGACGGGCCCCTTGACCTTGCAGGTGACGAGCCTGGTCCCGATCGCCAAGGTCCAGGTGACCGCAACGAACACGCCCCCGAACAACTCCACCGTCGCCGGGTGGCTCAACCCCCCGGCCCTGACGGTGTCGCAAAGCATCAACTGGTCCAACCTGGGAATAGGCGACCACATCCTGACCGCGCACGTGCAGGACAAGAACGGCGCCACCGCGAGCGCCACCCGGGAAATCAACGTGATATGCGGCTCCGACGCGGACTGCCCGAACGCGCAGCGCTGCTGCGTCAACGACGGCACCTGCAACCCGATGGTCGGCAACGGCGCCGACTGCGACTGCGACCATCCGTGTCCCGTCAACCAGGGCTGCTTCCCCGGCACCTGCGGGACCCTGCCGATGAAGTGCCGCCCCGGTTGTTACCCCGGCGGCACGAAATACGGCGACTACGCCCAGGTCTGCTCGAACGAGCAACAGGGGACCGGCAGCGTTCCTGCCTACTGCGCCCAGGACTCGAGCGTCGAAACCTGCACCCGGCCCGGCGACGATCCGAACGGCGCCTGCGGCGCCTGCGCCCCGGCCGACAACTGCAGCATCGCCTCGCAGAACTGCCCGGACGCTCCCCTGGACCGCAACAACCCGGCGGGACCGAACAACCCCATCGTGCACTACACCTGCATGCCGGCGAGCCCGACCACCAACATGTGCTACCCCGCCGGCGGCCAGGCGGTGGATTCCCAGAACTGCGACCAGAACTCGAACGGGTCGAGCTACGACGGCTGCAAGGAAGTCAGCGACTCTTGCGCCAAGGGCTCGATGTGCCTCACCCCAGTCGATTCGAACTACAACCCCATCGGTCCCTCCCGGTGCTACGCGCAGTGCCAGAACCCGTGCGATCCGACCAACACCGCCTGCCTCACCAACGCGGAGCTCCAGGGCGGCTCCCCCGGCTGCCCCAGCGGCGAGATCTGCGTGGCCTCGCTTTTGGGAGCGGGGGATCAGCCCTTCCCCAACGGCATCTGTGACAAACCCGGGCTCTAGCGCTCGACGGCAACGCTCCCGCCCCCCAGTGGGAGCTTCAGCCACACCGTGCCGCCCATCGCGTCGTCGACGCGGTAGCCGCTCGCCGCCGCGGCGAACGACGCCTCGTCATCGAGCTTCTGCAGGGGCGCACCGTTCAAGGTCACCTGCTGCGGCGCCGGTGTGCGTAACAGCTCCAGGACGAAGCCTTTCGTGAACGTCGCTCCCGGCTTCACGACGACATCGATCGCGTTCGCCGAGCGCGACTGGGAAAGCTGCGTCCCGTCGAAGACCGTGAAGCTCGTCGCCGTGTCGTCGGGCACGATGCGCGCGTAGAGCTGGCCCGCGTCGTTCGCGTAGGAATCGACGTCCACATCGGTCGCCGGCGCCAAGGTGTCGATGGTCGGCCTCAGGAGCGGGACGATCGCGCCCGCGCGCAGGTAGAGCGGCAGTGTGTCGAGCGGCGCCGCTACCGTCTCCCGTTGCCCGCCGGCATGCGCACTGCCATCGAACCAGTCGATCCAGGTACCCGGCGGAAAGAGGACGCTCTTCGTCGTCGCCCCTTGCACGACCACCGGTGCGACCAACAAGTCGTCGCCGAAGAGGTACTCGTCGTCGGGATTCTGCCCGAGCTGCGGATACGCCAGGCCGATGGGCCGCAGGATGGCGCGACCGGTCCTGCTCAGCGCTTGCGCATACGTCCACTCGTACGGGAACAGCCGCAGGTGCAGGCGCACGAATTGGCGGTAGGCGTCGACGGTCGCCTCGTCGCGGCCATTGGGCGTGCCATCGGGGTTCGTGAACACCCACACCGGCTCGCTCGAGGCGTCGCCGATCTCCATCACCGTCGACAGCGCGGTCTGCTCGAACCAGCGGGTGTAGGTCTCGGCGTCCGGCGGGCTGTGCTGGTAGCCGCCGGTGTCCGAGGCGTAGAACGGAAAGCCGCTGACGCCCAGCCCCAGACCGAGAATCACGCTCGCCGGGAGCCCACCGACGTACTTCTTCCCGTCCGGCCGGAGGTCGCCCTTGTGCGCGAAGTTCGCATCGAGGTCCCCGGGCCAAATCACCGACACGTTCGCCTGCCCGCCCCAGCGCCCGGTCCGGCACAGGAGAAAACCACCGCTCTTGGGGAGCATCTCGGCATAGACCTTGTGATAGAGCAATTGATAGCCGCGGTGCATCGTTCGCTCGTCCGAGCCATCGTGGAAGACCCACTTGTCGCGCCCGCCGCCGATGCCGACCGTCACGTCCTCCCCGTAGTCGAGCTTGAACCCCTCGATGCCGCGGCCGGTGTACCGGCGGATGAGCGACTGCCACCAGGCGTAGGCCGCGGGGTTCGTGAAGTCGATGGGGTCGCCCCAGCCCTTGTTGAGGAGGATGCCGACCGTTGGTGGATAGTAGCCGTTCTGGACAGCTTCCTGGTGCAGCTCGGCGGAAGCGGTCTCCTCGTACGGCGAGCTCCAGAGCGCGAGCCGCAGGCCGGCCGCGTGAATCGCCGCGATCATCGCGTCGGGGTCGGTGAACTTCGCCGGGTCGAAGTCGAACGAGTTGACGTGGCTCGCGTACGGCCGGTCGATCCAGATCGCGCTCGTCGCGAGGTCCAGGTCGCGAATCTCCTTCACGTCGTCGAGCACCTGCGCCTGGTCCTTGTCCTCGTCGCGCCAGATCCACGGTCCCAGCGCCCAGGTCGCCGGCAGGAGCGGGTAGCCCGTCACGTCGTAGTAGAGCTTGGTCACGTCGAGCGGCTCCGCTGCCGAGAAGAGGTGGAACGTCAAGCCGTCCTGGGGCTGCTCCACGTCCGCGAACGTCGCCTGGATGAGGTCCGGCGCTTCGCGCGCGACGTCGAAGACCCCGGGCTCGCTCGACTGGACGAACAGCCCCCAGCCGCGGGTGCCGATGAGCAGCGGAATCGGCGCGTGGTTCTCGGTGTCCCCGCTCTCGTACGACAGGTCCGCCTCCATCTGCATCGGCCGCAGCTTGCCGCGCTGGTCGAGCGTGTCGCCCCACTCGCCCAGGCCGTAGAACGCCTCGGTCTGGCCCGCCCGCGGTCTCAGCCGCGCCCAGGCGATGCTCTGGCCGTCGGTCACCTGGGGCACGAGCTTCGCCACGAACCGGTTCGGCGCCGCCGCCGTCAAGGTCAGCGTCGCCGTCGCGCCCGCGTAGCTGAGCAGCAGCGTCATCGAGGTGCTGCTGTGCTGCTGGATGGCGAGAGCGGTCGGGGTTCGCCACTGCAAGTCCGCCGGCGGCCCGATGGGCGAAGAAACCTCGAGCCAATACGGGTCGTAGCTCAGGTTCTTGAGGTCGAGCGCGCCGACCGTGCCGAGCTCGAAGGCGTCGAGCGGAAACGTCAGGAGCGTCGTCGACCCTCGTTCGAACGTGACGGTCTTCCGGTCGGCCGAGACCACGATCGACGCGCCGCCCGAGGCGAGCGTCACCGGTCGCGGCCCGCTCGGCCCGCAGGCGAGCGCGAGGGTGAACGTGCCGACCAGGAACAGGCTGCCGCGCGACATCGGCAAAACGTACACCGGCTGGCGCATTTCCGGCTCGACCTGGATGACTCGCGCGCGCGAGGTGGCTAGATTGCGCGGCTCGAACGACGACTTCATCCGCGAGGAGTGACTTCCGATGACCACCACCTACCGCGACATCCAGACGGCGCTCGGCTCGGAGGCCGAGAGCCTTCTCGCCTACCAGGCGAAGGTGCCCCGCGACCTGTTGAGCCTACCGGGACCGGACTCGGTGAGCCGCGTCTTCGCGCAGTCGGACCGCAACCCACAGACCCTGCGCAGCCTCCAGGCGATGTTCGATCACGGCCGGCTCTCCGGCAGCGGCTACGTCTCCATCCTCCCGGTCGACCAGGGCATCGAGCACTCCGCCGGGGCGAGCTTCGCAAAGAACCCGCTCTACTTCGACCCGGTGAAAATCGTGGAGCTCGCCGTCGAGGGCGGGTGCAACGCGGTCGCCTCGACCATCGGCGTTCTCGGGATGGCCTCGCGCCAGTGGGCCCACCGCATTCCCTTCGTCGTCAAGGTGAACCACAACGAGCTTCTGACCTACCCGAACAAGTTCGACCAGGTCCTCTTCGGCAAGGTCGAGGAGGCATGGAGCTTAGGAGCGGTAGCGGTCGGCGCGACGATCTACTTCGGCAGCGACCAGTCGACCCGGCAGATTCAGGAAGTGAGCCTCGCCTTCGCCCGCGCCCACGAGCTGGGGATGGCCACCGTGCTCTGGTGCTACCTGCGCAACAACGCCTTCAAGCGCGAGAAGGACTACCACGTCAGCGCCGACCTGACCGCGCAGGCCAACCATCTCGGCGTCACGCTGGAGGCGGACATCATCAAGCAGAAGCTGCCGGAGAACAACGGCGGTTTCGCTGCCCTCAACGTCGAGTCGAGCTACGGGAAGATCGACCAGCGCATCTACACCGAGCTGATGACGGACCACCCGATCGATTGGACGCGCTACCAGGTGCTCAACTCCTTCGCGGGCCGCTGCGGGCTCATCAACTCGGGCGGCGCGTCGGGCCAGAACGACTTCGCGGACGCGGTGCGCACGGCGGTCATCAACAAGCGCGCCGGCGGGATGGGCCTCATCACTGGGCGCAAGGCGTTCCAGCGGCCGATGGCGGAGGGCGTCAAGCTCCTGAACCTGATTCAGGACGTCTACCTCTGCCCCGAGGTGACCATCGCGTGAGCGCCTGCGCTCGTTTCGTGAAGAGCAGGTGGCTTCATTCAGGCTCGAGCCCGCAGGAATCGATCCAGACGTCGCCTGCTCATCGTGGCAGGCCGACGTCTCCTCTGGAGAACGACGGACGGCTTGGTCGACCGGCATCGAAGAACGGGCGGGAGGCGCCATCCATCCCCCGCTCGGGGCATCAGAAGGCGACGACGTACCCGGCGGCGATCGAGATCGACGACAGGTTCGCCGCCCCGGTGATCGCGTGATCGATCGGCGCGAGGTCGACCTCGAGCTCAGCGAAAAGGCGGCCGGGCCCCAGCCGGTAGAGCAGCCCAGCGTAGGGCGCGCCGCCGAACGACATCCCTTGCTCGCGCGAATTCCCGAAGGCTTCGTTGCCCGCCCGACCGGCAGCGGTGCCGCTCAGGAAGTGCAGCCGGAGGCGAGCGCCGGCGTAGGGCGAGAGCGTTGCCGTGGGGTTCAGGAAATGGAATTGGAGTCCGAGGCCGATCCGCAGATCGCTCTCGGTCAGCGTGTTGGTGACGCGGCCGCCCGCCACCCGCGAGTCGGCCAGGGTCTCGGTCGTCGAAAGCTGCGTGTAGCCGGCGTCGACCGAGAGCGCGAGCCGATGATCGAGCGCGGGGAGGAACGCGGCGCCGGTCAGCTCGAAGGCGGGCGCCGCGCCCAGGCGGCTGAACGGCTCGGGAAGCAGGCCCTGCACCGCGAGGCCGACGATCGCCTTCGGCGTGGGATCCTCGGCGGCGGGAATCGGCGGCGGCGGCAGGGCGAAGGGTCGGTCCGATGCGGCCGACAAGCTGGGCTTGAGCGCTGCCGCTGGCATCGCAAGCGCCAGCCCGAGCAGGAGAATCGACATCCGAGGGGTCACCATGTGAGCTGCTCCGTCGTTCCGGTGCTGCCGCTGCCGGACTCGCCGACGCCGCCGACGAGATAGATCGTCGCGCCCTCGAGCGCGCATCCGGCCAGGGTCCGCGGCCGGAAGAGAGAGGTCGCGTTGTTCCAGTTGACGAGGTCCGGCGGGGCCGGAGTCGTCTGGCAGCCGCCGATGCCGGGCGCGCACATCTCCGCCTGACTGACCGAGGTGTCCGTGCCGCCACCGCCGGCGAACGCGTAGAGGAAGTTGCCCGCGAGCGCCGCGCCGTAGCCGGCCCGCCCGCCCATCTGCTTGACCGCCTGGAACGGACCCAGCGAGCCGTCGGGAAGCTGCGGCGCCGCGTCGACGTATCGGACGCTCGCGCCGCTATCCGAGAGCCCTGCCCCTGCCCAGACGTAGGTGGTGCCCGCCGGGATGCGCGACGAGGTGCCGTGGGTCCCGACCCAGGCGCCGAGCTGCCAGCGCGCGGCCGAGAGCGAGGTGAGTCCGAGAATCCAACTGCCGGTCGTCTGCGACCCGTCCGGGGCCACGTCGACCTGCAGCCGCTCGTAGCTCGCCAGCGCCGAGCCGGACCCGTCCTGCCCCCCGAGAGCGTAGAGCCAGAAGCGGCCGGCGACGCTCGGATCGGCCGCCACCGCGATCGCCATGCCCTTGCGCGCGACGGAAAGTGACGGGACTGCGCTCCAGGTGCCGAGCGAGCCGAGCGGCAGCGGGGCGTCGCTCGAGGTGGCGCCGCCGGTGTCTTCGAAGCGCGTCGGCTCGCTCGCGTCGACCGTGCTCACGAGCTGTTCCTGGCCGGCGGGCGCGTTCGCGGTGGGGCTGCGGTAGATGCGGTACGACACCGCTCCTGGTAGCCGGCTCCAGGTGATGGTCGGTACGAACGCCCGCGCGGGGGTCAGCGTCGGCAGGGAGAGCGGGAAGCGTTCGGACGCCAGCGCCTCCCCGCCGGGATTGAACGGGTCGTCGTTGGGCATCACCGCCGAGACCCGGTAGTACCAGACGCCGGGCGCTAGCCCTGCCCCTGGGCTCGCGACCGTGATGTCGAGGTCGGTGATGTCCGGATGGAATGCCGGGTCGAGCACCGCCGCCCGCTCGACGGTCGCGACGGCCGGCCCGGTCGCGCTGGTCGCGCCGCCGATGGCGTAGACGAACCGCCCGATGCTCGCCGCGCCGACGAACGCGCGGGCCGTGCTCATCTCGTGGCGCTGGGTCGACCAGCCGGCCTGAACGCCGGCGATGTCGAGGGGGGTGCTCTCCAAGGAGGCGAGACCGCTGCCGTCATCCGCGGCGCCGCCGACCGCCACCAGGTACCGGGCGGCAGCGCTGGTCTGCACCTCGACGAGGCCCAGCGCCCGCCGGGGCGTGGCGAGCGCCTGTCCGGCGCTGGGCGACCCGAGGTTCTGCGCCGGGTTGGTGATGACGAGCGAGCCGAACTCGCCGTAGGGCGAGCCGGCGACGCCGTCGGTCACCCGGACGAGGCAAGCGGCACCGCTACTGTAGGGGCTCGCGTCGAAGCTCGCGGCGATCGAAGTCGTAGTGCTCGAGCCCAGAGTGACGGTCGGCGTCGTCACTTGGCCGCTCGGATCGGTGCAGGTGAGCGTCACCGTGGGCGTCGCGAAGTTCGTGCCGCTGATCGTGAGGTCCTCGGTTCCGCTGTTGGGCACCGAGCCGGGGGTGAGCGAGGCGATGGCCGGCGGCGGATCGGCGGTGACCGTGAATGCCTGGTGCGCGACCGCGACCCCACCATCGGGGTTCACGGCGATCAGATCGTACGCGCCGACCGCCAAGCCCTCCGGCACCACTGCCGTCAGGCGCGAGGGGTCGAGGAACGACTCCGATTCCAGCGCCCGGGCGGTAGCGCTGCCGCCACCCGATGGGGTCAGGTAGAGCCGCGGCAGCGACTGGAACCCGCCGCCGACGCTGGCGTCCGCCCGCACCTCGATGCCGGTCGAGGCCCCCGTCCAGCCGAACGACGGGGTCACCGAGCTGATGGAGAGCGTCGTCTGCGACACCACCTCGAGCGCGTTCGGCAGGCTCGCGGTGCAGCCCTGGTCGTCTTGCAGGGTGAGCGTGTACGTGCCGGGCGTCACCCCCGCCGGCAGGTCGAGCAGCAGTCGCCCCGGGTGGCTGGGGTCCTGGTGGAAGGTGAGGGCGAGAGCGCTGCCGCTCGCCGGCACGAGGGAGATGCCCGTGACGTTCGCCGACAGCGTGCTGCCGTAGGCGGTGAGCTGGATGGCGATGCCGTTGTAGGCGACCGGCGGGTCGACGAAGAACAGCATCGGCGCGGCGACCACGGTCACCTGGCCGGCGAGGGTCGCGTGGCACTGCTCGGGGGTCTGGACCGAGACGTCGTATGGCCCGCCGACCGGGAGCCCTCCCGCAAAGGTCGCGGTCAGCTCGCTCGACGAAGCGAGGACCACGGACTGAGTGGCAGCGGTCCCGACCTCCACCGTGGAGCCCGGCCGGAAATTCGTGCCCTCCAGGGTGAGAGCGCCACCGCTCTCGCAGAGCTCGGAGGGCTGGACCGAGGTAATGGTCGGCGGCGGGACCATCGCAAGCGTCTGCTGGTCGGTGCTCTGGCACGCGGCCGGCGCCGGGTTCTTCACCGTCACCTCCGCCGGTCCCGCGGAGAGGATGTTCGTCGGCACCTCGACGAAGAGCTTGGTGCATGCCTCGGCGCCGGTCGACCCCGGAAGCTTCCGGCAGCCGTCGGCGCGCGCGGTGAAGGTCTGACCCCCGATGGTGACTTCAGGAGCGCTACCGCCCTGCGTCAAGAAGAAGTCGCCCTCGATGGCGAGCTCGCCGCCGGCCGCGGTGCACATCGCGGGTGGCACGATCTTGGAAATCCGCGGCCGCGGAACGGCGAGGAGCGCGCCGGTCGCGGTCGTGCTCTGGCCGGAGCGGTTCGTCACCTCGATGTCGTAGAGGCCCGGGTCGAGCTGGAGCGCCGGGCTCACCGTCACGGTCATCGACGAGGCGCTCGACCAGCGCACCTGGCTCTTGGCCGGGTCGGTCGGATCGTCGGGCACTGGCACCGGTGTCGAAGTGACCGCCTTTCCGTCGAGGTCCTCCGTCCGCTGGAGCGTCACCCGCGGCAGGTCGAGCTCGGGCTCCGGCGTCAGCCCGTTGGTCACCAAGGGGGCGAGACCGGAGCCGGAGAGCGTCACGGCGGTGGTGAGCTGCTCGTCGCAGACGAGCGCGGGCGAAGCCGCCTCGAGGCTCGGCTGGGGGCCGGTCAGCTCGTGCGAGCAGGCGCCGACGAAGACGAGGGCGATCGCGAGGGTGATCCGACGCATCGGGGAGGGGCCTCCGTCTGGCCCGCACAGGAGTCGGCGGGCACCACTTTCGAATGCGTTAGATGCGTCAGTGCCCCGAATTCGGCAAGATGCCCGCGAGCGCTCGGACCGTCTGTCTTTCCAAGCCGTGTACGGGGGAAACCGTGCCTGTCGGGAGCTGAATGTGCACGGCCTCGCCGCCGATGGCTTCGCCGCCGAATTCGTCCGGCGCGTGGGCGAGCAAGGACGCGACGAGGCTCACCGGGAGCGTCCGGCGAACGGCGAGGACGTTGCCGCCGGCATCCCACGAGACGGACACGACGAGCGGCGCGCGCAGGAGCACGCGTCGGCGCGGCCAAGGCGAGACGAGAACGACCTCGTCTTCCACCTGAGGGCCGTCGTTGGCGCGGCGAAGCACCAGGACCTGGTCGCGGGGGCCGAAGGCAGCGGAAACGATGCCGGTCATCGGCAGCGATTCCGTACTCCGATTGTGCAGGAGGAGGAGGGCAGCGTTGGTGCGGGCGAGCGCGAGGCGACCCGCGAGGGCGAGAGGCCGAAGCGCCGCGCCGCAAACGTCCGGCAAGGCGCTCGGCACCGACACGAGGCAGTCGGAAGCGGCGACGCTCAGCGTTGCCCCCGACGGGCTCGCGACGACCTCGCGGTCTTCCCCGGTCGGGCCGAGAATCCACGTTCGACCGCGATCGTCGATCGCGAGCCCGAACGCCTGGAGACGGCGAAACGGTGCGTCGGGCGCGACGATCCGCAGCGCACCGCCGACCAACGCGTCGACTCGCATCCGCGGCGGATCGTCTTCGACGAAGGCGAGGTCACGCCCGTCGGGAGCGAAGCGCAACGCCCGTGCGTCTCTCGGCAGCGTCGCGACCGGGCGAAACGAGCCTTCGCGCCCGCGCCACAGAGCGAGGCCGGCGCGGGTCTCGACGACCGCCGCGAGCTCGGGCGGCGGAGC
Source organism: Myxococcales bacterium (assembly GCA_021787845.1). Classification (GTDB taxonomy): domain Bacteria; phylum Myxococcota; class Myxococcia; order Myxococcales; family JAJYLH01; genus JAJYLH01. Next base: position 247,051 of record JAJYLH010000002.1, on the reverse strand, counting down.
AACGCGCGGGGAGGCAGGGCACGCCGCGACGGCGAGCGCAGTCAGGACGAGCGAAGCCCGCACGGCGCGATGCTAGCGCACGGGAGCTTTCGCGCGCATCGCGGCCTTCCCGGAAATTGCGCGTCCGACCGCGAGGCGCTAGGTGTCGGCACCCGCGGGAAGGAACGCGGCGGAGGTCGCATGGCGCAGCTCTTCGTCGACCCGGCCAAGGTGGGACGCGCGCGCGACCTGGCGGGGCGCATCGCCGACCAGGTGCAGGCGCGTATCGACCGGCACACCACGGTCTCCATCGAGCGGACGGCCCTGAGGTTGTTCGGCGTCGCTGGCACCGGGTCGACCGGGGCGCCGGTCGCCAATCTGGTGGTCGACCGGCTGCAGCAGGCGAACGTGCTCGGGAAGGGCGCGGTCTACTGGTTGGGGAGAGCGCTCAAGGATGGCGGGAGCGATCCCGTCAAGGCCGTCGAGCGGCTGCTCGGCCAGCCGGGAGCGCTCTCGCCCCTTTCGATGGCGGAGGAGCGGGCGCTCCGGGACCAGATGAGGCGCGAGGCGCGGGCGGCGGCGGGCGAGCTGAAGAGGAGGGTCCGGGAGCGCAACGCCTTCAAGGCAGGGCTCCAGGTGGGCGCGTTCGAGGGGGCGCCGCTCCGGTACGTCATCGTCGCCACCGGGAACATCTTCGACGACATCGACCAGGCGAGAGCGGCAGCGGAGCAGGGTGCCGACGTGGTGGCGGTGATCCGCTCGACCGCGCAATCGTTGCTCGACTACGTCCCGCAGGGCGCGACCACCGAGGGTTTCGGCGGGACCTTCGCGACGCAGGAGAACTTCCGCCTGATGCGGGAGGCGCTGGACGAGACGAGCCGCCGGCTCGGACGCTACGTCCACCTGACGAACTACTCGAGCGGCCTATGCATGCCGGAAATCGCCTACATGGGGGCCGCCGAGCGGCTCGACATGCTCCTGAACGATGCCATGTACGGCATCCTGTTTCGCGACATCAACCTCTGGCGCACCCTCTGCGACCAGTACTTTTCCCGACGGATCTGCGCCTATGCGGACATCACCATCAACACCGGCGAGGACAACTACATCACCACCGCCGACGCGGACGAGGCGGCGCACACGGTCGTCGCGAGCCAGCTCATCAACGAGGCCTTCGCCCATCGGGCGGGGATGAAGGACGAGCGCATCGGCTTCGGCCACTCCTTCGAGATCGATCCGGACCGCGAGGACACGCTCCTGCGCGAGCTGGCGCTGGCGATGATGGTTCGGGAGCTGCATCCGAAGTCGCCGGTGAAGTACATGCCGCCGACGAAGCACAAGAACGGCGACATCTTCTTCGCGCACGTCTACGACGCGATGGCGGACCTGGTCGCGATCACGACGGGGCAGGGCATCCAGCTCCTCGGGATGATGACCGAGGCGCTGCACACGCCGTTCTTGCAGGACCGGCACGCGGCGCTCAAGAGCGCGAGCTACGTCTACCGGGCGGCACGGCACCTGGGGAGCGACCTGACGTTCAAGCCGGAGGGCATCGTCGCCCGGCGCCAGCGCGAGGTGTTCGACAGGGCTCTCGCTCTGCTGGAAGAGACGGCGCGCGACGGGATGGTGGCGGCCATCGGCCGGGCGCGTTTCGGGGACGTGGCGCGAACCGAGACGGGTGGGAAGGGCTTGAGCGGTGTCGTCCAGCGCGCGGACGACTACTTCAACCCGTTCCTGGAAATCCTCGAAGGCCGGGAGGATTAGATGAACCTCATCCGTCCCTATGGCGACCGGCGCGACGACGGCCTCGTCCAGCTCGCGTTCACCCTCCCGGTTCCGGCCGGCGCGAAGGCGAAGGAAGCGGCGAGCCAGCTCGTCAAGAAGATGGGCTTCAAGAGCGTGCTCGTCGCCTCGATGGAGCCGGCGGGCGAGCGCTTTTCGGTCTTCGTCTGCTACGGCCGCGGCGACTTCGCGCTGGACTTCGACCGCGTCGAGGCGCCGGAGGTCAAGCACCCGAAGCACGGCTTCGACGCCTTGAACGCGCGCATCGCCGAGCGCCTCGGCCGACCGATCGTGGTGGTCGGCGCCTGCATCGGCAGCGACGCGCACACGACCGGCATCGACGCCATCTTCAACATGAAAGGCTACGCCGGTGACTATGGGCTGGAGCGCTACCCCTGGTTTCGAGCGGTCAACCTGGGCGCGCAGGTGGAGCCGGCGGTGCTCGTCGCGAAGGCCAAGGAGCTGAACGCCGACGCCATCCTCGTCTCGCAGATCGTGACCCAGCGCGACATCCACAAGGAGAACGTGCGCGCGCTGATCGAGATCCTGAAAGGCGAGGACCTCTGGGGCAAGGCGATTCTGGTCTTCGGCGGCCCGCGCATCGATCACAAGCAGGCCCTCGACCTGGGATTCGACGCGGGCTTCGGCCCCGGAACGCGTCCGAGCGACGTCGCCAACTACGTCTACTACCGGCTCTGCGAAAAGCTGGGGCTGCCCGAGGAGTGACCGGCTAGCCGTCGACCGGCAGCTCCGGCACGTCCAGCGGCGTCGCTTCCGGCCAGCGCATCGCCTCGATGCCCGCGAGGTCTTGGTCGAGCGCCCGCATCTCCGCCAGGAGCCCCGCACCCAGCGCGGTCGGCCGCGCGTTCTCCAACACCGTCTTCGCCCCCGAACGGCAGGCCCGGACGATGTCGCGGAACCGCCGCTGGAAGGAAGCGCTCCGGCTAAGCGGGTGCGCATCGGCGGTCATCGACTCGTACAAGAGCGCAATCGGCTGGAAGGCGTGGACCGCGAGGAGCACCCCGTGGAGCGGCCGCGGGTCCGGCCGCACCGGCGAGGCGTAAAGGGGGGCGAAAGCGTTCTCGAGGAGCGGGTCGAGGCTGAGGGCGGCGTTGAGCTTGTTGTGCTGGAACTCGTGGACGAGCGCCTCGGTCATCGTCATCGGCCGGGGGTGCAGGGTCAGATAGATGGTGCCGACCGCCTCCCGGTAGCTCGCGGACAGGTGTCTCTCGGCGTCCCAGCCGACCGGCACCACGAGCCGCAAGACCAGCCGCATCTCCTCGCCGATGAAGGGCGAGGACCGGTCGACCAGGGCGAACGCCCCGCGCAGCGCGTCGAGCCAGGACTCGAGGGGTTGGCCGCCCAGGTCGAGGCGGTTGCCGCTCTTGTCGGGGTGCGCCTCGAACTGGCTGAGCGGGTTGTTGTCGGTCAGCGCCAGCCGGACGCCGCCGACGATGGGGTGGTAGGGCCGGGCGACGGTGAATGGTGCGTCGGTCGCCGCCATCGGCGCGCACAGCCAGAGGGGGAAATCGCGCCCGCGCGCGTGCGCGACCAGCCCGTTCGGCCGAAAGAGGAGCGCCTCGACATCGGGCGCGAAATCGATCAGCAGGTTCGCCTCGGGCGACCGCAGCGGCGGCCACCCGTCGTCTCGCGGGACGACCACTCCCGCCGCCGGCAACAGCCCTTCGCGGGCGAGCTCCAGCAGCACGAGCAGCGAGAGCTCTTTCACCAGGTGAGAGCGCTCAACCTCACCGCTACCGCTGCCGGAGTCCCGTCGGAGGGTTCCGAGAAGAGGCGCCAGGGTCGGCTGGCGCAGGATGCGGACCAGGTGCCGGGGGTCGGCCTGGAGCTGACGCTGGGCGAGCGCGAGGGTCAGCTGGTAGAGGGCGCGGGCCGGCGGCCGCAGCCCGCTCGAGGGAATCGCCGCGAGGTCCCGGACGAGCCCGCGCATCCAGCCGTTGAGGACCTGCCGAACGGTTCCGGTGCCGCCCTGCGGCAGTGTCAGGTCCGACAGTGGAAACGGCGGCGCGCTGGCCTCGCGCGAGACGGGCATGGGCTGAGCGTAACAGCGGCCTCGGGGACCAACGATGGCGGCGCGGTCACGGTTCGGCGGTGGACGAAGCGAGGGTGGGGGCGGCGGCGCTCTCGGTGTCAGGCAAGTCGGCCGGCCGGCCGAGCGCGAAGGCGATGGCGTTCGGGACCTGGTCGACGGCGACGCCCTTCCAGAACACGACCCAGTTCGGGAGCCGGTGCAGCCCGTCGGCGAGCTTGCCGTACCACTCGTTGATCGGGTTCTCGGGCCGGGCGCGCCAGAAGACGACGGGATGCTCGGCCGCCAGCGCGTCCCACAGATCGCGCGCGATGCCTTCGCCCTGCGCCTCGCGCTCGACCGCGAACTTCGTCAGGTAAGCGCCGTGGGGCGTCGCCTCGAGAATCGCCGCGCCCCGGTAGGCCTCCTCGAGGTAGAGCCGATCGACGGCGCGCCCGAAGAAGCCGTCGAGGGGAGCGCGACCGAAGCTGGAGGACAGGAGCGCTTTCAGCCGGGGCAGGTCGGCCTCGGCGAACGACCGCTTGCGCTCGATGACCGCTCCGCGCCTGAGGAGCGTTCCGGCCCCCTTCACCGTGAACAGCTCGCGCTGGACGTTCAAGGGCGACGTGATGGAGACCGTCAGTCGGTGCGCCACCAGGTCGAAAATCAGCCGCCGCGACTGCACGACCATCACGCGCTCCTTCGGCGAAAGCTCCTCCGACCGCTCGAGGCCCGTGAAGCCGGTCGACAGGTTGACGAGAGGCAGGAGCGCTCCGTCCCGCCTGAGGCCGCCGGGGCGGTGGAGGAACACGAGCTTGCGGGTCTTCAGCGCCGCCAGAAGCCCCCCGATCTCTTCGAACCGCTCTTCGAGGGTGGCGCCCTCCGCCGGCCCGAGCGCGACGATGGGCAGGACCCCTGCCTGGGTGCATGAGGCGCACTGCTCGGCGAGAGCGCTCACATCCGGCGCCGTAACCAGCCGCGCCGCGACCCCCGCGCCGGTCAGCCGCTGGTGGAGGCGGCCGGCCTGCGGGCGCGCCTCCTGGGGCTCCAGATGGCCGAGCAACACCACGGGGGTGAGCGAGAGCGCTGCGAGGAAGCGTAGGGCCAGCACCACCGCTTCGCTCGCCGCTCCGGCGACGTCGGCATCGACGGCGATGGCCGCGAACTGTTCCTTCGGCTCCGCGCGAAAGAGGTTGACGTAGAACTCCGCCTCCGACCGGCGCCCGACGCTTTCGAGAAAGCGCAAGACCACGTCGGCCGGGTCCATCGAAAGAGCTCCGAGGCAAGGGGGAAACGGCCGCCCGTCGGGGCGGCGTGCGCGACGATAGCAAAGCTCGAGGCGCCCCTTTCGGTCGAAGCGCGCCGGGGCCGGCTCCAGATTGGGTGCGTGCCGCGCCTCCCGGTCTGGTCGGCCGCTGCGCTCGTGCCCGAGCATCCGACGCCGCGATCGCTCGCGCGCGCGGCGGCGGGCTGCCGGGCGTGTCCGTTCTGGGAGCGCGCGACGCAGACCGTCTTCGGCGAGGAGTCCGGAAGCGCTCGCGTGGTGCTCGTGGGCGGGGTGCCCGGCGACGTGGAAGATCGCGCAGGCCGGCCGTTCAGGCGCCGGCGGAACGGGTGCTCGATCGCGCGCTGGTCGACGTGGGCGCCGAGCGGCAGGACGCCTACGTGACGAACGCGGTCAAGCGCTTCAAATGGGCGGCCGCCGGGAAGGGACGGCTGTACCGGAAGCCGAACGCGGGGAGCAGGCGGCCTGCCGGCCGTGGCTGGAGGCGGAGCTTCGGGGGGTGTGGCCGAAGGTGCTGGTCGCGCTCGGCGCCACCGCGGCGCAGGCGCTCGTCGGCCGCGACTTTCGGGTGCCCCGGCGTCGCGGGGAGCTCGTTCCGACCGGCCTCGCGCCGTTGGCGCTGGCGACGATCGATCCGTCGGCGGTGCGAGGCCGACGACGGTTTCGGGCGGAACCTGGAAGTGGCGGCAGCGGTGCTGGGTGCCAGAAGCGGTCCTGGAGAGACCCGAAGACCGCCAGCTCGAGGGTCGAGGGGCCTGCCGGTCGGCGGCTGCGCTCTAGCCGTGCTCTTCGACCGGCACCGGAAACTGGCTGGCGAGGGAGACGACCAGGTTCTCGGAACCGGTGTTGACGACCGCGTGCCACATCGCGCGAGGGGCGAGAGCGATCATGCCGGCCGACAGCTCGATGCGCTGGTCGACCGGGTCGGCGTGCAGCACCAGCTCGCCCTTGCCACCGAGCACGATCACGGCGCGGTCGCGGTCGGGCAGCCGGAGCGGTCCGTGCGACTGGCCGGGCTTCAGGAAGAGCCCGTCGACGGCGATCTGATCGCTCTTGACCACTTGCAGCTTGCTGGCCCTGTCGCTCTCGAACCGCGGGTTTTCGAGGATGTTGAGTGCCTGCATCGACGCCCCTTGGCGAGAAGCTCCCTGGCCCTCGCGCGCGGTGCGCGTCTTACAAAAGAAGCGTCGCGCCGACAAGCCCGCCGGCGATCTTCTGGTACGGTGCCCGCGCTTTCGGAGGCGAAAATGGACCTGGCGACGCTGCGCGAAAGAACTCTGGAGCTCACCCGGGGGCTGGCGCGGATGGAGCTCGCGGACGCGCGCGGGCAGGCGGATGGGGCGTTTTCGGAGGCGTTCGCGCCGTTCGCCGACGTGGTGGGGGTCGAGTCGTTCGCCCGGGTCGCCGAGGCGCGTCAGGTCGCGCAAGAGAAGGGCGAGGAGCGTCGGGCCCGGCGGCTGCGGGCTCTCGCGGGGCATCTGCTTTCGCTCGCCGGCCTCGCAGGCGCGGCCGAGGCGCACGATCGGATCGCGCGGGTCGAAACGGCGTCGACGGTGCCCGGAACCGCCGCTGGTGAGCGTCTGGCCTTTCGTACGGCCTGCCGGACGGTCGCCCAGACGGCGCGTCGCGACGCGCGGGCCGCGCTCGACGCCTCTCTGAGCGAGGCGTGGTCGACGGCGAACGACGCGGTCGCCCGGGCCATCGACGCGCAGGAGGAGGCGGCGCGCCAGCGCGGGTTCGCGAGCCATGCGGCAGCGGTGAAGGAGCTTTCAGGGATCGATCTCGCCGTTCTCGCCGCCGAGGCCGACCGCTTTCTCGAGGCGACCGAGGCGATGTACCGGGACGTGCTCGGCTGGTGGCTCGGACGGGTGTTCGAGCGCCGGCCGTCACCGCGCGAGATCGAGCGGCACGACGTCGTCTACGCCTTCGGGCCGCCGGCGTTCGAAGGGCTGCTCCCGCGCGGCGACCCGAGTGCGAGACTCGCGGTCGATTTCGCGCGGATGGGGCTGGACCAGGCCGCGTCGGAGCGGCTGAAGATCGACGTCGCCGAGGCGCCAGCCCGCGTCATCGCGCCGACCGCGGTCGCCTGCGAGGTTCCGGACGAGGTGCATCTGGTCGCGCGCCCGTGCGCGGGTCTGCGCGACGCGAGCGCCTTCTTCGCCGCCTGTGGGGAAGCGCTGTCGCTCACCGGCACCGACGCCGCCCGGCCGTTCGAGGACCGCTTCGCAGGCGACCGGGCGACGACCAAGGCTTTCGGCGTGCTCATCGGGAGCTGGCTGACGGACCGGCGGTGGCTCGCGAAGCGGCTGGAAGCGACGGCGCCGGACCTGGTGCGGGTCGTTGCGCTCCACGCCCTTCGGCGGGCACGGCGAGCGGCGGCGCTGCTCGGGCACGAGCTCGCCGCGCATGCCCAGGGCGCGAGGAGCCGCCTCGCCCGTGGGTTCGTCGACCGGATGGAAGCCGCGACCCTCGCTCGGGAGCCGGCGGCGTTCTTTCTGCGCGGCCTCGAGACGCCCTTCGAGAGCGCTGCCGAGCTACGGTCTCTGGCGCTGGGGACGCGGCTGTTCGAGACGGCGCGCGAGCGGTTCGACGAAGATTGGTGGGCGAATCCTCGCACGGGACCGTGGCTGGCGGGTCTTTTCGCGGGTGGCCGGTTCGACGGCGCCGCCGAGATGGCGAAGTCCTTGGGGCCAGCGCCGCTGTCGCTCGGCGACGTCACCCGGCGGCTTCAGGCGCTGCTGGAATGACCTGCTCGCGCTGGAAACGGGTGCCCCACCCGTCGAGCCTTCACCCGTCCAGGCCCCATGTCGGACCGGTCCGACCGATCGGTCCGATCGTCGCATCGCGCCCGCAGGTGGACCCGCCGAAGTGAAGGCGACGGCCCGACCCGCCGTGCGAGAGCGGCGCCGTTTAGCGGGAGGGCTTGAGCGGAGCGCGCGCGTGCGCGCGGCCGAGGGGCGCGATTTCGAACAGCACCACCTCCGCCACTTCCAGCCGGCCGCCCCTCGGCTCGCGCTTGACCGCGTCGACGGTCACCGCCAGGGCGCCGCCGTCCGGCGACCAGTAGAGCCTTCCGACGTGCGCCGGCTTGACCGTGGGCCACTTCGCGTACGGCAGCTTGAGCGCCCGGTTCACCGGCGGCGGTGCCGGGACCTTCGGGTTCTTCGAACGGAACGCGACGATCAGGTAGGCGCCGTCGACCTTGGCGTCGGCGCTGAAGGGCCCCCGCGGCGCTCTCGCTCCCGGCATGCGGTACACTTGGCCGAAGAGGAGCCGACCGCGCGTTTCCGGCTTCAGCCGGGCGCCCGCCTGGGGGCCGATGAGCCAGCTCTTGATCCGCCCGTCCCGAGTGAGCCGGAAGAGGGTGTCCCACGCGGCGTCCGGCGGCGGGTCCTTGCAGTAGCTCTCGCCGATGGCCGCCTCCGAGCCGTCCTTCGACCAGCCGACGAAGTCCGTCTTCTGGCAGTAGCCCTCGCGGTCCGGCTTCAGGCTGGGAATCGCCGGGTGCGGGACGGCGACCGGCGTCGGCAGGCCCGCCGGCGTCGGCGCGGCGAGGCACAGGACCGAGAGGATGAGGTGCAGCATCGAAGGACCTCCCATTCGCAAAGCTCACCCCTACCACAATTCGCCGCGGATGGTACGCTCGACGACAGGCGATGCCGAGGCTGGAAATCGCGGTCCGAGGCGAGGGTGCGGACGCCGACGCCCTGCGTGAGCGCTGCCGGAGGCTCGGCCATTCGGTGGGCGAGAGCGGAGCCGTCGAGCTCGCCGGCGACCTGGCCCTGTTGCGGTCGGCGGGACCCGCGCTGGTGGTCGGGGGGGACCGGAGGGCGGCGCTCCGAGCCGTGGCGGCCGGACGCCTGGCGGACTGGGTGGCTCGCGACGCGTCCGACGAGGAGCTCGCCGCGCGGCTCGAGCGGGTGGCCCGCGCCGCCGAGGAGGTCCCCGAGGAGCGGTGGCAGAACGAGCTCGGATTCCTCCTCGCGCTGATTCGAGACCTGGCGACGAGCGCCGACCTGCCGGCGCTGCTCTTGCAGACGGTGCAGCACCTGGCCGGCGCCATCGGGGTCGAGCGCTGCTCGCTCGTGCTGCTCGACGACGACGGCCGGCACGCCTCGGTCGTCGCCTCGAGCGACCTGCCGGACCTCCACCGGCTGCGGATCGCGCTCGCCGACTACCCGGAAATCCGCGAGGCGCAGCGAACAGGGGAACCGGTGGTGGTCGGGGACACCGCTCACCACCCCCTTCTCGACCCGGTTCGCCTGCGCCTGGAGAGAGCGGGGGTCGGGGCGGTGGCGTGCTTCCCGCTCCATCTCGACGGGCGCTTGATCGGGGTGCTGATGATGCGCGCGCGCACGTCGTTCGCGAGCCCGCAGGCGCTCCACCTCGCCTCGACCGCCGCCATCGCCACCGCCATCGCCGTGCGTCACGCCTGGCTCGTCGAGGAGGCGCGCAAGACCGCGTCCCGCCAGCTCGCGCGCTACGAGGCGTTCATCTCGCAGATCTCGGACGGGGTCGCGGTGCTGGGCGAGGGGCACGAGGTGGTGCTGTTGAACCCGGCGGGCCAAGCGATTCTCGGTCTTTCGGGCGACGCGCGGGGGACGCCTTTCTTCGAGCTCGCCCGGCCGCTCGACCCGATGGCGGCGCAGCTCTTCGCCAGGGAAATCGGGCGGGGCGCCCACGTCGTCTCGGCGCAGCTCGAGGTCGAGGTCAAGCAGGGAAGGAAAGCGGTGCTGGCGGTCAGCGCCGGTCCTCTGGAGCAAGGCGAGCACGGGCGGGCCATCCTCTCCTTTCGCGACGCGACCGAGGAGCGGGCGACCGAGCGGGAGCTCAGGCGCACTCGCGACTTCCTGGAGCGGCTGATCGAAGCGTCGGCGGACGCGATCGTCGCGGCGGACCTGAAGGGGCGGATTCTGGTCTTCAACCCGGCGGCGGAGCAGATGTTTGGCAGGAGCGCCGCTGAGATGCGAGCGAAGGGCCACGTGCGCGAGCTCTACCCGGAGGGCGGCGCGCGGGAGGTGATGCGGCTGTTGAGGGAGGCGCCGGACGGGCGCATCGAGGCGGTCCGGACCTACGCGCGCACCTCTCAGGGCGAGACGATTCCGGTCGAGCTGTCGGCGGCTCTCATCAAGGTGGGCGGGCGTGAAGAGGCGTCGGTCGGGCTCCTGCGCGACCTGCGCGAGCGGGTCCGGGTGGAGAACGAGCTGGCTCGCACCCGGGCGCAGCTCATCGACGCGGAGAAGCAGCGGGCGGTCACCGCGCTCGCGGGCGCGACGGCGCACGAGCTGAACCAGCCCTTGACGGTGATCGTCGGCTACGCGGAGCTGCTCCTGCGGCGGGCGCCGGACGAGGCGCTCAAGGTGCCGCTGGAGGCGATTCACGCGCAGAGCGAGCGGATGGCGGACATCGTCAAGAGGATCTCCAAGCTGACGCGGGTGGAGACCGTCCCCTACCCGGGTGAGCGGGTGATCGCCGACCTCGAGAAGTCGACCGACCCGCCGCCCGCGCAACCGCTCGTGCGCCGGTAGCGAAGGGTCGAGGCCGACGGGACCCAGGGCGCCGCCTCCGGGGCGCGCTACCGGAGGTGCCGGGCGATGGTCATCGAAAATCCATGGCGCGCATCCACGTCGGGACCAGCGGCTTCTCCTACCGGCACTGGCGCGGAATATTCTATCAGAATAGTCTTGCCGCCTCGCGCTGGCTCGCGTTCTACGCCCGGGTGTTCGACTGCGTGGAGCTGAACGCCACCTTCTATCGACTCCCGAGAGTGCAAACGGTCGGGGCTTGGGCTCACGAGGTCCCGGAGCGGTTCCGCTTCGCGGTGAAGGGCAGCCGCTACCTGACGCACCTGCGCAAGCTCCTCGATCGCGAAGCGGGCGTGCGCCGGTTCTTCGACGCCCTCGAGCCGCTCGGGAAGAAGCGCGGGCCGGTGTTGTGGCAGCTCCCGGGGTGGTTCCGGGCGGACCCCGACCGGCTGGACGGGTTTCTCGCGGCGTTGCCGAAGGGCAGGAACGCTCTGGAGGTGCGGCATCCCTCCTGGCTGGCGACGGAGGTCTACCGGGTCCTCGAGCGGCACCGGACGGCGCTCGTCGTCCACGACGCGCTCGACGCCGCATGGCCCTGGCCGCCGCCGGGGCCGTTCGTCTACTGGCGTTTCCACGGGACGACGGGGGCCTACGCGGGGCGGTACGGGCGGGCGCGCCTGAAGGAGGTCGCACGCCGGGTCGAGGATCTCGGGCGCGCCGCCTGGCTCTTCTTCAACAACGACACCGGCGCTCACGCTGTGCAGGACGCGCTCGACCTGCTCGACCTCTTGGGAATGCCGGCCGAGGTCCTGGCGCCGCCGAAAGCCGAAACCTTGCGCGCGAGCCGGCGCGCGATAGAGTGAAAGGCTTGCGAGAGGGCTTTTCGCGAGCGGCGTTGGACCAGCGGCGACCGGCGTTCTTCTTCGACCCGCAAGACTACGACCTCGTCGAGCTTCTCGACGACTTCGTGCGCAAGGACCAGCGCCCGGAGCGGCTCCACCGTCTGTTCAACACCGACCTCCACCCGCGCGGCATCAAGGAGCTGGCGGCGAGCCGCGAGCGGCGCATCGCCTACGCAGTGGTGCGCCTCTTGGATTCCCTCGACGCCGGTCTCGCCGCGGAGCGGCTGGTGGCGCTCAAGGCGCTGCGCGACGAGATCATCGAGGGGGGCGGGGAAGCGCTCCTGCTCAATACCGGGCGGGCGCTCTTGGAGACGATGAAGCACCTCGTGCGCGAGCGCGGCGACTATTGGCACCAGGTCGAGCTGGCTCACGATTTCTTCTCCGCGGTCAGCGGACGTCCGCATGAGGTGCGGCGCAAGCTCGCCGAGTACCACCTGCTCGAGATGAGCGAGAAGTGGAACCAGGTGGCGTTCGACCACCACGTCCACGACGCCTACACCAAGGGCCGCAAGGCCCCCACCCACCTCATCGTCGACGCCTGGATAAAGGGCATCCGCGAGATGACGGTGATCTACTACTTCCTCGTGAGCCCGGAAGCGGTCTTGGAGCTCATCGAGGCCGCGTCGGTGATGGGCGTCGCGGTGCAGCCGGGCATCGAGGTCTCGGGGCGTTTTCGCGGCAAGTACGTGCAGCTCATCTGGACGCCCCGGGGGCTGTCGACCCCGCGCGAGTACCAGGAGCTCTTCGCCGAGCCGCGGACGAGGGCCTTCTTCGACGAAGGCCGGCAGGTCGTCGCCTACCAGACGAAGAACCTCTTGGACCTCCTCCACGCGTTCAACCGCGATCACCTGCCGCGGCTGAACGCCGAGGTCCGCCTCGCCCTGCCGCCGCTCGACCCGGAGGCGTTTCTCCGGTTCGTCGGGGTGGGGCAGCCCTCTCGCTCCCATCTCGCGGACTACCTGCACCAGCAGTTGGTGGAGCACGTCGAGGCGCGGCTCGCCGAGCTGCGGGCGCAGTGGGAGAGGAGCGCTCCCGGTGAGCGAGCGGAGCTCGAGGCGCGGCTCGAGCGGCTCGACCGGCTGACCGCCGACGACCTGAAGGAGACCTATCTCTCCGCCGAGGCGAACCCGGCGGTGGCGAATGTCCACCTGCCCCTCGACGACGCTCCCGGTCTGCTCAAGCTCTCGCCGGCGGAGATGGTGGCGCGGCTGAAGGACCTGCGGTCGGGCTCCGGCATCACCCTGAACCCGACCAACCTCTCGCCGGCGGACGTGCTGGAGATTCTGTACGACTGCAAAGGGGCGATCACCCACCTCGAGATCTTCAACCTGAAGGACTACCAGCGGGGGCAGAACCCCTGGGTGCGGGAGATCGGCCGGGTGCGGCGGGTTCTCAACAGCCACAACCCCATCGCCTGCAAGCGGATGATCCACGAGCTGGTCGCCCAGGTGGAAGAGGCCGAGCCCGACCCCAGCGCCCGCACGGATCAGGTCGGCCGGTTGCGCCACATCCTCGCCCACATGCCCGAGCTGTTGTCCTTCTACTCCCAGGCACCGCTCCTGGCCCGCGTGGGGACCGACTCCACCGGCCGGGCCCGGGCCTGGGCTGGGATGGGCCTCGCGGTGGCGCCGACCCTGACCCACCGGGCCCGGCGGGAGTTCCAGCGGCGGCCCGGCACCCGCGAAATCGTGCCGGTGACGAGCGAGGCGGTTCTCCAGAGCACCTGGCGGCCCCGGCACAGCCACCTGAAGGCGCTGGACCTGGCGTTCGGGGTCCTGCGGCACCTGCCCGGCCTGAGAGACTTCGGCCGGGTGCGCGACGACAGCTTCGTGCTGGTGCCCGACGCCACCCTGATGGCGGACCGGGGCAACATCCTCACCCTGGGGGGGGTCCCGGAGCGGCGCCGCAACGGCCTCGCGCTCACGCCGCCGGGCGGGAGCGATTCGCACTCCGGGAGCGCTTCCGGCTGGTTCCGGTGGCGGTTCTTGAACACCAACGCCAAGAACGTCGCGAAGATCCTGATCGGCCTGATTCCCGCGTTCTTCTCCTTCTACCTGACCAACGACTGGTGGGTGCTGGCCTGGCTGGGGGCGTTCATCTGGTTCGGCATCACCGGCCTGCGCAACATCATCCAGACGGTGGTCGGGGGAGCGGGGCTCATCCGCTCCAAGCTCTTGAAGTGGAAGGACCTGGTGAGCTGGAGCCGGGTAGCGGATTCGCTCCTGTACACCGGCCTGTCGGTGCCGCTCTTGGACGACCTGGTCAAGCACCTGATCCTCGACGAGGGGATGGGCATCACGACGAAGAGCGCTCCGTGGGCCCTCTACGCGCTGATCGGCCTGGCGAACGGCGTCTACATCTTCGGGCACAACGTCTGGCGGGGGCTGCCCCGCCAGGCGGCGGTGGGAAACTTCCTCTTTCGCACCCCGCTCGCGATTCCGGTCGCCTTCGGCATCAACGCGCTCGCGCTCAAGCTCCTCGTCGCCGGCGGGATGGAGGTCGGGAGCGCTTTCGTCATGCTCCAGGCGTGGGCGGCGGTGATCAACAAGCTCGGCAGCGACATCGTCGCCGGGTTCATCGAGGGCATCGCCGACCGCAACGTCAACCTGTCGCAACGGATGAGGGACTACCAGTCCAAGCTGTCGCGCCTCTTGGACGTCCACGGGCGGCTGGAGGCGCTCTTCCCCGACGTCGACGTGGTGGAGAGCCTCGCCTCGCCCAAGGAGTTCTTCCGCACCCTCGGGAAGGAGGCGGGCGACCTGGAAAAGCAGCAGATCATCAACGCGCTGGACCTGATGTACATGTGGATGTACCAGCCCCGGGCGCGCGCGGTGTTCGAGCAGCAGCTTGGCGCCTGCGCTCCCGAGGAGCGGCAGATCATCCTGCGCTCCCAGCGGCTTCTCGAGCGCAAGCGGCCGATCAGCGAGATGTTCATCCACGACCTGGTCGGAAAGAACTTCTCGCCGCCGCTGGCGTTCTACCTCGACCGCTCGGCCAGCTACCTGCGCGACATGCGCGAGCTTGCCGGGAAGCTGGGGGTCGAGTGGAACCGGACGAAGACTTTGGAGCCGGCGGGCGCGACGCCCAGCGGGAGCGCTGACGAGAGGCGCGCCGCCGCGGGGTGACGGCCGGCCCGGTCGGCGGATCCGGCCGGCCTTCCATCGGCGGGGACGCCCGCCGCGATGTGTCGCACCGCGTCGAGAAGTTGCGTGCCGCGCGGGCCGTTCGCGGTTGGTGGGTCGGTGCCCGCGGGGGCTTGCGGGCGGACCGAGAGTCGAAGGCCAGGTGAGGGGCCGGCCCGCCGCCGCTTGACGTGACGGGGGCGCATGACCGACTGTTTCGCCCCTTTGGGCGCCCGGGCGGCGCCTTTTTCGGAGAGGTCGATGAAGCTGGCGGTGATCGGAACCGGTTACGTGGGCCTCGTGGCGGGAGCGTGCTTCGCCGACTCCGGACGGGACGTGACCTGCGTCGACACCGACCCGGCCAAGGTGGAGCGGCTCAAGGCCGGCGAGATCCCCATCTACGAAGAGGGCCTCGCCGACATCGTCCAGCGCTGCAGTCGGGAGGGCCTGCTCTCCTTCACCACCGACGGGCTCGCCGCCGCGCGAGAGGCGGACGTCGTTTTCTGCGCGGTGGGGACGCCGCCGGGGAAGAACGGCGAGGCGGACCTGACCTACGTCTTCGAGGTGGCGAAGACCGTGGCAGAGAGCGGGAGCGGTCCTAAGATCCTGGTGCTCAAGAGCACGGTCCCGGTGGGAACGAACCAGCGGGTGACGAACCTCTTGCACGAGTTGGGCAGGGCCGAGGTCGAGGTGGTGTCGAACCCGGAGTTCTTGAAGGAGGGCGCGGCGATCCTCGACTTTCGCAAGCCCGACCGGGTGGTCATCGGGGCACGCACCGCGCGGGCGGCGAACGTGATGCGCGAGCTGTACGAGCCGTTCTGCCGCACCGGCGCGCCGATTCTGGTGATGGACCCGGCGAGCGCGGAGCTGACGAAGTACGCCTCGAACGCGATGCTCGCGACCCGCATCTCGTTCATGAACGCCATCGCCGCCTTGTGCGAGAAGGTCGGGGCGGACGTCGAGCTCGTGCGCCGGGCGGTCGGCACCGACCGGCGCATCGGGCAGACGTTCCTCTTCCCGGGCGTCGGCTACGGCGGGAGCTGCTTCCCGAAGGACGTCCAGGCGCTCGCCGCCACCGCGAGGGAGGCCGAGAGCGCTTTCGGGATCCTCGACGAGGTGGAGCGGCAGAACGACCGCCAGAAGCGGCTCCTCGTCGAGAAGCTCACGCGCGCGTTCCAGCCGGCCGGCGGGCTTTCGGGCAGGACGATCGGGGTCTGGGGCCTCGCCTTCAAGCCGTCGACCGACGACATGCGGGAGGCGCCGAGCCTGGTGGTCATCGACGGCCTCATCGCGCAGGGCGCCCGGGTGCTGGCGCACGACCCCGTCGCGACCGAGCGCGCGCGCGAGGTCTTGGGCCGCCATGAGGCGAACGGGAGCCTCGAGTTCGTCAAGACGATGTACGACGCCGTCCGGGACGCGGACGCGCTCGCCATCGTCACCGACTGGCCGGAGTACCGGCGGCCGGACTTCGCGCGGCTCAAGGAGAGCCTGCGACAGCCGTGGATCTTCGACGGACGCAACCTCTGGGAACGCGAGACCGCCGCTCGTGCCGGCCTCCTCTACCACTCTGTCGGCCGCCCCTCCCTCGCGCCGGCGGATTCGACGCGCTAACTTCCGTCCCGGCGCCTTGGCGCGCCGTCGACCGGCTGGGGGTCTCTCCTGCAAGCGGCTCTTGGCCAGAGAAAGCGCTCATGATTCGCGGGACCGCCGCCGCCCTCTTCGCGCTGTTCCTCCTCGCCGGCTGCGCCAACCCCTGCGAGAACATCCAGACGACGCTCTGCCTCTGCCAGGGGTTGACCCAGACGGAGCGAACCAACTGCCAGAACGCGGCCACCGCCCAGGAGCAGCTCGCGACGCCCTCCGCGGCGCAGCTCTCCGTCTGCCAGCAGCTTCTGCCCGGCTGCGAGAAGCTCATCGGTCCGAACGGCGAGGGCTGCGACCAGTTGCAGACCGAGGCGGGGCGCAAGACCTGCGGGCTGTCCCGGTGAGGGGGACGCCCGAGGTTGCGCCGCCGCCGTTCGGCCCCATCCTTTTCTCTCCGGGACCGCGGCCGGACGCGCCTCCCGATTGCTCTGCCGCCTAGCGGCAGCCCTGGAGTTGGTCCATGGCGACCTGCCTCGTCACCGGCGGAGCCGGCTTCATCGGCTCGCACCTCGTGGAGGCCCTGCTCGCCCGGGGCGACCGGGTGCGGGTGCTCGACGATTTCTCCACCGGACGCCGGGAGAATCTGAAGGAGCTCGAGGGGCGCATCGAGCTTGTGGTCGGCGACTGCGCCGACCCGGCGACGGCCCAGAAGGCGACCGCCGGCGTCGACTGGGTCTTCCACGAGGCGGCGATTCCCTCGGTGCCCCGGTCGGTCAAAGACCCCATCGGCTCGGACCGGGCGAACTGCGCCGGCACGGTGACGATGCTGGAATTCGCTCGCCGGGCCGGGGTGAAGCGGTTCGTCTACGCCGCCTCGAGCTCGGCCTACGGCGATACCCCGACGCTGCCCAAGGAAGAGTCGATGAAGCCGCAGCCGCTCTCGCCCTACGCGGTGCAGAAGCTCGCCGGCGAGCACTACTGCCGGGTCTATTTCGACACCCACGGCCTAGAGACGGTGGCCCTGCGCTACTTCAACGTCTTCGGTCCCCGTCAGGATCCGACGAGCGAGTACGCGGCGGTGGTGCCGAAGTTCGTCGGCGCTGCCGTCCGGGGAGAGCCGGTCACCGTCTTCGGCGACGGCCTCCAGAGCCGCGACTTCACCCCGGTGCGCGACGCGGTGCAGGCGAACCTGCTCGCGGCCGAGAGCGACCGCGCGACCGGGGAGGTGATCAACGTCGCGCGGGGCGAGCGCATCACCCTCGTCGAGCTGGTGGACCGCATCGGCGAGCTGGTCGGCCGCCCGGTGGAGGTGCGCCGCGCGCCGCCGCGGTCGGGGGACGTGCGCCACTCGCTCGCGGACATCACCCGCGCGAGGGAGCTGCTGGGCTTCCGCCCTTCGCCGTCGCTCGCCGAGCCGCTCGCCGAGGTGGTGGAGCTCTTCCGCTCCGGTCGGGGCTGACTCTCTTCGCGCTCGTCCCGGTCGCCCTCGCCGCCCTCTTGGCGCGGGGAGCCGGCCTCGAGCCCGAGGGAAGAGGCGCGCGCGCCTTCGCGCTCGGACGCCCTCGTTTCTTGTGCCGCGCCCGCCGACCTGCTAAGACGTTCGAAGCTCGCCCGCACGCGGGACAGGCAGAAAACCTCGCACCCTGGCGACGCAAAGGCTCGCGCCGGGGAACGCCGATCCCGTCGGGCGAGAGCGGCTAGAGGGGTCGAGCGGGTCCCGTCGGGACCGACGTCCCCAAGAGAGCGCCGCGGGCGTAACGGAGGCTTTGGCCGCGCATGTCCTCGCAGTTCGTCATGTACGACGAGGAGTTCCAGCGCATCAACCGGGTGTGCGAGCGGCTCACGCGGGAGGCGAACGCCAAGGTCGTGTTCCTCGGCGACAAGAACGGGCAGCTCATCGCCTGCACCGGGCAGACGGAGAACCTCGACACCACCTCGCTCGCCTCGCTGATGGCCGGACAGATCGCCGCGGCCGGGGGCATCGCGAAGCTCATCAACGAGAAGGAGTTCAACCAGATCTTCCACGAGGGCGAGCGCGACAACGTTCACATCAGCATCGTCGCCAGCCGGGTGATCCTGGTGGTGATCTTCGACAGCCGCTCGTCGCTGGGGCTGGTCCGGCTCCGGGTGAAGAAGGCGAGCGAGGAGCTGGCGCGGGTGTTCGAGACGATGATGCGCAAGACCGAGACCGGTGCCGCTCTGTTCGCGGAAATCACGGACGACGACATCGACAACATGTTCTCCGAATAGGGCCTGACGCGGATGTCGTTCATCAACTACACGAACCGCGAGATCACCTGCAAAATCGTCTATTACGGCCCCGGCTTGTGCGGCAAGACCACGAACGTGCAGTGGATTCACGCCCAGACCGCGCAGGAGGCCCGGGGCAAGCTGATCTCGCTGGCGACGGAGACGGAGCGGACCCTCTTCTTCGACTTCTTCCCCCTCGCCCTGGGGCAGATTCGAGGGTTCAAGACCCGGTTCCATCTCTACACGGTGCCCGGCCAGGTGTTCTACGACGCCTCCCGCAAGCTGATCCTGAAGAACCTGGACGGGGTGGTCTTCGTCGCCGACAGCCAGGACGAGCGGATGGACGCGAACGTGGAGAGCGTCGAGAACCTCCTGACGAACCTCCAGGACCAGGGCGACGAGCTCTCCAAGGTGCCGTACGTGATGCAGTACAACAAGCGGGACCTGCCCAACGCGGCGCCGGTCGACGAGATGCGGCGGCTCTTGAACCCGCTGGGGGCGCCCGAATTCGAGGCGGTGGCGCCGACCGGGGTGGGGGTGTTCGAAACCTTGAAGCAGGTGGCGAAGCTGGTCCTCGCCGACCTGCGCAAGAACACTTAGGACGCCGGGGGAGCGGCTCGGGCGGCGGGCTTCGGGTTGTCGGTTCCGACCCCGGCCGGTGTCTATCGTTGAAGCCGGCCGTCGAGCAGCCGATGAGGCGTGACGGGCGGCACGGCGGGCGCGGCGGGCTCCGGTAGCATCGAGGCGCCCGAGGCGCCTGGGCGTTCGTTGACGCGGGGCGCGCCGGTCTGGTAGAAACAGCGGGTTTTTCTCCGGTGGGGCGGCGGTTTCCGTTGGAGCTCCACGAGGGCCATCGGTGGTGACTCGACAGCACCGGATTTCGCTCCCGCGGGTGTTCGCGCTCGGGTCGCTCGTCGCCCTGACGGCGCTGGGCCTGGGACCGAGAGCGCAAGCCCAGGACGGCGGCGCACCCGCTCCCATCGTGGCGCCGGTCGCGCCGCCTCCCGCCTCCCCCGCGGCGAGCGCGCCCGCCTCGAATGCCCCGGGCGCGAGCGCGCCGGGCACCGCGGCGGCAACGCCCGCTTCTGGCGCCGCGTCGCCCGCTCCGGCGGCGGTGCCGGCGGCCGGCAGCGGTGTCGCCTCTCCCACGGTCGCGGCCCCGGCGGGAAGCGGCCCCACCGAGGCGACCTCCACCGCGGAAGAGGCTTTCGACCTGAAGACCAAGGCGCTCGAGGAGCAGGTCAGCGACCTCAAGGAAAAGATCCTGCGGACGAAGTACCGGCTGGAGACCCTGGCCGGCGTGGTCCTGGGGTCGGCGGGTCTGGGCGGGGCGAAGCTCGCCATCTACCACAAGAACGAGCTCGGCTCGTCCTACATCCTGACGGCGGCGGCCTACACGCTGGACAGCGCGCCGCTCTACACCAAGGTGGACGAGACGGGGGCGTTGAACGACCGGGAGGAGTTCGTCATCTTCGACCAGCGCATTCCGCCGGGGCAGCACGTGATGGCGGTGCAGTACCAGCTTCGCGGCCACGGCTACGGCATCTTCTCCTACCTGGACGGGATGCGGCTGAAGCTGACGAGCTCGTACACCTTCAACGTCGAGCCGGACAAGGTCACCAAGGTGACCGCGATCGTGATGGAGAAATCGGGCATCACCCTCCAGTTCGCGCAGCGGCCGGACGTGCGTTTCGAGATGAGCGTCCAGAAGAACCTGGGCAAGCCGCCGGGGACGGCCGGAGCGCAGGCGAGCGCGGGTTCCCCGGCGAGCGCCCAAGGAAGCCCGCAGTGACCGGACGCGCCGCCCTCCTGGCGGTGCTCGTCTGGGTGCCGCTTTCCCTCGGGGCCCGCGCGCGGGCCGCCGAGGACGACGCGCGCACTCTCGACCGCGTCGAGGCGAGCATCTCTCAGGTGCGCCAGCGCCTGGGGCTGGTGCGGGAGTACGTGGAGAAGAGCGGGCAACCGGCGCTCGCCAAGGCGAACCAGCGCTTCTCGGAGGCGGAGACCCAGTTCCTGCTCGACAACTTCGAGGGGTGCGCGGCGCTGTTGTTGGAAGTGGTGGACGTGCCCGAGTTCCAGGCTGGTCCGCACGAGGCACGAGCGCTCTACTACCTCGCCGAGTCGTTCTACCAGACCCAGTCGTACCTGGACGCGCTGCGCTATTTCCGGCAGGCGGTGCAGGTGCTGCCGGTGGGCGAGCTCTACGAGGATTCGATCGTGCGGCTGATCGACCTGGCGGACAAGACCGGCGATGCCGAGGGGGTGGACAAGTACTTCGCGGTAGCGCAAGCCGCGGGCAGGACCCGTCCCGAGGTCACCTACCTCTACGCGAAGTGGATCGCCAAGCGCCAGGATCTCCCCCAGGACGTGCGCATCGGCCGGGCGGACCAGGAGTTCGCGCAAGTGACGCGGGGGCGCTACCTCGCGCCGGCGCTGTACTTCCGGGGCGCGCTCGAGGTGCTCGAGGCGCAGACCGACGAGGCGCAGGTCGCCGCCTTGCAGAAGAAGGATCCGCCGGAGCAAGAACCGGCGCTTCAGGCTGAGCTCACGAAGGACAAGGCGCGGGCTCTGGGGCAGGCGGCCGGGTTCGAAGAGCAGATTCTGGCGTTGCCCGCTGCCTCCGGCGGCAAGGAGCTGGCGAAGGCGAAGAACCTCGCGAACCTCGCCCTGGCGCGGATTCTCTTCGAAGAGGGGAAGCTCTCCCAGGCGGCCGATCACTACAACGAGGTGTCCCGGAACTCGGCCGAGTACAACGAGGCCCTCTTCGAGACCGCGGCGACCTTCGTGAAGATGGGCAATTACGAGCTCGCTCTCCAGACCGCGGACATCCTCTTGATCATCGGCCGGGACAGCCAGGTGGCGCCCAACGCGCAGGTGCTCCAGGGAAACCTCCAGCTCGAGCTCAAGCAATACGGCAAGGCCTCGGCGACGTTCAACGACGTCGTGTCGACCTACTCGCCGGTCTACCAGCAGATTCGGGCGCTCTTGTCCCGGCCGGACCCGGTGTCCTACTTCGACCAGCTCTTGGAGCACGCCGGTCCCAAGGTGGACGTGCTGGGGCTCCTGCCCGAGCCGGCGCGGCCGTTCGTCCAGTTCGACCAGCAGGTCAAGGACGCGCACGTCATCGCGAGCGAGCTCTCGCAGGACCAGAGCGGCATCGAGGCGAGCCGGAAGCTGGCCCGGCGCATCCTCGACGCCCTCCAGAGCGCCCGGCTCGACCGCTTCCCGGAGCTGCGCGAGGGCAACAGCCTCGCCATCGAGCAATCGAACGAGCTGGAGTCCCTCGAGAGCGAGCTCGTCCGGCTGGAGATGAAGCTGCTCGGGTCGAGCCTGCCCGCCGGCCTCGAGAAGAGCCTCGCCGACCTGGAGTCCGCCCGGGAGAGGCTGGACCAGAAGTTCAAGCTCCTCCCCAAGACGCAGGCCGAGTACGAAGATCGCAAGGAGCGGTTCCTGGAGCGCATCGACGCCCTCGACCGGCTCGCGTTCCGGCTGCGGGACAAGATGGCGGAGCTGCGGGCGAACCTGGTGGGGCTCCAGTACTACTGGAATTCGACCCGCGCCGAGCGCAAGCCGAACCCCGAGCTGGACCAGGAACGGCGGACGGAGTTCTCCGAGTTCGCCCGGCTGATCGATCAGCTCGACGCGCAGCGGCAGACGGTCGTCGACCAGATTGCGACCGAGCGGGAAACCGCCGCGAGCCAGGCGAGCGGTGGGCAGCTCGAGGAGCAACTGCGCGAGAAGTACCGCCAGCAGCTCGACGCGATGCAGGAGCTCATCGAGAAGGCGATGCCCTACGTCCCCGGGGATAGCCGGCCGCTCCTCGCCC
Organism: Myxococcales bacterium; assembly: GCA_021787845.1. GTDB lineage: Bacteria > Myxococcota > Myxococcia > Myxococcales > JAJYLH01 > JAJYLH01. Next base: position 224,767 of record JAJYLH010000002.1, on the reverse strand, counting down.
GGGTGCAGCAAGCCCGTGGGGAAATCGAGTCTCTCCAGACCGAGCTCGCGAGCCTGCGCGGCCAGATGCGGACCAAGGCCGACGACCGGGCCGACGCCTATCGCAAGGAGGTCGCCCAGCAGGAGGCCGTCCTCGACGGCTACCAGCGCCAGGTGGACGGCGTCGACCTGAAGAGCCATCACCTCCTGGGCGCCATCGCGTACAACGCCTTCCACCGGGTCGGCGCCCAGTTCCACGACATCGTCCTGAAGGCCGACGTCGGCATCATCGACGTCGCCTGGGCGAAGAAGCAGGACAAGACCGACCGGATCGTGGTGCTCGGAAAGGAGAAGAGCAAGGCGATTCACCGGCTGGAAGAGCGCTTCAACGAGGTCCTGCACGATGCGGACTAGCGGCCGGGCGGGTCTGGCGCTCGTCGCCGTCCTGGGCCTCTCGTGGGGAGCGAGAGCGCAGCTGTTCAGCCCCGAGCCTTCGCCGCCGAAGACCCTGGTGACGCCCCCCGAGAGCGCACCCGCGCCGGCGGCGACCGCTCCCAAGGTCGTGGCGCCGGCGCTGCCCTCGACCGCGATCAGCGCGGTCACCGCTCCGCAGAAGAAAGACGCGACCGAGGCGCGCGCGGCCGACCTCGCGGAATTCTCCCGAGCCTTCGCGGCCTTCCAGAGCGAGGTCAAGGAATACCGGGAAGACGCCCAGGACGTGATCGAGCGCCAGTTCCAGGAGCAGAAGGGTCGGATTTCCGGCGAGTACGACCGGGGCATCCGCGAGCTGGAGAGCGACGAGCGCACCGATCGATTGGACGCCATCGGCCTGTTCGAGCGGTTCCTGGAACGCTATCCCGACTCGCTGCGCTACACGGCCGACGCGATGACCCGCCTCGCCGAGCTATACTATGAAAAGAGCGTCGACGACGCGGACCAGGTGCTGGCGGCCTATGAAGAAGCGGCCAAGCTCGGCACGGCCGGTACCCCGCCCACCGGCGCGGAAAACTTCGACAAGTCCATCGCCCTCTACCAGCAGATCATCACCCGCTTCCCGCGGTACCGGTTGATCGACACCATCTACTATCTGCTCGGGTGGTGTTTGAACGAGCAGGGCGAGGGGAAGGAAGCACGGGACACCTTCCGGACGCTGATTGCGAAGTACCCGGATTCGCGGCACGTGCCCGAGGCGTGGATGCGCATCGGCGAGTACTACTTCAACGACACGAGCCCCGGGGACCCGCGGGTGCGGATGGCGAAAGCGGCCGGCGCCTACCAGCACGTGCTCGCTTTTCCGAAGTCGCCGCTCTACGACAAGGCGCTCTACAAGCTCGGCTGGTCCTACTACCGATTGAACGACTTCGACCATGGCGTCGACGCGTTCGTGAAGCTCCTCGACTACTACTCGGAGCGCAAGAAGAACGCGGAGGCCGGGGGCGGCGAGCTGTGGAAGGAGGCGATGCAGTACACGGCCATCTCCTTTGCCGACGACACCTGGGGCGGGACGGTGAAGAACCCCGATGGGACCGTCCGTTTCCTCGGAGTGCAGAAGCTCGTCGCCTACTTCCAGCGCATCGGAGACCGGCCCTACGAGGGAGAGCTGTTCAAGCGGCTGGGCGACGTGCTGTTCGACTCGACCAAGTACCTGGCGGCGGTCGACGCCTACCGCATCGTGCTCGAGCGAGACCCGAACGCGCCGGGCGCGCCCAAGGTGGACGAGCGCATCGTCGAGTGCTACGCGCGCGCCGGCGACAAGGATCAGGCGTTCGCGGAGCGGCAGGCGCTGGTCGACCGCTATGGTCCGAAGAGCGCCTGGGCCAAGGCGAACCAGGCCGACCACGACGTGATTCAGGCGGCGACCGAGCTCGTGCGCAACAGCCTGCTCGCGACCGCCCAGTACCATCACGAGCAGGCGATCGAGTACGAGAAAGAGGCCGCGGATCCGAAGACGCCGCCGGAGAAGAAAGTGCAGCTCGCCGCGCTGGCGTTCCAGGAGTACCAGAAAGCCGCCAAGGGCTATGGCGACTTCCTGACCGCTTTCTCCCATACCAAGAATCTCTATGAAATCGAGTTCTATCACGCGGATACGCTGTTCCATTCGCTCCAGTTCCTTGCCGCCGCCAAGGAGTACGCCCGGGTGCGCGACTCGAACGAGGACGACAAGTACTTGGCGGACGCGGCCTACTACGTGGTGCTGTCGTACCAGAAGGAGATCGAGCAGGAGGAGCAGAACCAGGTGCTCCAGCCCCGCGAGCCCTGTACCGCCGAGAGCTGCAAGGACGTAAAGGGCTTCAAGCCGGTGGCGATTCCACCGATTCGCCTCGCGCTGATCCAGGCGGCGGACACCTACCTGCAACGGATTCCGACGGCGAATGACGCGCCCCTCTTGTCCTACGCGGCCGCGCTGACCTACTTCACCTACTTCCACTTCGACGTCTCCCGGCAGCGGGACGAGGACGTGATCAAGCGCTACCCGAATTCGGTCCAGGCCGGCAACGCCTACGACGACATCCTCACGAGCTACCTGCTCGTCAAGAACTGGCCGAAGGTGGAAGAGACCGCAAGCCGGATGCTCAAGGAGTCCAAGCTCGTCCAGGCGGACCCCGCGAAGTTCGAGAAGGTCCGCCTCCTGAAGTACGGCGCCCGGTTCGAGCGGGCGAACCAGGCGATGCAGAAGCAAGAGTGGGACGAGGCCGCCAAGCTCTACCTGAGCATCGTCGACGACACGGAGCGGGAGCTCAAGAGCGGCGAGGCGAAGCAGCCGTGGGTCGACGCGGACAAGGCGCTCTACAACGCCGCCGCCTGCTACAACGCCGAGCGCAAGTTCGACAGCGCGATGAACACCTACGAGCGGCTCTACACCAACTATCCGAAGAGCGACCTCGCCGAGAAATCGCTCTTCTCGGTGGCGGAGAACGCGGAGAAGGCGTTCGACTTCGACAAGGCGATCAAGGACTACGAACTGCTCGTGCGCAGCTACACGAAGCCCGCGTTCCATCAGGACCGGGTCAGCGCCCAGTTCAACGCCGCCAAGGATCTGGAGGCGATGCAGCGCTACCAGGAAGCGGCGGACGCCTATCGCGACTACGCCAAGTGGTTCCCGGACCAACCGGACGCCCCCGACATGGAGTACCGCGGCGTTCTCATGTACCAGCGGATGCACGACGAGCAGGGGATGATCGACCGGCTCCAGGCCTTCATCCGTCGTTACGACCGCAAGCCCAAGCAGGCGGAGAAAATCGTCGAGGCCTACCAGCGCATCGGTGACGCCTACGAAGACCTGGAGAAGCCGCGGCAGGCGCTCCAGGCGTACGCCTCTTCGGTCCGGGCCTTCGACCAGAAGCGGATGACCCCGCAGAACTTCTTGGCGGCGAGCGCGGCCTCCAAGGCCAAGTTCGAGCTGGTCGAAGAGGAGTACCAGGCCTTCAAGCGGATGCGCTTCGACCCTCGCGGGCGCGGCAAGCGCCTGACCCGGGAGATGAAGACCCAGCTCACCGCCCTCGCCCAGAAGCTCGACGAGGTGAAGAAGGACTACGAGACCGTGATCGTCAGGTACCAGTGGCCCGAGTGGATGATGGCCGCCCTCTTCCGCATCGGTAACCTGTACGAGGAGTTCGCGAACAAGCTGACGAGCGCGCCGTGCCCACCGGAAGTCAAGGCGCTGGGCGGCGACGAGGCCTGCGGCATGTACCTCGCCCAGGTCGGGAACCTGGTGGCGCCGATTCTGGACAAGGCGACCAACGCCTACGTCACCGCGCAGACCAAGGCGAAGCAGGTCCGCATCTCCGACCAGTGGACCAAGCTGACGAGCGAAAAGGTCTGCGAGGTCTCGCCCTCCGACTGCATCGCGCTCAAGGACCCGCGCGCCAAGCTCATCTTCGACGACCTGAGCGCGCTGCCGCTCGCCGCCGACGCCTCCGGGGTCAAGCCGGTCGAGTACAAGGCCGACCTCGCCACCCAGGCGCCGACCATCCAGAACGTCGTTCCCCGCGAGGCGCAGGTCGGCCAGACGCTCACCGTCTCGGGTCAGAATTTCGGCACCGACCCGGCGGCCATCGCGCTAAAGCTCGGCGAGCTGGAGCTGCACGTCCTGACGGCCACGGCCACCACGCTGACCGTTCAGGTCCCCGCGGGGGCCAAGAGCGGTCCCGTCCAGGTCACGACCCAGCAGGGCACCTACACCACGCCCTTCCGGGTGGTCGTCGGCGCCGCGCCCGGTCCGGCGGGCATCGGGAGCCCGGCCGCCATCCTCGCTCCGGCGCCGGCCGGCGGCACTCCCGCGCCGGGCACCACGACCGCCATCGCGCCCGCCCCGGCACCCCCACCGAAAGCGGTGCCGCCCTCCAGAACGCCGATCAGCGCGCCGCTCCCGGGAGGCGGGCCATGACCCGCCGCCTCGCCCTCGCCATCGGCGCCGGCGCTCTCGCCTTCCTCGGCTGCGCGACCCCCGCGACGCAGGTCAAGAAGACGCCGCCGCCCGGCACCGCTCGAGCCCTCCCGAAAAAGGCGGCGCCCGCGCCGAAGCCGCCGGCCGCGAAGACGCTCTCGCCCGCCGAGCAGGAAAAGGCGGCCGGGAAGCTCCGGCAGCGCGAGGAGCAAGAGCTCGAGGCCAAGGCGGAGGAACGCAAGAAGGCGGCCGAAGCGGCGAAGGCGGACCAGTCGCGGCTGACCCTGATGTTCCAGAACGGCTTTCGGGCGCTGCAGGCGGGCAAGGACCAGGTGGCGATGGGCATCTACCAGCGGGCGGCGAAACAGATGCCGCAGTCGTGGGCCGGCCACTACAACCTCGGCGTCCTCTACGAGCGCCAGGGCGAGGACCAGAAGGCGGTCGACGAGTACGAGACCGCGCTCAGCCTGAAGCCCGACTACGACGACGCGAGCGCGAACCTCACCCGGCTGTTCCTGCGCAACCACGAGGAGCAGCGGGCGGAGGCGGAGCTGCGCCAGCGCATCCTCGCCCATCCGCGGGACATCCCGTTCCGCAACCAGCTCGTGCGGGTGATGATCGCCGAGGGACGCCTGGACGCCGCCGAGGCCGAGTCGAAGCAGGTGCTCAAGGTCGACGAGCGCAACACCGACGCGATGGTCAACCTCGCCACCGTCTGGTACGGCGAGAAGAAGTACGAGCTGGCCGCGCAGGTGCTGGACAACGCGAAGACGATCAGCCCGAACGACCCGGCGGTGTGGAACCTCCTCGCGTTCTGCCAGCTCGGCCTCGAGGAGAAGCCCCTCGCCCTCGAGAGCTTCAAGAGGGCCGCCGCCCTGCGGGAGGACTTCCCCGAAGCGCACAACAACTACGGGGTGATGCTCAACGAGGTCAACGACTGCGAGGACGCGACCCGCGAGCTCTCCCTCGCCGTCCGGTACGCTCCCGACTACGCCCAGGCCCACCTGAACCTGGGCAACGCCTACCGCTGCGCCCGCCGGTTCGACGAGGCGAAAGCGGAGTACGAAAAAGCGCTCGCGCTCGACAGCTCGATGAGCGACCCCTACTTCAACCTCGCGATCCTCTACCTCGACAGCGACGTCAAGGGGAAGGACGGCAAGGTCCTGCCCAAGCTCGACCGCCTGGAGAAGAGCCTCGCCTTCTTCGACAAGTACCGGGCCGCGGGCGGCGACGACTCCCGGCTGGGCCGCTACTATGCGGAAGCGCAGAAGAAGGTCGTGGACGAGAACGCCCGGCTCAAGCGCCTCGGCGAGATGAAGTTCCGGGAAGCCGAGGAGAAGAAGAAGCGGGCCGAGGAAAAGAAGCTCGCGGCGGAGAAGGCGGCGGCCGAGGCGAAGAAGGAAGCGGCGTACATCGAGGCGAACAAGGTGGGCGGCCTGTCGGACATCGACCTGACCCCGCCGGCGAAGGCGCCGACGCCGGCGCCGACCGAAGCGCCCGCCTCGACGCCTCCCGCCCCTGCCCTGGAGAAGCTCGGGGGACCCGGAGGATAGGAGCGCTTCGGGTCAGCACGCGCCGATGCCGGCGGCGGCCATGGCCTCGCGAGGAGAGAAGATGCGGATGCGGCGGATGGTGGCGTTCTTCCTGGCGATGGCGACGGGCCTGACGGCGTCGGCGCAATCGACCGCCCGGCGGCACGTCATCCGCCTCTCCGAAATCAAGGTGGAAGGCCACATCCAGAAGCCGGAAGCCTTCTACATCCTTCCCCGCTCGCCCTTGAACTACAAGAGCCTGACGCGCAAGGAGACCTTCCTGCCGAAGATCACCCAGGCGCTCAAGCAGGACCCCTTCTGACGAGAGTCGCCCGGGGATGCGCTCGTGAGCCGCCCAGGAAGGGAACCGGCGGCGGTCGCCACCGGTCTCTTTCGGCGTGGTATAAGGTCGGGCCTCGTCGAAGGCGCGAGGTCTCGGCTGTTCGGCGGCCAGAGCCGGTCCTTGAGGGAGCGGTCCAAAGGCGAGGGCTCGGATGAAGAACTTCCTTCACATCGGCGTCTGGCGCGGCGGCAAGCTCGTCGACGACCGCTACGTTCCGGAGAAGGGCCAGGTCACCGTCGGCAGCTCGGGCAAGAACACCATCGCCCTCATCGGGTCGAACCTCCCCCGCGAGCACGTCCTCATCGGCTTCAAGCAGAAGCATCCGACCCTCCACGTCACCGACGGGATGAACGGCGAGGTGGCGCTGGACGGCAAGAAGCGCGAGAGCTTGGGGCACCTCGCGGCCAAGGGCCACCGGACGACGTACGGCTTCGCCCTCGACCTGCCCGACACGACCCGCGGCTGGGTGGCGCTGGGCGACGCGACCTTCTTCTTCCACGTCACCTACAAGCCGCCCCCGCCGCCCAAGCGGACCTTGCCCGCGTCCGCCAAGACGGGGCTCTTCAGCGGGCTGGATTTCATCTTCACCTTCGCGCTGGTGGCGGTCGTGGTGTTGGAGGCGGGCGGCATCGCTGCCGTCCAGCGGCGCCCCGACCCGGGCGTCGACCGGCCGACGCAGGCCGACTTGGATCGCTTCGCGGAGATCATCATGCCGCAGAAGCCCAAGAAACAGGACGACGCCGCCGCCAAGAAGGCCGCCGAGGAAGCGAAGAAGAAGGCGGAGGAGGAGGCGAAGAAACGGGCCGAGGACCGGAAGAAGCAGGCGGAAGCCAAGGCCGCGGAGACCCCGGAGCAGAAGGCGGCCGAAGAGGCGGCGAGGAAGGCGAAGCTCGCGGCGGAGGTGCAGAAGAAGGGCCTGCTCAACGTGCTCGGCTCGAATGGAGGCTCGGGAGCGCTCCAGAACCTCTTCCAGCAGTCGAACGGGTTCAGCAACGACATCGGTCAGGCGCTGGCCGGCGCGGGCGGCGTGAAGATCGCGACGGGCGCGGACCTGGGGGAGCGCAAGGGCCTCGCGGGCGGCAGCGGCCCCGTCGGAATCGGCGACTTGGGCAGCGCCGCCGGCGGCGGTCACCACGCCTCCCTCGCCGAGCGGCGGCGAATGGTGGTCCCCAACATCAGCATCGACTCCGGCGGCATCGACGTCGAGTCGACCAGCGTCGACAAGGAGTCGCTCGCCCGCTACATCCAGTACCGGAAGAAGGCGCTGGAGGGTTGCTACGACCAGCAGCTCAAGCTCGACCCGACCCTGAAGGGCAAAATCGTGGTCAGCTTCACCATCACCACCCAGGGCCGGGTCACCGGGGTCTCCATCGACGAGAACACGATGGGCAACGACGACGTCGCCGCCTGCATCAAGAACCTGGTTCGTACCTGGTTCTTCCCGGTCCATCCCGACCAGGACGCGCCCGTCAGCTTCCCGTTCCTCTTCGCGCCCGGCTGAGGCCGGAGATTAGAAGCGCTCCCGCTGGCCACGACGGTCCCGGCGCGGTCACGCGGCGCGCCGATTGGCGCGCAGGGGTGGCCATCGGAGGGATTGCCCCGCTGGCGATCGACCTGCGCCGGATGGAGGACTGTGCCGCTGCCGCCTGGCGTTTGCGGTCTCGCTTCCCTGACCCGCCCCGTCGCGTTTGGCCTCGCCGGCGAAGTGCCCGGCGCGGTCGATCGTCGCTCGTCGCGCGGCGTTCCCTCGGAGGGCGAGAAAGCCGGTAGACTCGGCCTCTCGTGCACGGCCCAAGAGACCATGCCCGCGGCGTCGCTCAACGAACTGGCCCAGGTACGATCGGCCCGCTCACATCTGGGTCCTTCCGGCCTGCCCGTCGCGCGTCGCCTCCCGAGCTCCACTCTGGTCGCGCCCCTCAAGACCGCCGCCGAGCTGCCGACGCAAGGCGCGTGCGGCGAGGCTCGTTCGACGCGGTCCGCAGGCGGCCTCGCGGAGGACGCATGATCGCGCGCGCGGGCGCGTTGCTCGTCTTCGTCTCGGCCGTCGCGTCGGCGATGCCGCTGAGCCTCCCGGGCTTTCCGGTTCACGTCGACGGCGTCATCCGCCAGCCGTGCGCCATCGCCGACCTGAACGGCGACGGCCACCGCGAGCTCGTGGTCGAGGCCGACGGCAAGGTGACCATCTTCAACTCGGACGGGTCGCTCTCGGCCGGCCCCTTCGACCTCTCGGCGATGACCGGTCGCGCCAGCGCCCAGGTCGCGGGCCCGATGGCCGTGGGCGACCTCGACGGCGACGGCCGGGCGGAAATCGCGGTCTCCTTCACCTTCGGCGACACCGGCGATGGGGCGGTGGTCGTCGTCCATCCCGACGGAACACCTCTGTGGAAGAAGCCGCTCTTCGTGCCCGGCGGTCCTGGCGACGGTCCGACCCTGGTGGACGTGGACGACGACGGCCGCCTCGACCTGGTGGTCGGCTCGCGGCAAGGCAAGCTCCTCGCCGTCGATAGCCGGGAGCGCTCCCTCCCGGGGTTTCCGGTGCAGCTTAGCGGCGCGCTGACGAGCCCCGTCTCCTTCGGGAGCCTGGTCCGCGGCGGCCGGCCGGCGCTCGCGGTGGGGACCGACTCCGGCAAGCTCTACGCCGTCCTCGCGACCGGGCAGATCGCCGCCGGCTTTCCCGTGCCGACCCGCTTCTCGATTGCCGGCGCGCCGGCCTTCGGCGACATCGACAACGACGGCGAAGAAGAGATCGTGTTCTCCAGCGAGGATTTCAGCGTCTACGCGGTCAACGCCGACGGCAGCCGGGTCGGCCAGGGGCTCTCGGTCCCCGGCTTCCCTGCCGCTACTGGCTACCGCATCTATGGAGGACCAGCGCTCACGGATCTCGATCGCCAGGGCGGACTGGACGTCGTGGTCGGCTCCGGCGACGGCAAGATCTATGCTTGGAATGCCGAAGGGCGGGCGCTTCCCGGGTTCCCCGTCGCGGCCGGGCCTCGCATCACCGCCCCGGTGGTGGTCGGCGACGGCGATCGCGACGGGTTCGACGAGGTCTACGCCGCCTCCCGCGACGGCGACGTCTACGCCTTCGACCGGCACGGGCAGCCGCTGGACGGCTTCCCCTTGCGCGTCTCCACCGACCTGCTCGCGGCGCCGGTGCTGGGCGACCTCGTCCCCGACGAGAACGTCGAGATGGTGGTGGGCGCGCCCGACGGCACCGTCTACGGCTATCGACTGGAACGGACCGGCTCGCTCGCGATGAGCCACCTGTCCTGGCCGGCGCCCAGCCACGACGCTCAGCGGCAGGGCCGCTATGGACCGAACCCGCCGCGCTACAAGAACGCGGTCCTCGGCCCGAGGGGCGTGCGCGCCGGCGAGGACGTTCGGCTGACGTACGACTTCTTCGACCTCGACGGCACGCCGGAGCCGAAGACGCTCGTGCGCTGGACGCTCGACGAAAAGCGCCAGCCCGACCTCGACGGCCTTCATGAGGTGCCGGGCGCGCGCGTGAAGAAGGGGCAGCGCTGGCAGGCCGAGGTCCAGGCGCCCCAGGACTACGCGGTCTACCGGGAGGGGCCGGGTGCGCAGATCGTTCGCTCGAACGTCCTGGTCGTCGCCGACACCGCGCCGACCGCGCCGCAGGTCGTCCTCCTCCCGAAAGCGCCGCTGGTCACCGACACCCTTTCCGTCTCCTTCGCCGCCGCGTCGGCCGACGACGACGGCGATCCGGTCTTCTATCGCTATCAGTGGTACCGCGACGACGTGCCGGCGGCGACGACTCCCACCATTCCGAGCTCCGAGCTGCGCAAGGGCGAGGTGTGGCGCGTCCGGGTGACGCCCACCGACGGCGCCCTGGATGGCCCGGCGGCCGAGGCGCAGGTCGCCGTCCGCGACAGCCCGCCCACCGCGCCGGCGATCGCCCTCGCGCCGCTCCAGCCGACGATCGATGACGACATCCACGTGACGGTGACGAAACCGTCGACCGACGCGGACGGCGACCGGATCCGCTACCGCTATGCGTTTCTCGTCGACGGTGCGCCGCAGTCGCTGCCGCCGGACCGCGCCTGGTTCCCGCGCCGAGGCGCACGCAAGGGCCAGACCGTTGTCGCCGAGGTCTGGGCGACCGACGGCGAGCTCGCCGGCCCGCAGGTCGAGGCGGAAGTGAAGCTGGTCGACGCGCCACCCTCGGCGCCGACCATCTCGATTTCGCCCGCACATCCGAAGACGACCGACGCGCTGGTCGCCGGTGTGGCCAACCCCGCGCGCGATCCGGACGGCGACCCGGTGAGCTACCAGGTGCAGTGGTTCGAGAACGGGCAGCCCTACGGCGCTCCTGGTCAGCTTGGGGTGCCGGCGAGCGCGACCAAGAAGGGCGAGACCTGGACGGTCGAGATGACCCCGACCGACGGCAAAGAGCAGGGTCCTTCGGCCCGCGCCGAGGTGACGGTCGGCAACAGCGCTCCCACTCGGCCGATTCTCGCCGTCGACCGCTCGTCGCCGACCGTCGGCCAGAGCGCGACCGTCTCCATCGCGCAACCCTCCGCAGACCCTGACGGAGACGGCATCACCTACCGGTGGAAGTGGACCGTCGACGGCAAGCCGGCCGAGGTGTCGCCTCGTCCGCCGGCGATCGCGGCGAACGATGGCGGCGCCACCGGGACGGTTCCGCCGGGAAGTTGGGAGCCGCAGACGCTCCCCGCCGGCGCTTTCGCCAAGGGGCAGCGCTGGCTCGTCACGGTAACGCCGGTGGATTCCGACGGCGCTGCCGGTCCCTCCGGGGAGGTGGAGATCCGCCCGCGCGACACGCCGCCGGGCGCACCGGTCGTCCGGATCGATCCCGCGCGTGCGACCATCGAGACGGGGCTTCAGGCGGTCATCCAGACCCCGGCGGCGGACCCCGATCACGACGCGCTGGCGTACCGCTTCCGGTGGTATCGCAACGGCCTTCTCGCCACCGACGTCGGCGACCGCGCGCGCTTGAAGCCGGGCGAGGTTCGCCACGGCGACCGGTGGCGGGTCCGGGTCGTCGCCTTCGATGGGGAGGCAGAAGGGCCACCGGCCTGGGCGAGCGCTGTCGTCCAGAACGTCGCGCCGGCCGCGCCGGTCCTGGCGATGGAGCCGGCGCACCCGACCGTGGTCACCGGCCTCGAATGCGCCACCGTCCATCCGGCGACCGACGCCGATCACGATCCGCTGACCCTGTCGTATCGCTGGACCCGTGACGGCGTCGTCTTCCCGGCGGGCGCTGGCCCCCGGCTCGATGGCGCGATGCTCGCGCACGGGCAACACTGGCGCTGCGACGTCGTCGCCTCCGACGGCCAGGCGACAAGCCCGGTCGCCACGGCCGCCGCGGTCATCGAAGACGCCGCGCCAGGTCCCCCGTCCGTGGCGGTCGTCCCCGGGGTACCCGAGGGCGGCGAAGACCTCACCTGCGCCATCGCCACCGAGGCGGTCGACCCGGACGGCGACCGGGTCCGGTACACCTACCGCTGGTTCCCCCCGGCAGGGGTGCAGCTCGGCTCGCTGGCCGACCCGGCGCGGGTGCCCGGCGCGCTGGTGAAGAAAGGCCAGACCTGGCGCTGCGAGGCGACCGCGAGCGACGGGCACGAGTCGTCGTCAGCCACGAGCGCGGCCGTCGCCGTCGCCAACACGCCGCCGAACGCGCCGCGGCTCAGGCTGGTTCCGGCGACGGCCACCGCGGGGACCGAGCTTCGATGTGAGCTCGCGCGTCGCGCGGTCGACCCGGACGGCGACCGGGTCAGCTACGAGTTCGCCTGGTTTCGAAACGGACGGCGCCAGCCTTTTGCACAGAGCTCGGAGGCGGTGCCCGGACGGCTCGTCAAGGCGGGCGACACCTGGCGTTGCGAGGCGACCGCGCTCGATGCCGAAGGACCGGGCGGCACCGGCCGCAGCCCCGAGGTGACCGTCGGCGGTCCGGCCCTCTCCGGTGGGTAGAAGCGCTCACGTTCACCCTTCCGCCGAGCCACCGCGAGCGGCTGCCCGGCGGCCGTCGCCGCCGCGGCTGGAAGCCCGCGCCGCGGGGCCGGCACGCTCCAGCCGGCCACCCCTCGGTTCCCCTGCGGAGCGGGCGGGCCGGAGCCGCCCCGGCTGGTCGCCAGGCACCGCTCGTGGCGCCCACCGGTCTTGAGCCGGCCTGTCCCTGTCCTTCGCCTTGACAACCGAGGGGCGTAGCCGGTACAAGGCTCGGTTCTTTCGCCCGTCCGGCCGCTCGAGCGCGACCGGCGGGGATCGTTCGGGTCGCCTGGGCGCGATGCGATCTTTGGAGAGATGGCCGAGAGGCTGAAGGCGCTGGTTTGCTAAACCAGTACACTCGAAAGGGTGTCGAGGGTTCGAATCCCTCTCTCTCCGCCAGCGAAGAGAAGCGGTCGCCTGCCAGAGGGCGCCGCGCCGTGTGCTGGACCGCCGGCCACGTTCGTTGACAACAAGCTCGCGCGCCTGTAGCTCAGCTGGATAGAGTATCGGACTACGAATCCGAGGGCCGCAGGTTCGAATCCTGCCAGGCGCGCCAAATCCTCCTGGGGCGAGAACGTCGATGCCAGACTCGAGCCGAGCGAACGGCGGTGCCGATTCCCCCGACCAGCGTTGGATGGCGGAAGCGCTGCTGCTTGCCGGCGCCGCAGCCGCCGAGGGCGAGGTGCCGGTGGGCGCGGTGGCGGTGTTCGAGGGGCGCGTCGTCGGCGCCGGCCGCAACGCGCGCGAGGCCCGGCGCGACCCGCTGGCGCACGCGGAGCTCGAGGCGATATCCGCGGCGGCGCGGGTGCTCGGCCGCTGGCGCCTGACCGGGGTGACGCTCTACGCGACCCTGGAGCCGTGCGCGATGTGCGCGGGCGCCCTCGTCAACGCGCGGGTCGACCGGGTGGTCTTCGGCGCGGCGGACCCGAAGGCGGGCGCCGCCGGAAGCGTCCTCGACGTGCTGGGCGAGCGGCGGCTCAACCACCGGCCGAAGGTGACGGCAGGGGTCCTGGAGGCCGAGTGTGCCGCGCGGCTGACAGCGTTCTTCCGCGAGCGGCGCGTTTAGCTGGGTTGTCGGAAGGGAAGTCGAGCGGGGAGCGTTGGCAGGAGTCGAAGGAGAGATGGCCGAGTTGGTCGAAGGCGCCTGACTCGAAATCAGGTATACCCGGAAGGGTATCGGGGGTTCGAATCCCTCTCTCTCCGCCATCTGAAGGGACGCTGCCGGGCGTGAGCGCTATCGCCTTGGCGTCCAGGAAGAAGGAGAGGTGTCCGAGCGGTTGAAGGAGCACGCCTGGAGAGCGTGTGTACGGCAAACCGTACCGTGGGTTCGAATCCCACCCTCTCCGCCAGCTTCGCTCAGGGGAACCCTGAGGGCCGGCGCGACGTTGAAAGGGAAAAGCCCGGGGCGATCACCGGGGATCGGGCGACGGCGGGACGTGAACCCCGCCAGGCCCGGAAGGGAGCAACGGTAGCGGCTTTAGCCGTGTGCCCGGTCTCCGGTGATCGCCCTGGACGGCGACGAAGCGGACGCGAGGCTCTCGGCCTCGAGCGTCCGCTTCTTCTTTTCTCCCCGGGCGCGAGTGCGCACCTTGACGCTCGTCGACGCCGGCCGTTACGGTCGCGCCACCCGCGCGCACGGACGACCTCTTCGAAGGCGCCGCCGCTCGAGGAACGCTGGAGCGCCGATGGAGTACCTGGTCCTCGCCCGCAAGTATCGGCCGCAAGGGTTCTCCGACATGACCGGCGAGGAGCACGTCATCAAGACGCTCTCCAACGCCCTCGAGTCCGGCCGGGTCGCGCACGCGCTGCTCTTCTGCGGCCCGCGCGGGTGCGGAAAGACCACCACCGCGCGCATCGTCGCCAAGGCGCTCAACTGCGAGAAGGGGCCGACCCCCCACCCCTGCGGCGAGTGCACTCCCTGCCGGGAAATCGCGGCGGGCACCGACGTCGACGTGCAGGAGATCGACGCCGCCTCGAACACCGGCGTCGACAACGTCCGCGAGCTCCGGGAGAGCGCGAAGTACCTGCCCGCCCACGACCGGTTCAAGATCTTCATCGTCGACGAGGTGCACATGCTCTCCAAGGCGGCCTTCAACGCCTTCTTGAAGACCCTGGAGGAGCCGCCTGGGCACGTGAAGTTCATCTTCGCGACCACCGACCCGCAGGCGCTGCCGGACACCATCCTCTCCCGCTGCCAGCGGCACAATTTCCGGCTGGTGCCGCTCAAGCTCATCTCTGAACGGGTGCGGGAGATCTCGCGCTCCGAGGGGATGGCCATCGACGAGGGCGCGGTGGCGCTGGTTGCCCGCCAGGCGGCCGGCAGCATGCGTGACGCGCTCTCGATTCTGGACCAGCTCTTCTCCGCCGTCGGCCCCGGAGCGTCGATCTCCGAGGCGATGGCGGTGCAGGCCCTGGGCGCCCTCGATCGGGCCATCGTCTCCCAGCTCTCGGCGGCGCTCCTCGGACGGGATGCGAAAGCGGTGCTGGGGGGCATTGGCCGGGCCTACGACGGCGGGCACGACCTGAAGCGGCTGGCCGAGGACCTGGCGGCGCACCTGCGCGACCTCTTGGCGACCAGCATCGCCGGCGCCCCGCTCGACCTGCCCGAGCACGAGGTCAAGGCGCTGCGCGCCGAGGTGGCCGGCGCCGACCCGGCGGAGCTGGCGCGGCTGTTCGACCTGGTCCACGGCGCCCTCTTCGAGATCTCTCGCGCCGCCCAACCGCGCCATGCGCTGGAAATCGCGCTGCTCAAGGCGGTCTACCTCGCCCCTTCGGTCAGCGTGCAGTCGCTCATTGGCCAAGCGGAAGATCTCGCCCGCCGGCTGGGAGGGGAGCCGCCGACCGGCGGCGGACCCGGTGGCCACGGCGGGGCACGGCCACGCCTCTCGGAAGCGGTACCGCCCTCCAGTCGGCCGACCTACTCCGCGGCGCCTCCCGGGGCCGATGCCGCGAGCGCCGCACCCCCGGCGCGCCTCCCGTCGCCGTCGGGCGCTCCGGCGGAGGCGCCCGCCTCGACGCGCTGGTCTCCGCCTTCAGCTTCGACCTCTCCGAGCGGCCGCGCCCCCGCGGCCCCCGCGCCGTCCCCGGGGGCTCCCCGGCGGCGAGAAGCTGCGGGCACCGAGCCGAAACCATGGGAACGGCGCCTCTCGCTCGTGTCGGACCAGGGCGTTTCGCCAGCAGATCCGACCGCGCTGAGCGCTCGGACGCCGAGGGGAGAGCCCGTGGCCGAAGCGGCGTCCCACGCTCCGGCGTCCGACGTGACACCGGAAGAGAGAGTAGAAGCGCAGCCGGGTGCCGATACCGCTTGCGCGTCGCTCGACGCGCTATCGGCGGCGGCCGACACCGAAACGCACGCGGCCTGGAGCACGGCGGTCGACGCGATACGGTCGCGCCGGCGTGGCCTCGCGTCGCTCTTGGAACACGTGCGGCCGCTGGTGCTCGCCGCGGATCGCGTCGTGTTGGGGGTCGCGAAGAACGACTTTCATGCCCAGGGAATCGCCGAGGAACGCCAAGCGGTAGCGGCACTGCTCTCCGACGTTCTCGGCCGCCCGGTTCGGCTGGAGCTCGAGGAGCTGAGCGAGGACGAGATGCGTCGCGTGCCCTCCCTCGCCGACCGGCAGGACCGCGCTGACCGGGAGGCGCGGGCCCAGCGCCTGAAGGTTGGTCGGGAGCATCCGGCGATTCAGCTCGCGGCGCGGGTACTTGGCGCGCAGGTCGAGGACGTGCGCGACCTCGGAGGTTCACCGTCATGAGCGAGCTCGATTTGCAGCAGTTGTTTTCGCAGCTCCAGGGCATCCAGCAGAAGTTTGCCGCGGCGCAAGGCGAGCTCGCGAAGAAGTCCGTCACTGCCGAGGCGGGCGGCGGGATGGTGACCGTCACCGTCAACGGCCTGCTCGAGGTGGTCTCGGTTCGTCTCGACCCGTTGTGCGTCGACAGCCGCGACGTGAAGATGCTGGAGGACCTCATCACCGCCGCGACCAACAAGGCGTTGAGGGAAGCGCGCGCCATGGCCGAGCGGGAGATGGGCTCGATGACTGGTGGCTTGAGCTCTCTGCTGGGCGGCGGGACTTGACGAGTCCGGAGCGACCGACCGAGGCGTCGAGCGAAACCGACCTCGACCCGATGGCGCGGCTGACGCAGCTTCTCGCGAGGCTGCCGGGGGTCGGCGAACGCACCGCGCAGCGCCTGACGTTCTTTCTCCTCCGCTCACCGCCGGAGTACGCGCGGGATCTCGCCGACGCGATCGAGCGGGTCGTGCGCGAGGTCAAGCTCTGCTCGCGTTGCTGCACCCTGACGGCGCGCGATCCGTGCGAGGTGTGCCAGGACGCGCGCCGCGACGAGCGGCTCTTGTGCGTGGTCGAGTCGGTTCCGGATCAGCTCGCGCTCGAACGGACCCGCGAGTTCCACGGGCGCTACCACGTCCTCCACGGCGCGCTCTCGCCGCTGGACGGCATCGGTCCCGACCAGCTCAAGATGAAGGAGCTGCTCGCGCGGCTCGATTCGGGCGCGGTCGAAGAGGTGATTCTCGCCACGAACCCTACCGTCGAGGGTGAGGCGACGGCGCTCTACGTCTCGCGGCTGGTCAAGCCGCTCGGGCTCAAGGTCAGTCGCCTCGCCCAGGGCCTGCCGATGGGCGGCGACCTGGAGTACGCTGATCAGGTCACCCTGGTCCGCGCGCTCACCGGACGGCGCGATGTCTGATCGTCAAGGAGAAGCGGTCTCGGGCTGCGGCGCCGGTTTCGCCTGGCGACGGTGCTCAGCGGTGCGCCCCGCGGGCTTCGTCGGATGGCGCACGGCACCAGCGGTCGTCGATTTCGCCTCCTGGTGAAGGGTCGTCGGACCGGCAACGGTGAGGAATGGCTTGAGTTTCCGGTAGCTCTTGGGGCCGATACCCTTGACTTGCATCACCTGGTCGGTCGCGGTGAGGCGGCGCTGCTGGCGCAGCTCGACGATGCGGTGCGCCTTGGCGGGACCGATGCCGGGGAGCATTTCGAGCTGCGCCTCGGTAGCGGTGTTCAGGTTGACCACCCCGGTGACGACCCCCGCGCGCTTGGCGTGCGCGGGCAGGCCGACGCTGAGGGCGGCGAGGGCGGCGACGAGCGGCAACGAACGGGACATGGCGTTCTCCAGGGCGCGCCTCGCCGCGTGGCGGGCGCGCAAAGCGGGAGGCGAGATGCCTCCGGGCGAAAGAGCGAAACGTCGGTCCGCAGGGACGAGCCACCTGCGGCTCGCCGGGCAGCGGCGTCGGTCGACCCGCGTCGAACGGGTCGGCGATGAAGTGGCGAAGGCATTCTGGGCGGCGCCGTGCGAGCGGCTCTTCACCGATGTCCAACGCGTCGGGCCGGTGCACGGTCGCCAGCTTGCGTTCGTTCGAACGCGAATCCTAGTGGTAGCGCTCATGGTCATTAGAACCGGTACCGTCTATCGGCAGGCATTCTGCCACCCTACGCGAGAGGGTTCACCGCGCCCTCTTGGCCCTAGCTGTCAAGATGGACGGGAGCGGTCTCGTTCAGCCTGGGCGGGCGCTCGGACTGGGCGGTGGCGGCGTCGCGGACGGGAAGCGGGAGCGGAGTCGGCGCCCTCAGGTGAAGCTCGCCGCTGAGCGGGAGCGCGTCGAGCTGCACGTTGACCGAGCCGTCCCGATTCAGGCGGGCGCGACCGCAACGAATCCAGGTCGGCGCCTGGTCGGGATGCTCGACGATGCAGTAGGCGAAGTAGTCCACGTCGCTGGGTGCGCACGCGCGGCGGGACGCGAGAGGGGTGAGCACGGAGACCTCCTTCGGGCCATGGGAAGCGGCGGCCCGATGGAGGCTCAAGCAGAGTTCATGCCAAGGCGAAAACGGAAGGTTCCCCGCGGTACGGTGCCCGTCGGGGAGGCGGCCAGTCTCGATTTGGGACCAATCCGTCTCAAATCGAGACCGGCGGTCAGTGGATGCTGACCTCGCCGGGTCCCGGGCCGCTCATGTCGATGGTGCCGAAGCGCGCCTCGTACTTGCCGAGGTTCTCCTGCAGGGCCGCGAGCAGACGCTTGGCGTGCTTGGGGCTCGTGATGATGCGGGAGCGGACCTTCCCTTTGGGCTGCTGCGGCTGGATGAAGACGAAGTCCAGGGTGAACTCGGTCTCGGTGTGGTTCACCATCGCCATGTTGATGTAGACGCCCTGCGCGACGTCGTCGTCGAGCTGGACCTGCAACTGGATTTCCCGGTGCTCGACCATGGCGGCCTCCTTCTCGACCAAGGCGATTCGAAACGGGCGAATCTGCCCCGTCCTGCGCCAGCCCGGCATCTTGCGGGCGTGCGGCGCGGGGTGTCAACGCCGTTCGACAGCGGCTACCATGGCCGTGCCATGGAGCCCGACCGGGCGCTCATGATTGGGCCGGACAACGGCCCTCGCGCGCTCGTTCTGCACGGCTTGACGGGAAGCCCGACGGAGCTGTGGCCGCTCGCGTGCGCGCTCGCGCGGGATGGCTGGCGGGCGGAGCTGCCCCTCTGGCCGGGGCACGGCGGCGCTCCCGAGGACCTTCGTCGCATCGGCGCCGCCGACCTCCTTCGCTTCGGCGGCGATCTGCTCCTCTCCCGGCAGCCGGTAGCGCTGGTGGGCCTCTCGATGGGTGCCCTGGCGGCGTTGGCTCTCGCGAGCGACCGTCCCGAGCTGCGAGCGCTCGTCCTGCTCGCGCCGGCGATACGGCTTCGCGGCGGCTCTCGGGTCTTCCAAGCGCTGGCCGGTCTTCCCCGCCTGCCGGTGTGGACCCGCCGTCTCGTCCCGAAGGGCGGAAGCGGCATGGGAGAGCCCGAGCATCGAGGGCCGACGGCGACCTCGCCGCTGGCCAGGGCGGCCTTGGACGCACCGCCACCGCCAATCGATTGGCCGCGGGCCGACCGCGTTCCGCTGGGTTGGGCGCACGAGCTGCGAACGATGCGCCGACAGGCTCGACGGGCCGCACGCGCGATCACGACGCCGACCCTCGTCGTCCAGGGGCTGGCCGACAAGACCGCCCATCCGGCGTCGGCGATCGCGGCAGCCAGGTGGCTGGGCGGACGCTGCACCCTCGATTTCGTTCCAGGCGCGAGCCACCAGCTCGGGCTCGGGCCGCAGCGAGGTGTCGTCGCCGAGCGCGTCGCCGCCTTCCTGCGCGAGCATGCTTCAGGGGACCACGAAAACCGCTTGCTCGACCGTTGAAGGCGCGCCCAGCATCGAACCTCGCGGGGTGAGGAGGGTAGAGATGGCCACGCACATTCTCGCCATCGATCAAGGCACGACGGGCAGCACCGCTCTCGTCCTCGACCGGCGCCTGCGCGTGCGGGCGAAGGTCAACCGGGAGTACCGCCAGCTCTTCCCGCGGCCGGGTTGGGTCGAGCACGACCTGGAGGACATCTGGAAGAGCGTCCGCGCGGTCGTGCGCAAGGCGATATCGGACGCGGGAATCCGCCCAACCGAAATCGCCGCCATCGGCATCACCAATCAACGGGAGACGACAGCGCTCTTCGACCGTGAGACCGGTGTCGCTCTCCATCACGCCATCGTGTGGCAGGACCGCCGCACCTCGGCCCTGTGCCGCGAGATGAAGGACGCAGGCCTCGAGCCGCAGGTCCGAAAGCGCACCGGCCTCGTCCTCGACCCGTATTTTTCGGGCACCAAGATGCGGTGGCTCCTGGAGAATGTCCCGGGTGCCCGCGAAAAGGCGACGCGTGGCGATGCCGTCTTCGGCACCATCGACACCTTTCTCGTCCACCGGCTGACGGGCGGCAAGGCTCACGTCACCGACGCCACCAACGCGTCGCGCACCCTCCTCATGGACCTGCGCCGGCTCGTCTGGGATTCGGAGATGCTCGATCTCTTGACGGTCCCGGCCGCGTCGCTCCCGACGATCGTCGCTTCGAGCGGAGTCGTGGGCACGACCCGGGGCCTCCGGTGGCTTCCCGACGGAATTCCCATCGCCGGCATCGCGGGCGATCAGCAGGCGGCGATGGTGGGGCAGGCCTGCTTCGCTCCCGGCGAGTCGAAGTGCACCTATGGAACGGGAGCGTTCCTGCTCATGAACACCGGTTCCGAGCCCGTGGCCTCCGAGAAAGGGCTCCTGAGCACCGTTGCCTGGAAGCTGGGCGACGAGGTCGCCTACGCCCTGGAGGGCAGCGCCTTCATCGCCGGCGCGGCGGTGCAGTGGCTGCGGGACGGGCTCGGCCTCATCCGGCAGGCGAAGGACATCGAGGCGCTCGCCGGGCAGGTCGCGGACTCGGGCGGCGTCGTCTTCGTGCCCGCGCTGGCGGGCCTGGGCGCGCCCCACTGGCGGCCGGACGCTCGCGGGCTCGTCACCGGGATCGATCGCGGCATCACCAAGGCGCACCTGGCGCGAGCGGTGCTGGAAGGCATCGCTTTCGAGATCGTCGATCTCCTCGAAGCGATGCGGGAAGACTCCGGTCGCGAGGTGCCGGTGCTCAAGGCCGACGGTGGCGCTTGCCAGAACAACCTCCTGATGCAGTTCCAGGCGGACGTGCTGGGCAGCCCGGTCGAGCGGCCGAGGATGATCGAGACGACCGCCCTCGGTGCCGCGTTCCTCGCCGGGCTAGGTGTCGGTGTCTGGAAGGATCGTGAGGAGGTCCGCACCGCCTGGAGGCGGGACGAGCGCTTCATTCCTCGCCTGGACGATTCCCGTCGGCGCGAGTTGCTCGCCCGCTGGAGCTCCGCCGTCGCTCGCGCATAGCCGGGGGCCGGGGCACAATCGAGCGAGCCGACACGTTCGAACCACGACGAGCCGCGCGTGCCCGTTGCCTGACCGCCCCCGCTCGCCCCCGCCGATGCCGCAACCGTCTCGACCTCAACCTTCGACGCACACCGCTTCGGCGGAACGTTCGCGCGATGCCCACGAGCACCGCCGCCGCCCGGCGGCTGGGCCGCTGCACCATTCGGCGCCTCACGTGGCGCGCGCGCGCCGCGACCATGGCCTTCACCTCCAGGTCCTGCCCCATCGCGCGGAAGCGACGCTCGCCCTGGTCCTGGTGGTCGTCGCGCTCCTCTGGGCGCTCGGCCTCGGAGAGCGTCTGCAGCCCGACTTGGGGTTTTCTGCGGCCACCCATCGGTCGTCCGTCGTCCGGCCGGGCGACACGGATGGGGATGGCCTCGCCGACGCCGAGGAGGACGCGCTCCTTCGTCGCTACGCGCCGCGTGCCCTGCTCTCCGCCGACGATCCGGCCTACCCGGCGAGCATCCGCTGGGTTCGGGAGCGCACCGCCCTCGCTCCCACTGGCCGCGATTTCTTGGGGGTGGTCATTCCCGCTCGCGCCTTCCCCGCGAGCGTGCGTCGCGGAAGCCGGGACCCGCGCGACTGGACGGTCTACGGCCATGCCTACCCGAGGTCCGACGGCGGTGTCGAGCTCCAGTACTGGTTCTACTATGCGTTCAACAAGGCGGCCTTCGTCTTCGACCACGAGAGCGACTGGGAGCACGTTTCCGTCGAGCTCGACGCCCGCCGGCGGCCGATCGACTTCGCGCTCGCCGCGCACCACGACAACTCGCCCGGCCGTCGGGTGCCCTGGGCCCAAGTGCCCAAGGAGGGCGACCACCCCTGGTTCTGCATCGCCTCGGGAACCCACGCGGCGTACCTGTTTGGCCGGGACGCGCCGTTCTGGGAGAAGGTGGTCGACTGCCCCCGCCGGGCGGACGGCACCCCGATCCTCGCCGGATGCCCG
Organism: Myxococcales bacterium; assembly: GCA_021787845.1. Lineage (GTDB taxonomy): Bacteria > Myxococcota > Myxococcia > Myxococcales > JAJYLH01 > JAJYLH01. The sequence continues at coordinate 202,874 of JAJYLH010000002.1, read as the reverse complement.
GTGCGGGTCATCCGCTCAGGGGAACCGCTCTCGGAGGGTGGCTCGCCGCTCGTCAACGTCGGCGAGCGCGGCCGGCCTCGAGCCGACGGCGAGGCGGCGTTCTTCCGGAGCTACCAGGGCCTGTGGGGCTCCGCGGTGCCGTTCGTCGGAACCGCGGCGCCCTACGGACCTCCGTTCCAGCGTAGCTTCTGCGTCGACGCCAAAGCCGGAAGCTGCTGGTGACGAGCGGCGAAAGAGCTGGAAGGCCATCGCTCGAGCGCGGGGACGAGGCCACGCGGACGGCGCGTCGACGGTCCGCCGGCCGCGCGATGTCGGTTGGCGCGCGCCGACGGCCCGCGGCTCGGTCCTGCGTGGAGTGGCTGGGTCCTCCGGTCTGCTTGCCGTGGCATAACGTTCTGCTAGGGTGCGTTCCTGGTTGGAATGGTTCGGCGAGGATGGTCCGCGACAGCGAAAGGGTGCCGGGGCGCGGGGCTGCGAACGGCGGGCGGCGAGAAGGGGAGCGGCTTGCGATGAAGCGAAAATGGCTCTTCGTGCTGCCGAACCTGTTCACGGTCTCTTCGATCTTCTGCGGCATCTACGCCATCGTCCTAGCGACCGGAGCGCAAGGCGAGGACAGCGCGCGCGATTTCTTCCGGGCGGCGGTGGCCATCCTCTTCGGGATGCTCTTCGACGGTTTCGACGGGCGGGTGGCCCGGCTGACGCGGACACAGAGCGATTTCGGGGTTCAGCTCGACAGCCTGGCGGACGTGATCACCTTCGGAGTGGCGCCAGCGCTGCTGCTTTACAAATGGGCTCTCGCCCCCTGGGGCATCTGGGGAGTGCTCGTCGCGGCGATCTTCGCGATCTGCGGCGCCCTGCGGCTCGCGCGGTTCAACGTGATGGCGAGCGGGGAATCCGGTCCGTCCAGCTACTTCACGGGCCTGCCGATTCCTTTGGCGGCCGGGATGGTCGTCGCGGTGGTCGTCGCCTCGACCCACGGACCACAGCCGCAGGCGCTGCCGGCGTTGCCGGTGGCGATTCTGGCGCTCGTCCTCTCGTACCTGATGGTTTCGACCATCCGGTACCACTCGTTCAAGAAGGTCCACCTCCATCGGCGCGAGATCGCCGTGCTGGTCGGGGTGCTGCTCGTGGGCGCGGTGATCGCCGTTCGGGTTCGCCCCAGCCTGGTGCTCGTCGCATACTTCTCCGGCTACGTGCTGTTGGGGCTGGTGGAAGAGATCGTGTTCCACCGTCGCCGTGCTCGCGAGCTGTCTCTCGCCACGCCCGGCGCGCTGGCGGTCGGCGACGACGAGGGCGAGGACGACGACCAGGATGGCGAGGGCTGACCTTCGCCAGCGGCGACGATGACCCGGCGGATCGCGGCTGCGGCGACCGAGCGACGTGGCGAGCCCCCATCGCGTCGCACCGCCGCCGTCTTTCTCGCCTCCTGGTTCGGTGTCGGCTTTCTCCCCTGGGCACCCGGAACGTGGGGTACGGCGGCAGCGCTTCCGCTCGCCTGGGCGCTCTCGCGCTTGCGTCCGCCGGGACAGGTCATCGCCGCGTTGGTGCTCGCGGCGATCGCGATTCCGGTCGCCGGCGCGGCGGGGAGGGCTTTTCGGGTCGTCGACGCGCCGCAAATCGTCGTCGACGAGGTCGCCGGGCTCGTCGTGTCGCTGGTCGCGGTGCCCTTCACCTGGCGTTCGGCAATCGCCGCCTTCGCGCTCTTCCGGCTCTTCGACGTGCTCAAGCCCTGGCCCGCGTCCTTCTTCGACCAGCGGGTCAAGAACGGGGCCGGGGTGGTCCTCGACGATGTCGTCGCGGGCTTGTACGCGCGCGGCCTGTTGGCGGTCGTCGTCTTGTGGCGTCCGCACTTCTTCGGGTGAGATCGCGCTGTGCGCATCGAGCTCATCGTCATCGACGGCGGAGGCGTGCGGGCGGGGCGGCTGGCGGACTGGCTCGACCGGCAGCTCGCCGGGCGGGGGCTTCGCCTCGACCGATGGGCGGTGCTTCGCCCGGAGGCCGCAGGCCGGCTCGACGCGGCGAACGAGGCGGCTGCGCGTGCGGACCTGGTCGTCGCGGCCGGGCTCCGGGCGCCCGCCCGCCCGGGTCCTGCGCGGTTCTTCGAGGCGCCGCTCGCGTTCGACGATTTTCGGGCGCATTGCGAGCGCAACTTGTTCTCCCTCCTCGACGCGGCTGACGTCAGGAGCGGTGTCGCTGGCGTCCCAACGGAAGCGCTGCCGCTCCCTACCGGAGAGAGGCAGGCGGTCGACCGGGGTGGAGGCGCTTCGCGAAAGGCGCGAGCGCAGCCGCTCCCAGGCGCGCCGGGCGAGGCCGACGAGACCGCGCGCGAGGCGCTTGAGCCCTGCGACGATCAACGGGTGCTCCCCGCCGCCGTCCTGGCGCGCCGTCTCGGCGACATCTGCCGGGCCCGGCACGCGACGCTCGCGGTGGCCGAGTCGTGCACGGGAGGGCTCATCGGCGCGGCACTGACGGAGGTGCCGGGAAGCTCGGCGTATTTCGTCGGCGGCGCGGTGACGTACGCGAACGCGGAGAAGACGCGCGCGCTCGGGGTGCCGGAGGAGCTGATCGCCCGCCATGGCGCGGTGAGCGAGGCAACTGCGCGCGCGATGGCGGAAGGAGCACGGCTGCGCATCGGGACCTCGTTTGCGGTCTCGGTGACCGGCATCGCCGGTCCGGGCGGAGGTTCGCCGAGAAAGCCCGTCGGAACCGTCTTTGTCGCCGTCGCGGGGCCGAAGCGTACGCAGGTGCAACGGTTTCGGTTCGCGGGCGGGCGCGCGGACGTTCGGGCCGCGTCGGTGGCCCAAGCGCTCGAGCTGCTCGTCGAGGAAATCGAGGCGGGCTCGTGAACGGCTGGCCTGGACGCGCGGTCGCACTCGCGCGCGCGCGCGCGCTCGAGTTCGGCGCGGCCCTGGTGGCGTTCGCGGTGTACGCCGCCTTCTCCGGGCCGATGCTCCTCCGGCAGTCGCACGCGCCCCATTTCGTCTACCAGGCGGAGGGGTTTCTCCGGGGGCGACTCTCGATTCCCGGACCGCCGCCGAACCTGAACGACTGGGTGTGGTTCGGTCACCATTGGTACGTCTCCTTTCCGCCCTTTCCGGCAGTGCTGATGCTCCCCTTCGTCGCGGTCGAGGGGCTGGGGTTCAACGACGTGTTCTTCACGGTCTGCCTGGCGGCCCTGGCGGTCAGCGCGTTCGTCGCGATGCTCAAGGCGCTGCGCGAGGACGGTCAGCACGCCCACAGCGACCGCGACATCGCGGTGCTCGCCGCCTTCTTCGCCTTCGGCACGGTCTTCTTCTACAGCTCCATTCGCGGCGAAGTCTGGTTCACCGCCCACGTCGTCGGCGTCCTCTTGACCTCGCTCTTCGTCATCCTGTCCTTGCGCGGCCGGCATCCCTGGCTCGCGGGCATCCTGCTCGGCTGCGCGGCGCTTAGCCGGGCCGACCTGGTCTTCGCCGCCCTCTTCTTCGCCCTGGAGACGCTCTCCTCGCCGGACGGGGGAACGGCCCTGACCTGGGGCCGGCGCCTGCATCGCGCCCTGCCGCAGTGGATCCGCTTTGCGGTACCGGTCTCGCTCATCCTCGGCGCGGCCTTCTGGATGAACGACGTCCGCTTCGGCCACCCGCTCGAATTCGGCCACGCCCTTCTGTTCGACAACCGCGTGAACGCTCGGGTCCACGCCCATGGACTGTTCAGCCTCGCCTACCTCCCCGGCAACTTCCGCTCCGCGTTCCTGCTCCTGCCCAGCGTCCAGTGGCATCCGTTCCGGGTCGGGTTCGACGGCAACGGGATGAGCATGCTCCTGACGACACCGCTCCTGCTCCTCTTGCCCTTCGGCGTGCGTCAGACGCGGTCGACCTTCGCCTTGGCGGCGACCGCGGTGGTGACCGCCCTGCCGGGACTGCTCTACATGAACAATGGCTGGTACCAGTTCGGCTACCGCTTCTCGAACGACTACCTGCCCTACCTGTTCGCGCTCTTCGCCGTCGGGGGGCGGCCGCTGGACAAGAAGCTCTACGCACTCGGCGCCGTCGGCGTCGTCGTCTGCACCTGGGGAGCGCTCGTCTTCAATCGGTTCTGACGCGTTTCTCGCCTGGCGCGGCGCGCGTTCTCGACGCCCAGCACCAGCGCAGCCCGGGCGGCGAAGCGCAGTTCTTCTCCTGCGTCGACGATTCTCAGCGCGAGCTCGGTGATCGACCGCTCGTCGGCCTTGTTCGCGAGCCGGGCGAGGTAGGCGAGCCGCTGCGCTCTCGTCGTGCAGCTCGAGAAACGCGCCGGAATCGGTTCCCGGGCGGTCGCGCCCTGCCGCAACGCGGCGCGGCCGGCGTTGAGCTCCGAGGCGCGGCGCGCCGTCCAACCCTGACGCACGGTGCTAGCCCGCCCAGACGGCGTCGTCCGCCGTCTCCATCGCGTCGTCGATCGCCTCGTTCGCCGCCATCCACAGCTCATCCGCCTCCAGGCGACGGTCGCCGGCGGCCGCGAGACCGGAGGCGAAGTCCGGCAGCGAGCCGTCCTGTTCGCGCGCGATCTCACGCGCGACCCGCGTCAGGCGACGCTCGAGCACCTGGAGCGCGCGCTGGTCGGCGTGGATCGCGAGCACCGCTTGCGACCCGTCCGGATAGCTGCAGACGGTGTCGGTGCGCCGCGTCTCGGTCTCGACCGCCTCGCGCAACGCCTCGCTGCCCAGCCGCCCGCGCCGAGGACCGATGCGCAGGATGCCGGCGCCGGTCAGGTAGCGCGCGTGCCGGGCGAGCTCGGCTTCCACCCGCTCGCGAAAGACCTCGGGTCTGACCCGATGCAAGTCGCCCTGGCGCCAGGGCACGTGGGTGAAGGGAATATCCGCCAGCGGAGAATCGGTGGAAGGGAACATGGAGGCCTCCAGCGCGGGCGCGACCCGAGCGGATCGCGCCCGCGATGTCGTTGGGAAGAGCGGCCCTAGGCCGCGGCGCAGACGGGCTGGTTGGTGAGCGCGAGGAGCTGCTGCTGGATGGCGGCGGCGGTGCTGGTATTCGTCTTCAGGTAATCGGCCGCCCGTTCGCGGCCCTGCCCGATGCGCTCGCCCCCGAAGGCGTACCAGGCGCCGCTCTTCTCCAAGAGCCCCCGCTGCGCGCCCAGGTCGACGAGCTCGGCCTCGCGAGAGATGCCGCGGCCGTAGACGATGTCGAACTCGGCCTCGCGGAAGGGGGAGGCGCACTTGTTCTTCACGACCTTGACCCGGGTGCGGTTCCCCACGATGGTATCGCCCTCCTTGACCGGCCCGATGCGCCGGATGTCCAGCCGCACGCTCGCGTAGAACTTGAGCGCGTTGCCGCCGGTGGTGGTCTCCGGGCTCCCGAACATCACGCCGATCTTCATCCGGATCTGGTTGATGAAGAGGATGGTCGAGTTGGTCTTGGCGACGCTGGAGGTGAGCTTGCGCAGCGCCTGGCTCATCAGCCGCGCCTGGAGCCCGACGTGCTGGTCGCCCATGTCGCCTTCCAGCTCCGCCCGCGGGACGAGGGCGGCCACCGAGTCGATGACGATGAGATCGACGCTCCCGGAGCGCACCAGGGTCTCCGCGATCTCAAGGGCCTGCTCGCCCGAGTCCGGCTGCGAGATCAAGAGCTCCTCGATCTTGACCCCGAGCTTGCGGGCGTAGCCCGGGTCGAGCGCGTGCTCGGCGTCGATGAACGCCGCGACCCCGCCCGCTGCCTGCGCCTGCGCGATGGCGGTGAGCGCGAGCGTCGTCTTCCCGCTCGACTCCGGGCCGAAAACCTCCACCACTCGCCCGCGCGGGTAGCCGCCGATGCCGAGCGCGCAGTCGAGCCCGACGCTTCCGGTCGGGATGGTGCCGATCACCTGGGGCGGCTCGTCGCCGTTCATCAGCATCACCGCTCCCTTGCCGAACTGCTTCTGGATGGCGTCGAGCGCGCCGCGCACGGAGAAGAGCTTCTCCCGAACCTTCTCCGCGACCTGCGCCGCGGCCCGGTCGGGCGGCTTCGGCTCCTGCTGCCCGGCGGCGGTCTTCTCCACCTTCTCGGTCTTGTCAGTCGACTTCGGCATGATCTCTCCTGTAGCCCTGCCGGTCTACGCAGGGCGTGAAGTGCCGCGATCCCATCGCGGCGATGGACCCGTTCGGAAGCGAACGGGAAACGTCAGGCGCTGGCGCGGTCCAGCGTCCGGTACTGGATGGCCTCCGCAAGGTGCGCCACCTCGATGGTCTCGGAGCCGGCGAGGTCGGAGATGGTGCGGGCCACCTTGAGAATGCGGTCGTGCGCCCGGGCGCTCATCCCGAGCCGGTCGATGACCGACGCGATGAGCTGGTGCCCTTCCGGGGAGAGCACGCAGAAATGACGGATGAGCCGCGGCCCCATCTGGGAATTGCAGTGGACCCGGGGCGTGCGCTCGAACCTCTGGCGCTGTACCTCGCGGGCGCGCTCGACCCGCTGGCGCATCGCCTGCGACGGCTCGCCTTCCCGCGTGCGCGCCAGCTCCCGATAACGCACCGCCGGCACCTCGACGTGGATGTCGATGCGATCCATCAGCGGGCCGCTGACCCGGTTGCGGTACTTGGACACCGACGACGGCGAGCAGCTGCAGCTCCGGTTCGGGTCGCCGAAGAAGCCGCAGGGACAGGGGTTCATCGCGCCAACCAGCATGAAGCTCGCCGGATAAGAGAGGCTCAACGCGGCCCGCGCCAGCGTGATGTGATTGTCCTCCAGGGGCTGGCGGAGCACCTCGAGCACGTGCTTCTTGAACTCGGGGAGCTCGTCCAGGAAGAGCACCCCGTTGTGCGCGAGCGAGGCTTCGCCCGGCCGCGGCGTCGGACCGCCGCCGATGAGCCCGGCGTCGGAAATCGTGTGGTGCGGACTCCGAAAGGGCCGCCGGATGACGAGAGCGTCGCCCTCAGGCAGGAGCCCTGCTACCGAGTAGATCTTCGTGGTCTCGATCGCCTCGACGAACGAGAGCGAAGGCAGAATGGTCGGCAGCCGCTTGGCGAGCATCGTCTTGCCGCTCCCGGGAGGTCCTATCATTAGAACATTGTGGCCTCCGGCCGCGGCGACCTCCAGCGCGCGCTTGACGTGCTCCTGCCCGCGCACTTCGCCGAAATCGACGCCACCGTCGTCGCCGCTCTCGAAGAGCTTGGCGACGTCGACCTCGGCGCACTCCGGGGTGTGCTCGCCCTTCAGGAAGTCGGCCACCTCGCGAAAGTGGCTGACCGACCGGACCTCGATGCCGCTGACCACCGCCGCCTCGCGCGCGTTGCCTTGCGGCACCACCACCCCGCGCAGGCCGTGCTCCTTCGCCGCCACCGCCAGCGGGAGCACGCCCCGGACCGGCCGCAAGGCGCCCTCGAGCGACAGCTCTCCAGCAAAGAGGTAGCCCTGCTGCCTCTCTTCGTCGACCTCGCCCAGCGCCTGCAGGAGGCCCACCGCGATCGGCAGGTCGAACGCCGTTCCCTCCTTGCGGATGTCGGCGGGCGCGAGGTTGACGGTCACGTGCTTCGAGGGGAAGCGGTACCCGCAGTTGCGGATGGCGGTCTCCACCCGGACCTTGCTCTCCCGCACCGCGCCCTCGGCGAGGCCCACGGTGTCGATGCGGGGCATCCCGTTCTTGGCGTCGACCTCGACCTCGACCAGGACCGCGTGGACCCCGAGAACCGCGCCAGAGAGGATGCGTGCGAGCATCGAAGACCTCCACCCACCGCGGCTCCGGCCAAGCATCGGGCGTGCCAACGCGGAAACCCCGCTGAAATGGGTTCGGGTGCCGGCCGCGGCGAGCGGCCAGTCTCAAATCGGGACTGAGAGTCTCATTTTGAGACCACCTGCAAGCTGCCTCGGTCGAAGGAGGACGATGGGGCGGCCGAGAGGTTTGGGTCAAGCGCCTCGGGACCCCATCGGGCCGGGGATGTCGGCGGAAGTGACGGTCAACTCTGCCGCTCGAGTGAGGCACCGTTATTGCTGAAGTGGGTGCACGCAACGCACGTCGGCGGTCCCGGTGGCCCAGACAATCGGCCCAGCCGGACTACCGTCGTAGAAATCTACACCCCAATAGCCACCGTTGCTGTTCGGGAAGGGCGTCGAGGCCCAGTAGATGGCGGGATCGAAGTTGGGGAACGCCGTTTGGTCGACGGCCGGTTGGCTCACGCCAAAGTCGACGACGGAAAGCAGCTCCTTCACCGTTGGAAGCCGCCACCCCGACTCGAGTCCGCCGAGCTTCAAGCCCGCGCAATATTGTTCCGCGTCGGGCACGTTCGCCGTCCCTGGTGCCGCGCCGCGCTGCCACGTGAGCCCAGTCACCGTGTCATGGACCGTCTGCGACGAATCGACAGAGCCGTCGGGATAGGTGTAGCGCCCAGCCGGCGACTGCGACGAGGTCCATTGCTCATAGGCGTACTGCGACCAGACGCAGCGAACGTCGCCAGCATTGGTCGTCGGATACCCTTCCGCAACGCCGTTGTCGAAGTAGGCCACCCAGGCCGAACCAGGCTGATACGTATAGGGAGTTGCCGCCCAGTACATACTATTGACCGTGCCGGGGAACGCCTTCGCGTCGATAGCCGGCTTCGAACCATCGAGGTTAGTGACCGAGAACAGCTCGATGAACGACGGCAGTCGCCAGCCCGACGAGTGGCCGCCGAGCGAGAGCCCGGCGCAGTACGCCTGTGCGCTCAGCGGTGCGTCACTCGCATCCCAAGTGAACGTGTTGGCAACCGTTGCCTGTTGCCAGAGCAAGCCCGTCACATTGTCGGTCACCGTCCCATCACCATTGTCTGTGTAATCCGATGGCGCGACATCGGGCGGGCTTCCCTTCCAAGTGGCCCAATCATAGGACGGCACACACTGGCCTTGGGAGTCGCAGTAGAGCTCTCCATCCGCATGGCAAGGTGTCGAGCCCGTGCAGCATGACCCGCCGACAACCCCACAGGGTCCCGGGAACGAGCCCGCGTCGCTACCACCATCCGGAGTCGATCCGCCATCGGTGCCCGCGTCTTGCCCGGTGCCTGCGTCGAGCAAACCGGCATCGGGACCGGCCACGATGGGCTCACAGAGAGCACTCGCACATTGAAGCCCCGCGTTGCACGCGGTGTCGTTGCAACATGTCTTCCCGCGGGCGCCACAACTGGACGGCGATCGGGACCCGCTGCCGCAGGAGGCCGCTAAGCCGAAACCGAGGAGCAAGACAGCAGTGGTCAGAGCAACCGCATTCAGGCGCCTGCGATTGAGTCGCATCATGCATCTCGTGCTGTCGCCTGTGCGCTTGTGAAGTGAGCTCATCGAATTGCCTTCCAGTTGGTCCAGCCCGAGAACTGTCCGGCGATGTCCACCGAGCCAAATCGGGCTGTTGATGGCCAATTATAGCCACACGCGCCGACGAAAAAGGAGGCACTTGGCGAGCTGAGAACCTGCGCCACGCGCCCACTCATCGATTGAGCCTGGAACGCGGACTCTTCTCCTTTGACTTGTGCAATGACGAACAGCCCAGGTTGTGAAAGCGAGACCTCGGCGGATTCCGAGTAGCATTCTCCGGGTGGGAAGCGTTCAATCGTGACCGAAACGCTTGGGACAGCGGGCGGTGGACCGGCAAGCTGACTTCCCGTAGTAAAGCTAGAGACTGGAGATCCATTTACACTCACGGTATAGACAACCCAGGGATCGAGCATATGCGCCGGTCGAAAGAAACGGACCGACATCCCCGTAATGTCAGTCTCGAGGCTCTCCGTAGCACCAGCAACCGAGCCCGCAGGCGACAAGACCTGCACCGTGACAGCCTTCGTCTGACCGTTGTAAATGCCAATCCCAGGAGCGATCCAAACCAGCGCGTCCACTGGTACATCTTTCGACCCCGGCGCCGGCGCGACGATGTCCGCCATGCGGTAGCTTGGGCAGTTGCAGTTCGTCGAGTCAACACAAGCGCCAAGGACGAGAAGAAGACACGCCCAGAAAAGCAGGCCACGTGTGATGAGCGTCGTTGGTCCCTTCTCCTGGTGCGGTAATGGATAACACGTCAAGGGTCATCCTCACAGGCGGCGAGAGCAGTGCTACAACCGCCGTCTGCGGCAGAGTAGACGCATGGGCCGCAAGAAGGGTTCTCGTCTGCGCACGGCCCCCCCGGAGAATCCGGGCACGCCGCGTTAAGGCAATTGTTAAGGGCTGTAAATAGTTGTTGGCCTTGGGGCGTAGCCGCGGCCACACAAACAGCCTCGCAGCACACCAAGCAATCGTCGTAGCCGCCATCAAACTCTTGACTGCAATGGGTCAAGCTCAAGCACCGCGCATTACACCGGAAAACACCGTAACACCCAAACGAACTCGGCATTCCAGCGTCAAAGACACAGCCGACCTCTGCCCCCCCATCAACGCGCCCCGCGTCAGCAGCGCCTTCCGCGAGTCCGCCATCATTTGACTGCGAAAGTCCGCCGTCGGTCTCCAACGGCGGAACACCCCTCTCCAAGTCACCACCATCCGTCGTCACATCGCCCCATCCGGCATCAAGGTCGTCGGCGCCCGCATCCGACGGGATAGAGTTCGAGTACTGATCTGCATCTGCGGATGCACTCGCGCCACCTCTGCCAAGCGGAACCTGCCGCACACCGCACGCGCTGAGCAAGCAACTCAGTCCAAAGGTTGTAAATAGCAACACGCAGGAACGCAGACCCGCCACAGACGGTTTCGACCTAGCAGATTCACACCTCATCGTCCTTGCCTCCTCACGCATGCTCATTCTCATGGAGGCGGGCTCGGGGCAGTGGGTCCGTAAGCAACCGTAAAAGCGTTCCCGGCAGCGTTCGGGGGTGAAGCCGTTGCGTATTCGCTTGTCAACACCATTGCCGAGCCGCCGTAGTACCAAAAGTTCGAACTGGCGCTGAGAGGCGCACCGTCGAGCCAGTCGGCACTGCCGTCTGGACCTAGAAGCAAGATAGTATTGAGATTTGAGAATGCTATTGGTTCGAAATTAGTGAGATGATCGATTCCATCCGGCGAGTTTGACTCAACGATCCACTCAGCTTCCACGTTTAGAGAATGATAGTTATGAATTCGAACGTCATCGTCCCATCCAGCGTTGGTGTCTGCAACGTACATACGCCCGACCGCAGCTGAGGTCCCCATACCAGAGAAGACGTCCGATGTAACGACGACGTTATCTCCCTTGTCAAAGTGACACCACAACGGTATGCCGAGAGGGCCAGGACAGTATGCAATCTGTTCTGGGTCAGGGAAGTTCTGAGTCCAAGCGTAACGTGTATCGACTCCTACCCCGCCAAAATCATAGGACTCTAGCTGTATACCCTCTTGGAGAATGTTATTGTCCGTGTCTGGAGGACAGGTGCTGTACTTCGAACAGTTAACGACATCATCGTTGATGCCTGCCCATATCGAAGCCTGACGGGTTCCAGGCGAACAGGCCAGTCCGACTGCGGCGTAGGACGGAGGGCAAGTTTGCCAACAGCTTGTGCCACCCCGGATGTCTGGTTGAAAGCCAGACATGCAAGGATACCAACATTGGCCGAGAGTTCCCAGTGTGGAGTCGCCTGGACAAGTCTTGTTCGGCGGATAGCCACCTCCGCGCCACGAAACACCAGCCAAGGAAAAACAGAATGGACCCAACCCCCACCCGCCGATGCAACTGGGCCAACAAAGATCAAACTGCTCCTCCTCACCGGACGAACACGAAAGATTCGGACTCGTGTGGTCACGCCAATAGCTTTCGCGTTGGAAGTCGCTAAGCAGTATGAAACCTGGAACTTTGATATTTGCAGCTACGGACACAAATTGGTTCCCCGCCAGGACGGTCTTAGACAGCCAATCAAGCGGCGTCTCGAGCTGGTAGCCCGCCTCCCAGGGCGGCCCCACAACAGATCGTGCATTTGTCTGTGAGGTCCCTCGTAGCGCCAGATCAGCAGTCCCTGGCGTAATCGCCTTGAGCAGTGCAACGCCATGGTGTGGAAGGCGGGGATACGAAACACGACTTACGACACGAAGAACCCGAATATTCTGGTTGATTGAAATGCCTGTTACCCGGTCGCTAGCGCTAGAGGTTATTAGGACAAAGCTGCCCAATGGGACTTCGAAGTGCCGGGAAACGTCTCCCGGATCGATCGTTATCACGTTCGGCGCGCGAGAAGGGCCAGCGGTAGTCGTTGGTGCGTCGTCGACGACGAAGTAAACACGCCCGAGGTCGTGGACGTTGGAGGTAGACACGAAGTCACGAACGATAGTTGTTTCTCGCTCGTCGTCGAGCTCAGTTCCCTTGCGCGCCGCAAGCAAGTCCCGAATTCCTTCCACAGCGCGAAGTGTGTTCATTTCATCACGTTGTTTGCACGGTGCCGAAGACGAGTTCCTTCGACCAGTCGGCCAAGGTTCTGTGCACGCCGTTGGGTCCGCGAACCTCGGCGTGTTAAGGAGTCGATAAGACAACGAGCTTGTTAGGTACTCGATGGCGTGGTTGCACTCATCGATCAGGTCTTGAAGGCTATCTCCAGACGCGGTCATGGTCTGTAGGAATACTGAATCCCATCCGAAGTCCTTGTCCGCACGGAGCGTTCGGAGAATTCCTGGATCGGAGATCTGATCAAAGTGGGGTGACCAGTCGGTGGCGAAGGATGTGCGGGACGAGCCGACGGAAGTACGCGGCACGGACTGTGCTGTAACGCGGTGACGCGCAACAGTCGGTGGGTCACTGTGCGGCGGGTGGGATGTCATGGCGTTGAGGTGGTCAAAGTGACTGGTTCCGGCCGAGACAAGACCACCGTCGACGCCGCACGCGCAGACGAGCAGTGTGAGACCAAGTAGGGCGGGGTAGGCAAAGAGCGCGCGATGGCTCCGTCCGGTGCCACGAGGCAGCACGATGGGGTTGCTATTCTGAGGAGCAGAAGCGGAGTTGGGCTGGCCCATCGGGCACCTCCTTCTGAAGAAACATGCTTATCACACAACGAATCTGCGTGCAAGGGCTCGTCAGGAGGGCGCCATTGGCGCCAATTCCGCAAGCCTTCGCAGCCTGTGTTGTCGGCGGTCGCATGTTCCTGAGGCGTTGTCGTCGGCCGCGGTGGTGGCGGAGCTTGCAAGTCGAGCGCTGCCGTAGAGCCTGCCGTAGAGACAGCACGCTCGTGCGCGCTTCGTCTCAACCAGACCTTCCGGTGCCGCGTCGGATCCGCTTCATCGACACCTGTCTCGTTCACTCGCCATCGACCGCGGTGAAGGGTAGCCAGCTAGGCGACCTAGGCCGGGCAACGCGGCCGAGGGTCCGCCATGTTGCCCAGAGCGCGGCGCGGCAGTCTCGCTAGCGGCGGGCCAGGCACGCCAGGGTTCTTTCCACTCTTCGTCGTCCACAACGGAGTGTCGCATATTAAGAACATATAAAGGTCGCGAAGAGAGTTGACGGCGTCGGCAGCAAGCGAGTACTTTTCTAGGCCATGAAAAGGACACGCGGATCGAAGAAGAAGCTGGCCGGCCGCCCACGGATCGCACCGGGGAAGCGGCGCACGGCGCTCGTGAAGGTGCTCGTGACGCCGCGCGAGAAGGCGATGATGGAGAAGGCTGCGGCCCTTTACGACCTCTCGCTGTCGGCGTGGGCTCGCGCGGTCACGGTCGACACCGCGAAGTCCACGCTCGCGGAAGAGCGGTCGAAAAGCTGACGAGCGATCGTTTGTCAGGGCGCTCGCCTCGGCCGTGATCTTGTCCTTATTACTTGTCGTCGCCACGGCGTAGCCCTGGCGGGGGTCGGCCGCCCTTGGTTAGGTGCCGGCTTGCCTCGAAAACCTCGCGCTGGTGCGCTGGCGGCCACAACGTGTCGGTGCTGGTCTATGTCTCCGGTCTTGCCGCTCCCGGGAGGTCCTATCATTAGAACATTATGGCCTCCGGCCGCGGCGACCTCCAGCGCGCGCTTGACGTGCTCCTGCCCGCGCACTTCGCCGAAATCGACGCCACCGTCGTCGCCGCTCTCGAAGAGCTTGGCGACGTCGACCTCGGCGCACTCCGGGGTGTGCTCGCCCTTCAGGAAGTCGGCCACCTCGCGAAAGTGGCTGACCGACCGGACCTCGATGCCGCTGACCACCGCCGCCTCGCGCGCGTTGCCTTGCGGCACCACCACCCCGCGCAGGCCGTGCTCCTTCGCCGCCACCGCCAGCGGGAGCACGCCCCGGACCGGCCGCAAGGCGCCCTCGAGCGACAGCTCTCCAGCAAAGAGGTAGCCCTGCTGCCTCTCTTCGTCGACCTCGCCCAGCGCCTGCAGGAGGCCCACCGCGATCGGCAGGTCGAACGCCGTTCCCTCCTTGCGGATGTCGGCGGGCGCGAGGTTGACGGTCACGTGCTTCGAGGGGAAGCGGTACCCGCAGTTGCGGATGGCGGTCTCCACCCGGACCTTGCTCTCCCGCACCGCGCCCTCGGCGAGGCCCACGGTGTCGATGCGGGGCATCCCGTTCTTGGCGTCGACCTCGACCTCGACCAGGACCGCGTGGACCCCGAGAACCGCGCCAGAGAGGATGCGTGCGAGCATCGAAGACCTCCACCCACCGCGGCTCCGGCCAAGCATCGGGCGTGCCAACGCGGAAACCCCGCTGAAATGGGTTCAGGTGCCGGCCGCGGCGAGCGGGCAGTCTCAAAATGAGACTCGCAGTCTCGATTCGGGACGAACGTCGCGGCGGGGCCTTTGCCTCGACCCGCCCGGGCGACGGTCACGCGGATGGCACGTGCGGTGCAAGCCCGCCGCGCGATGCGGTGCCGGGCGTCAGGAGAGGTCGACCGGGTCGACGTCGAGCACGACCCGGGTCTTGCCGGAAGCGCTCACGGGGACCTTCGCCAACTCGCGCAGGACGGCATGGAGGGCGGCGGCCCTCTCGGCCTTCAGCAGCACCTGAAAGCGGTGGCGCCCCCGAAGCATCGGCAGAGGGGCGGGAGCGGGCCCCAGCACGTCGACCGCGCGTGCCGTGCGCGCGCGCTCCGCCAGCGCGCGGGCCTGGCGCTCTGCCTGTGCGGCGTCCTCGCCTTCGACGCGCACCAGGCCCAGGCGGCGAAACGGCGGGTATCCGACGGCCTCGCGCTCGGCGAGCTCCGCCCGGGCGAACGAGCCGTAGTCGTGCGCGAGCACCGCGGTCACCGCTGGAGCGTCGGGGTTGAACGTCTGGACCAGGACCCGTCCTCGTCGGGTGCCGCGACCGGAGCGGCCGGCGACCTGGGTGAGAAGCTGCGCGGTTCGTTCCGCCGCTCGGAAGTCCGGCTGGTTCAGCCCCGCGTCGGCGAGAAGGACGCAGACCAGCGTCACCAGCGGGAAGTCGTGCCCCTTGGTCACCATCTGGGTGCCGACGAGGACGTCCGACTCCCTCCGCGAGAAGCGGTCGAGGATCGCCGCCAGGCGCCGGGCATTGCCGGCCGTATCGCGGTCGAGCCGCGCGAGGCGTGCCTGCGGAAGCGCGGTCGCGAGCTCGACCTCGACCTTCTCCGTCCCCGCGCCGGTGAGCAACAGCCGCGTCGAACCGCAGCGGCCGCAGGCGTCGGGGGCGCGCTCGCGGCGGCCGCAGTAGTGGCAGACGAGAAAGCCGCGTCGGTCGTGCCAGGTGAAGGCCACCTGGCAATCGGGACAACGCCGGACTTCACCGCAGTCTCTACACAGAAGCGCTGTCGAGTGGCCGCGGCGGTTCAGGAAGACGATCGACTGCTCGCCGCGGTCGCGCGTCGCTCGAAGAGCGGCGACGAGCTCCGGGGACAAGAGGCCGCTGGGAACGACGCCGCCCTGGGCCTTCTCGCGTCCGCGCCCTCGCAGGTCGACCAGCTCCACCTCCGGCAGCGGCCGTTCGTCGACTCGTTTTTCCAGGCGGAGGTGCCGGTAGCGGCCCCGGTTGACGTTCTCCAAGGTCTCCAGCGAAGGGGTAGCGGTCCCGAGGAGGACAAGCGCTTTCGCGAGCCTTCCTCGCACGACCGCGAGGTCGCGGCCGTGGTAGCGCAGCCCCGATTCCTGTTTGAAGGAAGGGTCGTGCTCCTCGTCCACGATGAGGACCATCGGGTGCCGGAGCGGCGCGAACACCGCCGACCGCGCGCCCACGACGATCGGCGCGTCACCGCGGTGGATGCGATGCCATTCAGCCGCCCGGTCCCGGTCCGTCAGGCCGCTGTGGAGCACCGCGACCTCGGCTCCGAACCGCGCCCGAAACCGCCCCGAAAGCTGGGGGGTGAGCGCGATTTCAGGGACCAGGACGAGCGCGGTCCCCTCTCTCTGTCGCGCGCGCGCGATGAGTTGGAGGTACACCTCGGTCTTCCCGCTGCCGGTGACCCCCTCGAGCAGATAGGTCGCGGGTCCCGTGTCCAGCGCCCGGGCGAGGGCGTCGACGGCAGCGCGTTGTTCGGGCATCAGGAGCGCTGGTGCCGAGCTGGATCGCAAATCGGCGGTGGCCGCCTCCCGGGGAACGCTCTCGAGCCGAACGAGCCCTCGGGCACTGAGCCGACCGATAGCGCTCCTAGCCTGTGGAAGCTCCTGGAGCAACTCGTCCATGCGCACCCGGCCGCGCTGATGGACGAGCTCAAAGGTCCTGCGCAAGGCGTGGTGGTGGGTGGCGATGGTCGTTCCGGGCGCCGCGACGTCGACCGCCACCTCCACCAGCGGAATCGCGCCGCCCGCTCTGACGCCCCGTTGGACCGTAGCGAGGCCCTCGCGCTCCAGCTTGGCGCGCGTCGGCGCGGAAAGAAGCTGCTCTTCGCCCGCCTCGACCGCCCTCGCCGCACGGCGCAGCTTCGGCGGAAGGGTCCCGGTCGAAAGCGCGGACCGGCCGTGCTCGGTCAGCTCGATGCGTTCGGTCGCGGCCCCGTGCGCGCCCGGCGGCAAGGCGGCGCGCAGGGCGAGCCCGAGCGGAGCCAGGTAGTAATCGGCGGCCCAGCGGCACAAGCCGAGCAGTTCGGGGAAGAGCAGCGGACCGTCATCCAGGACCGACTCGACCGGGCGCAGTCCTTCGCGGGTCGCGGCGCTCGGCTCGCTGACGACGACCCCGACCTGCTGGTGCTTGCCGAACGGCACGATGACCCGCCGGCCCCGCGCGATCTTCGAGGCGAGCGGCTGCGGAACCGAGTAGCTAAAGACTCCGGGCACGCCGGTGAGGGGGACGACGTCGACCCGGAGGGCAGGAGCGCTCTCCCCGGGCGCATGGTCAGTCTCCGGGGGAGCCGCTTCCATCGGTGTCGCCCACGGTCGTCGGGCCTTCGGCGGGCGCGGGCGTCATCAAGTCCACCTCGAGAGCCTCACGTTGCGCCTGAAAAACCCGAATGCGGCGTGGCGCCGCCCGTCCGGTCGCGAGCGAGCGGGGATCGACGAACCGCACGTCCCAGAGCTTCCCAGCGGCGGTCCCGATTATCCGGACCGGAAGCCCTGAGCGTTGGTCGAACCAGATCTGCGGCCGATTCAGGTCGCGTGGCTTCGCCCCGACGGCGAACGTGGCACGCCGCCGGTACCGGGCGAGGGACACCGTCGACCTGTCGACGGCGAGGCGGGCGGCGAACGCGGCGATCGCCGCCTGGCCGGCGCGGGCGCTCATCCCGCGCAGCACGAGGGCAGGGCACGCGAGGCTGGCGAACGCGGAGATCGCCGGATCGACTGGGCCCGGCGACGTCACCTTCTCTCCCCGGTACGCGATCGATTCGGGGTTTCCTGGTCGGTCGATCTCCAGCCGGCAGGCTCCCGGAAAGGAAAGGTCCAGGCGGAAGGGAACGGCTCGGGCGGCGCCCCCGCCCGAGGGCCCGATCGCCGCCGTGCCGACCAGGTGGGCGGCTTGAGCGCCCGAACGCGCCTGGGCGTCCCCGAACTGTCGGAAGACCGCCGTGGCGTCGAGGACGTATGCTGCGGCAGCGGAGCCGAGGCACAAGAGCGCCGCCGTAGTGCCAACCAAGGGCCTCATGCGCTCTCCAACACCGCCCTCAGATACTCCTTCAGGCCATCGCGAAGCTCGGGTCGCTTGAGAGCCCATGCGACGTTGGCCTTCAGGTAGCCGAGCCGGTCGCCCGCGTCGAAGCGGTCGCCTTCGATGAGGCACCCGACCAGGCGGCCCTGCGCGGCGAGCCGGTCGAGCGCGTCGGTGAGCTGAATCTCGCCGCCCGCGCCAGGCCGGGTCTGCGCGAGGAGGTCGAAGACGTCGGGCGGCAGCAGGTAGCGGCCGAAGACGGCGAGGTTCGACGGCGCGGCTCCCGGCTTCGGCTTCTCGACGAGGTGAGTGATGTCGAATGTCCGGTCGCCGGAGCGACGGCCCGCGGCGACGCCGTACCGGTGCGTCTCGGTGGCCGGAACCTCGACCAGCGCCACCACGGCCTTCCCGGTCGTCTGCGCGACCCGCACGAGTTGGCCGATGCCCGGCTCCGCGCTGTCGATGAGGTCGTCGCCCAGCATCACCGCGAAAGGCTCGTCGCCTACCGCCGGGCGCGCGCAGAGCACCGCGTGGCCGAGCCCGAGCGGCTCTCTCTGCCGGATGCTGACGACCGCCGCCATCTCGCTGATGCCGCGCACCTCGCGCGCCAGCTCGGACTTGCCACGCTTCAGAAGGATGTCCTCGAGCTCGTAAGCGACGTCGAAATGGTCCTCGATAGCGCTCTTGCCCCTCCCGTTGACCAGGACCACCTCGCGAAGGCCCGCGCGCACCGCCTCCTCGACGATGAGCTGGAGGGTCGGAGTGTCGACGATCGGCAGCAGCTCCTTGGGCACCGCCTTGGTCGCCGGCAGAAAGCGCGTTCCGAGCCCCGCGGCGGGGATGACCACCTTGCGAATCGACTCGATCATGCGACCGGCTCCGCGCGCGAAGAAACGGGTCCGGCAATCTAGCAGGGACCCGCGGAGGGGCAACGCCGGTGCGTCGCCAGAAAGGATCGCGCCCGTGGCTCGGACGTTGGATCGGCGACGGCGGAGGTCCGGGCGGGCGCGTGTGGCCTCGCTCGTCGGATCGAGCCGCAGCGGTTGACACTTCTTTCCCGGCGTCTCTATAACGGCGGTCGCACAGTTGGGAGCCTGAAATCATGCGTCGGTCGCTCTTGGCTTTCGTGGCGGTGTCCTTCGCCATCGCCCTTTCGGCGCGGGCGGACGACACCACGCCGCCGCTCATCAAGCACACGCCGGTCCTCCACGCCTACCGCGGCGAGACCCTCACCATCTCCGCCGACATGGAAGACCAGAGCGAGATCTTCGCGCCCACCCTGTACTTCCGCTATCCGGGCGCGAGCACCTACAGCTCGGTCCCGATGACCAAGAAGAGCGGCCACATCTACGCCGCCAGCATCGAGGCGACCGCCGACATCGAGTACTGGATCGAGGCCTACGACGAGTACGGCAACGGTCCCACCCGCGACGGCACGCCAGACCACCCCCACAAGATCACGGTGACCGAGAGGCCTGCCCCTCAGCCCGTGGCCGAGGTGGCTCCCGCTCCCGCGCCTCCGCCAGCCCCGGCGCCGCCCCCGCCGCCCCCGCCCACGCCGAAGGTCACAGCGCCCACCGTCGAGTCGTTGCCGCCCCCGCCGCCTCCGTTGGCCCCGGCGGCGGTGCAGCCCCCCACCACGCTGCCGGAACGGGAGGCGGCGCCGATCTACAAGCAGTGGTGGTTCCTCGGGGGCAGCGCGGTCGTCGTCGCGGCGGTCGTCACGGGCGTGGTGCTCGCGTCGCAGCCGGCGGCGATTCACCAGAACGTCTTCTCCGCCACCCTGTCGCACCCCTAGACGCGCCTCTATCGGGCGGCGTTCGAAACTCAGCCCGCTGGGCGGATCCGCTCCTGCTTTCCGTTGGGAGGGGCGGTCCTGTCTCCCGGGACCACCTTCGGCGGCGCCGCCGCTGGCGCGCCGACCGACGGAGGCGGAACCGATGGCCGCACGGGTTCGTCGCTCTCCCGGCGGAAATGCGGGGGGAAGCGCGCATTTTTCGGTGAACGCCGTTCTCTCTTGCGCTCGGAAGTGGAAAGTGGCAGATTGCAGGCTCCCGGCCATCCGCTTGGGCTGCTGACCGGCGGACCCGTCCGGCCTTTTTTCCGAAGAATCGGGAGGCGCCGTGGCGCCCGATGCAGCGTACAACGTCCTCGCACCCTCGTTCCAGGTGCTGCTCGACGGCTCTCCGGCACCGCTGGAGCTGGCCGCGAACGTCATCGGCATTCGCGTCTCGGACGACCTGACGAGGCCGAGCCACTTCGCGCTCCACCTGAGCGACGTCGGCCGGGTCTGGACCAAGAGCAACAAGCTCAAGCCGGGCAAGGAGGTCGAGGTCAAGCTCGGCTACGTCGGCAAGCTCGAGAGCGTGGTCAAGGCGGAGGTGGTGACCTGGCAGGTCGACCTCGCCGTCGAAGGGCCCGCGCGGCTGGTCGTCGAGGGTTACGATAGGCTGCACCGCTTCAGCCGGGCGCCGAAGACCAGGACCTACCTGAACCAGACCGACGCGCAGATCGTGAAGAAGGTGGCGCAGGAGCACGGCCTGTCGGCCGACTGCGACGACCCGGGCGTGCTCCACCCGTTCGTGTTGCAGAACAACGTCGCCGACTTCGACTTCCTGCTCGAGCGCGCGCAGAGGTGCGGCTACCAGGTTCAAGTCCGCGGGAAGAAGCTCTATTTCAAGAAGCCCGCGGTGACGAGCCAGGCGGTAGCGCACCTGAAGTGGGGCGAGAACATCGGACGGCTCGCGCACAGCATCAACACCTTCGACCAGGCGCCGAAGCTCGACGTGGTCGCGTGGGACCCGGTCAACAAGAAGCTCTTGCAGGCGCACGCGACGACCGGCGACGAGCCGTCGAAGATGGGCGGCCAGACGGTGGGCTCGTCGCTCGCGAAGGAGCGGTTCGGGGAGGCCGAGCGGTACCTTCTGTCCACCCTGACCGCGACCAAGGAGCTCGAGTCGCTGGCCAAGGCGGACTTCAACTGGCGCGCGGGCGACTTCGTCCAGGTCGAGTGCCGGGTCGACGGCGACCCGAAGATTCGCGCCGGATCGATCGTGGAAATCGACAAGGCCGGGAAGCGTCTGGACGGTCCGTACTACGTGGTCGCGAGCGACCACCTCTTCTACACCGACGCGGGCTACGCGACGGAGTTTCGCGCCCGCCGGTTCGCGATGGAGAAGGGCGCGGGGGCCTCGAAGTCGGCGAGCGCGAAGAGCCCGGCGGTCGCGACGCTCTCGGCGGCGACCGACGCGGTCAACGCGGTGAAGAAGGCCGCCGACAAGGCGAAGGCGACCTTCGAGCACGCGAAGGAGGCGGTCGAGAAGGCGCAGAAGACGCTCGAGGACGCGCAGAAGGTCGTGCACAACGCGGTCGAGGCGGTCGAGAGCGCGAAGGAAGCGGTCGACCACGCCATCGCGGGGGCCAAGGACGTCGCGAAGGGCCTTCTCGGGGAGGCGGTCGGCCAGCTCGCCTCGGCCCGGACCTCGCTCGCCGCGGCGAAGACCGCGCTGCTCAAGGCGGCCGACCAGCTCGGGGTGAGCCCGGAGGTGAAGGACGCGATCCAGAGCGCCTTCAAGGCTGCCGACACCGCGGTCGGCATCGCCGAGAAGGGGCTGTCGGTCGCCGACACCCTGCTCGAGAGCGGCAAGAAGATCGTCGGCGAAGTGGAAAGCGCGTGGGACCACGCGAAGAAAGGCGTCGACCTCGCTCTTCAGGGGAAGTTTTCGGACGCCTTCTCCCAGTTCGAGGCGGCGGTCTCGGACGCGAAGGCGGCGTTGAAGACCGCGCAGCAGGCGTGCGCGACGCTCAAGAGCGCGGTGGGGAAGGCCGAAGCGAACGACGTCGCCGGCGCGAGCCAGGCGAACGAAGCAGGAGCGCAACAGGGGAGCGAAGCGGCGCAGCAGGGCGAGAACGCAAAACAAGGGGCAGGCGCTTCGAGCGCGGCGGCGACCGGCACCGCGGCGGGCGGCAGCGCTACCCCTGGGGCCCCCGGCACGTCGACGGCCCCGACCGCGACGAGCGGCACTCCGGCGGAGGCGACGCCGGCTTCGGCGGAGGCGGGGACTTCGACTCCGGCCGCGTCGGGCACCGCGCCGAGCGCCACTCCGACGTCGGCGCCTTCCGGCGCGGCTTCCGGCCCGACGCCGTCGACCACCTCGGCCGGAGGCGCCTCTCCAGCAGCGCAGCCGCCCAGCTCTCGTCCGCAGCCGGCCGCCTCCTCTCCCGGCGCTGGCCCGGCGGCGCAGCCGCCCGCGAGCCGACCGGCGGCTCCCCCGGCGGCAGCGCCGGGCGCGGCGTCGGCGGCTCAGCGTCCGAGCGCGACGCCGACCGCCGAGCCTCGAGCGAAACCGCCACCGGTGACGGCCCCGGTCGCCGCGGCGCCGCGACCCACCCCGGAAGCGGTGCCGTCCCCCGCAGCGGGGTTGGCGGGGGGCGCGACTCCCGCGGCGGTCCCGGCGAGCGCGAGCGAGGCGCAAACCGCTCACGTCTCGACCGCGGTGCCGCCCGGGCAGGCCGAGAGCGTCGCACGACCGGTCGTGAGCTCGTCGGCCCCAACGGCGGGGAGCACGGTGGAGGCACCGGCGATGCCGGCCCAACCGGCGGCGAGCGCGCCGCCCCCGCCCGCTTCGGGCGACGCGGCGGTCGCTGGGGTGGCGGTCGGCCTCGGGGTCGCGGCGGCGGCGGGAGTCGCTGCGGGAGCGACGGCAGCCACCTCGAGCGGGGACGGGTTGACCGATGGTGGTGCGTCGGCGGCGGCAGCCTCCGCGGGTCTGGCGGACGGCGCGGCGCAAGCGGCGGCCACGGCGGTCGGCGCGCCGGGCGGGAGCGCTCCCGTGGCGCAGGCAGTCGGCGGTGCGGGAGCGGTGGTGGAGAGCGGGAACGTTCCCGAGATGCCGGGTGGGGGCGACTTGCCTCTGGCGGACCCGACGGGCAAGCCGCTGTCGGGATCGGTTTCCCAAGTGGCGGGTGGCCAGGCCCAGGGCGATCTACCGATTCAGGCGCCGGTCGCGGCGGGCGGAGCGTCCCTCGGCGAGCTGCCGATTCAAGCGCCGGGCGCGGGACCGGTCGATCTGCCGATTCAGGCGCCGGTCGCGGTGGGCGGGGTGTCTCCCGGCGATCTGCCGATTCAAGCGCCGGCGGCGGAACCCGTCGATCTGCCGATCGAGGCGCCCGCGATGGCACCGGCTGGCCTGCCCGGCGGGTCGCAGGGCCCGATGGCCGCCGCTCAATCGACCGCCGCGGTCGCCGCGGCGACGGGGATGCCGGCGGACGCCATCGCTTCCGCGGCGAAGCCGAAGGAGGCCTCGGTCGCGGTTCGGGCGCAGGCGGCGCAGGCGGCGCGGGCGATGCCGGGCGAGGCGGGCTCGGCGGTTTCTCAGGCGCGCGAGGCTTCCGGGTCGAACACGACCCCGCTGGCGGAAGGCGCGGCGGCTGCGGGCGTCGCCGGGCTGGGAGTGGCGGGGCTCTCGAGCGCGGTGGGCGAGCACGCGGCCGACGCGGCGAGGAATGTCGCGCGGGCGGTCGCGTCGGGGCAACGCGGCCCCAAGGACATCGCCAAGGCAGCGGGCGGCAGCGAGATGCGCGAGCTGCAATCGGACGCGGGGCAGGCGGTGCGCCAAGCGCAAAACGCCCCCCAGAACGCGGTACGGGAGGCGCAAGGGCAAGCGCTTGGCGGGACCGATGCCCGAGGGCTGCAGAGCCAGGCAGCGGGAGCGATGCGGGATGTCAAGAACGCTCCTCAGCACCTCGCGGCCGACGCCCAGGGGCAGGTACTCGGCGGGACCGACGCTCGTGGCGCGCAGGCCGGGGCGATGGGCGCGGTGCGCGAGGTGAAGAACGCGCCGCAGGACCTGACCCAGGAGGCGAAGGGTCAGGCGTTGGACGCGGCGGACGTGCGCGGCCGGCAGAGCGAAGTCACCGGTGCGGTGCGCGACGTGAAGAACGCGCCGCGGCAGGCGGTGTCCGAGGCGACCGGAGATACCGTCGGCCAGGCGCGCGGCGCCCAGGCCCAGGCGCAAGCGCTCAAGGCGGACGTCACCCATCCCGACGCGCTCAACGAGGCGAACGAGGCGACCTCCGAGGCGCGGCAGGCACAGGAGCGGGTCGACCGGATCAAGGCGGGCGACGTCGACGAAATCGAGCGGACGGCACGGCAGGCGGCGAACGTCGACCAGAACGCGGGCTCGGGTGGCGGCAGCGCTGTCGCTGATCTGCCGAAGCCCGACGGCGGCGAGGGCGCGTAGCCGCCGCTCGGGCGCCCTGTCCACCGGGCGGCAGCATTGCTGTCGGCCTGACGAGCCCGAGGTCGTGGGGCGGCTGCGTGTCGGGTTCGCCGCGCCAGGCCACGCGGGAAATGCGGCTCGTCCCGCGCGCAGCCGAGGGACGAGCGCGGTGACGCCCAAAACCGCCAGCCCTTCGACTTCGCTGCCGTGAAGAAGGTGGGGGCGGGACGCTGGCCCGACGTCAGGCCGGCGGCCTGGCGCCGCCGCCCTTTTCATCGCACATGTTGAGCCATCGGCTCATGACGTCTTGGAAGGACGAGCGGTCGGGAATTCGAGCGAGATGCGGTCGACCCGACAAGCAAACGAGGGACGTTTTCGGTTTCGGCCGCGTGGTTCCGGAACGTCGGCGTTCGTGCGGTCCACGGCGGACGAGAGCGGTCTCGGGCTGCGCTCCTTCCCGGGGGACGCGGTGTCAAGCGGTAGCGCTACTGCACACCACCCGAAAGGCTGAAGGCGACTCAAGGTGGGTGCCGGGTCGGGTCGTGCGTGGTGATTCGCCCACCGGCAGCGCTCCGGCTGACCGGTCGTGGCGGCAGGAGGTGCGCGCCGTGGCCTCGTCGCATCGCGCTCGATCCAGCGCCGCCGACGGGCCGGGTCGAGGCGGTCTTTCTCCCGAAATCCAGTGCTCGGCGGCCCCAGGCTTGACAGGCCGGCGCGGGCCGGGCTCGAATACGCCCCCACTCGGGAATCGGGCGCGCGGACCGTTTGCCGCGCGTCTTCTGGTCGGCGCGTTCGAAAGCCGTTCGCTCGGAAGGAACAGGATGGCGCACCACGAGGTCTTCAGGGACTTGGCCGAGAGCCTGGGGAACCTCGTGCGTCTGGAGGCGAAGGCGCAGAAGGTCGACCTCGAGGTGGTGCTGGGGCCGCCGGACCCGGCGTTCTTCGCCGGGAGGAAGAGCCAGGTCGCCGTCTACCTCTACGACCACGAGCTCGACCCGGAGATCAGCCAGGACCAGGACGAGCGCCAGCGCGACGTGACCGACGAAACCGGGACCTACACCATTCTCTACGGCCGGCCGTTGTTCCTCGTGGTGCGGGTGGCGGTCGCGGCGAGTGGCAAGACCGCTCTCGAGGAGCAAGCGAACCTGGGCCTCGCGATGAAGGCATTCTTCGAGCGGCCGGTGCTCAAGGAGGAGCTCAAGCTCGGGCGCAGCCTCTCGGAGGGAGAAATCCCGATCGACCTCGATGTCCGCTTCACCGCGGGGAAGAAGCGGGGCCTGTTGCGCAGCCTCGGGGTGACGCACCATCCGCTCGCCGGCTATCGGGTGGCGGTGGCGCTCTTGCCGGATCGGGAGCTGCGCCGGACCCGGAAGGTGGAGAGGCGCAGCATCGAGCTGTTCGACAAGCTGCGGCCGCCGGAGGGGCGGAGCGCCGACGCCGAGCAGCAAGCGCTCTCGGTCGGGGGGAGCCCCGAAGGTGGGCGCCCGGCGGCGAGGGCGGCGAAGGGGAGGAGCTGATTTCGATCTTCGCGGGCGGGCGCTGGCCATGGGGGTCGGCGGCCCAAGAGCCGCGAGGCAAGTCCCGGCCGTGGATTGCCGGGCAACAAGGCGGGCAAGCTTCCGCGCGAGAGCGCCTCCCTAGCGCGCTCTCCACCCGCCAGGAGAAAAGGAAATGGCGACATCGTATCTGTCACCGGGCGTCTACATCGAGGAAGTCGACCGCGGCTCCAAGCCGATCGAAGCGGTCGGCACTTCGACCGCGGCCTTCATCGGCGAGTCGATGCTGGGCCCGACGAACGAGCCGGTCCTGGTGACCAACTGGGCGCAGTACACCCGGCTGTTCGGGGACTTCCAGCACTCGAACCACCTGGCCCACGCGGTCTACGGCTTCTTCAACAACGGCGGCACCAAGGCCTTCATCTGCAACGTGGCGGAGAAGACCATGACCGCCGAGGAGTTCGCGAAGAAGCAGGCGGAGCCGGAGAAGGCGGCGAAGCCGGAGCCGGGCAAGAAGGATGGCCCGCCCGCCCCGGCGGCGCTCCCCGCCCTCTCGGCGAAGGTCAACCCCGGGTTGTTCATCGGCAAGGATGAGGGCCCCGGCCGCCGCACCGGCTTGAACGTGTTCAACGACATCCCGGAGATCAGCCTGGTCTGCGCGCCCGGCCAGACGGACCCCGCCATCCAGGACGCGGTGCTCTCGCACTGCGAGAACATGAAGTACCGGTTCGCGATTCTCGACGCGCCCGAGGAGCTGACCCGGGACGGCATCAACAAGCTGCCCAAGCCGCGCGACTCGCAGTACGGCGCCTACTACTTCCCCTGGATCCAGGTCTACGACCCGGAGAAGGGGAACATCTACGTCCCGCCCAGCGGCCACATGGCCGGCATCTACGCCCGCTCGGACGCCGAGCGCGGGGTGCACAAGGCCCCGGCGAACGAGATCGTCCGCGGCGCCCTGGGGTTGCGCTACAGCATCTCGAAACCGGAGCAGGACTTCCTGAACCCGCGCGGCATCAACTGCATCCGCAACCTGGGTGACCGCGGCATCCGGGTGTGGGGCGCCCGCACCGTCTCGAGTGACCCGTCCTGGCGCTACATCAACGTCCGCCGGCTGTTCCTGATGGTCGAGCAGTCGATCGAGATCGGCACCCAGTGGGTGGTGTTCGAGCCGAACGACTTCACCCTGTGGAAGCGGGTCAAGCGCAACATCACCGCCTTCCTCTTGCGCATCTACAACTCGGGAGCGCTGATGGGGAAGACCGCCGAGGAGGCGTTCTTCGTCAAGTGCGACGAGGAGACCAACCCCCCCGAGGTGGTCGACGCCGGCCAGATGGTGTGCGAGATCGGCCTCGCCCCGGTCAAGCCCGCCGAGTTCGTGATCTTCCGCATCGGCCAGATGGCCGGGGTGGAGAAGTCCTAGCTTAGAGTAGAACCGCTCCTGCCCTCCACGCGCCCCGGCCGAACGGCGACTTGGCCGTCGACCGGGGCGCGGTCGTCCGCAAGAGGTGAACGACGTTCTCTCTGGCGCGGAAGCGCTCGAAATCGTTGAGCAATTCGAAAGAACGAAAAGAGGTGGAAAACCCGAGGGCTCACGTGGTACCGTGCGCCCGCGCTTGAATTCGACCCTTGCGAGGCCCGGGCCACCGAGCGGTTCGGAGGAGACCGGCTCCCGCATCACCGGCGCCACGAGGAGCGGCGCCCCTTTCGGAGGACGTGATGATTCGACAGAGGACCAAGCACAACGGCGACTACCTGCCCGCCCATAATTTCAAGCTCGAGATCGACGGGGTCATCGTCGGCGGGTTCAAGGAGATCTCGGGGCTGGAGACCGAGGTCGAGATCATCGAGTACAAGGACGGCGACAACCCCACCACCCGCAAGCGCCCGGGCAAGGTGAAGTACAAGAACATCATCATGAAGCGCGGGCAGATCTCCGATGACTCGATCACCAAGTGGTTCAAGAACGTGATCGAGGGCAAGACGGAGCGCAAGAGCGGCTCCATCATCGTGCTCGACCGCGAGGGCAAGGAGATCATGCGGCACAACTTCTTCGAGGCGTGGCCGTGCCGGCACAAGATGCCGGACCACAACTCGCAGTCCGACACGCACATCGTCGAGGAGATCGAGTTCGTCGTGGAGCGCGTCGACCGGGCCTAGCGGCCACCGTCGCCTGAGGTCGAGCGGGCGTCCGGGAAACCGGGCGCCCGCTCTTCGTTCGGGGCCAGGAGCCGTGACGCTTCCGTGCTACCGTCGCCGCCCAAGTGACCGACGACCTCTTCAAGTTCCGGCGTTTTCGGCTCGAGCTGGACGGGCTCGTCCAGGGCGCCTTCGCCGCGATGGACCCTCCCGGAGAGCAAGTGCTGGCCAGGAGCGCTCCCGGGGAGACCCAAGGGGGAGCGGCGGCGGTCCTGCGCACCCCGGCGAAGCTCTTGGACGGCATCGCGAACACCCGGGACCTCTCGCGGTGGCTGTCGCGGGCGCTGGAGGGCGCGGTCGAGCCGAAGGAGGTCCAGCTCGTCGAGCTGGACGACGACGGGCGGCCGGTGGCGCGTCACCGGTTCGAGGCGGCGTGGCCGGTCAAGCTCAGGCTCGCCCCGCTCTCGGACGCCGAGCTGTTCGCGGTGGACGAGTTGGAGCTGTCGGTCGAGCGCTGGAGCTATGCGGCCGCGGCGGACGAGCCCGAAGAAGAACCCCCTTCCCCGCCCAAGCGCGTGCGCTAAGATGCCGCCGCGCTCGTTTCGAAACCGCCTCGTTTTTCGAGCGGGGCTGCCGCAAACTTCGGCGATGCCTTTTTCGAGGCGTCGCCCCTACTTGAGAGGACGACAAAGGACATGGCCTTCAAGACCGAGTTCGAGTTCACGCTCCCGAAGGGCTACGTCGACGGCGAGGGGACGCTGCACAAGAAGGGCACCATGCGCCTCGCCACCGCCAAGGACGAGATCATCCCCCTCCAGGACTTCCGGGTGAAGAACAATCGGGCCTACCTCGTGATCATCCTGCTGTCGCGGGTGATCACCCGGCTCGGCGAGCTGGAGGACGCCGAGATCAATCCGGGCGTGGTCGAGGCCCTCTTCAGCGCCGACCTGTCCTATTTGCAGGAATTCTATCGGCAAATCAACGAGACCGGGACCGCGAACGTCCAGGCGAAGTGCCCCGCCTGCGGCCAGGAGTTCCAGGTCGACATCGGAACGGGGGCGGCCACCGTGGGGGAATCGTAAGCTACCCCCTGGACAAGCTCACCGGGGAGGTAGCGTACCTCGCGTACCACCTGCACTGGCCGCTGGACGAAATCCTGGAGATGGAACACCAGGAGCGGCACACCTGGATCAAGGAGGTCTCGGAGATCAACAAGAAGATCAACGAGGCCTCGAAGAAGCCGCAGTAGCTCCTCTTTTCGGCGGCGCTTCCCGAGGACGAGAGCGATGGGCCTGTACAAGACGCCAGGCGTCCACATCGAAAGCGCGGGAGAGCGGTTCCGCCCCCTGACGGAGGTGCCGATGGGCACCTGCGCTTTCGTGGGGCGGACGGCGACGGGCGAGCCGCACCGGCCGGTCAAGGTCGACTCCTTCGAGCGTTTCGTCTCGATTTTCGGCAACGACGGCGGTGTCACCGCCCAGGCGGTGCGCGGTTTCTTCGAGAACGGCGGGACCAAGGCCTACGTCGTCAACGTCAACCCGGACGACGGCCGGACGGTGAGCCCGGACGACTTCATCGGCGCCAAGGCCGAGCGGGGCCTACGGGTCCTCGAGCGGGTCGACGACGTCGACCTGGTGGTCGCTCCGGATCTGATGGCCTGCTACGGCAAGGAGCTGGGGTTCGAGTCGCTCGACCAGGTCCACGCCGTCCAGCGCGCGCTCATCGACCATTGCGAGCGGATGCACGACCGGTTCGCGATTCTCGACACGCCGCCCAAGATGGACCTCGACGCCGCTGTCGAGTGGCGGAAGCGCTTCGACACCTCGTATGCCGCACTATACTATCCATGGATTGTCACGCGGGTGGGCGAGGAAGCGGGCCCGCCGATTCCACCCTCGGGCCACGTCGCCGGCCTCTTCGCGCGGGTCGACGAGGAGACCGGGGTCCACCGGGCCCCGGCGAACCTGCCGCTCCAAGACATCGTCGACGTCGACACCTTCGTCCACAAGCGCGAGCGCGACTTCCTCTTCGACCACCGCATCAACGCGATTCACGCGTTCCCCGCCCGTGGCCTCAGGGTCTGGGGCTCGCGCACCTTGAGCTCGGACCAGGCGTTCACCCACATCAACGTCCGCCGCCTCTTCCTGATGCTGCGCAAGAGCATCGAGGTCTTCGCCCAGTGGGTGGTCTTCGAGCCCAACGGCCCCGACCTGTGGAAGACGCTGATTCGGTCGATCGAGGCGTTTCTCTTCCAGCAGTACCAGCGCGGCGCGCTCGTCGGCAGTGCCCCGGAAGAGGCCTACTACGTCAAGTGCGACGAGGAGACGAACCCGCCCGAGGCCCGCGACGCCGGCGAGCTGACGGTCGAGATCGGCGTGAGCCCGGTGAAGCCGGCCGAGTTCATCGTGGTCCGCATCCACCAGTGGACCCGGGAGGCTTCCGCCGAGAAGACCGAGGCGGCGCCGGCTGCCCCCGCCCAACCGGGGTGAACGCTGTTCTCTGTCGGCGGGAGCCTGTCGCGGACGATCGTGCAACCCCGCGGAATCATTGCTCGAATCCAGAGCTTGCGGGCCGGGCACGGGCCGAGAGCCGGTCGTGCGAAAACTCTCGCCCCACTTTCCGAAAAACGTGGTAAGCTCCGGGCCGCTCTAGCCACCGTCCGCGGTTTTCGACGGTCTGCTCGCTCGTCGCGGGCCTTCGGGTTCGTGGCGCGGGCGAGGGTTTCCCAGGGGTTGCGGCGACGGACCCTTCCTCGCCGGAGGACAGAATCGATGCCAGCCAGGGCGTACGACCATCTGCACTCGTTCAACTTCCGCGTCGAGATCGAAGGCGTTCAGGCGGGCGCCTTTCGCGCCTGTTCGGGCCTGAAGGTGGAGACCGAGATCTTCGAGTACGGCGAGGGCGGGGACAACAGTCAGGTCCACAAGCTCATCGGCCAGACCAAGGTCGGCAACATCACCCTGCGCAAGGGCTTCGTGAACACCGACGCGCTCTGGAAGTGGCGCGACGAGATCACCAAGGCCTCCGGCAAGGTCAAGCGGCGCAACGTCAGCATCGTCATCTGTGACGACGCTGGGCAGGAGCTCTCCCGCTGGAACTGCTATGACGCGTGGCCGGTGCGCTGGGAAGGGCCGGAGTTCGACGCGGCGACGACCAGCCAGGCGGCGGTCGAGGTGCTCGAGCTCGCGCCCCAGCGCCTCGAGCTCCACAAGGGCTAACGCTAGGCAGGTCCGCTCCAGAGGCGCTTATCGAGCGCGGCTCGCGAGGATTTCGATGGAAGCGCTCACGCTCGGCAGCATCTTCGCGCGACACCTGGGGTTTCCCGGCCATCCGGCGGGGAGCCTCGGGGCCGAGGCCTTCGCCTCCCGGCTCAAGGCGAAGAACCACGCCTTCGCGCCGGAGAAGGACGACCCGGACGACTGGGTCGAGCGCTTCTTCGCGGCGGAGCAGCCGTTCGAGAAGCGCGAGGCCGAGCTGGTCGCGATGGGCGCCTCCGACCACGCGCCGGCGGTGCTGGAGGTCGACCTCGACGAGCGCGAGTATCTGGTGGTCGAGGACGACGACGAGATCGTGGTCGTCTCCGAGATGGGCTCCCTCGTGCTCCAGCGCACGCCGGAGCTGACCAGCCGGCTGAAGGCGGCGGAGCTGCCGGCGTCCTCGGGGACACCGTCGTCGGTCCATCGGGACCCAGGCGACCGCGCCTACTGGGTCGGCCAGTCGGGGAAGGTGAGCCTGTTGGACGCGAGGCTCGTCGCGCAGGCCCTCGCGCAGGCGCCCGCGCCCCGCGTCGAGCCGCTCGCCCGGGTGGCGGCGCCCTCGCGCCTGTCCGTCTTCGAGCCGACCCCGCGTCCGCCCTCCGCGTTCCCGGTGACCTACGCGGCCAAGCAGGTGCGCTCTCTTGCGGCGGCAGCGGTCCAGGGACCCGCGACCCAGGTCCTGGTGCTCGATCGCACCGAGACCAAGGTGGTCGGCGGCCAGACGGCGGCGTTCTGGCAACGGTTGACGGGAGCGCTCACGGAGGGCGGTAGGGTTCGGGAGAACCTCGGCCGGACCCTGGCCGGGGCGAGCGCGGTGGCGCTGGGGCGGCAGACCTACGCGGTGAGAGCAGGAGCGGTGACGGCCCTCGTGCAGCGACCGGTCGCGGGCCTGGGCGCGCGGGGCGAGGCGGCGGCGCGGGGAAGCGCCGAGGTCGAGCGGCGGGCGCGGGCGGGAAGCTTCGTGCCCAAGTGGGCGCGGGACCTGTTCGACGAGCGGCCGCGCGGCCGCGGCTTCTGGATTGTTCCCGCGGCCGAGGGCGTGGCGAGCGCGCGCCCGGAGTGGGTCGAGCGGGCCTTGGAGCAGGCGCGACGCTGGCGCGAGCGGGCGCGGGACGAGGCGCGGGGGCGGCTCGACCCGCCGATGCCGAAGACGCCGGTGACGGTGTTGAGCCGCGAGGCGGGTGGGCAGCCGCTGGTCGACGCCGACCGGGCCGCGTCACGGATGGCACGGGGCGCGTTCGATGGGCTGGGGAAGACGGGTGCGTTCGAGGGGTTCTCGCTGGCGGCGCTGGGCGGCAGGTGGGCGCTGGGCGCGGGGCGAACGCCGCTCGGCGCGGGGGAGCCCAGCGGGGAGCCGCTGGCGCTGTCGGAGACCGGCGCGACCGATCGCGCGGTGCCAGAAGTCCAGGCGCGCTCGACCGCGGCCGTGCTGGAAGACAGCGCCGGTCAGCCGTGGCCGTTGGCGGGAGCGTTCCCGGCTTCCACGCTGCAGGCGCTCTACACCGGGCTCGAGCGGACCGCTGCTGCCGAGGGGCACCGCATCACCTCGGTGGATGTCGCGTTCGAGCCGCCGAGCCGGCTGGTGAGCGCGCCGACCGGCGCGGACGGCGCCTTCGTGGACGTTCGGTATTCGGCGCCGGCGGTGACGAGCGTCCAGGTGCAGACCGAACGGCTCGCGCCCGCCTTCCTGGCGGCGCCATTTTCCAGGGGCGGTTTGCGCGTCGGGGGCGACCTGTCGGACGCGCTCGATCGATCGGTTCAGCGCAACCTGGTCACCGCGCGCCCGGCGGGCGCCCCGGCCGAGGGCGCCGCCGACGCGATCGGTCATCTGACGTTGACGGCCCGGTCCCCGGCGGCCTCCGCGGTGATGCTCCCGGCGGCGGTCGCGACGGCGATGGCTCCGGCGGCGGCGCCGGCCCGCTTGAGCGCTCTCGCTTGGCTCGACTGGGCGATCTCGAATGCGCCGTTCGCCCACGCCAAGCCCAAGGACGACGCGGTCGGCTCCGTGATCGGCGACAGCTCGCGTGAGGGTGACTCGGGAACGCTACCGGCAAGCGGAAGCGCTGGTGCCGGGCAGAGCAGCACGGCGATCGGAGAGCAGCGGGCGCTGCCCGATTCCGTCCAATCCCACGTCGATCGTGCTTTCGGTTCGGAAGCCGGGACCGGCCGAACGTCGGGTCTCTCGGAGGGCGAGGCTCCGGACCTCGTTCATCCCGCGCCGGACGGTAGCGCTCCCGGTGAGGAGAGCTCCTTCGGCTCGTTGAGCGGGTCGCGGCCGGGGGCGGGAGCGGTTCCTCTGTTCTCGGCGACCGGTCCGACCATCGGCGCCCCCTCGGCGCTCGCGGCTGGCGGGAGCGGCCGGGGGCCGGAGAGCCTGGTGGCCGCGCTGCCGCTCTTGCAGGTGCACCTGTCGGCGCATCAGCCCGCGCCCGCGAGCGCCGCGCGAGCCGCGGAGGAGGGTGGCGGGGAAGTGATCGTCATCGGGGTGCCGCTGTACGTGCGAATGGCCGAGGCGCGGATGGCGCCCGGCGCGGCGCACGCACTGGCGGACCGGGCGCCGGAGGAGGTTCCCGTCGCGTTGGCGGTGGCGGATCGAGATGCGCCGGGAAGCGAGAGCGCTTTCGATGGGCGTCCGGCGTCGGTCGGGCGCCAGACGGTGGCGCTGCCGCCCGGCGCCACGAGCTCGGAATCGGCTGGGGACCTGGCGGCGAGGGGCGCCGTGGTCGCGCCGGCCGCCCCGGGGCTGGTGGATTCGGCGGCGAGCGGGCTCGCGTCTCCCGGGATTTTCGACCGAGGGTCGCCTGGTGCGAAGACGCTGGCGGCGCCAGGAGCGGAGTCGCAGGTCACGGTGGCGCCGCTGCGCGATGGGTCCGAGGTGCCGCTCGACGCGCGCGCGCCCGAGATGCCGGTGGTGACGCCGCCTGTTTCCTCGCCCGCGCCAGGTGTCGCCGGGGGTCCGGGAACGCTTGGCGAGACGGCGTCTGGCCAGCCGGCGTCGCCGGACGGTCGCGCGCCCGGGTCGGAGTTCGGGATGGTCTCGCGCGCCGCAGCGTCGAGAGCGACGGCGGTGACGCCAGCTTTCCCGCAAGGGCCGGGGGCCGTCGGGCACGCGTCGGCGCTTGGCCGGCCGGGTTCGATCGGAGACCGGCCGCCCGCCGCGAGGCCCGGAGCGGTTCCCGGCGCACCCGGATCGAAGGTGACGGTATCGGCGTCGCGCGCGGGGGCTGGCGTGCCGCTGGAGAGTCGCGCGCCCGAGATGGCGGTGGTGACACCGGCTCCCTCGTCTCGAGCGCCGAGAGCCCTTGCACAGGGCGAGAGCGCTCTTGCAGGGCTCGGGACGGGCGATGGGGCCGGAGGCGCCGAGCCGGCGAGCCGATCGCCAGGACCGGCGGCCTCCACCTCGTTCCCGGCGTCCGGAACCGGGTCGGGCACCACCGCCGCCGTCGGTCGGGGTGGAGCGCCCGGAGCCGTTTCGGGGTCCGCCGCGGCTCTTGCGAGCGGGTCGACCTGGGCGAGGGCGCCTTCGGCCGGCGGTTCGAGCTTCCGGCGGCGGGCCGGCGGGAGTGGGGTGCTTCGTTTCTTCTATCCTTCCGAGCCGCGCTGGTGGGGGCTGACCCGTCCTCAGACCGCGGCTGGCTCGACGCCGACGGTTCTCGCCTCGGCGTCGGAAGTGCCGGCGCTCGTCAGCCAGAAGCGTGACCTGCCGCCCGCGCCGGCCGAGGGCTGGTCGCCCGCAGGGCTCCTGCCCTCCGTGTCGTCGGCCGCGGCGACCCCGGCGAGCTCGCTCGCGTCGCCGGCCGCGTTCGCCGCCCGGGGGGCGCGGGTGAACGGAGCGTCGGCGCCCAGCGCGCCGGTCGGCGGCGGTTCCCGCCTTTCCCCGGCGTCGAACGGGGCGGCCGCGCCGGATGCCGCGAGTGGGTACGCGACGATCGGGGCGAAGCCGTCGGCGGCACCGCTCGAGCTGGGCTCGGTGCGGGAGAAGGACCTCGCCTACGTCGCGGTGACGCCGGAAGGCGAAGCGAAGCTGGTGACCAAGAACGCTGCCGCTCAGCTCGCGACCCGCAGCCGCGCCGGCCTCGTGGAGATGACGGTGGTGGCGGGCATCGCGCCGCAAGCGCCGAGCCTGGAAGACCTGGCGACGGCGGGGCACGACAGGCCGCACGCCAAGGGCAAGCAGGAGGCCCCGGCGCGTTCGGGCCATGGGAAGACGGATGCGCTCTCGCTCCAGGGCACCATCGACTCCCTGGCGCAGCGCATCTACCACCGGTTGAAGCGGCGGCTGGAGTCGGATCGCGAGCGGTTCGGCGGCTAGCCTTTTCCAAGAGTTTCGAGAAGGAGAGGACCATGGCACTCGAGAAAGCGACGCTCTTGAACCTGGACAAGAACCAGAAGTTCACGGTGCTCTTCAACCCGAAGGAGTACACGCTCAAGAAGAGCACCCAGTGGGAGCCGCACAAGAGCCCCGGGCTCGACGCGCCGGAAATCGAGTTCACCAGTGGCAACTCGATGAACCTCTCGATGGAGCTGTTCTTCGACACCTACGAGCAGGGCAAGGACGTCCGCGAGCACACCGACAAGATTCTGGCGCTGGCGATGGTCGACGCCGACCTCCACCGGCCGCCGCGGGTGCTCTTCGCGTGGGGCGGCTTCAAGTTCGAGGGGATCCTCGAAGAGGTGACCCAGCGGTTCACGATGTTCGCCTCGACCGGGATGCCGGTGCGGGCGACCTTGTCGGTGAGCTTCAAGGAGTACCATCCGGCGAAGGACCAGCTCAAAGCGAACCCCCGCAACTCCCCCGACCACACCAAGCGCCGGACGGTGAAGGCGGGCGAGAGCCTCTCCTTGATCGCGGGCGAGGAGTACGACGACCCGGCCGAGTGGCGCCGCATCGCCGACGCGAACGGCATCCTGGAGCCGAAGGACGTGAAGCCCGGGACGGTGCTGACCATTCCCCCGATGCTCTAGCCAACCAGGAGCGCTCTGGGTCGGAGACCAAGCGATGAGCAATCTCTACCGGATGATCCACTCGTACGAAGGGGACGGGACCCCTTCCGCCTCCGCGAAGATGTACGGGGTCGAGGTGGGCATCGTCACCAACAACAAGGACGACCAGAAGCTGGGGCGGGTGAAGGTGATGTTCCCCCGTCTGCCGAACACTCCGGAATCCGACTGGATTCGGGTGGCAGAGCCCATCGCCGGGCCCGACCGGGGCTTCTACTGGATTCCGGAGGTGCAGGACGAGGTCTTGGTCGCTTTCG
Source organism: Myxococcales bacterium (assembly GCA_021787845.1). GTDB lineage: Bacteria > Myxococcota > Myxococcia > Myxococcales > JAJYLH01 > JAJYLH01. Next base: position 166,646 of record JAJYLH010000002.1, on the reverse strand, counting down.
AGCGGGGCGAGTCGAGCCGCGGCTACGTCATCGGGTGCCTGTGGAGCGCCAAGGACAAGCCGCCCAAGGCCGCGCCCAACGACAAGAACAACATCCGGCAAATCAAGAGCCGTACCGGCCACACCATCACGCTCGACGACACCAAGGGCGCCGAGAAGATAGTCATCGCCGACAAGAGCGGCAAGCGGACGCTCACCTGGGACGTGAAGGCGAAGAAGTGGAAGCTCGAGGCGACCGAGGGCGACGTCGAGATCCTGGCGCCGAACGGGAAGGTGAAGATCGACTGCAAGGAGCTGGAGATCAAGGCGAAGGAGAACGGCAAGCTCGACGTCGGCAAGGCCCTCAACGTCAAGAGCGGCCAGGCCTCGCACTACGAGGCGGGCCCGTCGCTGAACATCAAGGCTTCCCGCGTCAACATCAACTAGAGCGGCAGCGCTTCCCTCCTCCTGCTGCCCGGCGGGCTCTTCCGGTTGCTGCCTGCCTGGTTGTGGGCGCCGGCACCCGTGATAGACCGGCTCTTCGGTTCCTACAGTCGGAGGCGGAGGATGGCATCGTTCGCCGGCCTGGTCGCGGCAGCAGCGGTTTCATCGCTCCTGCCGGCGCCGCCGGTCGCCCACCGGGTGCCCCCCTGGATTCAGGCAGGGCTCTCGGTGAGCTGGAGGGAGGCTTTTCGCGCACCGGCCTGCGCGTCGCTGCGCCTCGTGGTGCCGTCGCCGAAGCAGGCAGCGCGCCTGGCGCGGTGCCGCGCGGCCGAACGGTGCGTGGCAGCGGCGGGGCGGCGAGTCCAGGCCACCTTCGTTGCGACGGTGCGGGTGTCGAGCCAATCGCACCGCTATCGGATCGAGGCGGAGCTGGTAGAAACCCGAGGTGCCCGGGTGCGGCTCGCGTACGCCACGGGCGTGTCCGAAGGGTCTGCGCTCGTTCCCGCCCTCGCCGGGGTCGCGCAGCGCTTATGCCAAGCGGCAGCGGTGCCGGAGGGAGCAAGCGCCCGGCTCGACCTGGCGCTCCCGCTCGCGCCCGCCGGGGCGCCACCGAACAACGACCTGGCGCTTCCCCTTGCTCCGGTGCGGCCGGCACCGAGCGACGAGTTGGCGCTGGCGCTCCCGCTGGCCGCGCCGGGAGCCGGCGGATCGCCGTCGCCTGGTGTCGCCGAACCGGAGAGCGCGCCGCCGACAAGCGCGGGTCGGCCGGAAGGAGCAGTCGTCGGATCGACGGGAGGCACCGCTCCCGGGAAGCACACGCTTCCCGGTGGCGCATCGGCCGTGGCGCGGGCGGCGTCCCGCCCGGCGACGCATCCGGCGAGGTCGACTCGAGCCGCTTCTTCGCCGGGTGCCGTCGCGTCGGTCCAGGCTGGCGGCGTCGTCGCGCCGGTCCCGACGCCGGGCGGAGCCGCTACCGCGCCCGGTCTTGCGGCTCGCCTCGCCCCGCCCCAAGGGACCGTGGCGACGGTGCCGACCGCCGTGTTCGTCACGCCCGCGGCCTTCGAAAGGGCTCTGCGGGTCCGGTCGCCGGGGGAGCGGTGGGTACCGTACTTGACGGTAGCGCTGGCGGCTATCGGCACCGCTAGCGGTACCTACTTCGGCCTCCGGACTGTTTCCGCCGCCCGCGCCCGCGACCAGACGGTGGACGTGACCTCCTACGACCGAGCTCAAGGCCTCGCCGCGCGGGAGGGGGTGGCGGCGAACGTTTCCTGGGCGGTCGCGGCCACGGCGGCGGCGACCAGCGTCATCCTTTTCGTGGTCCTCCCCCATTCGTCCGCGCCGTGAGGCGAGCAGGAGTCTGTTCTCATGCGCCGAATCTTTCTCGCCGGAGTCGCGCTGGGCGCGGTCGGGTGTGTCGTCCAGTCCAGCCGGCCGCCGGTGACCGCCGGCGCGGGCGTGGTCGTCGACCCGAAATCCGAGACGGTCTCGGTCGATTCGTCGAAGGTGCCGTTCGACGCGCGTTCGTGCGCGGTCGGCCAGGTGTTGGTGCGGACCGCGTCGGGGTGGACGTGCCAGACCCCGCCGGACGTGTCTCCCGACCATACCCCCACGGTGGATAGCTGCGCTGCCGGGCAGCTCGTGAGCCGGACGGCGGACGGCTGGGCCTGCGTCGACCCGCCCAACCCCGACCAGACGCCGACGGTCGACGGGTGCTCGCCGGGAGAGTTCGTGCAGCGAACCGCGGATGGATGGGCGTGCGCGCCGTCGATCGACGTGACGAGGACGCCGGTGGTCTCGCCCTGTGGCGCGGGCGAGGTGGTGTTCAAGACTTCGACCGGGTGGACCTGCGACTCGCCCATCAACACGGCGCACACGCCGTACGTCATGAGCTGCCGCTCGGGGGAAGCGGTGACGATGACCGACAATGGCTGGGCCTGCGCGAAGGCCGTCGACGTGACGAAGACGCCGGTGGTCGACCAGTGCGCGGCCGGTCAGCTCGTCAGCCGAACCGACGCCGGCTGGGCCTGCGTGGACGCGCCGGACTTGTCGAACACGGTCGCGGTCACGGGCTGCGCGGCGGGTCAGCTCGTCAGCAGCACGGGGGCTGGTTGGACCTGCGTCGATGCGCCGGACCCGACGAAGACGCCGGTGGTGTCGGGCTGCCTCTCGGGCGAATTCGTGCAGTCGACGGGAAGCGGCTTCACCTGCGCGCCGGCGATCGACCCGCAGAAGACGCCGGTGGTGTCGAGTTGCCCCTCGGGCGAATTCGTGCAGTCGACGGGAAGCGGCTGGACCTGCGCGCCGGCGGTCGACGACCAGAAGACGCCGGTGGTGTCGAGCTGCCCGGCGGGCGAATTCGTGCAGTCGACGGGAAGCGGCTTCACCTGCGCGCCGGCGGTCGACGAGCAAACGACGCCGGTCGTGCCGTCGAGCTGCCCGACGGGAGAGTACGTTCGACGGACGGATTCGGGGTGGGAGTGCGCGCCGCTCAGCGGGGACGTGGCGGGCAACGCGGTCAACGTCACGGGCGTCGTCGCGGTCGCCAACGGCGGAACCGGAGCGACGACGTTTTCGCAGGGCGCGCTGATGACGATGGGCGTTGGCGCTTTCGCGGGCCTCGCGCCGGGAGCGGAAGGGGCGCTGCTCAGCGTGAAGGGGGGAGCGTGGTTTCCCGAGGCCCCGGGCGCGCTCGGTCTCGCGCGTCGGACTACGGCAGCGGTGACGGTCTACGTGCGTCCGAACGGGAGCGACACGAAGTGCGACGGGTCGGTCGACGCCGACGACTCGGCGGGCGCGGAGCCGGCGTGCGCCTTCGCGACGCCGCAAGGCGCGTTGGATGCGCTGCCGGACGTGCTCCTGCACAGCGTGACGATTTCGCTCGCCGCCGGAACCTGGCGGGCGGCCGCCGGGCAGACGCTGATCGACCTCGTGAAGACGATGAAGAGCTCGGTAGCGCTGACGATCGAGGGAAGCGGTGCCGCCGGCACGACAGTGCTGAGCGGCGCGACGGACCAAGACCCCAACACCGCTGTCGGTTATCGCGGGCTGATGACGAGCGTGCCGGTCGCGGACCTGGTGCTGAAGAACCTCTATTTCGACCACTTCACCGACACGGCGGTGCGCATCGACCGGTCGAATGCGGTACTGGACGGCGTGCACGCGGATGACTCGACCGTGGGTCTCGTCTGTGCCGATGGCGCCGCCTGTTCCACCGCGACCAGCTTCTCGGCGACGGGGAACGCGAGTTGGGGAATTCTGATGAGCGCGGGCTCGCAGTTCTCGAACAGCGGAACGGTCACGCTCGATGGCAACGCGAACGGGCTCGACGTTTCCTACGCCTCGAGCTACGGCGCTTCGTCGAGCGCGAGCTTCAGCGCGACGGGGACGACCTACTTGCCGATGCTGATCGTGGTCGGGTCTGCGGGCGGGCTCAATGGAACGACGACGTTGGGAAGCACTGGGCTTGGCAGCAGCGGTTCCCAGGGATTGCTCACCGAGGAGAGCTCGGTGCTGAATGTGAGCGGCACGCTCGACGTGACCGTGGCGGGAAAGTCGGCTCAAGCGCTCTACACCCAGCTCGACTCGACGGCGATCATCGCCAACGCGACGCTGAATCTCAACTGCAGCGGAGTTGCTGGTGCCACCGCTCTGCTCACGGCGAATCGCGCTCTGACGCTTCTCGCAGGGACCGTGCCGGTGACCGTTACCGGCTGCGCGAACGCGGTGACCGACGTGACGCACGCGACCTTCTCCGACGCGTCGACGGCGGGCACCAAGACGCTCAACGGTGCGACAGTGGGAGTCGACTTGCTCTCCGTCTACGTTCACGGTGGTTTCCCGACCCTCAACGCCGCGAGCTGCGCGCGCGGCTCGCAATGCCCATGAGAGCTCACCGCGGCGATGGTGCGTCTTCGGGCTCCGCAAGACGATTCGCCGCAGCCCCCCGTGCGCGCACCTGCGGAGACCAGCCCGGGTCGTGGAGGGCCGCCGCGCCGACGATCCTGGACGCCTAGACCGGATCTGATGGGTAGTAGCGTTTCCGGGAGGCAGCCAACGCCGGGCAGCCGTGCGCGAGCGGCGGCATGCCTGTTCGCTCCGGCCCCGTCTGGAAGGCTCGCCGGGAGCCGCTTGGGCGGGGGCCTCACGCGGCGCGCCTGGCAAGACAGGTGCCTCGCCGCGGCCGCGATGTCTTATCCTGTCCCGCGAACGCGGTTGGCGAGCGGACGAGCTTCGTTAACGAGGGCAGGGAGGCGGCGGTCGAGCGCCGTCGATACGCGATGGAACCGATCATCGGAATCGATCTGGGGACCACGAACAGCGTCGTCGCGACGGTGGTGGACGGCGTTCCGACCGTGATCGCGGGGCGCAGCGGCTACGAGCTGCTTCCGAGCGTCGTCGCCTACGCGCGCACCGGGCGCTATCTGGTCGGGGAGCTGGCCAAGCGGCAGGCGGTCACCAACGCCGAGCAGACCGTCACCGCTTCCAAGAGGCTCATCGGCCGGAAGTGGTCGAGCGCGCAGGTGCAGCAGGCCCGGGCGAAGGCGACCTATCGCATCGTCGAGGGGCCGCACGACGACGTGCGGGTCGAGCTTGGCGGGCGGACGATGGCGCTTCCTGAAATCGCCGCGATGATCCTGACCGAGCTGAAGCTCGACGCGGAAGCGTGGTTCGGCCAGCCGGTGGTCAAGTCGGTGATCACGGTCCCCGCCCATTTCAACGACGCCCAGCGCACCGCCACCTTGGACGCCGGCAAGATCTCCGGCCTCGACGTGCTGCGGATCATCAACGAGCCGACCGCGGCGGCGCTCGCCTACGGGTTCGGCCGCAAGGTCGACAAGAAGGTGGTGGTGTTCGACCTCGGCGGCGGCACCTTCGACGTCTCCCTTCTCAACATCGGCAGCGGCGTCTTCGACGTGGTCGCGACCGGCGGCGACACCTTCCTCGGCGGCGACGATTTCGACGAACGGCTGATCGACTTGCTCGCCGACCCTTTCGAACGCGCGGAAGGCCTCGTCTTGCGCGCGGACCCGATGGCGCGCCAGCGGCTGAAGGACGCGGCGGAGAAAGCGAAGATCGCGCTGTCGGACGCGCAGGAGAGCGAGGTGAACCTGCCCTTCATCGCGACGACGCCAGGCGGGCCGCTCCACCTGCAGCGGGTCCTGCGGCGCGCGGAGTTCGAGGAGAAGACGAGGGACCTGGTCGATCGCTGCGCGAGGTTGTGCCAGGACGTGATGCGAGACGCGTTCCGCTCGGCGCGCGACCTGGACGAAGTGGTCCTGGTCGGAGGGATGACGCGGATGCCCGCGATTCAGGCGGCTTGTCGGCGGGTCTTCGACCGCGAGCCCTCGAAAGGGGTGCATCCCCAGGAAGCGGTGGCGCTCGGCGCGGCGATTCAGGCGCACGCGCTCGCCAAGGAGGCCGACAGCGGTGCCGGGGTGTTGCTTCTCGACGTGACCCCGCACTCCCTCGGCGTGTGCATCGCCGGGGGGCTCGTCCAGGTGCTGATTCCGAAGAACACCACCGTCCCGACCAGCGCCTCCCACCTGTTCACCACGATCAAGGACAACCAGAAGGCCGCGAAGATCATGGTGATGCAGGGCGAGAGCCCTCAAGCTCAGGGCAACGAGCTGCTGGGCGAGCTCATCCTCGACAATCTGCCCAAGGCGCTACGCGGCGAGGTGGAGATCGACGTGCTGTTCGAGATCTCCTCGGACGGCATCGTCGGCGTCAGCGCCAAGGACCTGAAGACCGGGCAGCGCCAAAGCATCCAGGTGACCGCGACCAGCGGCCTCACCGACGAGGAGGTGCGGCAGATGATGGAGCAGAACGCCGACTACCTCCTGGCGCGAAAGACCGAGGAGCAGTTCGCGTCGGTGCAGCAGGACGCGGGAAAGCTCGCGAACGAGTTGGAGCAGTTGCTGCCGAAAGTGAAGAGCGCGGTGGAGGGGTCGCAGTCGGGCGAGGAGGCGGTTTCGCGGGCAGCAAAGCTCCTGGAGCGCACCCGGGCGGCGGAAGCGGCGCGGGATACCGCGATGATGCTCGCGGCCAAGGAGTCGCTCGACCAGACCTTGCAACTGCTCAGGGGCATCGCCCAGAAGCTCGGTCGGAGATGACGATGGCCGAGGCGGACGACCTTCTGGCCCAAGGGCTCGAGCACTACCGCGCCGGCCGCATCGCCGAGGCGGCGGAGTCGTGGCGCGCGGTGCTGAAGATCGAGCCGGAGAATCCGCGAGCCCGCGAGTACCTGCGGCGGGCGCTGATACCGCAGCCCGCCGCTTCCGCTCCGGTTTCGGAGGCTGCCGCCGCGACCGCCTGGGACGACGCGCCGGCGGTGGCCCCGCCGGTTGTCATGGATGACGGCAGGGATCCCGTTGAGCTGGAGGAGGAGGAGGCCTTTCGGCGGGCGAGGCACGAGACCGATCCCGGGGAGCTCGTGGTGGTCGCGCGGCAGGCGCGGGAACGCTACGCCTTGAACGACTTCTCCGGCGCCCTCACGCTGATCGAGCCGCTGCTCAAGCGCGACCCGAACCAGCCGACGCTGACGTCCATTCGGGACTCGTGCGTCGCCACCTTGACCGCGATGTACGAAAGCCACCTCGGGCCGCTGGCCGGGATTCCCGCGGTGGTCGCGCCGCCGGACGAAATCATCTGGCTCGATCTCGACCACCGGGCCGGTTTCGTCCTCGCGCAGATCGACGGTCGCGTCAGCTACGAGGACCTCTACGCCATCTGCGGGATGTCCCGCCTGGACACCGCGAAGATTCTCGCCCAGCTCCTGACCAAGCGGGTCATCGTCACCGCGCGATAGCGGGCGACGCGCAAGACCCGGGCGGGCACGGCGTCGAGCCCCCCGACCTCACGATTCCCAGCTTCCCCATTCCTCGACCGGGAACTCCTCTCCAGGAGGGCTCTTAGCCTCCAGCCAGCGTCCCCTCCAGTCGGCGACCTCCCACCCGCGTCGGGCGGCCTCCAGACGAAACGCGGGCTTGGGGTTGACGGCGACCGGATGGCCGACCCGCTCGAACAGCGGGGAGTCGGCGATCGAGTCGGAGTAGAGCCAGCTCTGCGATAGCTCGATGCCGTGCGCGTCGCAGGCGCGGGTGACGTGCTCGCGCTTGCCCTCGCGGAAGCTGACCGGCGGGATGAGCTCGTCGGTGAAGACCCCCTCGCGCACGAGCGCGCGGGTGCCGATGGCGAGGTGCGCGTTCAAGAACCGGGCGACCTCGTCGATGACGAGCTGCGGGCTGCCCGAGGCGAGGAGCACCAGGTGGCCCGAGAGCAGGTGGCGGCGCACGGCGCGCATCCCCTCGGCGGTGATGCGCTTGCGCAGGTGCTTCTCGAAGCAGCGCCGGGCGTGTTCCTTCGCCTCGTCAGCGCGGAGGCCGACATGGGCGCGGCTCGCGATGGCCACCATGTCCGCTTCCGTCAGCCGGCGCCGGGCGAAGTCGTAGAGCGCCCGAGGGAGCTTCGACCGAACGTCCTGGCGCAATAGCTTCTGCGAATATAAATACCATGTGAAGATAGTTCCGGCGTTGCCGTCGAGGAGGGAGTCGTCGAGGTCGAAGATGGCGGCGGTCCGGTGGAACGACACGGGCGCCGACGATAACCCGGGTGACGCGCGCGAAGACGCCTCGTGCCCAGCCGGGCACGCTGCGTTGGATCGGCGGATTCGACAAGCTATCCTGTGACCATGGCGACGGCACCGAAACGAACGCCGGCAACCATCGAAGAGGCGCTGGCTCGCCCGGAGTCCGAGCGCATCGAGCTGATTCGCGGCACCCTGCTGTCCAAAGCGGCGCCGACCGCCGAACACAGCATCGTCCAGGCTCACGTCGACCGGCGAGTGGGCGAGCGATTCGATCGCCGTCCGGGGGGCCGGTGGCCCGGCGGATGGTGGATTCTCACCGAGGTCGATATCGAGATGAGCGACGAGCTCTTTCGGCCGGACCTCGCTGGATGGCGTCGTGAACGTGTTCCCGACCGGCTCAGGGGTCGCCCCATCCACGTCGTGCCGGACTGGATCTGCGAGGTCCTCTCGCCGTCGACCGAGAGCGTCGATCGGGTCGACAAGATGCAGAGCTACTTCGCCGCGAGGGTCCTGCATTACTGGATTGCCGACCCGATCGAGCATGTTCTCGAGGTCTACAAGCGCACCGACCTGGCGTATGCGCTCCTGCTCAGCGCGAAGGCCGGGCAGACGGTGCGTGCCGAGCCGTTCGACGCGGTCGAGCTCCGCGTCGACGAGCTCTTCGGCGCGGATCCCGAAGACGATGAGTTCTAGGCGGAACGCGGACGCCCCCGCGTGCGCCTGCCGGGTAGAAGCGCTGCTGTAGATCACGATCGTCGGCTCGGGGATCCCCTGGCGCTGGGGCGCACCGTTCGCCGGTCGCGCGCCACGCCCGCCGCTGTTCCCAGGACTGATTGCGAATCGACTTGACACCCGGGGGGCGCCCTGGCAAGGTCTCAGACCGTCGGTCTGACCTCCGGTTGGTCCGCTGGTCTGACTGATGGTCTCAACGCCGAGTCGCGGCGGGAAGCGCCCGATGCCCAGGCCCCGGTTCGCGAAAGCCGAGCCCGAGAAACGCGAGGCGCTCTTGCGCGCCGCGGCGGCCGAGTTCGCGAAGTCCGGCTACGAAGCTGCTTCCCTGAACCGCATCCTGGAAGCGGCAGGGCTGACGAAGGGCAGCTTCTATTACTGGTTCGACGACAAGGCGGACCTGGCGGCGACGGTGCTCGAACGGGCGATGAAGGTGCCCTATGACTTCGTGGGGGCCATCGAGCTCCCCTCGAGCGTCAACGGCTTCTGGCGGGTGATGGACGAGATGGCGCGCCGCTCGCTGGAGATGCTGCGCGACAGCTCCCAAGAGATGGACCTCATCGTCAAGCTCGGGACCGCGGCGATACACGACCCGGTCTTCCGTGAACGCATCGGTCCGCTCTTCGACCTCGGGCGCGACGCGATGGAGCCCCTCATCCGACGCGGCCAGGAGATGGGCGCCGTGCGCATCGACCTCGAGCCGCGGGTGCTCATCGCGATGGTGCAGGCGGCCAAAGAGGCGCTATCCCGCGCGATTCTCGCACCCGGGACCGAGGCGAGCGACGCGGCGATCGATCGGGTCGGCGCGCTGACGCTCGACGCGGTCCGCCGGCTGCTCAGTCCCGCGCCGAAGAAGAGGAGGTCTTCTCGTGCGTAGCCTCGTCACGTTCGCCGCGCTGATCGTCGCGCTCCCGGCGTTGGGAGCAGGACCGCTGCCGTCCTGCCCTTCCGGTGCCGGCAAGCCGGACGTCGCCGCGCTGGTCGAACGCACCCAGCATCTCTTGGAGGGCACCTCGTCGGTGGCGACGATGACGATGCAGATCCGCGGCCCCACCTGGTCGCGCCACCTGAAGATGAAGGTGTGGACGAAGGGCCGCGACTACGCGCTGGTGCGGGTGCTCGAAGGGAGCCCGCGCGAGACCGGGATGATGACGCTCAAGCGCGAGCGCCAGCTCTGGGACTACCTCCCGCTGGCCGGCCGGGTGATGAAGCTCCCCTCGGCGATGATGGGCGACTCGTGGATGGGTAGCGACTTCACCAACGACGACCTGGTGAAGGGCTCGAGCCTGGTCGACGATTTCACCGCGAAGCTCACCGGCGCCGTGCAGGCCGACGGGCACCAGGCCTGGCGCATCGTCCTCGCTCCCAAGCCGAGCTCGACGGTGGTCTGGAGCCGCATCGAGCTGGATCTCGATCGGACCACCTGCTTGCCGGTGGAGCAGCGTTTCTACGATGACGAAGGAAAGATCGCGCGCACGCTCAGGTACTCGGACTTTCGGAAGATCGGCGCGCGCGACTTCCCGACCACCTTCACCGTGCTCCCGTCCGAGAAGGGTCACAGCACGACCGTGACCTACGACGAGATCGTCTTCGATGTGCCCATCGCCGACGAGACGTTCAGCCTCCAGCGGCTGCAGCGGGGGAGGTGAAGCGATGCTGCTCACCCTCGCCTGGCGCAACATCTGGCGCAACCATCGGCGGACGATCCTCACGGTCTCCGCCCTGACGGCGGGCATCGCCGCCATCGTCTTCCTCGATAGCTACCGGGAGTCGACGTTCAAGCAGATGATCGGCGTCGTCACCACCGGGCTCGTCGGCAACCTCCAGGTCCACGGCGCCGGCTACCAGGACAATCCGGACATCTCGACGGTCATCCCGAACCCGGCGCAAACGATGGCGAAGCTCCAGAAGGCACTGCCTGGCGCCCATCTGGAAGAGCGGGTGGTCGGCTACGGGCTCGGCGGGTCCGCCAGGGACTCGGATGCGGTGATGATCCTCGGCATCGATCCCGCCCAGCAGGACGCGAGGAGCCGACTCTTCAAGGTCGTGGCTGGCATGGGACTCGGCAGCGCTCCAGCCCACCGTGCGGTGGTCGGCGCCGGTCTCGCTAGCCGGCTGGGCTTGCGCCCGGGGTCAGAGCTGGTGCTCCTCGGCGAGGCGGCGGACCGGTCGATGGCGAACGACCGCTACATGGTCAGCGGCATCGCTAAGACCGGTAGCGGCGACCTGGACGACAGCGCGGTATTTCTCCAACTGAAGGACGCGCAGTCGTTCTTCGCGCTCGGTGGCGCCATCCACGAAATCCTGGTGCGCCTCGAGGACCCCGGCGCCGCCAGCGCGGGCCCGCTCGCCGCCGCGCGCGCCGCGCTCGACTCGAAATCCCTCGAGGTCCTCTCCTGGAGCCAGATGCTCCCGGAGCTCAAGGGGATGATTCAGCAGAAGCGCAACGGCCAGTACGGCATGGACTTCGTGGTCTTCCTCATCGTCGCCCTCGGCGTCTTGAACACGATGTCGATGTCGACCTTCGAGCGCACCCGGGAGTTCGGGGTGATGGCGTCGCTCGGCACCCGGCGGCGCCGCATTCTCGGTCTCGTGGTGACCGAGTCGCTTCTCCAGGGGCTCATCGGGCTCGTCATCGGGGTGGCCTTGGCAGCAGCGGTGCTGCACGCCGTCGGGAGCATCGACTTCGGTTCGATGGCCGGGCAGGACATCGGCGGCGTGCGGATACCGTCGACCGTCACCCTGTCGCTGCAGGCGCGCGCCATCGGCGACGCCTTCTCCACCGCCTTCTTCATCGCCCTGGTCGGTGCCTTGTGGCCGGCCTACAAAGCCTCGCGGCTCGCTCCCGCCGAGGCGACGAGGGTCGTCTGATGCGCCGCCTGCTGGCGATGGCCTGGCACGACCTGTGGCGGCGTCCCCGTCGCACCCTCATCAACATGAGCGCCGTAGGCGTGGGCCTGTTCCTCGTCATCCTCTACTCGAGCCTGATGGCCGGGTTCATGGGCAGCGCCAAGGACGACCTCGACGACACCGGGATGGGGCACGTGGAAATCAGCGCTCACGGCTGGCGGGCGCGGGAGGAGCCGTCGAAGGCGATGACCGACCCGCAGGCGCTGATGGCACGGCTCGCGCTCCCGCCGGGCTCCCAGGTCGGCGCGCGGGTGGTCGGGCGCGCGCTCGGCAGCAGCGCTCACGGTAATCAGGGCGTCGAGGTCGACGGCGTCGACCCGAAGGCCGAGGGTGAGCTGTCGGCGTACTTCAACGATGTCCGGCAGGGAAAGCGCTTGGCGCCGGGCGACGACAAGGGCGTGGTCATCGGCGAGAAGCTCGCGAAGAAGCTGAAGCTCGGCCTCGACGGAAGGCTCCGGCTGATGGTCCAGCGCGCCGACGGCGAGATGGGAGCCGGCCTCTACCGCGTCCGCGGCATCTTCCACTCCATCTCCCCCGCGATTTCCGGCGAGCGGGTGCTCCTGACGATGCCCGCTTCGCAAGCGCTCTATGGGCTCGGCGATCAGGCGAGCGTCGTCATCGTGCAGCTTTCGCACCCCGAACAAGCGGATGATCTCGCCGAGCGGATCGGCAGCGCTCTCGGCCCCTCGTTCGACGTGGTCAGCTACGGGCGACTGCTCCCGGAGCTGAAGAAGATGGAGAGCCTGATCAGCGTCATGCAGCTCGGCATCGCGCTCTTCGTCTACTTCCTGGTCGGCCTGGGCATCCTCAACACCACCTTGATGAGCGTGATGGAGCGCACCCGCGAGTTCGGGGTGATGATGGCGCTCGGCACCCGTTCCCGCCGCATCGTCGCGTTGGTGTTCGGCGAGGCGTTCTGGATCGCCACCCTGAGCGTGGCCGTCGGCTTGACGGCAGGGCTCCTGGTCTCCTGGTTCGGCCAGACCCACGTCCTGGTCGACTTCGGCAAGGGACTGGGCGAAGGATTCGACTTCGCCGGCACCACCATGCGCACCGCGGTGAAGCTGAAGCTGTCGGTTCCGGCGGCGATTCAGGCGTCGGTGCTCGTGTACGCTCTTGCCCTGGTGGTGGGCATCTACCCAGCTTGGCGGGTCACCCGGCTTCAGCCGGCGCAGGCACTGCGGGCGGCGTGAAGCGGAGGTGCGAGAGATGGCGGTCGTGGAAATCAAGGACGTCGTGAAGGACTACGTCGAGGACGGCGAGGTCGTCACCCACGCCCTGCGCGGGGTCGATCTCCGAATCGAGAAGGGCGAGTTCATGGCCATCGCCGGCCCCAGCGGGTCGGGGAAGACGACGCTTCTGAACCTGCTCGGCGCGTTGGATACGCCGACGTCGGGGAGCGTGCGCATCGACGGGACGGAGCTGGCGAAGATGAAGGCGAAAGCGCTCTCGGACTTGCGGCGCGACCGCATCGGTTTCGTTTTCCAGGCCTACAACCTGTTCCCGGTCCTGACCGCGGCGGAGAACGCCGAATATGTTCTCGAGCTGCAGGGCGTGAGCGCTGCTGATCGGCACAAGCGGGTCGGCGAGCTGTTCGACCGGCTCGGCCTCAAGGACCTCGCCGACAAGCGGCCGGCGAAGATGAGCGGGGGCCAACAGCAGCGGGTGGCGGTCGCGCGGGCCATCGCCGCCGAGCCGGCGATCGTCCTCGCCGACGAGCCGACCGCCAACCTCGACCAGGAGAACGGCCGGGCGCTGATGGACATGATGCGCGAGCTCAACCGCGACCGCGGCATCACCTTTCTCTTCTCCACCCACGACGCGATGGTGCTCGAGCGCGCGGACCGGGTGGTCCATCTGGTCGACGGGAAGGTCGCGACCGACGAGCGCTCGCGCGCGGCGTGACCGAGAATGCGCGCGCGTTGGTTGCCGGTGCTCCTGCTCGGGCTCGCGGGTGTGCTTCCCGCGCGGGCGCGGGAGCTGTGGAAGTCGACTGACGGCTCGAAGGTCCTCGAAGGGCACGCCTTCTACAAGACCTACGCGAGCGAGCTGTTCCTGCCGCAGAGCCTGGTCGACGTGACCGAGGCGATGAAGTCCCTGGGCGTGCCGAACGTGGCGGTCGTCCCGAAGGCGGTGGGGCTCGCGACGCAGTCGTTGCGCGGCTGGGGCCGGTTCGTCGACGGGCCGTGGGAGCTGGACGCGGGCTGGGAGCTGTCCGCCGTCGCGTCGACCACGGCAGGGCTGCTGCCGACCGCGAGCCTGAGCGCCGTGCCCAGCGCGACGGCGGGACCGGCCGCGTCGCGGCGGCTGGTCGACTTCGATCCGATCCTCTACCAGGCGGGCGGCCTGACGCTGGCGCAGAACCTGGACCTGCTGGCGGTGAAACGGACGCTCCCGTTCGGCACGCTCACTATCGGCCGGCAGGTGCTCTCCTGGGGTACGGGAGCGTTCTGGAACCCCACGGATCTCTTGAGCCCCTTCGCGCCCACCGATATCGACCGCGAGGTCCGCCACGGGGTCGACGCGGCGCGGCTCGCCATCGCGCTGGGCGCGGTGTCGGAGCTGGACCTCTTGTGGCTGCCGCAGAAGAAGCTTCGCAACCAGGGCGGGGTCGCGCGGGTCGTGACCAACGTCCACGATTTCGACGTGTCGGTCTCCTTGGCCAAGTACATGCGCGATGTCGTGGGGGGAGCGGATTTCGCCGGCGACCTGGGGCCGATCAGCATCCACGGCGAAGCGGCCTGGACCGAACCCCTCGACAGCGGTGCCGGTTTCCTTCGCGCGGTGGCGGGCGGTCAGTGGATGCCCACCGACAAGACGACGCTCCTCGCCGAGTACTACTTCAACGGCTTTGGCGCGACCGCGGCCAGCGGCTACCTCACGAAGATGGAAGACCCGCGGGAAACGAGCGGCCAGATCTCCGGAGCCGGCCGTCACTACCTGGGCCTGAGCGCGAGCTATGCGGCATCGGACCTGGTCTCCATCTCGGGCAGCACCCTCGTGAACCTGCAGGACCCGAGCGCCATCCTCGTGCCGCTGGTCGAGTGGTGGTTCGAGCAGAGCGTCATCTTCCGCGCCGGAGGTTTCCTCTCGGTCGGTCGTGGCGCCGACGCGCACGTCTTCGACGGGCTCGACGCGGCCGACGTCAGCGCGAACGACGCCGCCTTCCATTCCGCCGTGACGACGCTCGGCCTGCGCAGCGAGTACGGCATCACGCCGTTCGGCGTCTTCATCGAGGTCGGGCTCTACCTCTGATGTGGCGCGAATGTGCCGCCCGGGAACCAGCGGGTTTCGTCGCGTACGGCCGCGAGCGGCCTGGCGTTGCCCGCGAATCAGACCGATCGGTCGGATCGGACCGATCGGTCGGATCGGGTGGATTCGGCCCGACCGGTGGGTCTCGTCGGGAACCGTCCCTTGCGGCCTGGAACGTCTGGCGGTTCACTCGGCTGCCCGGGTGTTCGGCGATCGACGCATTGGCGCTGGTCTACGGCAGCGGTCGAGGTGGGCGATGGACTGCGACGGCGGTTTCTCACGACGGCGGTTTCTTGGGGGAGCGGCAACGCTGGTGCTAAGCGCGCCGGTGTTCGGCGCCCTCGGGTGCGGTCCGCAGAAGAAGTCGGCGCCGGGGCCGCTGACGATCGACGGCTGGAAGATTCCAGTGGGCACGACGCTGCCGGCGGCGCGGTACGCGCAGGTGGCGGCGCTCTTCGACGCGATGATTCCCGCCGACAAGGCCGGCGTGGGGGCGACCGGCGCCAACGCCGCGTGGTACCTGGACCAGCTCCTGGGCGCCTTCTCGGTCGACCCGCCGCGGATCTACGCGGGCGGGCCCTTCTCGGGTCGGCATGGTGGCGTCGACGGGTTCTCGCACTTCCAGCCGCTGACCCGGGTGGAGACGATTCGCTGGCGCACCTACCTGGAGGGCTCGAACGGTGTCGCCGAGCGGGAGTTCAACGGGCCGGTAAAAGGGCTCCTGCAGAGCTACAACGAGGGGCTGGACGCCCTTGAACGCGCAGCCCGGTCGCAGTACCAGAGCGCTTTCGCTACCCTCGACCTGGGCTCGCGCCAAGCGCTCCTGAGCGGCGCCGGTCCGGCATTCGTCCAAGTGGCGTATGCCAACGCGCTGGAAGGCACCTACGGCGACCCGGTCTACGGCGGGAATCTCCAGGAGGGCGGATGGAAGGCGATTTCCTGGGAAGGCGACCGCCAGCCCATCGGCTATTCGGCGCGGCAGATGTCCAACCCCGAGGAGGGCTAGCGCGATGCCGGATTTCGACGCGGTGATCGTGGGCGCGGGCGCCGGCGGCGGCATCGCGGCCTATGTGCTCGCCACCCGGGGCTGGAAGGTGGCTCTCCTGGAGAAGGGCCGCAATTCGTACCCGACCTTAGGAGCACCGGTCCTGCAGGGCAACCTCTTCGGCAACGACGAGATTCGCTTGCATCGCTATTATGGCTACCAGGATCCATTCGTCGAGCCGCGCACGTTCCGCCCGGGCGCCGGCGCGACGCAGGCGACGATCGACTTCCAGGGCCTGGGCGTGACGGTCGGCGGGGGGACGGTGCAGTACGACGCGGACAGCCCGCGGCTCCAGCGCATCGACTTTCGGTCGCGGTCGACGTTCGGTCCGGTCGACGGGGCCGACGTGGTCGACTGGCCGATTTCCTACGACGACGTCGCGCCTTTCTACGACGCCACCGAAGCGCTGATCGGCGTGCAGGGCGACGCGACCAGCGACCCCTTCGCCGAGCCGCGGGGCCCCTATCCGATGCCGCCCGGCTATCCGCCGAAGGGCGCGATGCTCCTCGTCGCTGCCGCCCAGCGGCTGGGCTACCACCCCCATCCGATGCCGATGGCGGTCAACTCCATCTTCTACCGGGGCCGTCCGGCCTGCACCAACTGCGGCTTCTGCCACTACGGGTGTCCGGCGAACGCCAAGGGCTCGACCGCGGTCACGGCGATACGGGAAGCGCTCCTGACCGGCAACCTGACGATTCTCTCCGAGTCCTGTGCGACCGAGGTCCTGACCACGCCGTCGGGCGAGAGCGCTACCGGGGTGCGTTACATCGACCCGAAAGGCCAGACGCAAGTCGTCAGCGGCAAGCACGTCGTCGTCGCCGCCAACGCCATCGAGACGCCGCGGCTGCTCTTGGCCTCATCGAGCTCGGCGCATCCGGATGGCGTCGGCAATTCCAGCGGTCTCGTCGGCCGCTACCTGATGTTCCACGTCTACTTTCCGGTGGTCGGCGTCTTCGCGGAGGAGATTCGGTCCTACCGCGGGCGGGTCGACACGCACGCGATCTCCGACCTCGCGCAGAAGGACGCGGCGATCGACGGCGTGCGCGGCGGCTACGTCGAGCTCGGCGGTCAGCTCCAGCCGCTCGACGAGGGCCTGGAATACCCGTGGCTGGTCGGGCGCCAGATGATGGTCGACGGGCGGTACCGCCGCCGCATCGTCGCCGCGTCGATGTGCGGCGAGGACGTGCCGCAGGCGGCGAACCGGGTCGACCTCGACCCGAAGGTGCACGACGTCTATGGCCGGCCCGCGGCGCGGGTGACCTACTCGCGCCATTCGCACGACCAGTCCGTAATCGATCTCTTTCAGCCGAAGCTCATCGAGATTCTGAGGGAAGCCGGCGCGGTGGAAACGCTGCCGACGGACCCGGCGAAGGACGGGCCGCCGGACACCAAGCATCTGATGGGCACGATGCGGATGGGCACCGACCCGACCACGTCGGTGACCGATTCCCGGGGCCGGCTGCACGATGTCGAGAACGTGTGGATTGCCGACGGCAGCTTGTGGCCCTCGTCGGCGGCGTTCAATCCCACGCTGACGCAACAGGCTCTCGCCTGGCGAACCGCGGCGTACCTGGTGAATCCGACCGAGGTGAAGCCATGACGGTCGCCCGAATCGCTCTCGCTGGCCTCGCCGTCCTCGCCGCGTGCGGGTCGGGTTCGAACGGCGGCTCGACGGACGCCGGATACGTCGCCAGCGTCGGCACCGACGACGCGAAGGACGCGGCCTGCCTCACCTGCCACACGGACGTCGCGAAGGACTGGGCGCACCTCTCGTCGCACAGGCTCCTCCTCGGTTGCACCGGGTGCCACGCGGTCCAGGCGGGCACGCCGGGGAAGGGACACGCGAGCGTGCCGGCCTGCACGTCCTGCCACAGCCAGACGACGCACCAGAGCCTCGCCTGCACCGCCTGCCACCAGCAGCACGGGAGCGCTAACGCCTTCCTCTTCCGCGAGCAGCTCGCGCTCCCGAATGGCGGCACCGCTACCGTCCACCTGACGGCGCCCGAGGGCGCGACGCCCGACGGGCTCGCCCACGACGGCAAGGGCGCGTGCGAGGTCTGTCACGATTCGACGACCCACTACGACAGCGCCGGCACCGGCACACCGCACGAGACCGGATGGTGCATCGACTGCCATTCCCACACGGACGGGTTTGCGCCGCCGGCACCGCAGTAGCCGCGAGGTCGTGTGCTTGCGCTCTCGCGGGTCTGTCGCGTAGATAGCGCCGTCTCGCATTGGCCGGCCGCTGGCCGTGACTCGAGAGCCCATGCCGCTCGCGTTGCCCCTCGCTACCGCTCTCGCCCCCCGGACGATCGAAATCATCGCGGTTCTCGGAACCGCTTTCGCCGTCCTCATCGTCGCGCTATTCGCCGCCCGCCGCCGGCGCCGGCGTCCGCCCTTGCCTCCGCCGCCGCTCCCCACCGGGGTGAGGACCAAGGCCGATCTCGAGGTCGAGCGGGCGAAAGCCGAGGTCGAGCGCGCGCAGGCGGAACGCGCGCAGGCGGACGCGCGCGCGCAAGCGGAGCAGGCCGAGCGCCGGCAGAAGGAAGAGGCGGCGCGGCGCAAGGCGGACGAGGAGGCCAAGGCCCGGGCGGACGCGGAAGCGAAGGCGAAAGAGCTCGCCCGCGCGGCCGAGGCAGCGGCGACCGAGGAGGAGCGCCGCCGG
Source organism: Myxococcales bacterium (assembly GCA_021787845.1). Lineage (GTDB taxonomy): Bacteria > Myxococcota > Myxococcia > Myxococcales > JAJYLH01 > JAJYLH01. The sequence goes on along the minus strand of JAJYLH010000002.1, from coordinate 148,035 downwards.
GCGCGAGCCGAGGCCGAGAAGCTGTCGGCGGAGGCGGCGCGGCGCAAGAAGGAGGAGGCGGAGGCGGAGCGACGCGCGGCTTACGAGGCGAAGAAGGCTCAGGAAGCCGAGCAGAAGGCCCGCCGCCGAGCGGAGGAGGAAACCAAGCGGCTGGAAGAGCTGCAGGCGGCGCAGCGCCGGGCGGAAGAGGCGGCGCGCGAAGAGCTCGAGCGCCAGCGCCGGATCGAAGCGGAGAGCGGTCGCACCCTGGCCGACGGGCTCTCCAAGACCCGCGGCGGGTTCATCGCCCGCCTCGCGCAGCTCGTCGGCGCCGCGCCGGCCATCGACGACCGCTTCCTGGGCGAATTGGAGGAGATTCTCTTCACCGCGGATATCGGCGTGCGCACCGCGGACCGGCTGATGGGGCTGGTGCGGGAGAAGCTCAAAAAACGGGAGCTCAGCCATCCGGACAAGGTGAAGGCGGCGTTGCGCGAGGAGATCGAGCGGATCCTTTCCCTCGACGGCGTCTTCGCCGAGGGCGGGATGCCGGCGAGCGACGCGAAGCCGCAAGTGCTGATGATCGTCGGCGTCAACGGGAGCGGCAAGACGACCACCATCGGCAAGCTCGCGTTCAAGGCACGGGCCGGCGGCGGCAACGTCCTGCTCGGCGCCGGCGATACTTTCCGGGCAGCGGCAGCGGAGCAGCTCGACGTGTGGGCGACCCGGGCCGAGGTGGACATCGTCAAGGGCGTGGCGGACCAGGACCCGGCGAGCGTCTGCTTCGAGGCGGTGAAGAAGGGCGTCGAGGAGGGGCGGGACCTGGTGCTCCTGGACACCGCGGGCCGACTGCACACCAAGGTCTCGCTGATGGACGAGCTCAAGAAGGTCAAGCGGGTGATCGACAAGGCGATGCCCGGCGCGCCGCACAGCGTCTGGCTCGTGGTCGACGGCACCACCGGCCAGAACGGGCTCGAGCAGGCGAAGCAGTTCCACGAGGCGCTGGGCTTGAACGGCCTCGTGCTCACCAAGCTGGACGGCACCGCTAAAGGAGGCATCGTCATCGGCATCTGCGACCAGCTCAAGGTGCCGGTGCGGTACGTCGGCGTGGGGGAGAAGATCGGCGACTTGAAGCCGTTTCGGCCGAAGGAGTTCGTCGACGCGCTCTTCCAGGAGGGCTAGCTTTGAGCCTCGCCGAAAGCCGGCTCGGATGAACCGCCACGGCGCCGAGAATCACGATCGGCAAGGTCGGCGTTCTGGGTGTCTTGGCGGTTCCCGACGCTTTTCGGCCAGGCTCTAGCATCGGGGAGCGATGCGCATCGTCCTGTGGGACATCGACGGGACGCTGGTGAACACGGGCGGCGCCGGGATGCGCGCGCTCGGCCGGGCGGTCCGCGCGAGCCCCGGCGCGTCCGAAGCGCTGGCCCGCATGCGTTTGGATGGCATGACCGATCGCCACATCGCGCGGATGCTCTGCGCCGCCCGCCAGCATCACCGCGCCGCGGTGGAGTCCCTGGAGCAGATCGCGGCCCGGGTGACCGACGCGCAGATCGACGAGGTCCTCGGCTCGTACCTCGAGGCGCTTTCGACCTCGCTCCACTCGGCGAAGGGTTACCAGGTGCTGCCGGGCGTGGTGGAGACCCTCGACGCGCTCGGCGACTGCGTGCATGGGCTCGGCACCGGGAACATCGAGGAGGGCGCGCGCCGGAAGCTCGAGCACGGTGGACTGTGGGGGCGATTCGCCTTTGGAGGGTTCGGGAGCGATGCCGAGGAGCGTCCGGCCATCCTCCGGGCGGCCTGGCGCAAGGCGGAAGCGCACCTGAAGCGTGAAATCGCTGCCGGGGAGCTCGTGGTCGTCGGGGACACGCCCAAGGACGTTGCCGCCGCGCACGAGGCGGGCTTGTGTTGCGTCGCGGTGGCGAGCGGCCGGCACCAGGTGCACGAGCTGAGGCAGTCCGGCGCCGACGCGGTGCTCGCCTCGCTCGCCGCGCCGGAAGTGCCCGGCCTCATTCGGGGTGCAGCGCGGCGGTAAGCCGCTTTCCGACGCCGCGGGCTCGGGCGGCGACCCCGGGGCGGGCCTCGCCCGATTCCCCTCGCGCACAAATCGGGGGTAGATTGCACGCTGCGATGCACGAGCGCCTCGCGATGACGGCCTTGGTGGGTGCCATGGCCCTCGGGTGGAGCCCCGCGCGGGCTTCTCCCAAGCTGTCGCCAGCGGCGGACGAGGCGCTGAGCAGCGCCGAGGACCTGCTCGACCACAAGAAGGGCGACGCGCGGGTCTTCGCGTGCGTCGACGCGCTGCCGTTCCTGGTCATCGTCTTCCAGTCGGCTCCGGACTACGCCTACTCCGATCGCCTCTACGCGGACTGCCTCTATCGCACGAGGAGCTGGGCGCCCGCGGAAAAGATCTACCGCCACTACCTGACGCTCGTCCCCTCGTCGGCGCGGCACGGCGAAGTGCTGCGGATGGTGCGGGAGGCGCAAGAGCGGGTCGAGTTCTGTCGGAAGATGCTGGGGTATCCCACCGCCGCGCTGCCGGGCGGGAGCGCAGTCGCCGGCCGTTCGCCGACCCCGACGGGACGCCCAGCGGCGTCGCTGTCGCCGACCGGGAGCCCAGCCCCCAAGCAGACCGAGGTCGGCGCGCGGCCGTCGGTCCGGACTGCTTCCGGGGCATCGACCGCGAGGGTCGCGCCGGCGATGGCGGAGCTCCATCGGCCGTCCACCGGCTCCGGCTCCTTCGTGCTTCCCCCGCTCCCGCCGCCGCCGATGCCGCGGATCGGCGAGACGAAGAAGCCGGCGGAGGGCCGCTCGTCGCCCCCGGCGGGGCGGCCCCGCGCGAGACAGCTCATCGTTCGCGCGGGTAGCTCTCCGACCGCGGGCAGCGTGGGCGTCAGCGTCGAGGGGAAGCTGGGTCTCGTGGGGCTGTCGCTGGGCACCGGCGCTTACCCCCTCTCGGTAGGGCTCTCGTTCTCCAACGCCGCTGGAGGAGCCGGGCCATACGCGGACGTGTTCCTGCTGTTGGACCGCTCGTCGCTGTTCGTCCATCGGGATGGCTCCCGAATCGCGGCGGGCGCGACGGTCGGGTGGGATTTTCGTCCCTGGCGGCACGTGAGCCTCGAGGCCGGCGTCGGCGGCGCCTACGACAAGTTCCTCGGCGGCCCGATTGTCACCTGGGACCTCTGCGCGGGATACGTCTTCGAGCTCTGACGGCCTGATCGGTCAAGGCCGTCGACGCGATATCGGCTGCCCAGACGGGGTCGATCGCGCTTACCGATGAACGCCGAGGCGACGACCCCCTCCCGCATGACAGATGGCTTCTGCGTTCGGCCGGCGAGTGGCGCTGCAGCGTCGGAGAGATACTTCAGAGATGCGGTGGCCCGCGCATCATCCTTTCAAAGCACACAGCACAACTGGCCGCCCCCTGCGCAGCGCGTCGTGAGCGTCGTGCTCTGGCTGATGGTCGCGCCGTTGCACTGAGCTGACATCACCAAATTGACCGTGAGCGTGTTGCTGCATGACTTGTAGTCGCTCGTTTCCGAGCCTGGCAGCGAAAGCGTGGCGCTGGTCGACGAACGCGAAGTGACATAACCGTTTTCATCGTAGCAGTTGGGCGCTCCGCTCGTCATCTTGGGATAGCAGACTTCGACCAAGACGATTCCGGGAGCATCCAGACCTTCGCCGGCCAAGGTGATGGTCAGAGAGTCACTGCGACTGATGGTGGTCGGGTCGACCGTGACCTTGCTGAGCGACGGCGGGACACCCGCGCAGACGTCAGCTGTGCCGTTCCCGCCGGGACAGGTGTCGCCGCCGGAGCAAGCGTCGCCGCCGGTGCATGGGTTCTGATCATCGCAGGGCGCGCCCTTGCTTGCCCAAGCATTGGCCGGGCAGTCAGGTGTCGAGCCACCAGATGTCGAGCCACAAGTTGCCGGGGCCTCGCACGCGCACTTGCGCGGTCGACAGACCGTGCCCGACGGAAGATCGACGCACTCGTTGTAGGGAGGGTTAGAATTCGGATTACACTGCTGGCAGGGTCCGCATGACTGACCACAGCAGATACCGTTGACACAGTAGCCGCTGGTGCAGTCGCTCGCGGACTTGCACGCCGCGCCGTTGTTCGGCCCGACGCACTGGCCCGGAGTGCTGCTGTCGCAGGTGTCTCCAACGACGCAGTCGCTGTCACCGGTACAGGAGCTCGGACAGGCCGGACTGCCGTTGCACACATAGGGCGCGCAGCTCGGGTTTCCCGCGTAGGGTAGGGGCACCATCGTGCACGTGCCCTCGCTGCCGCTCACGTCGCACGCCTTGCAATTGGCAAAACATGGCGCGTCGCAACAGTAGCCGTCGGCGCAGTTGCCGCTTTGACACTGATCCGGTGCGGTGCAAGTGCACTGACTCGGCGCCGCGGCGCACGCCTTGCCGTCCGGCTTCTTCGCAACACAGATGCCTGGGCAGATGCAGGAAGTCCCGCCCGGGCACGCGCAGGGTTGGATCTGGCAGTAGTCGTTGGAGGCGCAGTTCTGGTCCCCGGTACACGAGGTCGGGCACGCCATCGACTTGCCGTTGCATAGGTAGGGGTTGCAGGACGGGTTTCCGGTGTTGCCAGCGGCCAACGCCACGCACTGTCCGACGAAGCCTTGCTGGTTGCACGCGTCGCACCCGTCCCGGCACCCTGCGTTGCAGCAGACGCCCTCCGCGCAGTGCCCGCTCGCGCAGTCGGTGCCGGCCGAACAACTCTGGCCGTTCGCGTCGAGACACTGGCCTCCGGCCGAGCAGGCGTAGCCCGTTGCGCAGTCTTGGTCCGTGGCGCACGTGGTCGGGCACGACGCGGACGAGCCGTTGCATAGGTAGGCGCCACAGCTCGACTCCGCGGTGCCCGCGGGCACGTCGGTGCAGGTCCCTGACTCGCCGCTCAAGTTGCAAGCATCGCACTGCCCCGAACACGCTTTGTCGCAGCAAACGCCATCCACGCAGAAGCCACTGGCACACTGATCGGCCGCCGAGCAGGTGACGCCCTTCGACTTCTTCTGAACGCAGCCGCTGCCGTCGCAGTAGTAGCCAGCGGCGCAATTCGAGTCGCTGCTGCATGCGGTCGGGCACGACGCCGACGAGCCGTCGCAAAGGTAGCCGCCACAGCTCGGCTCCGCGCTGCCCTGGGGCCGGGGCTCGCAGCCGCTCCCGTTCGAACTGCATGTTTCGCACGGACCATCGGAGCAGGCGGCGTGGCAGCAGACCCCGTCCACGCAGAATCCGCTTTTACACTGATCCGAGGTCGAGCAGCTCAATCCATCCTGCTCCTTCGCGACGCACGAAGTGCCAGAGCAGAAGTCGCCGCCGATGCAGTCGGTGTCCTTGCCACAGGACGTCGGGCACGACGCTGAATTTCCGCTGCAGAGATACGGGATACAGCTCGGGCTCCCCGCGCTGCCCGCGGACAGGTGGGTGCAAGTTCCCTCCTTGCCGCTCACCTTGCAAGTATCGCATGCACCAGAGCACGCCGTGTTGCAGCAGTAGCCATCCGCGCAGAAGCCGCTGGAGCACTGATTGGGCGCCGAGCAGGCGACGCCGGTGGACGTCTTCGACACGCAGGCGCTGCCGTTGCAGTAGTCGCCGCCGATGCAGTCGGTGTCCTTGCTGCAGGACGTCGGGCACGACGCTGAATTTCCGCTGCAAAGATACGGGCTACAGCTCGGGCTCCCCGCGCTGCCGGCCGGCACGTCGGTGCAGGTTCCCTCCTTGCCGCTCACGTTGCAAGCGTCGCACGCGTTAGCACACGATGTATTGCAACAGTAGCCATCCACGCAATTGCCGGTGGAGCACTGATCCGCCACCGTGCAACTCACGCCCCTCGACTTCTTCGGAACGCAGGTGATGCCTTTGCAGTAGTCGGCGTCGATGCAGTCGGTGTCCTTGCTGCACGAAGTCGGGCACGACGCGGTCGAGCCGTCGCAGACGTAGGGGCTGCAGCTCGGGTTGTTGCCGGGGCTGCCCTGGGCGATGACCGTGCACGTCCCCGCTCGTTCAGGCACGTCGCACGCATCGCAACCGCCAGCGCACGGCGTATCGCAACACACGCCGTCCACGCAGTTGCCGCTCGCGCACACGTCCCCGGCCGCGCAGGTCTGTCCGTTCGGCTTCAGGGTGCACTGGCCGCCATAGCAGAAATAGCCGCTGGCGCAGTCACCGTCGCCATGGGCGCAGGTCGTGGGGCACGACGCGGTCACGCCGTCGCAGACGTAGTGGCCACAGCTCGGGTTGTCGCCGGGGCTGCCCTTTGCGATGACGGTGCACGTCCCCTCTCGGTCGGGCACGTCGCACGCATCGCAACCGCCAGCGCACGATGTGTCGCAGCAGTAGCCGTCGACGCAGTTGCCGCTCTTGCACTCGCCCGCCGCGGCGCAGCTCCCGCCGTTGTCCTCCTTCCCGACGCACTTGCCGCCCGTGCAGAGGTCGCCGCTCCCGCAGTCGGAGCCCTTGTCGCACGAGCTCGGGCATGTCGCCGACGTCCCGTTGCAGACATACGGGCTGCAATTCGGGATCCCGGCGCTGCCCTGGGCCACGACGGTGCACTTGCCGAGCTTGCCGCTCACGTTGCATGCATCGCACTTATGGCCACACGTCGTATTACAGCAGTAGCCATCCACGCAGTCGCTGCTCTGGCATTGATTCGCCGCCGTGCAGGTCTTGCCGTTCGACTCCTTCTCGGAACAGGAGCCGCCGTCGCAGTAGTCGCCAGCGACGCAGCCGCCGTCCCTGCTGCACGAGCCCGGGCACGACGCCGACGAGCCGTCGCAGACGTACGGCGCGCAGCTCGGGGTCCCGGCGCTTCCACCGGCGAGCGGGCTGCACGCGCCGAGGCGGTCGGGCTCGGCGCAGGACTCGCACGCGCCGCCGCACGCGCCGTCGCAGCAGACGCCTTGCGCGCAGTGCCCGTTCGTGCACTGGGCGTCGGCCGAGCAGCCCGCGCCGTTCGCGAGCCTGGGCTGGCACTTGCCGGTCGAGACCTCGCACCAGTCCCCGGCCGGACAGCCGGCGGTGGCGGTGCAGGCGCTGGTCTGGGGGTGCTCGCGCGCCCCGAAGGGGTCGAAGGTCGGAAAGCCCCCGGAGCAGGCGGCCAGCAGGCCGGCAGCGGCGAGTCCGGCCAGGACCGCATCCGCCCTGCGAAACCGCCTGGCGATGTGGGTTCCCATGCGGGCAGACTGTGTCCCGGATCGGCCGTCCGGTCAATCGCCCCTTGCGGCGACCCGCCCGATCGTTGTACCCGGATCTGTTCCATCGCGCGGTCCGCGGGCTTGGTCCCGGGGCAGGGGGTCCGCGCCCGGAGAAGCCCATGGAAGGTTGCGCCGTGTGCGGTCGGCCGACCGTCGACGGCGAGCGATGCGCGGAGCACTTGGCCGCGACGGTTCCGACGACCGCGCGGTTCGAGCGCGCCCCGTCGGTGGTCCCGTCGAGCAGCGTCGCGGCGGGCTCGGGTCCCCTTCCGGCCGCGGCTCGACCGGAGCCGGTCACCGAGCAGCGCTTCGTCGGCATCGCGCGCCAGGAGTCGGAGCCCGCTCCGGCCGCGCGGCCGCCATCACGCCCCACGGATGCGCCGCCGGTTGGTGCAACCGCCGCCGCAGAGCTCGCGAGCGTCGACATCCCGGACGAGGACCTCGTCGTCACCAGCCAGCGCCGGGTCGCGCTCGAGCCGGCCCCGCCGGCCCGGGGCAGGCAGACCGCCGTTCTCCCCGACCGCCCGGCGCTCGGCCGCGCCGAGCCTGCGCCGCCGGCGCCCCTGAGCGCGCCGGCGCGGCCGAACAGTTCCATCGGCCGCATGCTGGGCGGGCGCTTCCAGGTGAAATCGCGGCTTGGCGCGGGAGCCTTCGGGACCACCTACGTCGCCTGGGACAACCGTCTGCTGCGCGAGTGCGTGATCAAGACCCTGCGCCCGATGTCCGCCGACCCGAGCGCGCTCGAGATCCAACTGCGCAAGCGCTTCTTCAACGAGGCGCTGGCGCTCGCCCACCTCGTCCACCCGAACACCACCCAGGTCTTCGACCATGGCGAGGAGCCCGACGGGACCGCCTGGATCGCGATGGAGTACGTGCGCGGCCGGTCGCTCGCGGACGTCGGCGAGGCGGAGGGCAAGCTCGACGGCCTTCGGGTCGCCCGCTTGGGCGCGCAAATCGCGAGCGCGCTCGCCTACGCCCACCGAAACGGCATCGTCCACCGGGACCTGAAGCCGGAGAACATCCTGGTCGTCGACGACCCCAGCGCCGGCGAGCAGGCGAAGGTCCTGGACTTCGGCCTCGCCCACGTCGCCGACCCGCAGGCGCTGGGGCTTTCCAACAGCCAGGCCCAGCTCACCGCCATCGGCTCGATTCTCGGCACTCCGGCCTACATGAGCCCGGAGCAGGCCGAGGGCGCTGCCGTGGGGCCTGCGAGCGACATCTACTCGTTGGGGGTCGTCCTCTACCTGCTCGTCACCGGCCAGCTTCCCGGCACGGTCCCCGAGCGGTGGAATCCCCTGGCGACGATCGCGTACATCCGGAGCCCGTTGACCCCGGTCCTGAACCTGCGTCCCGATTGTCCGCCGTCGCTCGCCCGCACCATCGAGGCGATGCTCGTCAAGCCGGTGGCGGCGCGCACGATCACCGCCACGCAGGTGGAGCAGGAGCTGCGCGCGATGACGCCGGGGAGCTCGGTGATCATCGCGGCGGCGCCCGCGCGGCCGCGGTCGCGTCGGCGCTGGTGGTGGCCCGCCGGCGCGGGGCTCGTCGTGGTGGGCGCGGGCTTGGCGGTCACGCTCCTGCTCGGCAGGACGAAGGCCACCGCGCCAGCGCCGGTGGCCGTAAAGACGAAGCCGCCCGCCGCGGCGCCCGACCCGAGCGCGGCCTTGCGCGAAGCCGCGATCAAGCAGGTGCTGCTCGATGCCCGCGCGGGTAAGCCGGCGGTCCTGGTCGACACCGAAGCCGAGGCGCTCCTCAAGGGCGGTGCCGACCCTCGCCTGTGGCTCGCGCGGGGCCTCGCGCATCTCGGCGAGCATGATTACGGGAGCGCTGCCGCTTACCTGGACCACGCCGCGCAGGCGAAGGACCCCCAGGTGGCGCAAGAGGCGGCGCGTCAGCTCGTCGTCGCGAAGGCCGGAGAGGCCTCCGCTGCCCTGATGCCGTTGCCCAAGCCGAAGGCGCCTGCGCGCGCGCCCGTCTCGCGCATTCGCATTCCGCGGGAACGGCCGGAATACTGACCAGCGGGCTGGGCCTCGCTCCAGGTCGACGGCCGGCGATCGCGTCGAGCTTCGCCCGGGTTCGCTTCGGCCGGCTCATGCACGCAGCTCCCGGCGATGACCGGGACGCCCCGAGGCCGTTGGCCTTCTGCTTACGCCCGGTCCCGGGCTCGCCTTCAGTCGACCGCGATTCGAAGCCTGGGCGTGACGATGGTCCGCCGCAGCCGCTCGCCCGCCTCGACCCTCGCCCGGGGCCAGACCACGCAATCCTCGACCTGCGCCCGAGCGCCGACCGTCGCGCCCTCGCCGATGGCGCTGCGAACGACCGTGGCGGCGGAATCGACCGCGGCGCCGGCCGAAACTCCGGCGACCGGCGCCGAGAGCGCTCCGCACCGCGCCAGGGCGCCGAGCTCGGCGGTTGCGCTCAAAAGGAGCAGGTGCGCTTCCAGGTACCCTTTGGGGTCCCCGAGGTCGAGCCACAAGCCCGGGCTCGCCGCCGCATGGACAGGGGCAGCCCTGTCGAGGAGCTTGGCGTAGACCTCCTCCACGACACCGCTGGCGCCCGGCGGGAGCAGGGAGAGGGCCTCCGGCGAGAGGACGTGGACTCCGGTGAACATCCACGGTGCGCCGCCTTTCGGCTCGCCGAACCGTCCGATGCGCCGGATGCGCCCGTGATCACCGAGCTCGACGGGGCTGTAGGTCGCGCCGGGCGGCAGCGGCTTGAGCAACATCGTCGCCCAGGCGCCGCTCGAGAAGTGAACGCGAAGGAGCTCGTTCAGGTCGGCGTCGACCAGCACGTCGCCGTTCAACACCAATAGGTGCGCCTCGCGCCGAACGAGACCGTCCTCGCGGACCTTCCGCAGAGCGCCACCGGTGCCGAGGATCGTCGGTTCGTACGAGACCGAAAGGTCGAGCCCGACGCCGCGTGCCTCGTCGCGCGCGGCCGCCTCCATCTCGCCCGGGCGCCAATGGGTGTTGATGCAAGCGCGGCCGAACCCGGCGGCGCGCAGGAGAGCCATCGAATAACCGACGAGCGGCCGGCCGAAGAGCGGCACTGCCGGCTTGGGGAGGAGCTCGGTCAGGGGCTTGAGCCGCGTGCCGAGCCCCGCGCAGAGGATGATCGCGTCCGCCGCGGGCATCGGCGAGAGGATAGCCCAGCGACCAAAGGAGCTACTGGACCTCGGTGCCGTCGAAGGAAGTCGTGGCCGAACAGGGGTTCTGGCTGCCGGTGGTGGTGATGGTCAGCTCTCCGGTGAAGCGCCAGGAGCCCTTGGCGCCAGAGAATTTGCCGTCGATCTGGTCCGTGATGGGCAGGCAGTCGTTCGTATTGTTCGGGTCGCACGCTTGGTCCGAGTAGGCGTCGAAGGACACCGAAAGATCCTCCATCAAGGTGCCGTGAATCCCCGCGCCCGTGTCGTCCACGATGTTGGGAATGCTCACGGTATTGCCGGCCTGGGCGAACCTCATCGCCTCTTCTTGACGGCCGAACGCGAGCTCCACCCAGCCGCAGTTGGCTTGGTCGAACGCCGTCGGCGCGATCACAACGTCATAGGTGCCGGCGACCGCGGGGCAGTTGGTGCACGGCGTCGAGCTCGGCAGATGGCAGCCAGACGCCACCAGCGCGGTCGTCGCGGCGAGGGCAACAAGACGCATGGGGAACCTCCGGAATCCGAAACTGTTGCAGGGTCGCGAGGCGAACGCAACCTCTTTCTCGCACCTGGCCGGCGGGAGCGCACAAGCTTAGCCAGCGACCCGGAACAGCCGCGCCTCCAGCCGGTCGGCGAGGCCGGCGAGCTCGCTCCAGCGAAACTTCTCCTGCGCGTACTCCTTGAACGCCAGCGTCTCTTCCAGCCAGTGCTGCCAGAGGAAAATCGCCGTCTCGCGCTCGTCGAGGGCGAGCTCTTCGGGAGCGCTGCCGCCCAGGTAACGGTCGATCGCGGCGAGGTCGCGCTCCAGCTCCCAGCGATAGAGCTTGACCGCGCAGCGCAAGGCGGCGTCGGAGGGACGGCCGTGAGCGCGCGCCAAGAGCGGCTCGAACCTCTGGCGGCGCCGGTCGTCCTCCCACGCTTCGACCGACGGCGGGAAGTCCAGCGCCGCTCCTGCCAGGCGTCCGGCCACCTCGTCGAGCACGTAGTCCTTGAGCGGCTGCTTCTCGCGCTCGTAGAGCCACTCGAACGGGTTTCGCGGCACGACGCTATTCTAGGTGGCGAAACGAGGAGGCGCGATGCGAGTCGTCCTGTGCACCTGTCCGCCCGACGCCGCCGAGCCGCTCGCCCGGGGCCTGGTCGAGAAGGGCGCGGCGTGCGTGAACGTGGTGCCCGGAGTCACGAGCTTCTATGTCTGGGATGGCGCGCTCCAGCGCGACGCGGAGGCGCTCCTCGTCGTCAAGGCGGACGAGGAGCGGCTGCCGGCTATCGAGTCCGCTCTCGGTGAGCTGCACCCCTACAGCCTTCCAGAATGGGTGGTGCTCGCCCCAGACGAGGACCTCTCGAGCGCCGCCTATCGCGACTGGGTGCACGGTCGGAGGCCCCCCGGGGGGTGAGCTCGCCTGCGCGCTATCGGCTCGTCCCGAGATTCATGCGGCCATGGCCGGACGACTTCGCCCGCAGCGTCTTGCTCGGGGAATCGCGAGGGCTGAGAACGCGGTCGTCGAGTCGCGATGCTTGGCGTTCCGCTGGACTCGGAGACCGGCCCGGCACCCCGGGGCGGATGGGACCCCGTCGGCCGGTCGGCGTTCTGCCGTGCCACGGCCACCAACGTCGAGGTCCCGAACGACGGGGACGCCCGCCTACTGCAGAATCTTCTTCGCCTGGTCCTTGTCGGAGTCGAAGGTGAACGCCGAGTAGATCTCGAAGTCGTTCTGCCGATCGCCGATCTTCGGCGCGAGGGTCCTGAGCGCGCTGAGCTTGTCTGAGCTGAAGTCGAAGAGCCCCAGGAGCTTGACGACCTGCTTGACGCAAATCGTCCGCTCGGCGATGGCGGTGCTGAGCACCGACAGTTTCTGCTGCGAGAAGTCCTCGCCCATGATCGCCTTGCGGATGGACTCGAAGTCGTCGTCTCCAATGCAGGGCGACGGCGGCGCGACCGGCGTCGGCGCGTAGGTGACCGTCGCGGGCGCATACGGGGTGGGAGCGGGCGGCTGGTTGATTTGCATGTCCGTCTGCGGCGGCACGCCCTGCGTCGCCGTTCCCGTCACCTGGATGCCCACCTGTCCCTGGGCACCGCCGCTGGGGACCGTGACGTTGACCTGCGCCGTCTGGTCGGCTGGCGCGAAGCCGACCCAGAGCTGGCCGACCATCCCGGTCTTCGCCTCGAACTTCTGGTCGAAGACCCGACCGGCGTTCGTGAACAGCTCGACTCGCAGGAAGTGGCCGGGCTCGGCGTCGACGGCGACCGGCACCGTGTCGCGCACCAGCTCCTTCCCGTTGTCGGAGATGCGCACGCCGACGTCGCGCGGCGCGAGCACGCGGAAGGTGGTCCTCCCGTTCGGCTCCGGGTCGTAGGCCACTTTGAACGTCACCCCGTCGCGGGAGATGGTGCGCTCCTGGTGGGCGGAAGCGGTGGCGTTCACCGTGGCGGGCGCGGGCACCGGTTGGGTACCCGGACCGCTGACGTCGACGTGGACGTTCATCCCGTTGGGGCCAGCGCCGAAGTTGAAGGTGCCGCCGTTGTCCTGCGCGCGGGCGCCCGTCGCCCAGAGCAGCGCCGCCAGCACGGCCATCGATCGCATGGTGCTCGTCATCTCGACTTCCTTCCTTTCCCGCGCGGTCGCGGCGATGAGCTCGACCGCTTGCCTTTGGCCAGGGTCCTGTCGACCGGTCGCACCGGCGTTCGACGAGTCGCCGTGGTTTCCATTCACCGGTCGACGGTCGGGTGTCGACCGACGATCGCACAAGACGGCCGGCCGCTCAAGGCGCCCCGCAGCCTGGCTGAAGCCGGTGGCGTCGCCGAAGAGGCGCCCTCGTCGCGGGCTCAAGCGCTCGCTCTGGCCCCTCACCTTGAAGCATCGACACCACCCCGTTGACGATCACGATTTCCCTGCCGCGCGAATCCGCCGAACGATGTCCCGGACTCGTTCCCCCGCCTCCCTGTCGTCACCGGCTACCGATGGGTCGTGGTCCAGACGAGGGGTACCTCAAGTCCGTCACCGCGTGGCGCCGGTGCGGGTACTCGCGGGTATGCGCCTCCTCGACCGCCCATGGTGGAGCGATGGCGGACCGGCTGAAAGCCCGTGGCTTGGACCTCGCGCTCGGGAAGCCAAGCGCCGTGCCGCCCACCGCTCCTAGCGCCCCGCCGGCCCCAGAAACCGGAGCATCCCGTACCGCGAAAGGTTGTGAAAATCCCCCACCATCACCGGCTCCACCGCCATCCCGTAGACGCCGGTGCGCTCGTGGTCGAGCCGGAACAGGTCGAACCGCCACCGGTCACCCACCCGCGGGGGGACATGCGGGACCGCTGTCAGCCGCGCGAACGGAATCGCCAGCTCCGCCGTCCACCCCTGGTCGACGTCGCGCGGATCGTTCAGCGTCCCGTCCACCTTGACCGCGTGCTGCGTTCCCGACGACCAGGAGAGGTCCATCCCCACGCGGCGAGCGACGAAGCTCGCGTCGAACAGCTTGTTCGCCGGAGAGATCTCGATCTCGTCGTACGTTCGCCGATTGTCGTCCGCGTCGAGGAAGATCTCCGCCACCTCCGAGTTGTAGAGCGGCTCGTCGTCACGGACGTAGGGCGTCTGGATATCGTCGTCCTCCACCTCGAAGGCGAGGTAGAGGTTCTGCCGGTCCCAGGCGAGCTTGGCGCGGGTGCGCTGGCGCGGCAGCTCGAACGACATCGAGTCGAAGAAATCCCTGGTCCACGGCACCTTCCGCCAGGCCGCGTCCGAGAGGTCGCCGTCGATGGCCGGCGGGGTCGAAAGCTCCACGGCACCGTACTCGTAGGGCGTCCAGACGTGCGGGTCGCGGCAGAGCCGGCTGTGGCAGGCGGCGAGGAGGACCAGAGCCATCGCCCAGCGAGGCGCGCGTCGAGGCATGGCGACAGTTGTACCCCGAAACGAGCGGGCTACTTGCGCTAGGCCTCGCGGTCGAGCCCCGCCCGCTCGACGACCAGCGCGGCGAGCCGCCGGTGCCCTCCGAACCAGCTCGTGAAGTGGACGAACCCGCCGCGCGAATACACGACGTAGGTCGTCTGGATGAACCCGCTCGTCACCTCGACCCGCAGCACGTCCGCGTAGCGCACGCGCTTGTGCGAGGCGACGCCGCGCACGTCGATCCCCCCTTCGGTCAGCGCGATAGAGCTTTTTTGATAGAATACCCCGAGACCGCCGAAGAACGCGATGAAGAAGAGCGCGCCGGCGAAGGCAGCGGCGGGGACTCCGCGGGCCACGAAGAGCGCCGCGAGAACCAGGACCCAGAAGCTGGCGGCGCCGAAGACGGTCGTGCGCAACCACCCGCGCGGCCGGAAGACCTCCACCGGCTCCGCTCCTGCCCTCCGCCGGTCCCGGTTCATCGCGCCGGAGCATAGCGAGGCCGCTCGCGCTCGCAAGACCGCGCGCTCGAAAGCCCGCGAGACCGATGGCGAGCGAACGCGGGAACGGGTACCCTTTTCCCGCTTGGCCGACCATGCCCCGAGGATGTTGCTCTTGAGCTCGGCGCCCTTCCCCGCGGCGACCGGGGCATCGACCCGGCTCGCGCAGCGCATCGCCGCTTTCACGGAGGGCGGCTACGCTCTCGATATCCTGACGCCCAAGACCCCGGAGCTGCCGCACGTCTCCAAGCTGATGGGCGCGCGCATCCTCCGGGTGCCGATGCCGTTCGGGAAGGAGCCGGTGGCCCGGACGGCGACCGCTCCGCCAGGAATGGTCTTCGCGCAGGACGCGCTCGCAGCCCCCGCCACCGGAGCGAAGCTCGCCGCCTTCGAGCGGGCGATCCGGCGGCAGCTCGCCTCGAGCGAATACGAGGTCGTCGTCACCACCGACCCGTTTTCGGCTCCGGCGGTGCTGGAGGAGAAGGGCACCGCCCGGGTGGTCTACGAGGTACCGGCAGGGCTACCGGACCCCGACGGCGACGAGGTGCTCTCGACCGAGCTCAGGCGCCGCGACCGGGAGCTGGTCCGGGGCGCGGACGTGGTCCTCGCTCCTTCCGAGGAGCTGGCGACTCGCGCCTGGGGTCTGGGCGCAGCGCGCGAGCGGGTTCACGTGGTGCGGCCGAGCGTCGATCTCGAGCTGTTCACGCCGGCCGTGGGGCGCCGGAGGCGCGCCGTCGGCGAGCCCTTGCGCGTCGCCCTGGCGGCAGCGCTGCTGTCGAGCGTCGAGGTCGACCTCCTGGCCGAGGTCCTGGCGCGTCTGCCGGCGGCGCTCGAGCTCCAATTCCAGCTCTCGGCGGCGCTCCACCCGATGGACCGGGCGCGGCTTCTCACCGTTCCTCTGGCCTCGCGGATCCTGCTGGTCGAGCCGGTGCTCTACGAAGACCTGGCGCCCTTCTACCAGGCGGCGGACCTGGGGCTCATCGTCACCGCCGGTCCGGAGCACGGCGACCTGCCGCCGGTGCGACTGCAGGTCCTGGCCGAGATGATGGCCTGCGCGCTGCCGGTCGTCGCGCCGGACGTGCCGGCGGCGCGGGAGATCGCCGAAGACCAGAAGCACGCCCTGCTCGCCCCGAGCCAGGATGCGATGGCCCTCGCGGCGGCCCTCTGCCGTCTCGCCGGGCGGCCGACCTTGCGACGAATGCTGGGGCTCGCGGCCAGGACCCAGGCGCGGGAGCGCTTGGACGAGCACCGGAGCGCAGCGCTGCTCCTGTCCATCGTCGGCACGGCGGCGGCTCCCTCGGTCCGGGTCGCGTCGTCGGCCTACCTCGAGCCCTCCTGGCCGACCGCCTCGTCCGGTCGACCGACGACGCCGAACATGCCAACCAAGCGCGAACCTACGCCGTTCGCGCAGGAGCCGACGCTCTCGGCGCGCGGGCGGCCGCACCTCGCCACCGCCGCCCAGCCCGACGCGCCGACCGCGCCGGACATGAACATCCATAGCCGTGCGGCGCTCGCCGACCTCGCCTCGGCGGCGACGACCGACCCGACCGGCCTCCCCGTGGCGGATAGGGACGAGAGCGCTGCCGATTAGCGGGTCCGCTCTCGCCATGTGGACAAGGAAGCGGCGGCGGTCCCGCTCGGCTCGACGGGCGGTCTGCGCGTTTCGAAACACGTGCCAGCCTGCGTGTGCCCACTCGGCGCCCCGGGCGACCGGCGTCTCGATCGAGCGACGCTCGTCGAAGGCGCCGACGGCCGCGGCCGCCGGTCGAGCGGCAGGATCCGCCTGAGCGCTCGCGGATTGACGCGGGCTCGAGTCGAGGGCCGGCACGACTCACGGCGGCAGCACTCGGAGCCCGGGGCTTTGCCAAATTCGCCCGTGTCCGTCGGCGAGGAAGCCTTTCGCGTGAACGCTCGCCAGCGCCGCTAGCGCTCGGCGTCCGCCGAGGACGAACGCCCACTTGTCGAGCACCTCGGCCTCGGTCGCGGTTGAGACGAGGACGGTAGCGCTCTCGCTCGCCCGCGCGGGGAAGCCGGTTCGCAGGTCGATGAGGTGGTGGTAGCGCACGCCATTCACGATGACGAAGTGCTCGTAGTCGCCGCTCGTCGAGAAGGCGGCGTCGGTGACCCGGACCCGCCCGAGAATCGCGCCCTTTTTTCGCGGGTGCTGGATGCCGACCATCCACGGCCGCCGCCCGTTCTTCCCCGCGCAATAGAGGTCGCCGCCGGCCTGCACCACGAAGTCGCGATAGCCGCTCGCGCGGAGCATGGCGACCGCCCGATCGACCGCGGCGCCCTTCCCGATGCCGCCCAGGTCGATGCGCATCCCGGCGCGGTCGAGGAAGGCGGTCCTTCGCCGCGAGTCGACGTGCAGATGCCGCCAGCCGACGAGCTTCAGACGCGCGCGCACCTCGGCCGCGGTCGGGATGCGCTCGAGCGCCGGCGGCGCGCGGCTCCCCGGAGGCGTCTCGAAATTCCAGAGCTGCCCGACCGCCCAGAAGGTGATGTCGAAAATCCCGTGCGTCAGCCGGCTGCCCGCGAGCGACGCCTGCAGCACCGCGATCGTCTCCGGCGCCACCTTCACCGGGCCCTTGCCCGCGGCCGCGTTGATCCGGGAGACGTCGCTCGCCGGCCGCCAGATGGTCCACAGATTCTCCAGCCGCCCGAACTCACCGAACGCCGAGCGCGCCGCCTCCCGCGCGCGCGCCTCTCCCTGAGGCCCCGCCCCGAGCGGGCAGACCGCGATCGTGACGCGCGTGCCCATCGCGAGCCCGCTTTGGCGCACCAGCCCCGGACAGCCCGGCGCGAGCGCGGACGCGCCCCCCGACATCGAGACGACGATGCCGGCGACCAGCGAGGCCAGCTTGAGCGAAATCCCTGCCCGGCTCCGCTTCCGCCTCACGGCTTCGCTACCTCCCACCACATCGCGCGGTGGCCGCTGAGCGTGCCCGCCGAGATACGCAGGCGGAGGCCATCGACGTCGACGTTGGTCGCCCTGCCCGTGCTCTGCGCGGCGATCGATTCGGTGCGAGCGGAGTACGCGAGGCCGCCCATCGCCGCGAGCGAACCGGCGAGCAGCAGCGCGAAGGCGTGCGTCCGCCAGCGCGCGCCCTCCGGGAGCGGTTTCGCATCGAGGCAGCGGTCGCACTGGACGCAATCGACATCCAGCCGCCCGCGCACGCCCAGGTCGCAGTGGGTGTACCGCTTGCTCCGAACGACGCCACCGAGCAGGGCGACACGGTTTCCGAGATGCAGGAACGCTCCCGTTGGGCATAGGTATCGGCACCAGAAGCGGTAGACCAGGACGGAACCGGCGACCACCACCGCGAGGAGCAGGAGCGCCCAGGCGGTCCGGCACGGGGCGAAGAGCGTGCGTAAGAGGTCCGCCTCCGCCGTCGCGTGCCAGCCGAGCCCGAGGACTGCGATGACGATGACCGCGAGCACCGCGTATTTCACGAACCGCGCCCGACGATCGACGAGCCGCGGCAGGCGCCTCGCGATGCCGAGGAGCGAGAGCGCTTCCCCAAAGGCTCCCGCCGGGCAGAGGTAGCCGCAGTAGAGCGGCCCGAACAGGGCGCTCAGCAGCACCACCCCGGGGAGCAGCAGCCCTCCCCAGGTCAGGAGGTTCAGGTTCGGGTCGAAGCGCAGAATCGAGAGCACCTGCGCCGACGAGAACTGGATGCCGAGCAGCACGCCGCCGACCACCGCGTGGACCGCGAGCGTCGCGAGCCGCAGCCTGCGCCGGCCCCAGCGGGCGAGCGGAACCACCAGGAGCAGCGATGCGGCGACGTAGATCCAGCGCGGATCGAGGCGATGCGACGAGGGCAGGCTGGCGTACGGCCGATGGAAGACCGGCCGCGCGAGCTTCTGGCCGGTCTGGTTCAGCGCGTCGAGCACCGCGGCGGACGTGACCGACGCGCCGGTGATGAAGTCGACGTCCTGCGGTCCTGGCGGCGCCTGCGGCTTCTCCGTCGCCGGGTGCCCGACGATGGGCCGGGTCAGGTCGAGCCCCTCGAGCGAACGAAAGAACGCCGGCGCGGCGTCGATGTAGGACGGCGTCTCCTGCTGCTCCAGGAACGCGACGTGCGCGAGGTGGCCGTCGGGTTTCGCGGCGATGAGCAGATTGAGAGGGCCGCCGTAACCCTGGACCGATGGCGCTGCTGCTCGGCTCGCGAGGGCGACGCCGCCCTGTCCGTTCGGTCCGGCGACATCGTGGACGATCGGCCGCTCCTGCTCGACGAACGGCGCGGGCAGGCCCGTCGCGGCGAGGTTCTGCGCGGAAAGATGCACGGCCGGCGGCATCACGAAGGCACGCACCACGAAGCGGCCGACGATGGCGAGAATCGCGAGGACCAAGAGCGCTCGCGCCAGGCGCTGGAACGGCAGCGCGGAATAGCCGGCCTGGAGGAGCTCGAGGTGAACGCGCCGAGGCACCCGCCGCCTGGCCGCGCCGACCACCAGCGCGAGGGCGCCGAATCCGGCGACGCTTGCCGCAATCGCTGCTGCTCCCCGCAAGCCCAGGACGGGGATGCCGACGACGCCCATCGCGAACCCGACGACCGCGCCGCCCAGGGTGTCGCCGATGACGATGCCCGCGCCCGCGTCGGCCCCGAGCGCGCCCGCGCGCGCGAGCAGTGCTTCTCCGGCCGGCAAGATGGCGCCCGAAAGCGCGCCCGCGATGACCAGCGCGGCGAGCCCGAGCCCGCGGTTGACGAGCGCGCGGTCTCCGCCCATCGCCAGCGCTGCTGCTCCCGAAGCGAGGACCAGGAACACCACCACGGGGAACAACGTCAACGGAGGCGGGAGGGCTCCCGCTCCCGCTGCCAGGCGCCCGCGGGGATCGGACCGATCGGTCGGATCGGTCGGATCGGTCCGATCGGTCCGATCGATCGTCGGGACGCGCGCCGATGCAACCGCTCGCCCCCCGGCAGCGCCGACGGCGAGCCCGCCCATGTACGCCGCGACGAGCAGTCCCAGGTCCAAGTACAACGTTCCGAAGCGGCTCGCGTAGACGTGCAGGAGCAGCAGGTCGAGAACCATCCCGCACGCGCCCGCCGCGGCGAGCGCCAGCGTCGCAGCCAGGCGATTCGTCGCCGCCGGACGCCTCGTCGTGGCGACCCCCGCGAGCAGCAGCACGAAGAGCGTCAGGAGCGGAACCCAGACCAGCGCGCCCGAACCGTGCAGGGTCTCCAGGAGCCGCGCGAGGTCCGGGCTCTCGTCCGACGCGCGCACGACGAGGTTGCGAAAGACGGCGAGCGGCCGGTCCGCGGTCGACGGCCGCACCCGCGGGTCGGCGAGGAGCGTCGCAACCATCGCGTCCGCTTTCGGCACGCGCTCGGGATCGACGAGGCTCGTGAAGCTCGCGCGGTCGAGGGCGCCGACTGTCGGCTGGAGCCGCCGCCAGGCCGCGGCGAGCGCCGACGGATCGAGCGGCAAGAGGTCGCGTCGGGCCGCGCCGAGGACGACACCGGTCTCGCCGGGCACCAGGCGCACCGCCGGGAACGCGCTCCTGACGCCGGCCACGACCGTGCCCACCGCGAGCCGCAGCGTCGGCCCGAGCTTATTCTCCGAAGTGACGACGGGCACCGCTACCCGCCCGCCAGGCGCCAGCAGCGATTCGAGGGTCGAGAACGCTTTCGTCGTGAGGAGGCGGTCCTGCTCAGCGCGCGTCGGCGTCCCCGCGAGGAGCCAGACGGCGTCGAACGGGCCGAGCGATGCGAGCCGGGCGCGGTTTCGCCAGAGATCGCCGGTGACGACGCGCAGGCGGGGGTTGGCCATCGTCGACGGCGCGATGCGCCCGAGGAGCGGCACCAAGCCGGGATCGGGGACGAGCCAGACCACCGAGTCGACCGCGCGCAGGCTCGCGAGGCCGTCGAGCAGATCGAACCCGGCGCTGCCGACGACGAGCAGCCGCCGCGGCGCGCCGGTCAGCGCTCCGAGAAACCCCGCCTCGCGCGCCGAACGCCGGGGCTCGGGAAACGCGGCGATGACCCGCCCGTCTTCGACCAGGACCTTCAACGGGCCGAGATGGCCGGCGAGGTAGGAAGCAGCAGGGGTCTCGGCCGCCTCGTCGAGCTTCGCGCCGGGAAGCACGACCGAGAGTTGCGCCGCGTGCATCGCGCGATCGATGCGCGGGCCGAGGAACGTCGTGGCGACCGCGAGCATCGCGAGCCCGAAGAGCCAGCCGCGAGACCTGCCGGCAGCCAGGAGCGCCGCCGCCGCGCCGCAGAGCGCGAAGAGGGCGATCGCGATGGCTGCCGCGTCGAGGCCGAGCGCGAGGAGCGCGGTGAGGACGCCGCCGCCGAGGACCGCGCCGGCCGACTCCGCCGCGTAGAGCGCGGTGATGCTGGTCCCTTCGTGTCGCGCGCGACCGGAGAGCGCCGGGAAGACCGCGCCGGTCGCGAGCGACACCGGGAGGGCCACCGGCATCGTCCACACGAAGAGCGAGCCGAGCGGAAACGGCTCCCAGGCCGGCACGCCGGACAGGCCGCGGGCGGCGCCGCCGAGCAGGAGCGCTACAAAGGGCAAAGCGCCGAGCGCGAGGAGCAACGCCGGCGCGAACCGCTCGGGGCGCTCGCCCATCCGCCGCGCGACAAGAGCGCCGAGGGCAATCGCCAGGAGCCAGAAGCCGAGGAACGCGCCCAGCGCGATTTCGTTGCCGCCGTAGAGGACCAGGTCCTCGCGCAACAGCAAGGTCTGCGCGACCAGGCCGGCGGCGCCGACGATCGCCGAGGCGAGAAGAATTCGCGAGCGATCAGGCATCATGCGAGGCGAACGCGATCAGACCGATCGGTCGGATCGGACCGATCGGTCCGATCGTCGAAGCGAGAAAGGTTGCCGCAACGGGGATTTGCCCGCACCCGCGCAGCTCCCGTTCCGTCACGGCTTTCCCGGGTGAGTGCCGGGCTCGCCGAAGACCTGCGCCTGGAAGGTCTCGAACCGCGCGTCGGACCGCTGCCAGGCAGTCGCGGGGAGCCCGGCTTTTTCCGCGAGCGCCTCGAGCGTGGTCGCCCGGTCCCAGCCCTGCTCCGGCGCGACCTGCGGCAGGAACACCGCCGACCGGCCGAGCACGGAGAGGATGACGCCGTCCGGTCCCGGCATGAACCCCTCAGGACCGCTGACGGGCTGCGGCCGAGTCAGGACGCTCACCTCGATGGTCAGACCGGCCATCTCGGCCGCGGTCACCGGCGTGAAGCGCGGGTCCTGGGTCGCCGCGGCGATGGCGTTGTCGCGGATGTCCCGCCAGAGCGGCTCGACCGGGAAGGTGTGCCCGATGCAGCCGCGCAGCCGGCGCCCCTTGTCCAGCGTGACGAACGCGGCGAGCGTCTCCCGCAGCGCGCCCGTCGCGGGCACCTCGAGCACCTTGTCGTCCGGCCGCGTTCCTTGCGCGAGGTAATGGCCGATGCTGCGCCGCGCGATGAGGAGCGCCAGGTTTCGCTCGCTCGCGTTCAGCACCTCCGGGCCTTCGACGAACGTCGGCTCGGCGGCCGGCGCGGAGGTGGAGGTCGTGGTCGAGCCGCGGATGATGTCGATCTTCGCTCCGCCCTCCGGCGCGCCCTTCGCGGTCCAGGGGCTCTTGGCGCGGAAGACGAGGCCGACATAGCTGACGGAGTTCGTGTAGTCGCCGGTCTCGCGGCCGCTCGTGTCGAAGGCGACGCGCTCGCCGTGCGCGCCGGGGGGCAGGAGCGCCATCAGTAAGCGCAAGCCCTCCCGCCCACAGATGTCGTCGCCCGTCTTCTCGAGGTGCTCGTCGAACTTCGCGAGGTCGACCGCGGTGAGCGCGGCGGTCGCCTCGTCGGCGTACTCCTGCAAGTGCTTCGGCACGTCGGTCGTGAAGGGCACGTAGTGGTAGCTCGGGCCGTAGTGGGTGAAGTCGCTGCTGACGACCACGGCATCGGTCGGCTGGAGGAGCGCGGCGATGCGCGCGGCTTCGGCGCGGACCTGGTCCTCGGAGCCGAGGTCGCCGACGACGAGCGGCACGATGCGCACGCCCGGGAGAGCGCGCGCGACGAAGATGGCGACCATCTCCAGGCTGTGCTCCGGCGCCTGCGCGACCGTCGGGCCCGTAAAACCGGGCGCGCCGCGCAGGGCGTCGACTGCCGCGCGATCGATGGGGAGGTCGCCGACGGGCGTCGCGTACCCGCTCCAGTCGGGCGGCAGCGCGATGCCGCGGTAGTACATCGTGTGCGACGGCCCGATGAGGAAGACGCGCTCGATGCCGTGGCCGCGCAGGGTGCCGATAGCGGTGCCGGCCACCTCGCCGCCGTACTGGATGCCGGGGTGGGGGCTGACGACCGCGAGGACAGGCTCACCGCTCTTGTCCGGCTTGGCCCGCGCGAGGTCGGCGTCGAGGATGGCGCCGAGGTCGGTAGGATTCGCCGGGTACCAGGTGCCCGCGAACCGCACCGGGCGGAGCTTCGCGGGCGGAGGCGTGGTGGCGGTCTTCGCGTCGGCGGTCGGGGTCTGAGGCATGGCTGGGCTCGTGCGCTTGTGGTGGGTGCAGGCGGTGCCGATGAGCAGCAGCGTCAAGAGGAGGCGGCGGGTCATGAAGCGTTCCTATCCAGCGAGAGCGGTTCCGGGGGCCACGTGATGCAAGTCGAACGGCCGCGAGCGCGCGCGCAGGAGCGCCATCAGATTCGGCGGCGCAGCGCGCATCGGGTCGCCGCGCCGGGGCTCGCAACCGGTGAGCGCCGCGGAGAGCGCGAGCGCCGCGGCCCCGGCGAGCCAGTCGCGGCGGGTCACGACCACACTCCGGCGATGACGGTGCCGCAGTTCGGGCACTTGCCGTCGCGGCCGAGGAGGTCGCGGAGGACGACGTAGCCGACCCGCCGGACGAGAACGGTGCCGCAGTGCGGGCAGCGGGTGTCGCTCGCGGGGTCGCCCTCGACGTTGCCGATGTAGACGTAGTGGAGCCCGGCGGCGTGCGCCTCGTCGGCGAGGTTCCGGAGGGTCGAGGCGGGCGTCGGCGGCAGGTTCTGCAGCCGGTATTGCGGGTAGTAGCGCAGCAGGTGTAGCGGCGTGTCCTTCCCGAGGTTCGAGACGATCCACTTGGCGAGCGGCGTGAACATCGCCGGCGAATCGTTGAGCGTCGGGATCACCAGGGTCGACACTTCGAGCCAGATGCCCGCCTCTTTCGCGAGGACGAGCGTGTTCAACACCGGCTTCAAGCTGGCCTTGCAGACCTTGCGATAGAAGCCGTCGTCGAACGCCTTCACGTCGATGGTCGCGGCGGAGATGACCTTGAACAGCTCGCGCACCGGGCCCGGATTGGCGTAGCCGGCGGAGACGAGCAGCGGGTCGATGCCTGCCTGCCGGGCGGCGCGGCTCCCGTCGAGCGTGTACTCGTAGAACACCAGCGGTTCCGAGTAGGTGAAGGCGATCATCGGCGCGCCCATGCGCTGGGCGGCGGTGACGAGCTCGTCGGGAGAGAGCGGAGTGTTGTCCAGCGATTCCGGATTCGCCTGGGAGAGCGTCCAGTTCTGGCAGTTCGCGCAGTGGAGATTGCAGCCGGCGGTGGCGACCGAGAACGCCTGGCGCGCGGGATGGAAGTGATAGAACGGCTTCTTCTCGACCGGGTCGAGGTGGATGGCGCTCGGCAGGCCGTAGGTCACCGCGCGGATGGCGCCGTCGAGGTAGACGCGGATACGGCACTCGCCGCGCTGGCCCTCGTGGAGCACGCACCCCTTCGGGCACAGGTCGCAGCGGAGGACGGGACGCCTCCTGCCTGGCGACAAGAGGCGCAACTCGCTCGAGATGGATGAAAGCGCCGACAACCGCAGAGCTCCCGGACAGCCACCGAGGGACGCCCGCGAAACTGTCGCGCGCCGGGCAGAGTCGGTCAAGGGGCCGGAACGCGGCGGAGGGAGGGCGCTTCCACGAAATCCGTCCCGGCGGGCGAAGAGGCGGAGTAGGACAGGTGAGTCTCAGGTTTCCTGTCGCATTAAAGGCAGGCTTTCGCGCGCAACCCAAGTCGTTGGATGGGTAGAGCAGAGCGGAACCCATCGATGGGCACTGCGATGATGGGTTTCGCTGCGCTCCACCCATTCCTACGGGCTCAGGTTTCCTGTCGCATCGAAGGCAGGCTTTCGCGCGCAACCCAAGTCGTAGGATCGGTGAAGTGAGACGGAGCCCATCGTACGGGCTACGCCGCGAAAGGCTTGCGCCGCGCAGGTTCTCGACGCCACGCAGCAAGACTTCGTGGCATGGGCGTCCTCGCCCGTGAAAGGTGAGCCGGATCCGGCGGGATGGCGAGTCGCCAAGCGCTCATGGGCAAGGACTCCCGTGCCACGATCCCGATCGTTTCCCGGGTCGAGCTTGGGTTGCGGGCGAAAGCCCGCGCCAGACGAAGGCGACACCCCATCAGCGTATTCCCAGCGCCTGTTCCTTCTGCCGAAAGGCCTTCGGGTCCCACGCTGCGCCGAGCTTGCGCTTCATCGTCTCGAGCCAGCGGTCGCATCCGGACGCCCCCGTGCCGCGGCACAGAGCAAGCCCCTCGGCCGCGGCGGCGGACCCGAACTTTCCGAGCGGCGTCGGGTCGCCGACGATCTCGGACAGGTGCCGCCATGCCTCCCGGGTCAGTCCGGCCTGCGCCTGAAGAGCCCCGATTCCGTATTGCGTCCACGCGTTCTGCACCGGATAGGCCTTCAGCGCGTCGATCTTCTCTTGCGCCGAAAGCCGGGTGTCCGCCGCGAGGGCCATCGCGAACACCGTCGGCGCGTTGTGGTCCCTGGGGTCCCAAGCGATGAGCCTGCGCACCAGCCGGTCCCCCGCCTCGATGTGACCCGCCCGTAGCTCGTAGTAGGCCTCCATCCCGACGGCCCGCGGCGTCGCCTCGACGCGGTACGCGCGAGCCCAGAGGGCCTCGGTCGATTCCCAGCTTGCGGCGACCGCGTGCGACTCGACCGCCGCCACCAGCGCGAGAGCCGCGACGGCCATCGCGGTCACGCGCCGGACCGCGCGGCTCGTCAGTGCGTCCAGGCTCATCGCGAGAAGCAACGAGAATGCGACCAGGGGCACGACGAGGTAGGTGTCGGAGACGAAGATGTTGGTCATCCAGGCGGTCACCGGAACCAGCGGAAACGCGAAAATCGCCCAAGCCGAGAGCGCCTGCCGTCTATTGAGCAGCCGAACGGACGCCCAGACGAACAGCGGAAGCAGGACGAGCCCGATGAGGTTGAAGATGCGCCCCGGGTCGTAGGCGGTGGCGACCGCGATAGGACAGACGGCATTGAAGACATCGCGGCCGAGCGACAACAGGCTCACCGAGAAGCCCGTCCAGGAAAGGTGGGACAGCTTCGGACCCGCGACGCGCACGTACGCGCCTCGGTAGTAGGCGAGGTTGATGAGAGCGACGGCGGCGGTCACGGGCGCGAAGAGGGCCAGCGTCTTCACGGCGTCGCGGCGGCGTCCTCGCAGAACGAGCTCGAAGGCCGCCCAGCAGGGCCAAAGGAGCGTGATCGGTTGCGCGAAGACCGACAACAGGTAGAGCCCGAGGCTTCCGAGGCGCGCGCGCCAGCTCGCGAGCTCGGTGCGCAAGACGACCAGCGTCGCCGCGAGGATGAAGACGGCCGCGAGCAGATGCTTGCGCGCGGAGATCCAGCTCACGGTGTCGGCGATGACCGGGTGGGCGGCATACCAGAGAAGCGCGACGGCGATGGCCGCCTGCGACCGCCCGAGACGTCGCAGGATGGCGGCGGCGAGGAGGAGAATCGCGATGAGCAGGAGCACGTTGGTCGCATGGAAGGTCGAGACGTGGAACAGGCGACCCAGCTCGATGTCCGCGAGAAAGGACAGGTCGCGCACGGGTTGCACGTCCATGACGCGGTGGTGGACGAGCGCTCGGACATAGCCGCCGAGGCCGTGGACCTGCCTCAAGGGCGTGAGGAGCGATTCGTCGTCGCGCGCCGTGATGGGATCACGAGCAATCAACCACGCTTCGTTGAAGCCGAGGACCACGACGATGGCCATCCAGCCGATGATCTGAGGCCGCCAAAGACGTCGCCAGCTCCCGCTCACGGCCGGCACCGTACCAGGCGGGCGAGGCCAGCGCAACGTTCGACGGTTGCCGCCCGCTCCGGGGAAGTCCCCGCGCGTTCTGAAAGGGCGTGCCTTCGCGTGCATCGCGCTTCGAGCTCGGTTATGGTGCGCGCGCTCCGTGCGTCGGGCGGGATGGCCCTCGCCCGCCGGAGCGCAGGAAAGGACGGCGTAATGCTCGTCTCCGCTCTCGTGCTGCTCGCCACCGTCGCTCCCGCGGCGCATCCGGTCGCTCAGGCGCAGCCGGTCCTCGGCGTCGACCCGGCGTACATCGACCGCCAGGCCGGCGCCTGCCAGGACTTCTACGAGTACGCGAACGGCAGCTACGACAAGACCCCGATTCCGCCCGCCTACGCCTCCTTCGGCGTCAACCAGGAAATCGACAACCGCAACTGGGCCATCCTGAAGCGCATCCTCGTGCGCGCGGCATCCGACAAGCGCGCCCAGCCCGGCACGCCCGAGCAGCGCCTCGGCGACTTCTTCGCGAGCGGCATGAACCAGAAGGCCATCGCCCGCGCGGGCATCAAGCCTTTGGCCAAGCTCTTCGCGCGCATCGACCGGGTGCAGCCCGGGCCGTCGTTCGCGAACGTTCTCGCGACCCTGCACGAGGACGGCGTCGACGTCGGTTTCTCGTTCCAGATCGCCATCGACGACAAGAATAGCCAGGCGATGGTCACGAAGCTCTGGCAAGGCGGGCTCGGGCTGCCGGAGCGCGACTACTACTTCCGCACCGATGCGACCTCGAAGAAGATTCGCCGCGCCTACGTCCAGCATGTCGCGAAGATGCTGGCGCTCTCGGGCGAGCCGCCAGAGCGCGCGCGGGTGGACGCGAAACGCGTGATGGCACTGGAGACCTTGCTCGCGAAGAGCTCGCGGACGCTCGATGCGCTGCGCGATCCGTACAAGAACTACAACCGGACGACGGTCGCGGACCTGCCGAAGACCGCGCCGGGCTTCGACTGGAATGCCTACCTCGCGGCGATCGATTTTCCGGCATCGGAGAAGGACGTCGTCGTCGGTCAGCCGGAGTTCCTGAAGGCGTTCGCGCATCTCGCGATGACCGCGCCGCTCGAGACGTGGAAGGCGTACTTGCGCTGGCAGCTCCTGGCCGCGACCGCGTCGAGCCTGAGCCGTCCGTTCGAGCGGGAGTCGTTCGATTTCTATGGCAAGCTGCTGCGCGGCAAGAAGAAGATGCTGCCGCGCTGGAAGCGGGTGATGCTCGCGACCGACGACGCGATCGGTTTCGACCTCGGCCGGCTCTACGTCAAGCAGGCGTTCTCGCCCGAGGCGAAGAAGCGGGTGCTCGCGATGGTCAAGTTCCACCTCGAGGCGCTGACGCAGGGCATCGAGGACGCGACCTGGATGGGTCCGAAGACCAAGCAATCGGCGCTCGCGAAGATCACGAAGCTGCAGGCGCTCGTCGGATACCCGGACAAGTGGCGCGACTACTCCGCGCTCGAGATTTCGCGGCGGTCGTACGTCGGGAACGTGCTCGCGGCGAACCGGTTCGAATTCCAGCGCGAGCTGCACAAGCTCGGGCATCCGGTCGATCGGACCGACTGGGAGATGACCCCGCAGACGAACAACGCCTACTACGACCCGACGCTCAACGAAATCGTGCTGCCCGCCGGCATCCTGCAACCGCCGTTCTTCGACGAGAAGGCGTCCGACGCTTCGAACTACGGCGCGCTCGCCTCGACCATCGGCCACGAGCTCCTGCACGGGTTCGACGATCAGGGCGCGCAGTACGACGCGAACGGGAACCTGAAGAACTGGTGGACGAAAGAGGACAAGAAGCGCTATGACGCCGCGACGGCGAAGGTCGTGACCCAGTACGACGCCTACGAGCCGCTGCCGGGCATGCGCATCCAGGGGCACCAGACGCTGGGCGAGAACCTGGCCGACATCGGCGGGCTCCAGATTTCCTTCGAGGCGTGGAAGCTCGCGAGCAAGGGCAAGCCGGAGAAACCCATCGACGGCCTGACGCCGGAGCAGCAGTTCTTCGTCGCCTTCGCGCAGGGCTGGCGGACCAACATGCGGCCGGCGGAGACGCGGCTCCTGCTCACGAGCGACGTCCACAGCCCGGTCAAGTGGCGCGTCGACGGCCCCGTCACCGACTTCCCGGAGTTCGCCAAGGCATTCCACTGCGCCGAGACCGCCCCGATGACCGCCACCAAGGCCCGCGCGTTCACCATCTGGTGAAGCAGGCGCCCGGGACGCGCCCCGACTTGCACCGGCAGGCTTTCCGCGCGACAGTCGCATCCGGCGGAGGCCTGCGAACGCCCGGTGCGTTCGAGGAGGCGCATGGCGACATCCCGAAAGGACGGCCGATGGTGGCGGCGGGCGGCGCTGATGGCCGTGCCGCTCGTGCTCGCGGGCTGCGCGCCGGGCCAGGGTTCCGACGGCTCGTTCTCCGACGCCTGCGGGCCGGTGCCAGCAGAATACGCCTCGACTGCTTATCGGGTTCACCACACCATGCCACGGGGGCAATGTCGCTCATCCCGAGCGCAGTCGAGGGACGAGCGCGGTGAAGCCGAAACCGCCCGTCCTTCGACTGCGCTCAGGACGAGCGGCCGGGAATTCGAGGGAGGTGGGGTCAACCCGATAAGCAAGTACGCCTCGATGCCCCTGTGCCCGCCCGCGGCGTACGGCGAACAGCCCCCCCTGCGGCGATTGCCGGTGGTGCGATACGTCGGCGGTCCAACCCGGATGGAGCTTCCTCGCGGTCGACTGCAACATGCCTCCCGACGGCGGTCACTGAGCGCCACCCGCGGCGCCTCCGAGCCTGGTCAACGCCCGGCGGCGGCGAGACGCCAAGGTCTCGCCGGAGGTGATCCGACGGCCCCAAGAATATGGCTCCTCAACAGAATCTGTGCATGGAACCGGCCGAAAGTTGGAGCCGGACACGTAAGTGTCCGGGTTGAGCACAGCCCTGCCGCTCTTCGAGATATGGATCGCCCGATGCGGAAACCGAGGCGCAGATCTCCTGACCAACGAACGCCTCGGCTTCCACCTCTCGTCCATAGCGCGCACAGGTATTGTTGGACGGCCAAGAATATCCGCAAGGGGCTATCGCCTTCGTTCAGGTTGCCCACTTCGCAGGCCATAGGGCTTGAGCCGCGTGGCGTCAGCCCGCGGTTCCCGGCGGCTACCGCGGGCTGACGCCACGCGGCTCAAACCATCCGGCGCGCCCAAGGGTGTGAAGAGGATAGGCATGGTTTCAACCTGAACGAACCGGATAGCGGGCGCTAAGGAGTAAGGCACGAACTGCTGTCCAGGACATGCCGCATCGGAGACTTCCGCTCACGGGCTTTCCGGCTCGCTCAGGTGCGTTCCCGCCCGTGAGCCAGCGGGCAGGATGGGTGGAGCGACGGCGAAACCCATCATCGCGGCGCTCGCCGAGGGGTTCCGCTTCGTTTGGCGGACCCGGGAACGGACAGTCGCATGGATTTTCGCGGGATTGCTTATCCGGTTGACCCCACCATCCCACCTCCTGGCGCTTTTCGCTCGGTGCTTGCCAAGGGCGGTCCAACCGGTCATGATGGGCGCGACGGCGGCCGAGCGTGTCCTTCGCGCGTCGCGAGGATGGATCGGCCAGCATGCGGACGGTCGGGTGACGCGATGAGTTGGCTTGGGCAATCGGAGCGCTACCAAGGCATGGGGTTCGGCGACCGGCTCTTGTTCTTCTTCACCGCCGTGGTGCCGCCGCTCGTGGTCGTGCTCGCCGCCGCCGGCGCAGCCGCATGGGCCGGGCTCACCGACTTCGGCCACCACCCGCTTGCCCACCTGACCCGGGCCCACGTGGTCCATCAGGCTTTGGGCCCGCTCGTTTTCGGCGGCGGCATCGCGCTGTTCGTCGCCTGGCTTTGGCTCATCCCGGCGCTGAGGGACTTCCTCTCCGGGCGGATGATCGTCGCCGAAGGGCCGCTCGTCATGGACGTCCACGTGAACACGACCGGGGAGGGAAACACCTACAAACATTACTACTGCGGTGTCATCGACCACGACGACATCGTCGGTCACGAGGCGAGCGTCGGTCGGATTCGCGCCTGGCTCCTGGGACGGCACGAGCGCGAACGGGTCCGCCTCTACATCGCGCCCGCATCGAAGCGGCTGGTCCACTGGCGCCTGCTCGGCCCCGCGCCGGCGGTCGATGCCCGCCCGGAAGCGGGCGAGTGAAGGACGCTGTTCGCGTCGGGCGCGGCTCCCGCGGATTACGATGATTCGCGCGGCGGGGCGCTGCTCCCTGACGGTCGCGGTACGGATGCCCGGCTTCCGATCGCGTGACTGTCTTTCCAGGCTCGCCCTCGATTGGGCTGGACATCGACGCCCTGGCCCGAAGGGCGGGCACGTCTGTATCAATCGTTGCGAAAGCGTCTGCGCCTCGGGCTACCAGCGTGGCACAGGCGTCCCCGCCCGTGTAGCCTTCGTTGTGGCTTTCACAGGCGAGGACGCCCGCGCCACGAGGTCCCGACTGGGGCTACTTTCGCAACGATCAATACCGCGAACGTCAGGGAGCGGCGCTCAAGACCAAGGGATTCTGTCGGTCTGGAGGAGCCGCACCGATTCGGGCTGGCACACTCCTGACCAGCGCAGGGCTCGAAAGCGGGCTACGGGCAATCTCCAGTCCGCGTGCCGGTCAGCTTGAGGTGGAAGACCGGATGCGGGAAGTAGACGACGTGGATGGTGACCTCGCCTTCGTAGGAATCACCCGAGAACACGACATCTCCCGAGCCCGTGCCCTTGTAGTTACCCGTGCAGGCCAGATCCCAGTTGATCTTGTTCGCGCCCGCGACGAAGTTCTTCGAGGTGCACCCTCCCAGTTCGGGGATCCACTGTCGATACCCCTTCGCCAGATCCTTGGCGGTGACGCAATGGCTTCCCGAGTGCTGTTGCGTGCTCGAGGGCACCCCTTTGATTCCCTCGGTCGCCGTCACCTTCCACATGCCCGGAGTTATCTCCACCGCCGCGTCGAGCGCTCTGTCGTCGTGATGGCAACCCGGCACGAAGACCAACGCCAGCAGAGCTCCCGCGACCAATGCTAGCCTCTTCATCCATCCTCCTTCGCCTCGGCAGGCGACCTGCCCGAACCTCGACCCGCGAGCCGCGGGCACCTCTTCCGTTGGGCCGCGACATTGGCATGCCGCGGGCTGGCCGTCAAGAGGTATCGGGCGTGGCGCATGGGGCTCGGCGTCGCCTGACCCGAATCCTGTTTGGCCGCGCGCCTCTCGGCCGTGCCTCGCGACAGAGCTGTCGCGGCTTCGACTGGCGCCGCCGTCAGCGCCCCGAGGAAGAAGCGAGAGCCGAAGAGCTCATCGAACGGTGCAGTGCAGGCAACGCCGCCCGCGACACGCATGTCGCGGCCCGATCGAGCGGCGCCCCCATCTGCGCGTGGAAACGAGCCCGCCCAGGGCGACGCGCTCTCTATCCTGCGCATAAAGTTCGACGCACTGCCCCGCGGCGCGCGAAATCCCCTGCCGGGTCGGATGGCGCTCCATCGGCCTGAGTAGCGTCCGACGCTTCGCGTCAGGATCGCCGCCGCAAAGCCGGTCCTCAGGCCCGATCGCGCGGTTGGCGGTGATGGCACGGCTCGTGCTAGAAGCGGCGGGCGCAAGACCCATCGCCAAGAGGCAAGCGTGACACCGCATCGAAAGGAGACAAGCATGAGACCCGATCGCCAAGTGATGTTCCACGCGTCGTCGATGACTGGTCTTCGCAACCCGATGGTTCTGCTCGTCGCGTGCGCCGTGCTTCTCGCGGCCGGAGCGGCGCGGGCCGACGTCTGCGTCGAGGTCGATACCGCGCACGACACGCTCAGCCCGCAGGACCGCGCGTCGGCGCGCATCCTGCTCGAGCAGACGTTGACCAAGGACGGCGCGGGCAAGGTGAGCGACACGAACTGCACCGAGACCTGGACGATGGCCGACGTGAAGCTCGGGAACACCATCGACGCGACGCTGACCGGCCCGAAGGGAAACCGGACGGCGACGGCGACGAGCCTCGACGAGCTGCCGGCGCTTTACGATCAGATGGTGCGGTCGCTGCTGACCGGCACGCCGATGTCGAGCGCCGCCGGCGCCGAGCTCACCCGCGACAACGTGACCGTGAAGCAGGCGGCGCCGCTGCGGGTCGCCGCGGATTCGCTCTGGTACGCGAACCTGGGCTACTCGGCCATCGCCGGCGCCGGCTACCAGGGCGGCCCGGGCTTCGGCCTCGGCTGGCGCTACGAGCTCGATTCGTGGGGAATCGACGCCTCCCTCGGCTTGGCTTACTCGCCCCCCACGAACACCGACAGCTCCAACGGAGCCGTGAGCGGCTCGTGGCTCAGGTTGCAGGGACTGTACTTCCTGAACCCCACTGCCAACGCGAGCCCCTACGTCGGTGGCGGCATCTCCTGGGGCGGAGTGGCCGTTTCGAACAGCAGCCACTCCTACAGCAAGACCGGACTGCAAGGAGAGGTCACCCTGGGCTACGAGCTGCTCCGCGCGAGCACCATCCGTCTCTTCGTCCAGCTCGGCGCCACGCTCCCGTTCTACGCCGCGACGGCCGACAACTTCGACGACGCCACGGGAAAGACGACGACCTCGTCGACCTACGCGCCGACCTTCCTGCTCTCGCTCGGGATGGCCTTCGGCGGACAGGGCAGGACGGTCAACGTGCATCTCTTGTAGCCTGAACGAGCGATGCCCGTCCCGAATGGCGAAAGAGCAGGGACTTCGAATCCCTACGCGCCACCGCGAGCCGATCTCGCCGCGACCGCGGATGGCGCGCAGGGAGGACCCGGCGCCCCCTCCGCCTCGTACTCCGCTCGCATCGGGGCGAGGATCATCGACTTCGGGTTCATCTTCGTTGCCTTTCTCGGCACGTTCTACGTTGCGCTGGCGTGGAGGTGGTGGGACGCAGAAGATCCGGACTGGATTCCGTTCGCCTTCATCCTGCCGGGTATCATCGCCGAGTCCTTGCTCGTCGCGTTCCGAGGTCGATCGCTGGGGAAGCTGGCGTTCGGAACTCGCGTCGAACTGGTCGGGGGCGGGAACCCGGGGCTGACGAAAGGGACGTTGCTGCGTGAGTTGCCAGTGCTCCTGATGCCGCTCTTGGCGCTCGTGGCTTCGAATCACGCGAAGAGCCCCACGTGGCTCGTGGCCCTGGGTGCCGTCTACCTCGTCGACGCCGTCTTCGCGCTTCGTCGAGACCGCCGCTGCCTGCACGACTTGCTCGCGGGCACCCGCGTCGTGCGCCGAAGATGAGCGCCGCGGGAAGGCGGGCTCTGCGTTGTTTGGAGTTGGAACCGTCGTTGGAGCCGGACGGTCAGTGTCCGCCCTTGCCTTTGCCGCCGCCACCCGTGCCTTGACCCTTGCCGCCGCAGCCCGCGGCCGTGCATGAACCCGGACAAAGACCTCTCCGGCTCCAACGACCGTTCAGGCGGCAGGGCTTTCAACGAGCGCCTGGGAGTGCGCCAACCGGGCAGGCATTTGGGGCTCCTCAACAGAATCTGTGCGTGGAAAGCGCCGCTCTTGGAGCCGGACACGTGAGTGTCGGGTTGGGCAGTGCCATTCGCCGCTCTCCGACCGTCCTGTCGCCCGACGCGAAGATCTTGAGGTGGTGTTCTCACGATCGACGAACGCGGTGCCTGCACCCGGACACTCACGTGTCCGGCTTCCTTCTCTCGCCCGCAACACGCACAGATTCGGAGAGCCGCAATTTGAGGTAGGCTGCGGCCGGTCGAGCCGTCGGGCTCGCGGAGGACGTTCATGAGGACGCGCATCACGGAGCTCCTGGGTATCGAGCACCCGATCGTCCAGGGCGGCATGCACTTCGTCGGCCTCGCCGAGCTGGCGGCGGCGGTGTCCAACGCAGGCGGGCTCGGCATCATCACCGCGCTGACGCAGCCGACCCCGGAGCTGTTGGCGCGGGAGATCGCGCGCTGCCGGGAGATGACCGGCCGGCCCTTCGGCGTGAACCTCACCTTCCTTCCCGCTTTCGCCGAGCCGCCGTACGCCGAGTACATCCAAGCCATCATCGAAGGCGGCGTGAGCATCGTCGAGACCGCCGGTCGCAACCCGCAAGCCCACCTCCCGGCGCTCAAGGCGGCGGGGATCAAGGTCATCCACAAGTGCACCTCGGTGCGGCACGCGCTCAAGGCGGAGGCCATCGGCTGCGACGCGGTGAGCGTCGACGGTTTCGAGTGCGGCGGGCATCCGGGCGAGGACGACGTACCCAACTTCATCCTGCTCCCGCGCGCGGCCGAGGAGCTCAAGGTTCCGTTCATCGCCTCGGGCGGGATGGCGGACGGCCGCAGCCTCGTCGCGGCGCTCGCGCTGGGCGCCGACGGCATCAACATGGGAACGCGGTTCATGGCGACCCGCGAAGCGCCGATCCACGACAACGTCAAACGGGCCATCGTCGCCGCGTCTGAGCTCGACACCCGGCTCATCATGCGAAGCCTGCGCAACACCGAGCGCGTGCTGAAGAACGCTGGCGTCGAGCGGTTGCTCGAGACCGAGCGCGCGAAGGGCGACGGGCTCACCATCGCAGACATCTTCGAGCAGGTGGCGGGCATCTATCCCAGGGTGATGCGCGAGGGCGAGGTGGACGCCGGCGCCTGGAGCTGCGGGATGGTCGCGGGGCTCATCCACGACGTGCCGCCGGTCAAGGATCTCATCGATCGGATCATGCGCGAGGCCGACGGCATCATCCGACAGCGGCTGTCGGGCATGAGCCGCGGAGCGATGGCCTGAAGGTCGAAGCCGATGCCGTCGAAATGGGATGCCGGTTCGCTCGGGTTGTCGGCGATTCGGCCTCACCTCCCAACGGCTCGCCGTCCTGTGACTCCTCCCCACGGCCTCGCCTCGGCTTCCTCCTTGGCACAAGGTGGACACGCACCCAAAGGGTCCGAGAACCTCTCGACCGCCTTCTCCAGCCCACCCTTCCGCCCTCGATCTCGTTGGCGGCGATACAATCGAGGTTCGGCGCATGGGACGAGCGCACGTGGGTGCTAATCGATGTTCGTCCGGGCCATCGCGAAGCCAGAGCTCCAGCCGTCGGCCGTCGCCGCGCTGTCGCATCCGCTCGGCGCCGGCCGAGCCGCTCACTGCGTCGCGCGGCGAGCCCTCGCCCGAGGCGACGAGGCGGCTTGCCCAACCGAAGGGCTGTTCGTCTCGAGCGCCGCCACCCAGCGTTTGCGCACGCGGGTGATAGAAACGCTCGAGGGCCGAGGAGAAGCGACGACGTCGGACCACCTGGAAATCGCGGGACCCTCGCGGACGTTTCTGACTCCCCGGTGCGAGTGGCCCGACCGCGCGCCGGTCGAGTCGCGCGGCGGCGCCCAACGCACCGCGAGAAGGCCGACGTGAGGGCTCCCGAGAAAGAGTTGCTCTGCTCTCTTCCGGCAGCGGTGCTGGTGGTCGAAGACGGTCGCATCGCCTTTGCGAACCCTGCTGCCGCCGGTCTCACCGGGCGCTCGGCGGACGACCTCGCCGGCGCGGCGCTGGAGGAGGTTCTCGCCCCACCCATTGGGACCTCCCTCCTCGAAGCCGCACGCCAGGCGGCACCGTTCACGCTTTCCATTATCGCTCCCGGTGGCCATCGGCGCCAGGCGCGGGCGCGCGTCTCCCGGCAGTCCCGCTCGACCGGGGCCGGCCGCCACCGCACCACATTCTTCCTCGTCCTCGACCCGGCCACCCCGGTCGCTCCGGGCGAACCAGAACGGGTCCGGCCGCTCATCGAGCTCGCCTCGGTGGTGGGCGCGCTCGACGGCGGACACCGGCTGGTCGCGGAAATGGAGTTGGTCGCGCGGGCGACGGCGGCCGACTTCGCGGCCCTGTTCGAACGGGTCGGGACCGAGATGCGCCCGTTCGCACCGACCGCCCCCCCCGAGCGCGAGCACGGCCTCGCCGCCCTCGCCGCGGCATTCGCGCTCGAGCGCTGCGAGGGGCAGATGGCCTTCGGCCGAGCCTCTTCGCCGCCGGACCTCGCCGCGGCCCTTGGCGCGGCGGCCATCGAGGAGGCGCTCGCGACCCCGTTCTGGGGCGGCGGGGACTCCTTCGGGCTCCTCGTCGTCGCGCGCCAGGATCCCAAGCCCTTCACCGCCGAGGACCGGGCGCTTCTCCAGTCCCTGGGCGCCCCGCTCGGGGCCGCCCTCACGCACCAGCGGCTCCTGCGCGAGTCGAGCCGGCAGGTCCACGACCTCCAGAGCCTCTTCGAGCTCGGGCGAACCATCGCCGGCGAGCACGACCTCCCCCGGGTCTCGCGGCTCGCGGTGAGGACGGCAGCGGCGCTGGTCGGCGCGCAGGAGGTCTTCCTCCTCGAGCTGAAGCCGGGCCTCGAGGCGACGCAGTTGGCGCTGACGACCTGCCTCCACGACGGCTTCGAGCCGCCCTCGCCCGGCGCCGTCTCCGATGAGGTCGCCCACGAAACGCTGGAGCACGCCCGCCAGTTGGGCCTGAGCGCCATTCGCCAGAACGTCGCTATCTCCGACGCGTGGATGCTCCCGCCGGCGGCGGGACACCTGGCAGCGGCACCGCTGGTGACGAGCGGCAGGCCTCTCGGCTGCCTGGTGGCCCAGCGGCTGCCGACCGACCCGCGGGCGGGCACGCCGGTCTTCGAGGAGTCGGACCTCCAGCGGTTGCGCGCGGTCGCCGACTACC
Organism: Myxococcales bacterium; assembly: GCA_021787845.1. GTDB lineage: Bacteria > Myxococcota > Myxococcia > Myxococcales > JAJYLH01 > JAJYLH01. The sequence continues at coordinate 110,658 of JAJYLH010000002.1, read as the reverse complement.
TCGCGATGGCGTTGCAGTCGGGGGAGCTGTTCGCGGAACAGAAGCGGCGCGTGCGCGAGCTCTCCGTTCTCAACGACGTCGCCGCCGACTGCGCGGAGCTGGGCCTCGAACGGCTCCTGCCGGCGGTCAACCACCGCATCTGCTGGGCGCTGGGGGCGGAGCTGTCTGCGCTATGGCTGTACGATCCGCTCGCCGAGGAGCTGGTCGACGGCGCGGCTTCCGGACCGCTCGGCCCGCTGCCCGGTCGGCTCGGGCACGCCCGGGTCGGCGCGGGGCTCGCCCGGCGTGCTCTTGCTGCCCGAGAGCCAAGCCGAGGGGCAGCAGCGGAGCTGGGGGTCTGGGAGGTCGAGGAGCTGGCGGCCGCGCGCGGCCTCGCCTTCGCCTGCGTCGTGCCCCTGATCGCCCAGGACCGGCCGATCGGGCTGGTCGCGGTGGCGCGCGCCGACCGCTCCTGTTCGAACGAGGAGGTGAGCCTGCTGCTCGCCATCTGCTCGGAGATCGCGGTGGCGGTGGACAACGCGCGGCTCTTCCAGGACGCCACCCGCCGCACGGCCGAGCTCGAGCTGGTGCACGAGGTCGGCGACGTGCTCGCGCGGTCGCTGGACGCGCGGCGGATTCTACCGGAAGCGGTGGAGCGGCTCGCCCGCGCGCTGGAAGCGGACGCGGTCCAGGTCTACGTGCGCGACGGGGTCGTCTACCGGTCCGCCGCCGATTTCGGCCTTCCCGCGGAGCCGGCGCGGATCACGGAGACCTTGACGGTCGGCGACCCGGCCATCGCGCGGGCGCTCAAGAGCGAAGGGCCGGTGGCGCTGGTCAGCGACGAGATGCCCGAACCCACCCGGTCCTTCTGCCGGCGGATCGGCGTCACCAGCCTGGCGGCAGCGCCGCTGCTCATCCCGGGCTCGAAGGCCGCGCGCGCGCTCGACCGGGGGGCGCTGCTCATCGGAAGAAAGCAGCAGCGCTCCTTCTCGCCGGAAGAGCTCCAGGTGGTGGGCGTGCTCGCGAGCCAAATCGCCGTCGCCCTCGGCAACGCGCAGCTCTACGACGAGGCGCGGCAGAGCGTGGAGGACTTGTCGATCGTCGCGGAGGCGGGGCGCGCGCTCGTCGGAGAGGCGCCGCTGGGCGAGGCGCTGGACCAGGTGGCGACCCGGCTGGCGCACCTCATCGGCGTGCGCGCGTGCCTCGTCTTCCTCATCGACCCGGCCGACGACGCGCTGCACGTCAGGGGTCTGAGCCGCGAGGTGTCGGCGGGAGCCCGCCAGCTCGTGATCGGCCGCTCGACGCCGGGGTCCGTCACCGCCCAGGCCATCCGCGCGCATCAGGCGGTTCAGGACCCCGCGTTCGCGCAGAACGTGTTCGCGGGCGAAGTCGAGAAAGCGCTCGGCTGGCGGCCGAGGTGGACGTATGGGCTGCCGCTCGACGCGGGCGAGCGCACCATCGGGGCTGTCATCCTGACCGACGACACCCGGGTCGAGACGCTCTCCGAATCCGAGTCCGCTCGGGTCGCGGCCATCGGCAGCCAGGTGGCGAGCGCGGTCGAACGCGGGCGGTTGAACGAGGCCCTGGAGAAATCGCTGGTCGAGCTGGAGAGGACCCAGGAGCAGCTGGTGCGCAAGGAGAGGCTGGCTGCGCTCGGGGAGCTGGCAGCGCTAGTGGCGCATGAAGTTCGTAATCCGTTGGGTGTCATCTTCACCAGCTTGGGTTCGCTCTCGAAGCTGGTGGCGCTCTCCGGCGACGCGCAGCGGCTCTACGACCTCATCCGCGACGAGGCGGACCGCTTGAACCGCATCGTCGGCGACCTGCTCGACTACACCCGCCCCCCGGAACCGCTCCTGAGGCCCGGCGCGCTCGACGAGGTCCTCTACGACGCGGTCGAGAGCGCGCAGGCCTCGGAGAAGAGCCGGGGAACTCCGGTCGAGGCCATCGAGCTGTCGGTGGCGGCGGCCGCCGGCCTGCCCCCGGTTCCCATCGACGAGCGGCTCGTCCACCAGGCGGTGGTGAACCTGTTGTCGAACGCGCTCCAGTCGGTCCCGCGCGGCGGGCACGTCAAGGTCTCCGTCGCTCTCGCTTCGTCGCACGACCGGCCGGTCGCGCGCATCGAGGTGGAGGACGACGGCCCCGGCATTCCGCCGGAGCTCGCGCCGCGGTTGTTCGAGCCGTTCTTCACCACCAAGGCGAAGGGGAGCGGTCTCGGGCTCGCGGTCGTCAAGCGCATCGTCGACGGCCACCGCGGCGAGGTCCGCGTCCACACCCGCCCCGGCGAGGGAACCACCTTCGTCGTCGACCTGCCGCTGTGACGGGCGGCGGTCTCGCCTCGGCGTGCCATCCCGGAGCCCTCACGTCCAAGGGTTCCGCTGCTCCTCACCGGCTCCGGAAGCGCCGATCGACACCGCCTGTCGCCGATGGGCGGAGACGACGGTGGTTGAGGTGCCGGCTCGGAGGGCGTGTTTCGTTTTCGGTGCGAGATGCTTTTCGGTTGACCGCACCGAGCGAGGTGGGCATGCCGCTCATCCCGGCGGGATGAGCATGACGCTCGGCAAGAACCGCTCGTCTCTTTGGTTGCGCTCACGACGAGCGGCCAGAAACGCGAGCGAGGTGCGGTCCCCCCGACAAGCCGTTCGGTGCGATTTCGATTCGCTCATTTCGCCGATCTGATTGCGGCCCGACCGAGGGGGCACCCCGGAACGAACGAGCTCTCCGTTCGCGGGAGAATTCGACGTGGACCGCAGGGGGCTAGCGCGATTCGTGCTTGCGGCGATCGGCGATCGGCGGGCGGCGAGGCCGGTGACGCCGGCCGATGGCGTTGCCGTCGCGACGGCCTGGAGAGGCAACACCGTGGATCGCCAGGGCGCTGGGCCTGAGACGCCACCGGGGACGCCCGCCAATCTCGCCCAGTCTTGTTCGCCGCCAGAACTTCCGGCAAGTTGGGCGGGCGGTGCCGGCGGAGCGGGCGCGGCGCCGAGCGAGGACCCCACGAGCCCTTCCACTCCTCATATGCCTGCCAGCACCGGTGCCGGACAGCCTGGCGTTCCAGGCGACCCCGGGAACCCACTCTTCCCGCTGATCCTCGACAGCATCAACGAAGGCGTGTTCACGGTGGACGAGGTGTTCCGCATCACCTCGTTCAATCGCGAAGCCGAGCGCATCTCCGGCGTCCAGCGCGAGAACGCCATCGGCAAGCGCTGTTATGACGTGTTCCACTCGAGCCTGTGCGAGAGCGGCTGCGCGATGATGCAGACCCTGCGCACCGGGAAATCGCTGCGCGACGTGCGGGTGGACATCGTCAACGCCTCGCGGCGCATCGTGCCGATTTCGGTTTCCACCGCCCTGCTCAAGGACGAGCTCGGCCGGATGAAGGGCGGCGTCGAGATCCTCAGCGACATCTCCGACGTGGAGAGCCTGCGGCACGACTTGAGCGGCCAGCACGGGCTCGCCGACATCATCGGCGTCAGCCCGGCGATGCGGGAGGTCTTCCAGGTGCTGCCGGACGTCGCCGCCTGCGACGCGAGCGTCCTCGTGCAGGGCGAGAGCGGTACCGGGAAGGAGCTGGTGGCGCGGGCCGTCCACGACCTGAGCCCGCGAAAAGGCGGGCCCTTCGTCCGAGTCAACTGCGCGGCCCTACCGGACACGCTTCTCGAAAGCGAGCTGTTCGGCTACGTCAAGGGCGCCTTCACCGACGCCCGGCGGGACAAGCCCGGTCGTTTCGCGCTGGCCGACGGCGGCACCATCCTGCTCGACGAAATCGGCGATGTCTCGCCCGCGTTCCAGGTCAAGCTGTTGCGCGCGCTCCAGGAAGGAGAAGTGCAGCCGCTCGGCAGCACCGGTACCCTGAAGCTCAACGTGCGCGTCATCGCCGCGACCAACCGCGACCTGTCGGCGATGGCGCAAGAAGGCACTTTCCGGGAGGACCTCTACTACCGCATCCAGGTGGTGCCGCTCACCTTGCCGCCCCTGCGGGAGCGCCGGCAGGACATTCCGCTCCTCGTCGACCATTTCCTCAAACGTTTCGCCATCAAGACCGGCAAGCACATCTGCGAGGTCTCGGCCCCGGCGATGCGGGCGCTCCTGGCCCACCCGTTTCCCGGCAACGTGCGCGAACTGGAGAACGTCATCGAACGGGCCTTCGTGCTCTGCCACGGGCCGCGCATCGAGCTGTCGCACGTGTTGTTGGAGAAGAACGGGCCGGTCCGCGATCGCCAGAGCCCCGAGCCACGGTTACCGGGAGCGCCGCCGCCACCCGTCGAGGACCTTCCGCTACCCGTCGACCCGGCGGCGGCCAAGCTCTTCCATGCGCTGGAGACGCACCACTGGCGTCGGGAAGAGACCGCGAAAGAGCTGCGCATCAGCCGCAACACCCTCTGGTGCCGGATGAAGCGCCACGGCCTGCTCGCGCCCGAGACACGCTGAGACGTTTCGTTCCAGGTCTCGCACGTTTCGTCTCGAATGTTCCATCCGCCGCGGCCGCGACCGCGTGATCGGAGAGCAGGACCGCCACTCCCCTCCCGGTCGAGGACGAGCGGCGCCGCCTCGATTTGGTGTCGCTGTCCGATCACGATCGCACCCGCGCGATGCGGCTGTCGGGATGGTCCCCGCCGTTGGCGCGCTTTTCGCTTGGGGCGGGGCTCGGGTTGTTGGACCGCGAGACGACCCGCCCACGCGAGATCACGGTCACACCTCGAGGAGACGCGCCATGACGAACCGCGGTCGAAGAACGCGGACTGCTCAGCAACACGCCTACCCGAATCGCTTCCTCGTCGCCGCCTGCCGTGGTGCTCGCGTTCGTGTTCCTGCACGGCCCGGCCATCACCTCGCACATGGCCATCGACAGGTTCGTCCCGGTCCACGCCGTCGAGCTGGTGGACTGGAGCGCTGGCGGGCTCCTCGCGGTGACGCTGCTCATCAACGCGTTCCGGATGTACCGACTGGTCCTGACGGACGAGCCGATACTGGCTCTAGCCATGCACATCCGGGAAGCCTGGACCTTCATCGTCCATTTCTTCACCCAGAAACGCCGGCGGTCGTGCACCGGCTCGCGCTCGCGCTGGCTCAAGCACCCGCCTGGTCCCCGGCTGGGTGACGATGATGGGCCTGGTCGAGGTCGGCCTGCGTTGGTTCCAGACCGACGAAGTGCGGTCGTTCTTCCATCCGACGCGGCTGCTCGGCTACTACGCGGCAGCGGTCCTGCTCTACTCGAAGGGCAGCTTCCTCATCGGCCGACTCAAGCGCGACGCGGCGATGCACCGGTTCTCCCGCGCGAGCGATTGGCTCTTCGTCGGGATGCTCTTCTTGATCGCGCTGACCGGCAGCGTGATGCACGTCCTGCGCCTTTCGGGGCTGCCACTCGCGACGTAGGCGGCCTACGTCGTCCACCTCGCGGTGGTGGCGCCTTCCTCGTGGTGCAGGTCCCCTGGGGGAAGTGGTCGCACATGTTCTATCGCCCGTTCGCGATGTACCTCGCCCCCGTGCGAAAGCGCGCACGGGAAGCGGCAGCGGAGGAGCTTGGCTTGGCCGAAGCCGCTTAGTGGCAGGGCAGGAGGTGAGCGCCATGAAGCGACTGGAGCGAATCCGCCTACCGTGACCGGACCAGGAAGGCTATTTCGCTTCAGGCTGGCACGCAGCTCGCAATCGAGGGCCAGAGGAGGAACGGCGATGCCGACGTTGACCAAGGTCACCCACGAACACCACGCGCGCCTGCACAATTTCGTCGTCGACTTGCGCGAGCTCGGGGATTGTCTGAACGCCGATTGCCTCGACACGACGCGGCTCATCGAGGGCCTCCCGCGGATGCGCGAGCTCGTCTCGGGACTCCAGACGTACTTGATTGCGCACATGGAAGCGGTGGAAGCGGCGGTCTATCCGACCCTCGAGCGGCTGCGCAAAGACCGGGAGACGAGCGCGCCGATGCGCCGCGAGCACGAGGAGATCCACCGGATGGTGGGCGCCCTCGACGATTTCGTCGCGCCCACGCCGCAGGGCGCCGACCGCGGCTCGGTCCTGGCCCTGCACCGCGTCGTGCTCCGGCTCGCGATGCTCCTCGAGACCCATCTCGCCGAGGAGGAGCTCTACCTCCCCATTCTCGAAGACCAGCTCACCGCTGGCCAGGAAGCCGCCCTCGCCCGCGCGCTCGACCACCTCGCCCGCGAGCCGCTGTAGCGACCGAGCCCAGTGACCGCGAGAGGGGCTGCACCGCGGATCTGCGCTCACCACCCCTCCCGCGTCACCCACTGCGATCGATCAGGCCGATCGATCGGATCGCCGCCGCGCGTCTTGGTCGCGGGGGGATTGACCTGATTTGGAGCATATGCTCAAAATCTTCGCCGATGCCCCGGCCGCGCTGCCCCCGACGCCTCGCCTGCCCACCGGACGCCCGCGTCTTCAAGCCGCGCGGCATCCCCTTGCGCGCGCTGGAGGAGGTCGCGCTCGGCTTCGACGAATTGGAGAGCCTGCGCCTCGCGGATCTCGAAGGGCTGTACCACGAGGACGCGGCGGCGCGCATGGAGATCTCGCGCGCGACGTTCGGGCGGGTGGTCGCCGAAGCGCGGCGCAAGGTCGCGCAGGCGCTCGTCGAGGGAAAGGCGCTGCGCATCGACGGCGGCGACTGGAAGCTATCGGCAAGCGGCACCGCAAGAGGATCCCGGCACGGCTGCTGGCGAGGGCGCCGGAGCTGTTGCCGGGCCCGGCCGGCGGAGGACTCCGCCTCGAAAGGAGAACAGCCATGAGCACGCGCACCATCGTCGTCGCATCCGAAGGCACGGGAGGGCTCGACGGCTTCGTCAGCGGCCACTTCGGCCATTGCGAGAGCTTCACCGTCGTGCGCACCGAGGACGGCCGTGTCCTCGACGCTCGGGTCGTGGAAAATCCGTCCAACGTGGAGCACCGGCCCGGCGTGGTCCCGAACCTCGTACGCCAGTTGGGCGCGAACGCCGTCATCGCCGGCGGGATGGGCCCGGTCGCCGTCGCGGCCTTCGAGCACCACGGTATCGCGGTCGTCACCGGCGCCCGCGGCCGAATCGCAGACGCCGTGTCCGCGTTCCTCGGCGGCACGCTGCAGGGCTCCGCGCCGTGCGAGGAAGGCGGCAGCGGAGGCGGTGGGCATCACGCGCGTCGGGGGCAGCACCGCATGCGCCATGCGGGAGCGGTGTCGGACAGGCCGCACGGACTCGGCCGGCAGCACCGGCATGGGAAGCGGCACGGCTGCCGGTAGCCGAACACCGGCCGCCCCTACCGCGGGTCAGCGCTCACCACTCCACGGCGCCACCCCGTTCTGTGATCGATCAGACCGATCGGTCGGATCGGACCGATCGCTCTGCTCCTTCAGACTGCCGTCGCGGTCCGACTTGGATGAGCCCCGCTTGAGCGCGACCACCATCGCGTCGACGTGCGAGCGGGCTCCGAGCTTGTCTTCGATCTTTCCGAGCCGGATGCGCACGTTGCGGCGCCGAGGCCCAGGACCCTTTGCTGCTCTGGCCTCGGACAGTCCCTTGGCGACGGGCGGGCGGCCAAGAGGCGAACCCGGTGAGCGCCGCCGTACTTCAGCCGCACGTCATCGCCGGCACGTCAGGCGATGATTCCGCACGTCAGTGGACGGTTCATGCTCTACCGAAGGGAAACGCGGATCCCTTCGATTTCTGGGATCCGCGCTCTCTTTCAGTGGCGGGCGTGGTGGGATTCGGACCCACGGCCTTTGGCTTCGGAGAGCGTTCCTGCCGATCGCGTGCGCTCTCCCTCGGTAGCACCGCTTCTCACAGCCTCGACGAAACAAGGGGTTTCCGAGAACCCGCCTTCCCACGGCTTGGCACCGGTCCCGCCCGTTCACCCCCCGCATGTGGCACCCGTGTGGCACGGGCGGGGCACGCGAATCGCTCCCGCTCTCGCCCCGGAACCGCTCTTGAGCGCGCGCGAAGTCGCCTCCCGGCTGGGGGTCTGCACCGCTACCGTCTACCGGCTGTGCGGTGAGGGCAAGCTGGCGCACGTGCGCATCCTGAACGCGATCCGGGTGGCGCCCGCCGACCTCGAAGCCTTCATCGCCCGGCACCGCGAACGCTAGGTGCGGGCGGGGGTCAAGGTCACGTCGAGCCGGGCGCCGAGCGCGGCGGCGATGCGGGCGAGCAGGTCTAGCCGTGGCGTCGCCCGGCCGCTTTCGAGCCGCGCGATGTTGGGCTGCGCGGTGCCGACCCGCTCGGCCAGCTCGGCTTGCGTGAGGTGACGCTTCTCGCGCAGCGCCTTGACCTTCGCGGCGAGGGCGAGGCGCGAAAGCTCGGCCTCGACGAGCGCCGCGAGCGTGGCGTCTTTCTCGACGAGCCCTCGCGCGTGCTGGGCGGCATCGCTGCCGATGCCCCCCGTCCCTTTGCTCTTCGCGGCCATGCCCAAGCCTCCCGCCCGGCTAGCTGCCGAGCACCTCCCGCATCCGTCGTTCGGCCGTCGCCAGCTCGCGCGGCGGCGCCCGCTGGCCCTGCTTCTTGTCGGCGTGGAGCAGCACCACCGTCGGCCCCGCCACCGCGACGTAGAACACGCGATGCCTCGTCACCCGCACTTCCCACAGCTTGCCTCGCAGCGGCTTCACGTCGAGCCCGTCGAAGCCGACGCTGAAAAGGTGGAGCACCATCGCGAGAAGCGGTGCCCGTTCGGCCGCGTCGAGCCCCTCGATGTAGTCCCGGACCGGCTCGCGCCCGCTCGCCGACCTGTAGTAGCGGACCTCCACCCGACGAAGTTGTATATCGTTCCCGATATGCTGTCAAGCCCGCCGCGCGCGCGAGGTCCCGGTCAGGCTCGCCGGCCAAGCGGCCTTGCGGCCACCCCGCGAGGGCGAGCGCGAACAAGTAGGGCGCGCACCGTCCCGTGCGTCCCGACGGTCCCGAAGGCTGCCCGGCAAGGCGACGCACGCGGGACGCACGCGGGACGCGGCGGGACGAAGGCACGGCCGGCACCGCCGCCGATCGCCCAGATCCGCTCGCGCGCGCGCGAGGCGACCGCCGATGAGCTTAGCAAGCCCGATGCCAAGCCCCCGCTGCCTGTCGCGCGCGTGCGCGAGGCGACCGGTACCGGCACCGCCCGGCTTGGCGAATTTCTCAGAAACCCCGGTTGGGATTCGCCCGTTGCCCGTAATATCCCCTGATCTTGGAGAACGGGGGGCAGGGATCGGGGCGGTCGTATTGCCTCGACGTTTTTGCGGGCATCGCGTGCGCCCGAAAGGACTCGACAGCTCCCGTCGTGCGGACTAGCGTCGGCCGCCGTCTTGGGGGCCTGGGGTTCGCCATGAGGCGCCTTGCGCTTCTCATCGTCATCACCGCGGTCGCCGCTTGCGCGCACGTGATGAGCGATGCCGAGATCGACCAGACTTGCACGGTGTTCGCCAAGCCTTACCCGCCGGAACAGCGACATGCCGAGTTCAACTCCTGTTGGCGGCGGGAGGTCGACGAGCGGGAGCGGACATTGAGGGAAAACCTGGAAGCACGTCGGAGCGCCGCCTTCGCCCTTGGCGTGGTGGGCAGGGCAATGCAGCAGCAGCCGAGAACCGTAGTTGTCGCGCCGTCGTGCTCGTCCGACTTCGACTGCGGCTTCGGAAATGTCTGCGTGAAGCGGCCCTACTCCTTCTCGGGCTTCTGCGCCCGCGCGGTCGACGACACGGACACTCCAACCTACCAAGCGCCGCGTGGCGATTCCATCGGGCCGGGCCAGCGCGAATGCTACTTTTCCACGGAATGCCCGTTCGGCTTTACCTGCGCGGAAGGACACTGCCTCCAGTAATGCGCCTCCGCCATGAAGCACCCGATCGCCGTCGAGGGGTTCGTGCCGTAGGCGGACACTCTCCTCGCGGCGGCGATGTAACGGCGGATTCACCCTGTTCGCATCGGCGTTGGAGCGCGAATGGCAGAGCCGGTGCCGCTACTCCCTGCGCAGCCAGAGCCCCCATCGCCGCGCACCAACCACGACGAGCAATGGCGCTACGCCGAGTCCAAGTAGACCGAGAATCGCCCACCAAAGATCGCGCTCTCGGGAGTCGACGGCGACCTCCACCGCGCGATTGAAGGCGGCGGTCTGTTTAGGAGAGGCGAGAGTGTAGCCTTGCGAGAGGGCATTGGCGATGTCACCCGCAGCGACCTCAACGAGTTCTCCGGTACTGTGGTCCGCCATCACCGCCGGAGCCGTGAAGGAGGCCGCTTTCGCTGTGGAAACAGCTTGTGGCGCGGGTATCTCTACGCCGGCCCACGGAACCGGCGAGCTGGAATCCGGCTCAGTCCGTGGCTCATTCGCCGTTGGCGGCTGTCTCCTTGGCGTCGGAAGCGCCCGTCGCGTGCTTGCAGTGCGGGTGGCCTCGCGAGTCCCCTCCACGCGCGCCTCGTTTTCCGACGGAAGCGCCCGTCGCGTGTTTGCAATGCGGGTGGCCTCTTGGAACCAGTACACCATGTCGCCGATCGCGAAGCCCACGAGCCAAAGGACCGCGAACGCTCGAATCGTCAAGTAGAGCTTGTGCGCCACCTGTGGTCGCATCGGAACCTCCTCCGCGCAGCATACCAGGGCGACGCCGCGATGGAGGTAGACTCGCACAAGGACGGAGGGCGGCGCCGCGCGAACGGCCCGCCCTCGTGGTCGGAGCGGAAGGAGGCCGCATCCGATGGCGAAGAACGTACCACAGGCGGTCAGCGACGACGAGTGGACGTGGAATATCCTTTACGCAAAGCTTCTATCTGATCAAGCCGACCATGAGCCGCGTCTGTCGGAAGCGATGCGAATCAGGGACGAAAGCAGCACGTTGGGCGTGTCAGTGCGAGAGCTGGAGAGACTTGCGGCATGGTTCGACGGCTACGCAGATCGATGGCACGCCCGCATCGATATCATCCAGCGAGATAATTCCCTCCGCGCGTCGGGAATCTGGTGGCTACAGGACGGAGAGCCCGACGAGATACGGCGAAGCGAGAAGTTGCTCGCAGATTTCAAGGGCACCCCTCCGAAAGTATCGGAACGAGCCGAGCGTTACCGATGCGCTCAGGTCGAGTGGCTCGAACGGCTTCCTCCGTCCACGAGCGAGCCTGAGCCGACTCGACAGGTGCCGCGCACTGCCAGGGCTATTGCGATTGTCTGTCGGCAGCAGGCCGCGGCAATTCGGATGGCACGTCCGAAGGGTGGTGCTCCGAACGATCTTGGCATGGAGCACATCGCAAAGTTCGCGCTCGACCACGGCATTCCAGCGTCGAAGGTTGTTTCTCGGTTGAAGGCGGAGAGTTGGAGCGTGTCGAGGGATGCCGTGCAGGCAGCCATGCAGAAGATCAAGTCCCACCGTTCAGGTCGTGGCGGAGTGTGAGAACCCCCTCGCCCTCGGACAAGTTTTCACGCTCAGTGTGAGAACTCGTCGCGACCGCTGCGCGTTGTTTCATTCGCGCTGAACGCTTCCGTAGGGCCACGCTTGCGCGCATGGTTGGCGCGCCGATCCCCGAATCCTTCCGGCAGACGATCCGAGAGCTTGTCGAGCGCGACGGTGAACGCCTCGCGACGGCGAAGCTGCGCCTGACGCGCACGTCGCTCGCTCGCGCCCTAGCAGGGCTCCCGGTCTACGCCGGGACGCACGCGCTCATCTGGCAACAGGTCGAAGCGCTCTCCACGAGGGAGGCCGTGACGGCCCGCAGGTGACACAGCACAAGTGCGCCCCGCCGCTGCTTGGCCGCGGATTCGACGGGGCGCGTGGAGAACGGATGGATACTACCGAAGCTCGACGCAGACTGCAAGCGCTGCCGCACGGCCCGAACCTGTTCGAGCAGATCAACGCCCACGGCGTCCTAGCCGTGGCCGCCGCGCTCGGCTTGACCGTTTCAGACCGGCGAGGGGGCGGCATCGGCCCGTGTCCCGTCTGCGATGCCCCTCTCCGTCACACGAAGCGTCACGACCGACGGCTCGCGATCGGCGTTCGGCCGGATGGGCAGGGCTGGCGGTGCTTTCAGTGCGAGGCGGGCGGGGACGCGATAGCGCTCGCCGCCGCCGTGACGACGGGTTCGACGAAACCCTCGTCTTGGGCCGACGTGCTTGGCCGGTGCGCTGCCGCTGAGCTGTGCGACGCTTCGCCGGCCAGCGGGTTCGCTCATGCCTACCGACAGGCTCGACGCTCACCTGTTTCGCCACCGCACCCCTTGCCGCCGAACCGGCCACCGTTGGGCGAGGTGCAAGGGTTGTGGAAGCGCTGCCGCTCTGTTCTCGACGACGATGCGGTGAGCGGTTGGCTTCGCTCGCGCGGCTTCAACCCCGGCGACGTTGCCGATCGCGACCTCGCCCGCGCATTGCCCCAAGCAGGACCGCTCCCGCCTTGGGCGCGCGGTCCTGACGGTGACTGGCGGCGCTCCTGCCATACGTGTGTGCTCCCGCTGTTCGACGCGACCGGGGCGCTCGTGTCGTTGCGGGCGAGGGCGGTTCGCGATGTCGAGGGACCGAAAGCGCTTGCACCCGCCGGCTTCGAGGTGCGCGGCCTCGTGCTCGCCGATCCGCTCGCCCGGCTCATGCTGGCCGGTGCGTCGCTTGGAGACGGCAACGCTGCCGCCGACTTGGTACGCGAGGTGGGCCTCATCATCGCTGAGGGCGAGCCCGATTTCCTGACGTGGGCGACCCACTGGAGCGATGCCGCTGAGCTTGCGCCCGCCGTGCTCGGCATCATCGCCGGCTCTTGGACGGATGACCTCGCCGCGCGCGTGCCCACCGGGACCGTTGTCGCTCTCCGTACCCACCACGACAAGGCCGGCGACGAATACGCCCGCCGGATTGCTTCCACTCTTTCGAGCCGTTGCCGTGTGCGACGGCTGAGGATGCCATGAGCAAAGACCACGACGACAACGATCTGCATCGCAACGGCGAGCTGCCGGAGGACCCCTTCAAGGGCGATGAGTGGGAAGACCGGAAGCCAGTCCCTAGAGCGCCGCCGGTGGGCGTCGAGAATCACACGAGAGCGACTCGTGCCGCCCACTTGATCCTTGACCGCGTGTGCGAGCTGTTCCGCACGTCGAAAGGTGTGCCCTACGCCGTGCATCCCGTCGGCGAGCATCGGGAGTGTCACCCTGTCCGCGGACACGCCTTCCGAACGTGGGCCGCTGGCATCGTCTTCGAGGCGGAGGGGAAGGCAATCGCCGGCTCGTCACTCGCCGACGCTCTGGAAGTCGTGGCGGCCCGCGCTCTGTACGAATCGCCGATGTGCGAGGTGTTCGTTCGTGTCGCCGCGCACGACGGCCGCTGGTACATCGACCTCGCCGATGCCGACTGGCGAGCCGTGGAAGTGAGCCCTGACGGCTGGCGGGTAGTGGACGAGCCGCCCGTCCGATTTCAGCGCAAGCCGGGAGCGCTGCCGCTTCCCGATCCGGTTCGCGGCGGTTCAGTGGCGGAGCTTCGGCCGCTGGTCAACGTCGCTGACGAAGACTGGCCGCTCTTGCTCACCTGGCTCGTGGCCGCGCTCTCGCCCATCGGTCCCTATCCGGTGCTCGCGCTGTTCGGTGAGCAGGGTTCGGCGAAGAGCACAACCGCCCGCGTGTGCCGGCGCCTCGTGGACCCGAACGAAGCCTCGCTTCGATCGGAACCTCGCGAAGTGCGGGACCTCATGATCGCCGCGAACAACGGGCACGTCATCGTTCTGGACAACGTGTCCGCACTGTCGGCGTGGCTTTCGGACGCGCTCTGCCGGCTCGCAACCGGCAGCGGATTCGCGGTGCGGACGAACTACTCCGACGATGAAGAAACGATCTTGACCGCGCGCCTTCCCGTCATCGTCACCGCCATCGAGCACGTGGTCGTGCGCAGCGACCTTCTCGACCGGGCGCTCGTTCTCACGTGCCCGACGATCCCGCCGACGCGGCGACGAACCGAACGGGAGCACGAAGCCGAATTCGCCAAGGCGGCCCCCCGCGTTTTCGGTGCGCTTCTCGACGCCTTGTCCGTTGCGCTGCGGCGGATTCCTGAAACGAGGCTCGAGAACCTGCCGCGCATGGCCGACTTCGCGACGCTCGCCGTCGCGGCTGAGTCGGCGCTCGGCTTGGAGGCCGGCGCCGTCCTTCGGGCGCTCGACGCATCGCGAGCCGACGCGCGCGGCGCGATCCTCGATGCTTCGCCCATCGCCGGACCGATTCGCGCGCTTGTCGAAACCGACCCGTGGGAAGGCACGGCTCGCGAGCTTCTCGACAAGCTGAACGAGCGTGTTCCCGAACCCGACCGCAAGTCTCGGAGCTGGCCGAAGACGCCGAAGGCGTTGGCGGACCAGGTACGCAGGATCGCTCCTGACCTCCGGGCGGTGGGCGTGAACGTCGAGCTCTGGCGCGCCCCCGGCGGGCGGCGGGACCGAATGCTCTCCCTTGGTGGACCGCCCACCGGGACGCAGCCGGGACGCACGCGGGACGCAGCGTCGAATGTCGATTCGCCTGAAAACAAGGGCTTCGGGTCGCACGGGACGCACGGGACGCAGGTTTCCCTTCTCGGGAGCGACGCATGAGCACGCGCCCCCGTTTCCATCGCTCGACGATGCCTTTGACTCCCCCCAAACCCGGCACCCGTCCGGTGCCGGCAACCCAAGAGGTGAACATGCCCAACCCGAAGGAATCCAACCCCGCCCGGCTCGAAGACGCTGCGCTCTGGGATGCGGTCGATGTCGCCGCCTACCTGAAAGCGTCCCGCTCGTTCGTCTACAAGGCGGCCGACGATGGCCGGCTCCCGTGCCTGAGAATCGGCGCTCTGCTCAGGTTCGAGCCCGCGCGCGTCCGGGCGTTCGCCCGCGGCGAGACGGGCGACACGTCGGGCGAGGCGGCCCGCATCCTCCGCTTGCCCGCCGGCAGGGCGACTTGACAACCACTTGCGGACGCTATACAAGGTCAAGCCATGATGCGCAAAGACGACGTTCTCTTCATGCGGCTCCCCTCCGAGATGAAAGCTCGTCTCGCCGAAGCCGCGAAACGCGAGATGCGCACGACTTCGAGCCTCGCGGTGTGGATTCTCTCGAAGTGGCTCGAAAACAACGGCTTTCCCGCGCCAAAGGAAAGCGAGAAGGCTAGTGCCCCTCGGAAGGGCAAGAGGTAGCCTATGGCTTTCGCCCGCAAGCACAAGGGGACGTGGTGCGCGAAGTGGAAGGATGCCGCCGGCCACTGGCGCGAGAAGCGAACGAACTATGCGACGAAGGCTCAGGCCGTTCGCCTCGCGCAAGACTTGGAGCGGCAGGCTGAGCGGCAGCGCTTCGGCCTAGAGCCGCTCCCGACCGACGCGCCCCGAACCACGTTCGCCGATGCGGTCAAGCTGTGGTGGGATGAATACGCGAGCAAGCTACGCTCGCACGGCGCCCTCGTCTCGCACAAGGACCTGCACCTGCTCCCGGCGCTCGGCTCGCTCCCGCTGGCCGAAGTGACGCCCGGCCGAATCGAAGCGCTCCTGAATAGCAAGAGCGATGCCCTGGCCCCCGAAACCGTGAACAAGCTTCGCTCGACGATCCGGCGCATCTTCAACATCGCGGCCAAGCGCGGGCTCTGGCGGGGACCGAACCCCGTGCGCGAAGTGGAAAAGCGCAAGGTTCCCCGCCGGCTGCCACGTTTCCTTCGGGAAGATGAAGTCGAACCGCTCTTGCGCGCGCTCGCCCCCGAGTGGCGTTCGCTCTTTGCGACGGCCATCTACACCGGAATGCGCAAGGGCGAGCTTCTCGGGCTCCAGCGCCCCGAGGTGGACCTCGCGGCCGGGACGATCGCCGTCGCCCGCTCGTGGGATCGTGACACGACGAAGGGCGGACACGCCGACCTGATTCCCATCGCCGACGGGTTGCGGCCGTTCATCGTGGCCGCGCTGAACGCCTCGCCGTCCGAATTCGTGTTCCCGCGCGCCGACGGCAAGATGCACAACCCGACGCTCAAGCTCGACGTGGTGCTCCGGCGCGCCCTCAAGCGGGCGGGGCTCGTGTCCGGCTACGTCCACAAGTGCCGGCGGTGCGGGCACAGCGAAAGCGCTTCCGACCAAGAGCTGCGCCGCTGCCCCAAGTGCAAGATGAAGCTCTGGCCGAAGCCCGTCCCGAAGGACCTGACGTTTCATTCGCTCCGGCACACGGCGGCGACGCTCTTGCTCAAGGCCGGCGTGCCGCTGGAAACGGTGCGGCGCCTTCTCCGGCATTCCGATCCGAAGCTGACCGCTGACGTGTACGGCCACCTCGAAGTGGAGGACATCCGAGCGGGAGTGAACCGGTTGCCCTCGTTCGCCGACCTCGCCCCCACGGTCCCGGCGGTCGAAGAGCTGCGCGCCGTCGCGGGCGAGCGCGGGCCGGATGTGGCACCCGTGTGGCACGTCCCCCGCTCGGACGGCGAACCGTCCGGCGGTGAGAACGCGAAACCCTACGATTCAGGGGACTTGCAGTGGCGGGCGTGGTGGGATTCGGACCCACGGCCTTTGGCTTCGGAGGCCAACACTCTATCCAGCTGAGCTACACGCCCTCCGGCGAAGGGAGGCGCACCCTACCCGACCCGCCACGACCGCGCAAGCCGAAGTGTTCGCTTCGTTGACCAGAGCCGCTCGCGCCCGGTAGAACGCGCCGCATGGCGACGGCACGAGAGCTCGACGAGCTGGCGGAGGCAATCGCGGAACGGGCCCTGCGGCGGCTGGGCGTCGGCCTCGACGGTGGACAGCAACCCTCTGTCCCAGGGCGTGCGCTCCAGGTCATCGCGAGCGCCCCCGCCCAGGCCGCCGGCGGCGCCACCTGCTCCTCCGGCGGCTGCGACCCCTGCACCGGCCGCGGCGACTGCGGCGTCCGCCACGGCATCGCCCTCGGCGCCGTCCGCATCGGCACCACGCCCGGCGACGTCAAGACCAGCCAGGACGTCGCCCCCTACATCGACCACACGCTCTTGAAGCCCGACGCGACCCGCGACGACATCGTCAAGCTCTGCGAGGAAGCCCGCCGTTTCCAGTTCGCGACCGTCTGCGTCAACGGCTCGAACGTGGGGCTCGCGGCGCGGTTGCTCGCGGGCTCGCCGGTCAAGGCCATCGCCGTGGTCGGCTTCCCCTTGGGTGCGATGACGCCGTCGGCGAAAGCGTTCGAGGCCCGGGAGGCGGTGCGGCAGGGCGCGGCCGAAATCGACATGGTGCTCAACATCGGCGCGCTCAAGGGCCGCGACTACCACCTCGTCCTCGACGACATCGAGGCGGTCGTGAAAGCGTCGCAACCGGCGCCGGTCAAGGTGATTCTGGAGACGAGCCAGCTTTCCGACGAGGAGAAGGTCGTCGCCTCGGCGCTGTCGAAAGCGGGCGGCGCGGCGTTCGTCAAGACCTCGACCGGCTTCGGCGGCGGCGGCGCGACCGTGCACGACGTCGAGCTGATGCGTCGCATCGTCGGGCCGGAGATGGGGGTCAAGGCGTCGGGCGGTGTGCGGAGCTTCGAGGACGCGAAGAAGCTCATCGCGGCCGGTGCCGACCGCCTGGGCGCGAGCGCCTCGGTCGCGATCGTCGGCGGCAAGGCCTCGTCCGGCGGCTACTGACCTCGCTTCCGGGTTGACAGAGGCGGCGCGCGCACGCTAATAGCCGCTTCCCCGCTCGGGGCTGGACGACCGACGCCCGCGCGAGGCCACCCGACGCCCAGGTGGTGAAATTGGTAGACACGCTAGATTCAGGGTCTAGTCCCGGCAACGGGGTGGAGGTTCGAGTCCTCTCCTGGGCACCAACAGCACTGGCGCTCCAATAGAGCTTCGGCCGAAGAAAGCCCCGATCTTTCCGGGGCTTTCGTCGTTTCTCCACGGGGCCCGACGCCCGGTCGCCAATCGGCTGCGGTTTAGGTGAGCGGCAGCGCTCTCGGATTCGGAGCAGCGATGGGCCAGACGCCCGTCCTCACACGGTTGCCGGACGACGTCGTGGCCCGGCTCCAGCAGGCGCAGCTCCACCTCGTCGCGACCGTCGACGACGACGGCTTCCCCTCGACGACACTGATGAGCTGGCTGGTGGCGCTGTCGCCCACCAGGTTGGCGCTGTGCGTCGACACCCGTTCGCGCACCTTCCACAACCTGACACGGCGGCCGGCCATCGCGCTGGAGCTCTTGGGGGACGGAATCACTTGGGGGGTCAAAGGGCGAGCGCGGGTCTCGGCCGAGCGGATGGCGTCGCCTCCCTTCCCCTGCGCGCGGGTCGAGGTGGACGTGACCCAGGCCCGCGATCACTCGAGCCCGAGCACGGTCTTCCGCGGACCGCGCTATGACTACGCTTTGGATAAGCAGCACCGGCGCGGGCTGGAGGAGCGAATCCTGGAGGAGCTGCGGGAAGGCGGACCTTGAGGGGTAGCGCTAGGCGGCTTCGGTCCTGCTAGGCAAGGAGGCTTTCTGATGGCGGCGGACGACAAGGTGGCGCTCGTGACCGGCGCGAGCCGGGGCATCGGCCGCGCGATCGCGCTCGCCTTAGGGCGGGAGGGCTTCCGCCTGGCGCTCGTCGCGCGCACGGGTCCCGAGCTGGACGAGGTGGCGCGCGAGCTGGAGAGCGATGGCGGCGAGGCGCTGTCGCTCGCCTGCGACGTGACCGACCCCGAGGCGGTGGCGCTGGCCGTTCGCCGGGCCGTCGAGCGCTTCTCCCGGCTGGACGTGCTGGTGAACAACGCCGGTGTCGTCGAGGGGCAGGGCTTCCGGGACGTGCAAGTCGAGGAGATCGGCCGGGTTCTCGACGTCACCCTGCGCGGCACCATCGTCGCCACCCGCCATGCGCTGCCGTACCTCTTGCAGCACGCGGAGGGCGCGGCGGTGGTGAACGTCGGCTCCCTCGCCGGGCGCCAGGCGCTGCGCGGCGCCGCCGTCTACTCGGCCGCCAAACACGGCGTCCTCGGCTTCGCCGATTCGCTGTTCGAGAACGTCCGCGAGACCGGGCTCAAGGTCTGCACCATCCTCCCGGGCTTCGTCGACACGCCGAGGGTCAGCGATGCCACCGAGCTGGAGCGCTCTCGGATGATTTCCCCCGAGGATGTCGCGGACGCGGTGCTCTGGGCCCTCGGCGCTTCGCCGCGGACCTGCCCGACGGAAATCGTCCTCCGGCCCCAGCGGTCGCCGTTTCGAGCGTGACGGCATGGCCGCCGGCCGTCGAGCGCGCCCATCCCGTCAGCGGGACCGAGCACGGTGCCACCCAACGCGGCGACCGCGGCCGATGAGCTCCGCTTCCGCTCGCTCCTCCACCGCGTCGTCACCTCGCGTCGTTCGATGAACCCCAAGGCGTCCCCCAAGCCAGATCGGGAGCAGCGCATGAGCCCACCGGCCCCCCGTGGCTCGGGGCGGATGTTCGACGGCATCGCCCGCCGGTACGACGCCCTCAACCTGCTGGCCAGCGGCGGTCTCGACCGGCGGTGGCGGCGCCGGACGGTTCGCGCGCTGGCCCTGGCGCCGTCCGACCGGCTCCTCGACCTCGCGACCGGCACCGCGGACGTCGCCATCCTCGCCGCGAGGCTGGTCCCCGGCCTCAGCGTCTTCGGCGTCGACCCCGCGTCGGGCATGCTGGCGCAGGGCGCGCGCAAGGCCGCGGCCGGCGGGGTGAAGGTCGCGCTCGTCGCCGGTGACGGCCAGGCGCTGCCCTTCCCCGACGCGACCTTCGACGGCGTCTCCATCGCCTTCGGCATCCGCAACGTCCCCGACCGCCCGCGGGCCCTCGCCGAGATGTGCCGGGTCCTCAAGCCCGGCGGGCGCCTCGCGGTCCTCGAGCTCGCCACTCCCCGCGGCCGGTTCTTCGGCGCCCTCGCGCGGCTGCACGTGAACAAGGTGGTCCCGAAGCTCGGCGCCTGGCTGTCGCGCGGCGACGACTACCAGTACCTCGCAGAATCGATCGCCCGCTTTCCGCCACGCGAAGAGTTCGTCCAGACCATCGGCGCCGCGGGTTTCGAGGATGCACGAGCGGTTCCCTTCTCCTTCGGCGCTTGCGTCCTGTTCACGGCCCGCCGACCCGCCTGATCCGCACCGCTGCCTGATGGCGGGAGCGCTTCCGTTTGGCCTCTTGCGGCCGACGGGCCGGCGTCGTGCCCCCTCGCTCCGCAGGCAGGCGCGCCTTGCATCCGTCGTTCGATGCGCGTAGTGGGGACGACGAGCCGAAGAACGCTTCTTCATTGGCGGGTAGGAGGTGCTCGGATGGTTTTGCGGCGCGCGCGGGTCGTCGGCTGGGGTGTCGCTCTGCTTCTCGTCGCCACGCTCGCGCGGGCGGCCGCCAGCCCCGACCTTTCGACGCCTCGGCGCACGCTCGAGCTCTTCATCGACGCGTGCCGAGCGGGTCATCCCGGGCAAGCCGCGCAAGCGCTCGACCTGTCGATGGTCCCGGCGGCCAAGCGGGAGGCGCGCGGCGCTCTGCTTGCGAAAGAGCTCAAGTTCGTGCTGGACCGGAAGCTCTGGGTGAGTTGGGACCGCATCCCGGATGCGCCCGGCGCGACGAGCCCGCTCCTGGTCGGAACGATTCCCCTCCCCACGGGAGCGGTGCCGGTGACCTTAGACCGCGACGCCCAGGCGCGGTGGCGCGTCTCGGCGGCGACGGTGGCGGAGATTCCCGCGCTGTACGAGATCTACGGCGCCGGCTTCCTCGAGCGGCGCCTCCCCGACACGTTCTTCGGGGCGCGCTTCCTGGAAATCGAGGTCTGGCAATGGCTGGGCCTGGTGGTGCTGCTCGCGTTGGCGCTGGGCGGCGGCACGCTGCTCGCGAAGGTGGGCATCGGCATCGGGCGAAAGGTTGCCCGGCGGACCGAGACCAAGTGGGACGATGCGCTCCTCGAAGCCCTCACGCCGCCGGGCCATTACCTCCTCGGAGGGGCCCTCTTCGCCGCGCTCGATGGATTGCTCAAGCTCGCGGCGCCTGCCCAGCACGCGGTCGACCAGATCGTGCGCACCGAGCTGTTGATCGCGGCGACCTGGCTGCTGATGCGGTTTACCGGCACCGCTGCCGCCGTGCTCGAGGCCCGGTTCACGGCCGCCCGCGAGCCCCCCCACGCGCGGGCGGTGAAGACCCAAATCGAAATCCTCCGCCGGGTGGTGGCGGTGGCGGTGGTGGTCCTCGGCACCGCGCTCGTCCTCATGCAGTTCTCCATCGTGCGCAGCCTCGGCACGAGCCTGCTCGCTTCCGCGGGCATCGCCGGCATCGTCTTCGGCCTCGCCGCGCAGCGAACGATTTCGACGCTCCTCGCTGGCATCCAGCTCTCCATCACCCAGCCGATGCGCATCGGCGACACGGTGATCGTCGAGAACGAGTGGGGCTGGATCGAGGAAATCACCCTGACCTACGTGGTGGTGCGGGTGTGGGACGAGCGGCGGCTGGTGGTGCCGGTGACCCGCTTTCTCGACCAGCCGTTCCAGAACTGGACCAAGGTCGCGCCGCAAATCATGGGAACGATCTTCCTCTATGCCGACTACTCGGTGCCGGTGCAGAGGGTTCGCGAGGAGCTCGAACGGATAGTAAAAGCGGACCCGCTCTGGGACGGCCGTGTCGTGGGGCTTCAAGTGACCGACGCCTCGGAGCGGACGGTCACCTTGCGCGCGCTGGTGTCGAGCGCCGACGCGGGCGCGAACTGGGACCTGCGCTGCAACGTGCGCGAGAAGCTCCTCGCCTACCTGCACGACCTCGACCACGGACGCTTCCTCCCGCGCACCCGGTTGCAGCCGCACGAAGCCGCTGCGACGCTTACCGACGGCGCTGCCGCCTAGGTCAGGCGGTTCTGGGGCTCGTCGCAGGTCGCGCCCTCCCGCGCGATCGGGAACCCGACGCTTCCCGGGCGGCGCCGTGCGGGGAAATCCATCCGCCAGAACCGGAATCGTTTGACAGCAACGCCGCGCATCGGCCAAACCAGCCGCGTGCGTTCGCTCGCCTTCCCCCTGTCGGTCGTGCTGCTCGTGGGCGTTTCGACTCCCGCCCGCGCCGCCGAGCCGATCAGGCGTTGGACCTTTCTGATTTCCTCGGACCTCGACGGCGCGCTCGCCTCGCCCAAGTGCCATCCGAGCGCCGCCGACCGCGCGCGGGCGCGGGACCTCGGAAACCTCGCCGCCTCGCTCCAGACAGCGCGGGCGCAGGCCGAAGGCGACGGGCGCACCGTCGTCGCCGCGATTCAGCTCGGCGATTTTCCGGGCGCCGGCGCCGTCGGGCGCTACCTGCTCTCCACGCCGGAGGGCGCGGCTCGTCTGTCGCGCTTCGTCGGCCGACTCGGTTTCACCGACGCGATCCTCGGCGACGACTTCTTCAATCGGGCGCCCGCCCTTCGGGCACGCCTCCTGAAAGCGCTGCCGGGGAGCGGCACGCACTTCCTCGACGCCACCGCGACCTGCTCCCAAGGGCCGTCGTGTTCGTTGCTCGCGGCGCTTCCCCCGCGCCGAATGCTCGAGGTCGATGGGCTGCGCGTCGCGATCGTCGGCGTCACGAGCGATGACGTCGTCACCGCGATCGACCCGGCGAACGCGAAGGGGTTGTCGATCACACCGCTCACGGAGGCGCTCGCGGCGCAGGCGAAGGAAGCGAAAGCGGCTGGCGCGCAGGTGGTCGTCGCGGCGGTGCACCTGCAGACGGACGCGGGGCTGCGCCGGATGCTGGCGTCCGGAACCGAGCTAGGCGGCACCGCTCTCATTCTCCTGAACCGCATCGGGCAAGCCTCTGAGCTGGCAGCCGCGCTGGAGCCGGTGAGCGGGCCCGCCATCGCAGCGAGCGGCTGGACGCCGACGAGCGTGGTGCGGGTGGACGTCGACCTCGCGCCGAGCGGCGGTGGCTTTCGGGTGGTACGCCTCGCGACCTCGCGCCTGGACGCGGCGCAGCCGCAGCTCGCGCTGCACGACGAGATGCGCGCGCTCGACGCCGAGTACTGCCGCGCCCTCGACCGGCCGCTGCCAGCGCGGGCGACGAAGCCCGTCGGCGTGCGGGCGTTCCTCTCGTTCCTGCTCGACCAGATGCGGCGGCACGCGCACGCGGAGGTGGCGGTCACGAACGAGCTGCTCCTCGACACCTCGGTCTTCCCCCTGCGCGGCGCGGTGAGCGCGGCCGACGTGTTCGCGGCGATGCCCTACGCGGACAAGCTCGCGCGCGCCCGCATCGAGGGTGGCGCGCTGCGTAAGCTCTGGCTCGGGTCGAAGACGAAGGCGCCGCTGCTCGCGTGGGCGGGCATCGGTGAGAAGAAGAAGCAGGTGTTCGTCAACGACCGGCCGCTCGACGACGCGTCGACCTATGAGCTCGCGCTGCCGGACTACCTCGCCCGCGGCGGCGACGCGCTGCTCGGCAAACGCCTCGCCTACGAGACGGTGAAGGCGCGCGGCCGGGCGCTGGTGCTGCGACAGCTCGCCCTCGAAGCGCTGCTCGACCCGCGTTTCGGTACGCGTGCGCTCGCCGGCGGACGCCGGCTCGACCTCGCCGGGCGGCTGCGCTTAAGCTGGAGCTATGGGCTCGCGCTCACCGGGAGCGATACCTACCTCACCAATTCGCCCGGCTATACCGACCCGCGCATCGCGCGCCCGAAGGCGGGTGCCATCAGCGGCGAGGCGACCGGGCGCCTCGACGCGGACGCGCGCGACCAGTCGGTGCGGCTGACCGCGCTCGCGAAGTACGGCGAGAGCTGGGTCGAGCACGCCCCGCCGGCGGAGACCGACGATCAGGCCTTCGTCGAGGCGCTCTATCGCCTGCGCCTCGTCAAGCGGCTCGAGGCGAACGCTTGGTGGGCGCCGCTGCCCTACGCGGGCGGCACGCTCGACACCGAATTCACCCAAGCAACGGGCGCACCCTACCGGCATGAGGAGCTCGGCGCGACGGTGGGGGTGCGGCTGCTCCCGGTGCGACCGCTGGAGCTCAAGCTCGGCATCGGCGTGCGGCGCGAGGTGCTCGATCCGAACGGGCGCGCGCGTTACGGCCTCGAGACCGGTTACGACCTGCCGCGCTTCTCGCCGGCGAAGGTGCACGGCCTGCCGGTCAGCATCGAATCGAGCCTCGACTACTTCGTCTACGACCTGGGCGGCAACCCCCAACACGAGGGACGCTTTCGAGCACGGCTGCTCGTCCCCCTGGGGGGCCCCCTTGCGCTCCAGGCGGGCTTGGACCTCCTCCTGCTCAAGACGGGCGGCCAGCCGTACGCGCTGCTCGCGGACTCGACGCTCGGGCTGACCGTGAGCTTCTCGGGAGCGCAGCAGAGGTTCTAGAGCGGCGGCGGACGGCGCGTCGCGTTGACACGGCCGCGCGGGTCCTCTACACGAGTCCGTCGATGGTGAGGCGTGTTGGAGCGTATGACGTCTCCGGCGACCTCGATCGGGCGGCGATCGAGGAGGCGGCAGCGGCGATTCGCGCGGGCGCGCTCGTCGCCATGCCGACCGAGACGGTTTACGGGCTCGCGGCGAACGCGCTCGACGAACGGGCGGTCCGACGCATCTTCGAGGCGAAGGGCCGGCCGGCGTTCAACCCGCTCATCGTCCATGTGCTCGGCACCGCCGACGCGAAGCGGTTGGCGTCCCGCTGGCCGGAAGCGGCGGAGGACCTCGTGGACGCCTTCTGGCCGGGACCGCTGACGCTGGTCGTGCCGAAGACGGCCGCGGTTCCGCCGTTGGTGACGGCCGGGCTCGATTCGGTCGCCTTGCGCTCGCCCTCGCATCCGGTCGCACGGGCCCTCCTCGAAGCCTGCGGGCTTGCGCTCGCGGCGCCGAGCGCGAACCGATTCGGCGCGGTCTCGCCCACGACCGCGGCGCACGTCGCGGCGAGCCTCGGCGACCATGTCGACCTGCTCCTCGACGGGGGACCGTGCGAGGTCGGCATCGAATCGACGGTCCTCGACCTGACCGTCGACCGCCCGCGGGTGCTCCGCCCGGGAGGCGTGAGCGCTGCTGCTCTCGCGTCGGTGATTGGTCCGGTGGAGACGGTCGATGTCGCCCTCGACGCCGGCCAGCGCACGTCCCCGGGGATGCTCTCGCGCCATTACGCGCCCCGAGGCAAGACCCGGCTCGTCGCGGGCGCGGCACTGCCTGAGGCGCTGGCTGCGCTGGCGGCCGGCGCGCGCATCGGGGTCGTCGTGCGTGAGCTGCCAGCCCCGGCGGATCGGCGCCTCGTGGCCTGGAAGCAGCTCGGTTCCTCGCCGGAAGTCTACGCCCGCGGCTTGTACGCGGCGCTGCACGCGATGGACGAGGCCGGCGCGACCGACGTGCTGATCGAGAGCGTTCCAGAAGGGCCCGCCTGGGCCGCGGTCCGCGATCGCCTCCGGCGCGCGAGCGCGTGAAACCGGCGCGCGAAGACCCTCACCGCGCGGCTTGCTTCTGCAGCGGCTGGTCGAGCGACGCGCGGTCGAGCCCCTCGCGGCCTTTCTCGTCGACGAGGTACACCACCTCGCGCTTGTTCGGCCCGGCGAACGCGAACTCGCCCGTCATGTCGTCGTCGAGCACCGCCATGGAAGCGGTAGCGCTGCCGCTCGGCACGGTGAGGGGCATCAGCGTGAGCGAGTAGAGCATCCGGCCGGTCAGGTGGCCGGCCTCCCTCGAGGCGATGACCGCGAGCTCGTTCGCCTTCGGGACGTACTGGAAGGCGGCGACGCTATCGGCGAGCTTGACCGGTCTCCCTGGGCGCGTGAGGTCCACGACGAACAGCTCGCAGGTGTCGCTGTCCATGCAGTGCGCCTTGTAGGCGAGGTGTGTCTCCGACGCGTCGAAAGCGTAACCGGATATCGCGGTGTCGATTTCGCGCGGCTCGACCGTCCGCGCCACGCCGAACGGCCGGTCCGCGAGCTCCAGCGCCCAGCCGTGACCCTGCTTGATGCCATGCAGATAGAGCATTTGGCGACCGTGCGGGGTGACGAAGACCTGGCGGACGCTGCGTGCGACCTCCAGGAGCGGTCCCGTCGGGGGCAGAAGGCCGAGCGTGCCCGCCTCGGCGCTCTGCACCCACGCGCCCAAGACCGCGAGCGAGCCGTCGCGGCCGAACTGGAACTTCTCGACCTTCTCGGCGACCTTCTTCGGCTGCGCATGGCGACCCGCGACCCACAGATCGCCCGTGGTCGAGAAGCCCGGCGGGGTCGCGTAGGCGATCCGCCCTCCGACCGGCGAGAGCTTGAAGTCCTGCGCCATCGTCTCGGTCACCCGGACCGGTGCCGCCCCCTGCCAGCGCACGTAGAGGCCGGGCGCGCGCGGTCCTCTCTTCTTGTCGCCGAAGACCGACGGCCCCTGCGTGTCGGTGGGCGCGAGCAGCCCCTGCGCGTTGAACGCGAGCGCGTCGCCGGCCGGCGACCAATGGAACACCTGCACGCCCTGCGCGATGGCGGTGAGCTTGGCGGTCTTCAGGTCGTACGACAGGAGCGCGCCGTCGGTCTCGTAGCTGCGATGGATGAGCAGCGTGTCCTCGGCGAGCGTGTCCTTCGGGCCGAATTGGAAGAGGAAGACGTTCGAGGCGATGCGCCTCGACGGACCCGCGGGCGGCCGCAGGTACAAATCGCCGTTCGAGATGTAGGCGAGCTGGTCGCCGTGCGGGGAGAACCCGAAGAACGTCACGCCGTCGGCGATGGTCTGGACCGTGCCGCCCGCCGTCGGGACCAGGCGCAGCTCACCGCTCGCGCTCTTCACGTCGTACTCGGCGATGAAGCCGAGGACCTTGCCGTCGCTGCTGTACAGGAGCGAACCCGGGAGGTTCGAGACGCCGCCGCCCAACCGCCGGGGCGTGCCGCCCGCGACGTCGACGACCGTCAGCGAGCCCAGGTGAAGACCGGCCGGCGCGCCGGTGACCCCGGACGATTCCGCGCCCACCAGCGTCGCGACGACCCGGCCCCCGGGCGCGACCCAGATTTCGCTGGCCTTCCCGGAAATCAACGTCGTTCCGCGCACGCGTGGCGCGTGGTGGGTGCACGCAGGAAGCACGAACAGGGCGAGAGCGGTGCCGATAACCAGGCGCGCCCGTCCTCTGGTCCCCCCGCTCGGCCGGCGCCCATCCTTCTCGTTCGTCATGTCATGCACCTCCGATCCGAGCGGTCCGCGAGGCCGGCTCGACGCTCTCGAGCCATTCGGCCAACCGAGCTCGCGCGCGCGCGAGCATTTGCGCCTTGCGGTCGAGCTTCTTCCCCCCGTCGACCAGCGGCGGGAAGAGGCCCCAGGTGACGTTGGTCGGCTGGTAGTCGTCGCCGTCCCGGTGGGCAGCGCCGGTGACGTGGCCATGAAGGGCGCCGAGAGCGGTCTCGGGGGGCGGCGGCACGAAGGTGCGCCCCTCGAGCCGCGCCGCCACCGCGCGCGCGACGAGGTGCCCGCAGGCGGTGCTCTCGACGTAGCCCTCGACGCCGGTGATCTGCCCGGCGAGGAAGAGGAGCGGTCTCGCTCGGAGCGAGAAGTCCTGCGCCAGCGCTTCGGGGCCATCGATGAAGGTGTTGCGGTGCACCTGGCCCAGGCGGAGGAAGTCGGCATTCCATAGCCCGGGGACGAACGCGCGCAGGACGCGTTTCTGTTCTGGCCAGGTCAGGCGCGTCTGGAAGCCGACCAGGTTCCAGCACGTGCCGGCTGGGTCCTCGCGGCGAAGCTGCACCACGGCGTACGGCCGCCGGCCGGTGCGCGGGTCGGTCAGGCCGACCGGCTTCATCGGCCCGTGCGCGAGCACCTCGAGACCGCGCTCGGCCATCACCTCGATGGGCAGACAGCCCTCGAAGTACTTCGTTTCCTCGAACGCGCGCGGCTGGACCTTCTCGGCGGCGTTGAGCTCGGCGACGAACCGCACGTACTCGTCCCTGGTGAAGGGCAGGTTCAGGTAGTCGGCACCGTCGCCCTTGTCGTAGCGGCTCTGCAGGAAGGCGACGGACCGGTCGATAGACTCGTCGCTGACGATCGGCGCGATCGCGTCGTAGAAGAAGAGCCTGCCGCCGACCGCCTCACCGAGCGCTTCGGCGAGCTTCGGCGCCGTCAAGGGACCGGTCGCGAGGATGGCGAGGTCGTCGGGGAGCGACTCGACGACGCCGCGGACCAGCTCGATCGCGGGCTCGCGTTCGATCGCCTGCTCGACGAGAGCGCTGAAGGCATCCCGGTGGACCGCGAGGGCGTCGCCGGCGGGCACGCGCGTCGCGTCCGCCGCGGCGAGAATCGGGGAGCGGCAGCGGCGCAGCTCCTCGTGCAGCAAGCCGATGGCGTTACGCGGGTTGTCGGAGCGCAGGCTGTTCGAGCAGACGAGCTCGGCGAGCCGGTCGGTCGCCTGGGCGGGCGTGCGCGCCTGCGGCTTCATCTCGCACAGCCGCACCCGATGGCCGGAGCGCGCGAGGACGAGCGCCGCCTCGCAGCCCGCCAAGCCTCCGCCGACCACCGTCACGACCTGCAAGAGCGCTCCACCTCAGGTTCCGCACGCTTTGGGCGCCAGACCGGACCGACCCGCCCTCATAACACCGGCCGCCGAGGCGGCGCCGCATCGTCGGGCGCCAGCGGCCGGCAGCCCCAGCGGTCGGGCGGATGGAACGAAAGCGAAGCCCCTCGAGCAGCCGATGCTGCGCCCGGCGGGTTCAGCGCTCGCTTCGCCCGTCGTGCGCGTTTGCGTGACCGGCCGAAGAAGCTGAGCTGGCGAATCACCACACGAGGCCGACGCTCACCTCGGGGCCGTTGAAGGAATCGACGCCGCCCTGGCTGTTGACCGACGTGTCGTCGAGCCGGATGTAGCGCCAGCCGGCCTTGAGGCCGAGCGCGCCGAAATGGAGCGCGGCGTCCGCTTCGACGTCGAGGATCCGCGCGGGCAGGGGCGTGTAGTGCGCGGCGCCCTCGAGGGCGATGGGCCCCAAGACCGCGAGCTGCGCCGACGCGCCCGCGTCCGGGCCGATGTAGTTGACCGCGGGGGCCACGATACCGCTTCCGCCCAGCTCGAAACGCACCCGCGCGTGCGGGTCGGCGATGAGCGAATAGGTCAGGTGCAAGCTCGTCAAGGGCATCGCGTTGACCACGGAAGTGTCGTTCGGGTCGACGCTGCCGAGGACGATGGTGCCGATGTTGAAACCCCAGCGGCGGCCGTCGACGCCGATGGTGCCGCTGAAGGCGGGCAGCGTCTGGGAGACGCCGAGCTCGCGGCTCGCCATGCCGCCCAGGAAGATCTCCGCGACGGTGGTCGACGGCGCTCTCGGAGCCGCTTCGATCGGCGGCGCGCCCCAGTACGGGTAGTAGCCGTACGCGTAGTAGCCGTCGGGGTAGATACCCCAAACCGAGTAGTAAGGCTCGACCACGACCGGCGGGCCGTACGGGTATTCGTCCCAGTCGCGGTAGGGGTGGTAGCCATAGCCGTATTGGTAGCGGTAGCTCCCATCGCCATAGCCCTGGCGATAGTATGAGCCGCGATACCCGTTGGTGTAGACCTGAACGGGCCGGCCCGAGCTCGACCGCCTGCCGAAGCGTCCCGAGGACGAGCCCGACGACTTCGACCCGCTCGCGCTACGGGAGCGGCCGTGGCCGTCCTTGCGCCCGAACCCGAGCGCGCCCGCGCGGGTGGGCAGGAGCGCCAGCGCGAGGCTTCCGACAATCGCGAGCAGGAACCGGGACCGCGCGCGCATGATCGCCTCCAAGCCGAGAGACGTTGCGGCTCGCCGCTTTATTCTGCCTCGACGCGGCGGCCTGGCGTTAGACCCGCGAAACGGCCGCAGCGTCAATCGGCGAGATCCCGAGGCATCGAGCGGACGAGCCGCCGGCGCCGTTCGTCGAGCGAGGCGCGGTCGAACCGCATCGGCGGCGTGCGCACGACGGGCGGCGGGTTCTGGAAGTCGTAGACGACCTCGAGCGGCACGTTGCGATAGTGCTCCAGCCGACTCGCCATCCGCGCGAGCGTCCAGAGCACGTTCTGGACGCCGGCCTCCGCCTCCTCCCGGCGCTGCCGATCGACCTCCCGCAGCACCCGCCGGCGCGCCTCGGGCGGGTGGAAGAGGAACGCGTTCGAGAAGTGCAGGCGCCCGTCGAACGGGACGAGCCTCCCCTCGAACAGGTCGCCCTCGTGCAGGCCCGCGAGCGGACCTTCGACCGGCACCTCGTATTCCGCCGCGGTCAGGAGGTTCTGGACCGCGAGCGACTCGGCGCCGTTCTCCACGACCTCGAAGAGGCCGTGCACCGTGCGCGACAGGAGCCGGAAGCGCTGCCGCTCGTCTTTGTCGGTCAACGTCGCGACGAAGAGGCGCGCGGGCGGGTCGTCGAAAGGCTTGAGCGGGCGGTCGAACACGAGCCAGTCGAGGAAGGCCTGCATCCGCACGTCGAACGAGCGGTCGTCCTCGAAGACCTCGCCGCAGCGCGCGAAGTGGTCGGCTCGGGCGAGGGCGATGTCGTCGGCGTTCTGCGGCTTGACCGCGAAGTCGACGACGCGCTCGAAGAGCGGCGCGAACGGCGGAGACAGCGACATCGGCTCGGTCAGCGCTCGTCCATCAGCCGGACGAACCGGCCAAGCAGGTGCCTCGCGTCGCTCGGGCCGGGGCTCGCCTCCGGGTGGTACTGGATGCCGAACGCTTGGATTTCCGGCAGCTCGAGCCCCTCGACGGTGCCGTCGAAGAGCGAGCGGTGCGTGACGCGGGCCTTTCCGGCGAGGCTCGCCGCGTCGACGGCGAACCCGTGGTTGTGCGAGGTGATCTCGACGGCGCCGGCCCCCTCGGTCAGGACGGGATGGTTGCCGCCGCGGTGGCCGAACTTGAGCTTGTAGGTCTTCGCGCCGAGCGCCAGCGCGAGGATCTGGTGCCCGAGACAGATGCCGGCGAGCGGAACTCTTCCCAAGAGGCCAGCGGCAAGGCTCCCGGCCCCCGGCACCGCCGCCGGATCCCCCGGTCCATTCGAGAGGAGGACGCCGTCCGGCGCGCCAGCGAGGATCTCCGAAGCGGTCGTGGTGAGCGGCACCACTCTCACCCGGCATCCGGCGTCGACGAGCTGCCGGAGGATGCCACGCTTGACGCCGAAGTCGACCACCGTGACCCGATGGCGCAGCTCGACCGGCGCGTCCGACGGCCCCGGTTCGCCCGGCAGCACGCGCGGGGTCGGCTCGGTCCACTCGTAGGCCGCGCGGGTCGAGGCGCCGCTCGCGAGGTCCTGCCCTTCCATCCCGGCTGCTTCGCGCGCGCGCACGACCAGCGACTCGGCGTCGGTCTCGAACGTCGAGAGCATGCCCTGCTGCGCGCCTCGGGTCCGCACTCGCCGCGTCAACGCCCGCGTGTCGATGCCCGCGATGCCGACGAGCCCGCGCTCGGCTAGCCACCGATCGAGCGTCTCTCGCGCGCGCCAGCTCGACGGCTCGACGCAACCGTTCTTGACGATGAGCCCCGCCGCCAGCGGTCTGGCCGCCTGCGCGTCGAGGTCGGTGAAGCCGTAGTTCCCGATCTCGGGGTACGTCATCGTCACGAGCTGGCCGGCGTACGAGGGGTCGGTCAGAATCTCCTCGTAGCCCGTCATGCTGGTGTTGAAGACGACCTCGCCGCCGCGCGTCGCCTCGGCGCCGAGCGCGCGCCCCTCGAAGACGGTGCCATCGGCGAGCGCGAGCAGAGCCTTGCGCATCGGCATCCTCTTGCGCGATCCAACACGGGAGGCGGCACGCACGCAAGGCGTCCTCTTCCCCAGCCCGCCGCCACGAAGAGCGCGCCGACTCGTAGGATGGGTGAAGCGGAGCGGAACCCATCGGCGAACACCGCGATGATGGGTTTCGCCTTCGCTCCACCCATCCTACGGTTTCGGTCGCCGGCGTCGGCCCGTGCCATTTCACGGGAATACCAGGCCCGGGGAAGTTCTCTTGCCGGGACACGCGGGCCCGTCCTCGCTCGTCACGAGGGAACCCAGCTCGGCTCGTGCCCAAGCTCTCAGCGCTTCTTCTGCAGCGCGAGGTCGGTCTTCGCGTCGGCCTCGGCGATGCGGCGGTTGAGCTCCTCGATTTCCGGGTCAGCGGCACCGGTAACGCTCCCCAGGAGCGCTTCCATCTCGCCCGCGATTCGCGCCGCCTTGTCGCCGCGCTCCTCGTGAGCCGTGACGGCCGCCACGTCCTTCGCGAGCTCGACCTTGGCGCGGGCGACGCGATCATCCGTGAAGGAGGCGGGAATCGGGTCCGGCTTCTCGCCGACGAGGCGACGGGCGTGCTCGGCGCGCACGGCCTTGAACAAGAGGTGCTCGACCAGCGCATCGACTGGCACCGCACGTTCCCGGGCGAGGTCCTGGAGAATTCCGACGAGCCCGATCGACAGTTGATAGGTTGCGCCCAGCCGCTCGCCGGTGACCGGCTGCGCGAGATAGGCGGCGAGCTCGTCGTCCAGGGTCGGCATGGAGGCATCCTTAGGGCGCCATCAGGGCCGCGTCAACCGGCGAGAGGCCGCCGGCACCGGGGCGCCGGGGCGCCGGGGCGAAAAAAGGAATGCCCGCGGCCCGGTCGAATGTTGTGGACGCCCGGTAGCTCGGGCGCTTTCATCGCGACCCTTTCGTGAAGCGAGGTCGAGACGCATGCAGGCACAGGTCGACATCCGCGAGATCAACGAGCTGGTCCAGAAGGAGAGCGCCTTCGTCGACCAGATCCTCGCGGAGGCGGGCCGGGTGATCGTCGGTCAGAAACAGATGGTCGAACGGCTGCTCATCGGCCTCCTGACCGGCGGGCACGTGCTGCTCGAGGGCGTGCCGGGGCTCGCGAAGACCCTGACGGTGAAGACCCTCGCCGACACGATGGAGGCGACGTTCAAGCGCATCCAGTTCACCCCGGACCTGCTCCCCGCCGACCTCACCGGCACCCAGATTTTCACGCCGCAGACCGGCGCCTTCACCGTGCGCAAGGGGCCGGTCTTCGCGAACCTCGTCCTCGCCGACGAGATCAACCGGGCGCCGGCCAAGGTGCAGAGCGCGCTCTTGGAGTCGATGCAGGAGCGCCAGGTCACCATCGGCGACACCACCTTCCCGCTCCCGAAGCCGTTCCTGGTCCTGGCGACGCAGAACCCGATAGAGCAGGAGGGCACCTACCCCCTTCCCGAAGCGCAGATCGACCGGTTCATGCTGAAAGTGAAGGTGGACTACCCGACCCGCGAGGAAGAGCGGCAGATCATGGACCGGATGAGCGCCGGGCTCGCGCCCGAGGCGCGCAAGGTCATCGCCCTCGACGCCATCGAGCGCGCCCGCAAGGTGGTCGACCTCGTCTACATCGACGACAAGGTGAAGGACTACATCGTCCAGGTGGTCTACGCGACGAGGGAGCCGGCGAAAGCGGGCCTCGCCGACCTGAAGCAGTACATCGAGTATGGCGCGAGCCCGCGCGCGTCGCTCGCGTTGAACCAGGCGGCGCGCGCGCACGCCTTCCTCCGGCACCGGGGCTTCGTGATTCCCGAGGACATCAAGGCCATCGGTTACGACGCCCTCCGGCACCGCGTCACCCTCTCCTACGAGGCCGAGGCGGAGGAGATGACGCCGGAGAAAATCATCCAGAAGGTCTTCGAGAAGGTCGAAGTGCCTTAAGAGCGCCCCAGGTCCGCGGATGATCGTGCTCGCCTTCAGCCTCTTCGGGTTCGGGAAGCTCGCGGGGATCGCGCTTGCGGTGCTGGTCGGCGCCGGCGCCATCGCTCTGGGGGCGCGCTCCAGGGAGGCAGCAGCGCCGCTGGACGCGCCGCCGGACCCGAGGACGCCGCAGGGCCGCGCGGAAATCGTCAAGCGGCTGCGGAAGATCGAGATCACCACCAACCGGGTGGTGAACGAGACCCTCTCCGGCCAGTACCACTCGGTCTTCAAGGGCCGGGGGATGGCGTTCGCCGAGGTCCGGCCGTACCAGCCGGGCGACGAGATCCGGACCATCGACTGGAACGTCACCGCCCGGATGGGCGACGCCTACGTCAAGGTCTTCACCGAGGAGCGGGAGCTGACCGTGATGCTCCTGGTCGACCGCTCCGCTTCCGGTGACGTGGGGCGCACTCGGAGGACGAAAGCGGAAGTGGCCGCCGAAATCGCCGCGATGATCGCCTTCTCCGCCATCTCGAACAACGACCGGGTGGGGCTCGCGCTGTTCACGAGCGAGGTCGAGCGGTTCGTGCCGCCGAAGAAGGGCCGCAAACACGTGATGCGGGTGCTCGACGAAATCCTCACCTTCTCGCCGAAGAAGCGCGGCACCGACCTCGCGGGCGCGCTGACGTTCCTCCACCAATCGACGAAGCGCAAGAGCGTCGCGTTCGTGGTCAGCGACTTCCTCGCCGACGGTTGGGAGCGGCCGCTGGCGGTGGCGGCGCAGCGGCACGACGTGGTGCCGATCGTGGTGTGGGAGCCGTGGCAGGCGGAGCTGCCGGACGTCGGCCTCCTGCACGCCTTGGACCCGGAGACCGGAGAAAAAGTCGTCGTCGACACCTCCAGCCGGCACGTGCGGATGGAGTACCGCCGGCGGCAGGAAGCGGCGGTCGCGCGGCGGGAACGGACGTTCCAACAGCTCGAGCTCGACGCGATCCGGATGGGCGCCGACGACGATTTCGGGCCGGCGCTCGCGCGCTTCTTCGAGAACCGCGCCCGGAGGATTCGGGCGTGAGGCGGCAGCTCCTCCTGGCGGCGATCGCGCTCGCCCTCGCGGGGGTCCCCGAAGGGGCGCGCGCGCATGCTTCGACTGCGCTCAGGACGAGCGGAGCCACAGCGCTCAGGACGAGCGGAGCCACAGCGCTCAGGACGAGCGGAGCCACAGCGCTCAGGACGAGCGGAGCGAATCTGGTCGCTGACCCCGCTCATCCCGAGCGCAGTCGAGGGGCGAGCGGCGCCACGGCCGTCGCCCCAGCCCCTTCCCGACCGGCCCCGGCTCCCGCGCCCAGCAGCGCCGGACCGGTGATGGCGGCACCGCCGCCGCTAGCCTCGAGCGCTGCCGCTCCCAGGCCGCCCGCCGCGACGACGCCCAGTGAGACCGCTCCCGATCCCCTGGCGAAGCTGCCCTCGGCGAAGCCGATCTCTTTCAAGTCCGTCGTGCAGAAGGCGGTGGTCGAGCTCGCCGAACCGTTCTGGGTGACCATCGAGGTGCGCCACCCGAAGCGCGACGTTTACGCGCTCCCGCGGCATTTCGACTGGAAGGATTTTCACGTGCGCCAGGTGAAGAGCGCGCTGACCGGGAAGGACCCGCAGACCTCGCTTTTCCGCCTCGAGCTGCAAGCGTTCGTCCTCGGCGACGTCTCGATTCCGGCGCTCTACCTGCCGGTCCACACGCCGGTGGGCGAAGAACAGCTTCAGATTCCCCCGCAGGAGATCAAGGTCACCGGCGTCATCGACCCCTCGCAGGGCAAGCCGCAGCTCCGCCCGGACGACCGGCCTCTGCCGCGCGCGTACACCGGCCGCTACTGGCCGCTGTACGTGCTCTTCGTTCTCGCTGGCGCGGGCGCGCTCGCCCTCTGGTGGCAGAAGCGGTCTCGAAGACCGGTTCCGCCGCCGCCTCCCGCGCCGCGCGCGCCCGCCGACGAAGAAGCGCTGGCGCGCCTCGCCCAGCTCGAGGCCGAGGGACTCGTCGCCCGGGGCGAAAAGCAGATCTACTTCTTCCGCCTGACCGAGATTCTCCGCGACTACTTCGGCCGGCGCTACACCTTCGACGCGCTCGAGATGACGACCGAGGAGCTTCTCGCCGAGCTCAAGCGCCGCTCGACGCCGGGCCTCGACTTCGACCAGACCGCCACCTTCTGCGCCGCCTCCGACCTCGTCAAGTTCGCCCGCCGGGAGGCGAGCGACGGCGAGTGCAAGACGGGCCTCGACACCGCTCGCGCCCTGATTGAGCGCACCCGCCCGGCGCCTGCGCTCCCGGGAGGCGGCGCGTGAACGGCTTCTCGCTCCAAAGCCCCTGGGCGCTTCTCGCCTTGGTTCCGGCGGCGCTGGTCGTCGCCGGCCGCGCCTGGCTCGTCCGGCGCCGGCCGACTTTCCAGGTCCCAGCCGTCGGTCCGCTCGGCCTGTTGCCCCGCACGCTCTCCAGCCACTTGAGAGCGCTCCCGCAGGTCTTCGGCGCTCTCGGGATCGTGCTGGTCGCCCTCGCCCTCGCCCGCCCGCAGGAGCGCACGGCCCGCGCGCGCAACGTCTCCGTCGAGGGCATCGACATCATGGTGGCGCAGGATCTGTCCACTTCGATGCTGGCCGCGGATTTCCAGCCTCGCAGCCGGATCTACGTCGCCAAGCAGGTGCTCAAGAACTTCGTCAACGAACGGCCGAACGACCGCATCGGGCTCGTCGTCTTCGCGGCCGAGGCCTACACCCAGTGCCCGCTCACGCTCGACCACGCGGTGCTCCTGAACATCATCGACCAGATCAAGATGGGCGTGATTCCGGACGGGACCGCCATCGGCAACGGCATCGCCACCGCCATCAACCGGCTGCGGGGGAGCAAGGCGAAAAGCAAGGTGGTCATCCTCATCACCGACGGCGACAACAACGCCGGCAACGTTTCCCCGCTGGAGGCGGCCGAGATGGCGAAGAGCCTCGGCATCCGCGTCTACACCATCCTGGTGGGCAAGGGCGGTGTCGTCCCCTACCCGGAGCGGGACGCCTTCGGCCGCACGGTCTACGTGAAGATGAACATCCCGGTGAACGGTTCGATCTTGAAGACCATCGCCGCCACCACCGCCGGCGCCTACTACCGGGCGACCGACAAGGCGAGCCTGGAGAACAGCCTCCAGGACATCCTCGACTCCCTGGAGAAGACGCGGCTCTTCGAGTCGGGAGCGTTCGCCCACCACGACGAGCTGTTCGGCTGGGTCTTGTGGCCAGGGATAGCGCTCTTGCTCCTCGACCTGGCGCTCGGGGTGACCCGTTTGAAGAGGTTCCCATGAGCGTCGGGACCTCGGCCTGGCAGTTCACGATCCTCCGCCTTCCGGTGCGGCTCGCTCAGCCGTGGGCGCTCGCCTTTCTCGCCGCCATCGTGCTCGTCGCCCTTCTGTGGGGGCTGATGCTTCGCGGGCGGGCGCGCGCGCTCAGGGTAGCGGCACCGGAGCGGCTCCTCGCGCGGATGGCGCCGAAGGCCGGTTCGACCCGCGATCTCGCCGGGGGAACGACGGCGCTCCTGGGGCTCGTCCTCCTCGCGCTCGCCGCCGCGCAGCCCCAGTGCGGCACCCAGACCCGCCTCGCGCACCGGTACGGGATGGACGTGGTCCTCGCCATCGACGCCTCCCGGTCGATGCTGGCGCGCGACGTGGAGCCGTCCCGGATCGAACGGGCGAAGCTCGCGCTCTCCGACCTCATCGACCATCTCCCGGGCGACCGGGTGGGCATCGTCGCCTTCGCGGGCGACGCCTTCGTCCAGTGCCCGCTGACCACCGACGGCGCAGCGGCCAAGCTCTTCCTGCGGGCGATCGATCCGAACGCCCTTCCCCAGCAGGGCACCGCGATAGCAGAAGCGCTTCAGACCGCCGACACCCTGTTCGCGGGCGGGTCGCCGGGCGGCGCGGGCAAGGCCATCGTCCTGATCACCGACGGCGAGGACCACGAAGGCGGCATCGGCAAGGAGGCCGACAAGCTCGCGAAGGAGGGGGTGCGCATCTTCGCGGTCGGCATCGGGTCGCGCGCCGGGGAGCCGATTCCGCTCGTCGACAAGAACGGGCGGGTGACCGGATACTTGAAGGACCGCCAGGGCCAGACCGTGATGAGCCGGCTGAACGAGGACGTGCTGCGCGAGATCACCTCCAAGACCAAGGGCAAGTACGTGGTGAGCGAGGCGGGCGACCTCGGGGTGGGCGAAATCGACGAAGAGCTGGGCCGGATGAAGAAGGCCGAGTACAAGACGCGGCAGCCCGTCGACTACGTCGACCGCTACCAGGCGTTCGCGTGGCCAGGGTTCTTGCTCCTCCTCCTCGGCTTCGCTGCCGGGGAGGGTCGGCTCCAGCGGAGGCGGGCTTGAAGAGGCGACCGGTCTCGCTCTCGTTTCTTTGGTTCGCGGCGACGCTCGCCGGGTGCCATCCGTTCCGCGCCGAGGTGCCGGAGATCAAGAGCGGTATCGCTTCCTACGAGAAGTCGAAGTTCGCCGAGGCCGAGAAGGCGTTCGACCAAGCCATCGTCCACACGCCCTCTGCGGCGGCGCACTTCGACGACGGCGCCGCTCTCGCCAGGCAGCACCAACTGGGGGAGGCCGCCGACCAGTTCGAGCGCTCGGCCGCGGCGGCGAGCGGACGCCTCCAGCCCCGCGCCTATCTCGACCTGGGTAACGCGCACGCCCAGGGCGGTCAGCTCGACCCGGCGATCGACGCTTACCGCCGGGCGCTGGAAATCGACCCCACCGACCCGGACGCGCGCTACAACCTGGAGTGGGCCCTGCTCCAGAAGAAGGCGCAAGAGAAGCGGAAGGGCGGCCAGAGCCAGAAGCGGGCGAAGAACGACCAGGGGCAGAAGAAGAAGAGCCAGCAAGGCCAAGGCCAGCAGGCGAAGAACGACCAGCAGGGCAAGAGCCAGCAGAACCAGGCGCAGAAGAAGCAGGCCCAGAACGGTGCTGGCCAGCACGAGAAGAAGCAGCAACAGGCCGAGAACGGCACCGGCCAGAAAGAAGCGCAGAAGCAGCCGCCGCAGCCGCAGCCTTCCCCGGCACAGCCGGCGAAGGGGCAAAACGGTCAGCCGAAGCCGAAGAGCCCCGCTGCGATGGCGCAGGCCGGAAAGGGTCAGCAGAAGCCATCCCAAGGGGCAGAAGCGGCGCCGCCCGCCAAGCCGATGACCCGGCAGAGCACGAACGAGGTCCTGGACGCGTTGCAGGCCGGCGAGAAGAACCTTCAGATGTGGCGGTTCCAGGTCGTCCACCGGCCGCTACGCCATCCCGGCGAGGACTGGTGAGATGCGGCGCGGGACCGTCCTCGGATGCGGATTGGGCGCGCTGCTGGTCGCCGCCAGCGCTCTCGCCCGGCCGTCGCTCCAGGCGGACCTGAACCCGAGCACGGTGGCGCCGGGTGACCAGGCGGTCTACTCGCTGACCATCACCGATGCTGGAGGGGGGCATCCCTCGGCGCCGGACTTCGGCGGTCTTGCCGTCCAGGGGCCCTCCACCTCGATGCAGAGCTCGATCACCATCTCCAACGGGCAGCAGAGCATCGAGAGCTCGACGGTCTACACCTGGACCGTGCGGGCGCCGAGCGCGGGCATCTACCTCATCGGCCCGGCGACGCTCGCCCTCAACGGGCAGACGCTGCGGTCGAACGCGGTCAAGCTCCGGTGCGACCCGAACGCCCCGCGCGCCGCGCCCCCGGCGAGCAACAACCCCTTCGGCGGCGCCTTCGACCCGTTCAGCGCGTTCAACAACTTTCCGGACCCGTTCCAGCGCCAAGAGCGGCCCGGCGGCGACGACGTCTTCCTGCGGGCGACCGTGGACAAGTCCACCGTCTACCTGGGACAGCAGGTGACGATGTCGCTCTACCTCTTCGCCCAGTCGGACGTGTCGGGCGTCCAGAGCGTTTCCTGCCCCCGGCTGGATGGGTTCTGGGCCGAGGACATCGCGGCGCCGACCCAGCTTTCGGCGCAGATCCGCGAGGTGCACGGCGTCCCCTACCGCGTCTACCTGCTGCGCCGCCGGGCCCTGTTCCCGCTGCGGTCGGGCGACCTGACCATCGACCCGGTCAACGCGCAGATCAACGTCGGCATCTCGATCTTCAGCGGGGCGCCGTCGGAGACCGTCAAGCGCTACAGCGAGGCGCTTCCCATCCAAGTGAAGGCGCTTCCCGCAGCAGGGCAGCCGCCCGGCTTCGTCGCGACCAACGTCGGCAACCTCTCGCTCGCGGCGCAGCTCGCGCCCGCCACGGTGGCGCTCGGGGAGCCGGTGCAGCTCAAGGTGACGCTCCAGGGAACAGGCAACGTCACCGCGGTCGAGGTCCCGAAACCGCTCCTGCCCCCCGGCCTGAAGACCTACGACCCGACCGTCCGCTCGAAGTCGCGCGTCAGCGGCTGGCGCTACGGCGGGGTCAAGACCGTCGAGTGGGTGATCGTGCCCGAGCGCACCGGCACCTTCACCGTGCCCGCGCTCCAGCTCCCCTATTTCAATCCGAGCGCCGGCACCTACGAGGTCGCCCGCACGCCGGCCTTGCCTCTGACCGTCACCGCCCCGGCGCCCGGCTCCGCCGTCCCGGCGCCCCCCGGGACCGTTGCCGCCCCCTTGGCAGCGAACGTGTTGACCGACACCGTCCGGCCCATCCGCATCGACGCCGACCTCGCCGCCGCCGACGAGGTGCCGGTCTGGGCGAAGACCTGGTTCTGGCCGGTGACCGGTGCGCCGATGGCCCTCTGGGGCCTGTTGTGGGCCGGAAGCGCTCTCGGCCTGATGCTGCGCCGCCGGGACCCGGAGAAGCTCAAGGTCAAGCGCGCCCGCGGCCAGGCGAGCCGGCGCCTCAAGGTCGCGCGCGAGCTCGCCCGCTCGGACGACGCCCGCGGCTTCCACGCGGAGCTGGAGCGCGCCCTCCAGCAGTTCGTCACCGACAAGATCGGCGTGCCCGCGCTGGGCCTGACCGGCGAGCAGCTCCACCGGCACCTGACCGAGAAGGGCGTGCCGGAGAAGGAACGGGCGCAGCTCGTCGACCTCCTCGCGCGGAGCGAAACCGCTCGGTTCGCGCCCCAGGCGGCGACCGGCGAAGAGCTCGAACGCGCGCTCGGCCAGGCGGCGCGAGTGATCGACGCCATCGACGGTTTGAGGCTCCCGCGGAGCGCCGGATGAAGCCCTTGGCGCTGCTCTTGCTCGTCGTCGGCTGCGCCTCGACTGCGCAGGCCACGCCCGACGCGACCGTGCTCCTCGGCCGGGCCAACCACGCCTACCAGGCGGGCCAGTACGCGGTCGCGGCGCAGGATTACCAAGCGCTCATCGACGCGGGCTCCAAGAGCGCGGACGTCTACTTCGACCTCGGGACCGCCTTTCTCAAGGCCGGACGCCGAGGGCAAGCGATTCTGGCCTACGAGCGCGCGCTACGCCTGGACCCCGACGACTCCGACGCGGCCTACAACCTGGCGCAGGCGAAACGCGGCAACATCGACAAGGTGGTGGGCTCCCGGGAAGAGGAACCG
Source organism: Myxococcales bacterium (assembly GCA_021787845.1). Lineage (GTDB taxonomy): Bacteria > Myxococcota > Myxococcia > Myxococcales > JAJYLH01 > JAJYLH01. Next base: position 69,835 of record JAJYLH010000002.1, on the reverse strand, counting down.
CTTCTGGAGCGCGTGGGCGCCGAGGTGCCGGCGCGCGCGGTCGGAGTCTGGTTCCTCGCGACATGGTTGGGTGGGCTGGCGCTCCTGTTGGTACGCCGGTACTCGCCCAAACGCCGGGGCCTCGTCGGCCTGGTGGGCGTCGCGTCGGTGGTGGTCGCGGTGGCGGCGGGGCTGCTGCTCTTCGCCGCGGCCTGGCACCAGAAGTACGCGACGTACGCCATCGTGGTCTCGCCGAGCGCGGCGGTGCGCGAGGGACCCGCGGCGGACTTCAGGAGCGCTTTCGAGATCCATGAGGGGCTCAAGGTCCGGGTGATGCGGCAAGACCGCGGCTTCCTGCGCATCCGCCTACCCAACGGCAGCGAAGGCTGGGTCAGCGCCCGCGACGCGCCAGTGATTTGAACCGCTGCCGCTGAGCGTCGAGCGCCGATCGGACCGATCGGTCGGATCCGACGGATCGGCCCATCGATCCGCGCGGGGGGCCCGCCAACCCGTCTCGACCGGTAGACGACAGGCTGGCGACGCTGCTTGGCGCGGACCGCCAAGGGGCGCTAAGACGCGGATCGCGCGCAACGCACGCAGGCTCGAGGAGTGGACAATGACCTCCAACGACTCCGCCCTGCCGGCGTCCGAGATGCTCGCCCGCGACCCGGTCTGCGGGATGGCGGTCGACCCCTCGCGGCCCAAGGGCGACAGCACCGAGCACGACGGAACCAAATTCTATTTCTGTAATCCGAAGTGCAAGGCCAAGTTCGAGGCGGCGCCGGCGACCTATCTGACCGCCCGCGACCCGGTCTGCGGGATGACCGTCCCCGTGGGGAGCCCCAAGGGGGGCCGATTCCAGCACGGAAAGACCATCTACCTCTTCTGCAGCACGAAGTGCCACGACCGTTTCGCCGCCGACCCGGAGGGCTCGCTCGCCCCGAGACCGCAAGCCCCGACCGCTTCCGGTTCTGCTCAGCATTCGCTTCCGGTCGTGCCGGAAGAGCTTTCGCGCGCGGCGCCGACAGTCTGGGTCTGCCCGATGGACCCGGAGGTGCGGGAGACGAAGCCCGGGCCGTGTCCTGTTTGCGGGATGGCGCTGGAGCCCGAAGAGCCGGTCGCGCAGCCGGAGGAGAACGTCGAGCTGACCGCCATGCGGCGGCGCTTCTGGGTTAGCGCAGCGCTGACGCTCCCCGTGTTCCTCCTCGGGCTCTCGGACCTGTGGCACCCGAACCCGGTCAAGCACGCGCTCGGCTCGAACGGGCTCGGGTGGCTCGAGCTGGTGTTGGCGTCGCCGGTCGTCCTCTGGGGCGGCTGGCCGTTCTTTCAGCGCGGCTGGCGATCGATCCTGACGGCGCGCCCGAACATGTTCACCCTGATTGCGCTGGGCACCGGGGTCGCCTTCCTCGACAGCCTGGCCTCCACTCTCCTCGTCACGTTCGCGCCGCAGCTCGTGCCGGCGGCGTTCAAGCACGGCGGAACGGTGCCGGTCTACTTCGACTCCGCCGCGATGATCACGACGCTCGTGTTGATGGGCCAGGTGCTGGAGCTGAGGGCGCGCGAGCGGACCGGCGGGGCGTTGCGGGCGCTCTTGGGGCTCCAGCCGAAGACCGCGCGGCTCGTCGAACGGGGCGGCGTCGAGCGCGACGTGCCGCTCGAGTCGGTCAAGGTCGGCCAGCGTCTGAGGGTGCGGCCGGGCGAGAAGGTGCCGGTCGACGGGGTGGTGGTCGAGGGCCGCTCCTCGGTCGACGAGTCGATGCTGACCGGCGAGCCGATTCCGGCGGAGAAGACCGCCGGCCAGCAGGTGACCGGCGGCACGGTGAACGGCACCGGTACCCTGGTCCTCGAAGCGGAGCGGGTCGGCAAGGACACGATGCTCGCGCAGATCGTCAAGCTCGTCGCCGAGGCGCAGCGCAGCCGGGCACCGATTCAGCGCCTGGCCGACAAGGCGAGCGCGTTCTTCGTTCCGGCGGTGGTGCTCGCCGCGGCCGCGACGTTCGTCGTCTGGACCGTCTTCGGCCCGCACCAGGCGAAGCTCGCCTTCGCGCTCGTCAGCGCGGTCAGCGTCCTCATCGTCGCCTGCCCTTGCGCGCTCGGGCTCGCGACGCCGATGAGCATCATGGTGGCGACCGGCCGCGGCGCGACGGCGGGGGTCCTCGTGAAGAACGCGACGATGCTGGAGACGATGGAGAAGGTCGACACGCTGGTGCTCGACAAGACCGGGACCATCACCGAAGGCAAGCCGAAGCTCCTGCGGGTCCACTGCCTGGACGCGTTCGAGGAGGCCGAGGTGCTTCGGGCGGCGGCGAGCCTGGAACGTGGAAGCGAGCATCCCTTGGCCGCGGCGGTCGTCGAGGCGGCGAAGGCGCGCGGGCTTCCCTTCGACAAGGTGGAGGAGTTCCAGGCGGTCGCGGGGTTCGGCGTCAGCGGCAAGGTCGGGGACCGTTGGGTCGCGCTGGGGAACGCCGGGATGGTGCAGACCTACTGCCACTCGGTCGAGGCGTTCGAGCCGGTGGCGCAGCCGCTCCGACACGCTGGGCACGTCGTCACCTTCGTCGCCCTCGACAACCGGCCGGCAGCGGTCCTGGACCTCGCGGATCCAGTCAAGGCCGGCTCGGCGGAGGCGATCGCTTTTCTCAAGCGGCGGGGCCTCCACGTGGTGATGCTGACCGGCGACGCGGCCGAGACGGCGCAGGCGGTGGCGAAGGAGGTCGGCATCGAGGACGTGCGCGCGCAGGTGCATCCGGAGGACAAGCACGCGGTGGTCGAGTCGCTCAAGGCCGAGGGGCGCCTGGTGGCGATGGCGGGCGACGGCATCAACGACGCGCCGGCGCTCGCCGCGGCGGACGTCGGCATCGCGATGGGCACTGGCACCGACGTGGCGATGGAGAGCGCGGGCATCACGCTCGTCAAGGGCGAGCTGTCGGCGCTGGTGCGCGCCCGCCGCCTGAGCCGGCGGACGATGCGCAACGTGCGGCAGAACCTGGCTCTCGCGTTTCTCTACAATTCGCTAGCGATACCTATCGCTGCTGGCGTTTTGTATCCGATCTACCATGTGTCGATCGCGCAGATGGCCTTCGGCCCGATGCTCGCGAGCGCCGCCATGAGCCTCTCCAGCGTGTCGGTGATTTCCAACGCGCTGCGGCTGCGCCAGGTGCGCCTCTGACCGACGAAGCCGCCTGAGCGCGGCGAAGAACCGGTCGAGGCGAGCCTGAACGAACGGCCTCGCCCTCCTTCGATGAGCGGGAACGAATGAGCGCAGACGGGCTTTCCGGTTCACTCGGGTGCGGGGCTCAGAGCCGGTCCGCTCATCCTAAGGGGAAGCCGGCGGCTCTTGGTCGGCCGGACTCGAACGATGAGCGGCTGGCGAAAGTGCAACCTGAGCGAACCGGAAAGCACGTCTGCGCAGAACTCGTTCTGGTTCGCCGGGAGCCTAGTCGACCTCGTCGCGGCCGTTCGCTTCCGCGAGAATCTGGTAGAGCGACCGCGTCGCGCCGATGACGACCTGCCGCACCTTCGCGATCTGCGCCGGCTGGCCGGCGTGCAACACCTGCACGATCGCCATCCCCAGCCGCGCCAGCTCCGCGTGGAGCCCGGTCGCATCGTCGTCGACCGTCCCCGCGACCTCGCCCCACGGGTCCTTGAGCTCCTCCCGGTGCGCCTCGACGTAGGCGCGCCCCTCGTCGGTCAGCCGGTAGCGCTTCTTGCCCCCGACCTCCTCGGCGCGGACGAGCCCCTCGTCCTCGAGCTGCTGGAGCGCCGGGTAGACCGACCCCGAGCCCGGACACCACACGCCCCCCGACCGCTCGGCGATGGCCTGGATGATCTGGTAGCCGTTGCGCGGCTCCTCCGCGATCAGCGCCAGCGCAGCCGCCCGCACGTCACCCTTGCGCACCTTCGGCCCCGGCCCGCGCCCGAACGGCCAGCCCCCCGAACCGAACGGCATCCCCGACCACCCCGACCCGAACCCGCGCCCGCGAAAAGCCCCGCGTCCGAACCACACCGCCGCCTGCCGCGCCCAATCCGTGTCGCGCCAGTGCTCGTACCCGTGCCTCGAATGGCCGTGCCAGTCGCCATGGCCCATCAACCGCTCCTCCTGCCGACATCGCGTCGACATGTCGATGATAGTCCGACGACACGTCGATGGCAAGTCGCCCTCGCAAGACGGCTCGAACGGCCGAGAATCCGGGGTTCTCGCGAGGCAGGCGTGCCGGGCGACAACTAGACGAAAGCGGTTTCGCTCGGCATCAGAGCGCGGACGAGTCGCGCGAGGCCCAGTTTCCCTGGCGGTGCGCGGTCTTCTCCGAGGCCCCGGCTCCGAGCGCCTCGACCAGGTCGGCCAGGACCCGCCGCAGGGCGGGAACGTCGATGGGCTTCTCCAGCCTCCAGCGGGCTCGTTCCAGGAACTCGCGCGCCGGGCCGGGCGGGACGTCGTCGCAGAGGTAGACGAGCCGCGCCGCTTGATCCGGCGCTCGGGTGCGAAGCTGCTCGAAGAAAGCGCTGCCGCTCAGCTCTGGGAGGGCGTCGTCGTAGACGATCGCGTCCCACTTCTCGCCCGCTTCGATCCGCTCGATCACTTCGCGTGCGCTCAGGAACCATTCCGCGTCGTGGGTCGTCCCCAGCGCCCGGACCAGCACCCGGCTGATGCTCCTTTCGTCACCGACCACGACCACGCGCGCGCGCGGGCCCGAGGGAAGCGGCGACCTGGACTCTGCGACCGCAGGTGCTTCCACCGGCAGCTCGACGACGAACGTCGCCCCCTCCCCTGGCTCGGACCGCGCGGTCAGCCGCCCGCCGTGCGAGCGGACGATGTCGTGGCATATCGACAGACCGAGACCGGTGCCGGTCCCCTGCGGCTTGGTCGTGAAGAACGGGTCGAAGATGCGGGGCAGCACCGCCGCCGCGATGCCCGTTCCGGTGTCCGACACCGCGATCCGCACCTTCCCGCCCTCCTCCCGAATCTCGACCCGCAGGACGTTGCGGTCGGCGCTCGTTTCGTCCATCGCCTGCGTCGCGTTGACGAGGAGGTTCAGGAAGACCTGACCGAGCCGCCCCTCGTTCGCGTAGACGGCCGGCACCTCGTCGAACAGCTTGACGAGCCTCGCCTTGTGCCGAATCTGCGTCCAGGCGATGTTTATGGCGCTCTCCATCACCCGCCGCACGTCCACCGCCGCGCGCTGGTCCTCGCCGCCCCGGGCGAAGGTCTTCAGGTCCCGCGCGATCGTCTGAACCCGGCGGCAGCCCTCCATCCCCTCGGCAAGGGCGCTGCACACCTCCTGGAGCCCGTCGCGGTCGCCGGTCTTCACCGCCTCTTCCACCTCGGAGAGGGCGAACGACAGGTTGGTGGCGACGAAGCTCAACGGGTTGTTGATTTCATGCGCGACCCCGGCCGCCAAGGTCCCCATCGTCGCCAGCCGATCGCTCACCATCATCCGCGCCTGGAGCTGCTTGCGCTCCGTCAGGTCGCGCATGATGACCAGCGCCGCCGGCCGCCCTTCGAAGCTGACCGCCATGCTGGTCGACTCGAAGTGGACCGTTTCGCCGTCACGGCGGATGCAGCGGAACTCGGCCGGCGCGAGCGGCAACCCCCTCTCGTCCGCTTCCCGCAGCCTCGCCGCCGTTCGCGCCCGGTCCGCCTCGTGAACCCATTCGAAGACGTTTCGACCGAGCGCTTCCTCGGGGCGCTCCATCCCCAGGCTGTGCAGGAGCGACGAATTCACGTAGGCGACGGTCGGGCCGCGCCGCACCAGGATGCCGTCGGGGGACTGCTCGATGAGGGCGCGGAAGCTCCGCTCGGTGCTCGCCAGCGCTTCCGCTGAGCGCTTGCGCTCCGTCACGTCGCGCTTGATGAACGCGACCGTCCGCCGGGCCCCGGATTCCAGCGGGACCAGGCTCACGTCGGCTTCGAACCAGCGCTCGCCGCCCAGCGTCTGGATGCTGTACTCGATGGTGCGCGGCTCGCCAGTGGCGAAGACCTGCGCGATGGGCTTGGCGAAGAGCTCGTCAGCGCTCTCGCCCAGCACCTCGCGGATGGTGCGGCCCAGGCACTCGGCTCGCGGCTGCGCGAGCAGCGACTCGTCGGTCGCCCAGATGCCGAGGTAGCGCCGGTCCTCGTCGAACTCGAAGGCGACGCCCTTCGCGCCGGCGAGCAGCACCTTGAGCCGCGCCTCGCTCGCTTGGAGCGCGCGCACCGCCCGCCTCGCCTCGGTCACGTCGCGAAAGATGCGCGTGTGGCCGAGCGGCGTGCCGTCCGCATCACGCAGGATGGTCGCGAACCGTTCGCTGATGCGCCCGTCCTTCCACTGGATTTCGGCGCGCAGGGTCTCGGCCGCGCCTTCGGCCGGCAGCTCGGTCTCGCGGGTGGCGTCGACGAGATGCTGCTGGGCGGCGCGCAGGGTGTCCTCGAGCGTCAGCGCCCGCAGGGTGTCCGCGTCGGTGTGCCACTCCTGGAGCAGCCGCCCGTTGAAGCCGACGATGCGCCCCTCCGGGTCGAACATCACGACCGCGTCGGGACACGCCTCGATCTCCGCCGCGAGCAACGCCCGCTCGCGCGCCGCCGCTTCCTTGGCGCGCAGCTCGAACGTCCGGTCGATCAGCGTCGACCAACGCGCCGGCTGGCCGTGGAACACGACCGGCTGCGAGTGGACGTCGACCCAGAGCAGCGACCCGTCGCGCCTGACGTGCGGGCGCAGGCCGATGTACCCGCCACGCGTCTGCCCGGGCGCGAGCGCGCGTCGCGCGTCCTCCCGGTGGACGGGAGCGATGATGTCCAGCGCCGTCCGCGCCATGAACTCCGCGCGGGAGTAGCCGTACAGCGCGACCGCCGCCGCGTTGACTTCGACGAACCGCAGCGACCCGAGCTCGAAGATCCACATCGGCAGGCTCGAGTGCTCGAGCACCGCCCACATCCGTTCGTCCGCGACCGCGTTTTCCGACGGGGCGACTCGGCCGCTCATCGATGCCTGGACTTCATCGCGACCGTTTGCCATCGACCAGTACCTTCCGCCCTTATCGGCGCGAAACGGCGGCGCTTGAACCCCAAGCCGCCACACCCACCGGAGAGGCGACGGCGGGATCGGTAAGCGGATGGAAACCAACGGCACCGGCGTCGATTCCAACGGGCGCTCGCCCCTTGCGGTCCCCCGGCGATTCGAGTCGGCCGGTCGATCGGCGCCCTTCTGCACCGCTGCCGGAGGTCGACGGGCCCAGCGCGCGACCCCGGCTGTTGAACATCGCCGAGACCGTGGTCATCTGTCTCATCGCGGGTGGCGTCGGCTCCGGTCGGCGCGCCGCGGCTCCCAAGGAGGCGACACAAGCGATGCGACGGCTGGAAGGAGAGCAGGTGCTCGTGCGCATCTTTCTCGGCGAAGGGGAGAGGTGGCACCGCGCGTCGCTCGTCACCGCGCTCGTCGAGCGGCTGCGCCGCGAGGGCTACGCCGGAGCCACGGTCATCCGCGGCATCGAGGGGTTCGGCGCCAAGAACGTGCTGCACGCCGCGCACCACCTGCGGCTGTCGGAGGAGCTGCCGGTGCTGATCGAGGTGGTCGACACCGAGGAGCGGGCGGAGAAGCTGCTGCCGATTCTCGACGAGATGGTGACCGAGGGCCTGGTCACGATGGAACCGGTGCGGGTCGTGCGCTACCTGCCGTCCAGAGAGCCGGCGCCCGCCTCCTGAAAGAAGCCCGCTCGCAGGCCGACCGCCCGCCCGGCGCGTGCGAAGGCCCGTCGCGCCTGACATGCTCGTCGCCCGGGTCCCGCCCACGCAATGAGGCGGGCGCCGTCCCGCCTCGAACCCTCCGGAGCCTCGTTGCCTCGCCTCGCCCTGCCGACCGCCTGCGCCCTCCTCCTCGCTTCGCTTCCCTCGCTCGCCAACGACGCGCCCGCGCGCCTGCGCACCCGCGCCGAGGTGGTGCACCAGGCGCTGCGCGAATCGGTCGGGGTGCAGGTGTTCGCGGCGGGGACCCTCACGCGAAGCGGCAGCGGTGTCGTGGTGCAGACGACCACCGGCGCCGACGGAAAGGCGCGCTCGGAGATCGTGACCAACGCCCACGTCGCCGACCAGACCGGCTTGAAGCACGTGACCTACCAGGTGCTGCGAGAAAAGATGGGGCGCATCGTCGCCCGGCTTCCCGCGAAGCTCGTCGCCATCGGCGCGGTCCCCGACCCGGACCTCGCGATTCTCGAGGTGAACGCCGCCCTTCCGGCAGCGCAGTTGGCCGACGAGAGCGCTCTCGAGATGGGCGACGAGGTGGTGGTCGTCGGCGCGCCCTACGGCCGGGCCCTTTCGGTCTCCGGGGGGATGCTCAGCCAGATCGTGGCGGCCGACACCGCTCCCGGCCAGCCGCTGCGCTTCACCTCCATGAAGACCGACGCGCCCATCGGCTACGGCTCCTCGGGAGGGGGAGTGTTCGTGGTGCCGGGCGGCCGGCTCGCGGGCGTGGTCGAGGGCTACCAGACGGCCGAGGTGGACATCAACGCCCGGGAGAGCTTCGACGTGCCGATGCCGGGGGAGACTTTCCTCGCGCCCTTGACCGAGGTGCGCTCGTTCCTCGCGGCGCATCTGGGAGCACGCGATTTTCCCGAGCCCCAGCCGGTCGAGCTCGCGACGGGCGCCAAGGCGGCGACGGTGCCCGCCGCGATTCTCCCTGCCGCTTCCAGCCGCTCGCCCTGACGAGAAGCGGCACCGGATCCGTAATCCGATGCCGCTCCTGTCACCCGAATCGAACCGGCTAGGGCGCGTTCTGCTGGCTGCCCGGCGGCGTTCCCTGCTCGCCCGGCTGGGCGCCCTGCTGCATCGGAGCCGTCCCCTTGGCGCCCACCGTCTCCACCCGCACCGCGATCTTCCGGGCGGTCTTCGGCGTCTCGAAGGAGGCGCGCACCTCGTCCCCCGGCTTCAGCTCCGACAGGCTCGCCCGCTTTCCCTGCACGAAGATCTTCGCGTCGCGCTTGACCTGGAGCGTCACGTGCTCGCCGGCCTCGTTGAGCACCAGCCGATGATGCCGGGCGCTCACCTTGACCACGCTGCCTTCGATGGTCTGGAGGTTCTGGGCCTTGGTCTTCGAGCCCTTCCAGGCGCCGCTCGCCGGGGCGTCGCCACCGCTGCCGGGGTACGGCTGCGCCGACGGAGCCTTCGGCTGGACGGTGTCGGAGGTCGGGCGCACCTCGATCCACCGCAGGGTCTTCTGCCCGTTCTGCATCTCGTACGCCGCCCGCACCTGCTGGCCCTCCTTCAGGTCGCTGAACGAGCCCAAGCGGCCCTGTAGGAAGACGGTGGCGTTGCTGCCGAGCTTCAAGCTCTGCTGCTGCCCGTCGGGCTGGGCGATCACCACTTCCTTCGCGCTCGGGCTGACGTTGGCGATCTTTCCGCTCACCTCGTTGGTCGCGAAAGGCTTCGGCGCCCGGTTCTGCCCCACGGTGCCCGACGGCTGCTGCTGCGTCGTCGGGCTCTGGGTCATCGAGCCGTGCTGGTTCTGCTGCGCGCCGTACGCGAGCGCCGGGACGGACAACGCGAGCGCGGCCAGCGCTGCCCAAGCTGTGCTCTTCACCATCTTCGCCTCCTTCGGCTCCGCTTGCGGTGGACGACTCCGCTCTAGCTCACCCTCAGCGCCGTCGGACCCTTTGTCGCCGGCCGGCCCGCGGCCGGGCATCGTCCGGCCGGTGGGCCCCTCACGGCGCGGCGTGGCCACCTCGCACGATTGCCACCGGCCCCCGCCCGCGCACGGCACGGGCGCTCGACCGTTCGACCGGCGCCGGCGGGAAACGACGGTAGACTGCGTTTCTTTCGTCCGGGAGCCGAGCGGATGAGCGGGCGCACCGACTGGGACAGCTACTTCATGGAAATCGCGAAGGTGGTCGCGAGCCGGGCGACCTGCGACCGCAAGTACGTCGGCGCGGTGCTGGTGCGCGACCGGCTGATTCTCTCCACCGGCTACAACGGGTCCATCCGGGGTCTGCCCCACTGCACCGAGGCCGGCCACATGATGGAGGAGGGCCACTGCGTCGCGACCATCCACGCCGAGGCGAACGCGCTGGTGCAGGCGGCGAAGAACGGGGTGGCCGTCGACGGCGCTACCATCTATACCACCGCGAGCCCTTGCTGGCCTTGCTTCAAATTGCTGGCCAATGCCGGCGTCCGGCGGATCGTCTTCGGCGAGTTCTACCGGGACGACCGGATCTTCACCTACGCCCAGCGCCTCGGCCTCGAGCTGTCGGGCATGGGCGAAGCGGCAGCGCTGCCGCCCCCTCCGACCGGCCAGAGCCCCCGCGGGTGACCGGAGGGCGACCGGTCGAGGCTACGAGCCCTTCGCTTGTCGCATCTGTTCCACCCACTGCGGGACGTGCTGCGCCGCGAGCGCGCGAAACAACGGGTTCGTCGGGTCGACGATCTCGAAGATGCCGAGCCCGGCCGTCGCCTCGAAACCCCGAAAGAGCGCCCGGCCCTGGAACACGAACAGCTCGACCAGCGCGCCGGTCCCGGGCCGCACCGCCCCCACCAGCTCCAGCTTCCCGCGCGGGAAGTAGAAGCGGTCCCGGAGAGACGGATGCATCTCGCTCAGGCCGAGGGTGCGCTCCAGCGCCACCAACTCGTCCGCCCGCGCCTCCAGATAGGCCCGCAGCGCCTCCTCGCTCAGCGCCGCCCCCGCGTTGTAGACCTCACCGGGACCGCTGCCGTCCAACCGTTGCCGCGCGAGCTCCAGCCACAGCGCCTGCGCCCCGCTCTCGTCGCCGCGGGCCAACAGGTCGTCGAGCCGCGCCGCCTCCTGCGCCGGCAGCGCCAGCGCTCCCGGCGATTCGACGTGGACGAAGAACGGCAGCTCGAGGGGCCGTCCCGTCGCCCGCCGGGCGCGCGTCCACGCCGCGTGAACTCTCTCCCGCACCGCCGCCTGGCGCGCCGTCCCCCGCGCCGACTCGTTGATCTTCTCGGCAATCGCCACCTTGATGTCGCCGAAGACCGGGTCCTGGAAGCGCGCGATCACCGGCGCCGCCCCGAACGAGACGAAGCTGCCCGCCTCCAGCTTCTCTCCCGCCGCCCGGCTGCGCTCCGCCTCGAACAGCTTCGTCTGCCGCAAGAGCTCCTCGCGTAGACCCTTCGCCCGCGCGAGAAGCCCCTCCCTCTGGCCCGGCGCCAGGGCGCGCGCCTGCGCGAGGAGGGCCGCTTCCCGCCTCTCCATCTCGGCGCGCTGCTGCGACAGCCTCGCCTCGAGGCTCTTCACCCGCGCCGTCACGTCCTGCTGCGACCCCTCCGCCTCCAGCCGCTTCGCGTAGTCGGACAACGCCTTGCGGATGTCGTGCGACAGCCGCACCAGCTCCACGATGTCCCCGGAGAACGAGACCGCGTCCCCCAGCAGATTGTTGAGCTCGATGCCCACCCGCCCCTTGGGAGCGCTGTCGCCTGGTATCTCGCCCGACGCCGCCGCCAGAATCGGCGCGTAGAACTCCCGCTGCAGGAAGTCGGCAATCACGTTCTCTTTCAAGAACGCCGTCCGCCGCGTGAAGTCCTTCACGTCCGCGAACAGGTGCCCCACCTGCCGCGCCCGCACCCGCGACTTGAGAATCGGCCGGTTCTCGCTTCCCACGAGGTAGAGCCGCCCGGTCTCGTACTCACCCTGCTCGCCGCTGCGGGTCTCGGTACCGGTCCTTTCGAGCAGGAGCTGTGCCGCCTGGCTCGAAAGCCGCTCCAGCACCACGTCCGCCGCCAGCGCCACCGACGCCCGCGCCGCCGCCAGCCGGGCGTCGCTCGCCCCCAGCCACGCCGCCGGCTCGTCGTCCCGATATTCCTTGAGCGCGCGGGCGAACAGCTCGAGGTGCGCCCGCGCCTCGTCGTTCGAAACCGCCCGCGCCGCTTCCCGAGCGCTCTTCGCCGCCGCCTGGCGGCGCCATTCGGAAGCGAGGAGCCGCTCCAGCGCGTCCCGCCCGATGACGAGCCCCTCGAGACCGCCGTCGGGCACCTGCAGCGCAGGCGCCCGCTGACCCTCCCACAATCGCGCCAGCTCCTTCAGCCGTCCCCGCAACACCCCGAGCGCGCCAGCGCGCTCCATCTGCCGCTGCGTCTCCTTGTCGCGCAGGGCGCGCCCCGCGAGGTCCTGCGCCAGCAGCTCCGGGTCCTGCCCGCCCTCCAACGCGGTCGCCGCTTCCTCGACGAACGAGAGCCGGTCGAACGCGACTCCCCAGGCGGCGACCCCGCTGCGCTGGACGACCGGCCGCGGTCCCATGAACGCGAGCTGGCCCAGCGCCGCCAACGACAACAGGCCCTCCCGGGTCACCGGGTCGGAGGGCGCGGGCGCTGCCGAATGGCCGCCGGGCGACAGACCAGCGTCGCGCCATAGCCCGCCCTCCTTCAAGGCGAGCCGGACGACGCCGCCCACCAGCACCGCAGCCGTGGAGCGCAAGAACCGGCGCATCGGCTCCGACACCGGCGCCCCTCCGGTCAAGGCGAAGCTCTGGTGCGCGACGGACCGCAGCATCAGCGCCGAGAGGAAAGCGGTCGGCTCGCCGGCGTCGTTGGCCCGAGCCTCCCGCCGGGCCCGGGTGAGCACCGAGTGCAGCGCGACCAAGAGCCGCCGCCCCGCGCGCCCGACCGCGAGCACGCTCTCGACCACCCCAGCGTCCAGGCCGTGATGGCTCTCGGTGATCTCCGCGAATGATTCCTTGAGCCGGGCGCTCGTCACGCCCGGCGGCGGCTGGAACGAGAGCGGCCGAATCAAGGTCGGGTCGAAGCCTTCCACCAACACGAGCTGGTCGTACTCGTCCGCAAGGATCTCCGTCTTGTGCCGCTGGGCGGCGGCGAAAAAGGCCTCCGCGCTCGCGGTCTGGACGATCTGCTGAAGCCCTGCCGTAATCCGGAAGGGCACCCGCAGCTCGGCGAGGGAGGTCCCGAGGGTGAAGCGCAGCGCGTTCGGATCCGGACGGAACAGCTCGGCCAGGCTCGCTCCGGCGGCCTGCTGGCGCAGGCGTTCCAGGAGCTGGAGACGCTCCGAAGCGTACCGTGTCAGGGTCTGCACACTGCCTCGCCTCAAAATCCAGGCCGGAGCGAAGCTACCATGCGACTCGGCTCGCCGGAGCGGATCGAGAACCGAGCGCGCGGCGAGAAGGAGCCCGAAGATGACGCGGCGCGTCTGTTCAGTTGCGCTGGTGCTCGCCTCGCTGGTCTCGCTCTCGTGCAGCCCCGCCTTCGACGTCCACGTCTCGAGCCAGGCGACGATTCAGAGCGGCGGGCTCGTCTCCGAGCTCCTGCCGGCCGACGCCTTCCCTCAGTTCGTCGCGCTGGACCTGTCGCAGACGCAGGACTTCAAGAACTCCGGCATCAAGAAGAGCGAGGTGAAGAGCGTCGAGCTGACGAGCCTGACGCTGAAGATCGTCTCCCCCCGCGGCGCGACGTTCTCCTTCCTCCACGGCATCGCCTTCTCGGTGGAGACGGACGGCCAGCCCACCCGGGAGGTCGCGCATCAGGACTCGATTCCCGCGAGCGCGACCAGCGTCAGCCTCGCGGTGGACGGCGTCGAGCTCGCGCCCTACGTGACCGCGCCCCACATGACGCTCTCGACCAGCGCGACGGGCGTGCCGCCGTCGCAGGACACCACCATCGAGGCGGACGCGACCTTCCGCGTCGTGCCGAACCTCTGACGGCTGCCTAGCGGCAGCGCTGTCGCACCAGCGCAGCGGATTCGTGGACCGGTTCGCCTTTCGCCGTTCGAGAGCGCCCTCGCAGTGCGCGAGAAGAAGCGAGAATCCGATGAAGAAGGTCGAAGCGATCGTGAAGCCGTTCAAGCTCGACGACGTCAGGGAGGCGCTGGCGGAGATCGGGCTCCACGGCCTGACCGTCAGCGAGGTCAAGGGGTTCGGCCGCCAGAAGGGCCACACCGAGAGCTACCGGGGCGCCGAGTACGTCGTCGACTTCTTGCCGAAGATGAAGATCGAGGTGGTCGTCGCCGACGACCTCGTCGCCCGCGTCCTCGAAGCGATCGAGCGCACCGCCAAGACCGGCCGCATCGGCGACGGCAAGATCTTCGTCACCCCGGTCGAGGAAGCCATCCGCATCCGGACCGGCGAGCGCGGCGAAGGCGCCGTCTAAAGGCCACCGTGACCGCTCCCGTAGAGCCTGAAGCGCTCCTGAGCCTCGTCGAGAGCGTCGGCGCGCCGATCCTCGCCGTCGACCGGACCCTCTCGCCGGCGTTCTTGAACGACGCCGCCGAGAGCTGGCTCGGGCGCTCTCGCGCGCGGGTCGCCGGTCGCCCCCTTTCGGCGCTCGACCCCGCCGGCCCGGCGCTCGCCGCCCTTGCCGCCGCCGCCATCCAGTCGAGCGAGGTGCGAACCGCGCTCGTCGACCACGCGGGAGTCGTCCAGGCGAGCCCCTGGTGGGCGGGAGGGAAGCTGGTCGGCGCGGTGCTGGTCGTTCAGGCGACCGCGGCCACCGATCGCCCGGGGCCGCCGACCGACCTGGCGGCGCTCGCGGCCGGCCTCGCCCACGAGGTGCGAAATCCGCTCGCGGCGGTGCGGGGCGCGACCGAGCTGCTCACCCAGCATCTTGCGCCAGACGGCGCCGCTGCCGAGTACCTGGCGCTGATCCTGCGCGAGACGAAGCGGGTCGACGCGCTCGTCGGCAAGATGCTGGACCTCTCCCGCCCGCCGAACCTGCGGAAGAACCGGGTCTCGCCCGCCGAAATCCTCCACGACCTCGCCCTCGAGGCGCACGCCTTCGCCAAGGCGCGCGGCCAGGAGGTGGAGGTGGTCGAGCGCTACGACCCGGCCGCGCCCCGGCTCGACGCCGACCGCGCGCGGCTCTTCGAGGCGCTGGCGAACCTGGTCAAGAACGCGGTGGAGGCGGTGCCGGCGCCGGGCGGGCGCATCGAGCTGACCGCGTTCGTCGAGGCGGCGCTGCGCCGGCGCGACGCGGGCGGCCGCGCGCACAGCCTTTTTCGGTTCGCCGTGCGCGACAACGGCCCGGGCCTGGGAAGCGGACGCGACCGCCTCTTCACCCCGTTCTTCACCACCAAGGCGAACGGTACCGGTCTCGGTCTCGTCCTCGCCCGCCGGACGGTGGAGGCGCACGGCGGGATGCTCTCGCTCAAGGATCTGGCGCCGGGCCTGGAAGCCCAAGTGCTCCTGCCGCTCGGGATCTCCGATGCCTGACGGCCCGCGCGCCCTGGTGGTCGACGACGAGCCGGGCATCCGGTTCGTGCTCCAGCGCGCGCTCGCGGGCGCGGGGCTCGACGTGACGGCCACCGGAAGCGCTGCCGAAGCCCGGCGGGCGATCGAGGGCGAGCGGTTCGTCCTGGCCTTCGTCGACATCCGCCTTCCCGACGGCAGCGGCCTCGACGTCGCGAGCGACCTCGCGCGGAGTCCGGCCCGGCCCCTCATCGTGGTGGTGACCGCGCAGGACACGGTCGAGCACGCCATCGAGGCGATGAAGCGCGGCGCCGACGAGTACCTGGTCAAGCCCTTCGCCCTTGCCGACGTGGAGCAGCTCGCGCGCACTTCCCTCGAGCGCTCGCGCGTCGAGCACGAGGCCGCCGGCCCAACGGGAGCGGCGCCGTTCGGCTTGGTGGGGACGAGCGCGGCGATGCGGGAAGTCTACAAGCGCATCGGGCGGGTGGCGCCGACCGACTTGCCGGTCCTGCTCGAGGGCGAGAGCGGAACCGGCAAGGAGCTGGTGGCCCGGGCGATTCACGCGTCGAGCGCGCGGGCGGCGGGTCCCTTCGTGGCGGTGAACCTGGCGGCGCTGCCGGGCGAGCTGGTCGAGAGCGAGCTCTACGGCCACGAGAAGGGCGCGTTCACCGGGGCCACCGCCGCCCGGCCGGGGCAGTTCGAGCTGGCCGAGGGCGGTACCCTCCTGCTCGACGAGGTCGGCGAGCTGCCGCTCGAGCTGCAGCCGAAGCTCCTGCGCGCGCTGCAGGAGGGCGAAATCTCCCGGGTCGGGGGGCGGGCAACGCGGGTGAACGTGCGGGTGCTCGCGGCGACGAACCTGGACCTCGCGCGGGCGGTCGCGTCCGGCCGGTTTCGCGCCGACCTCTATTACCGCCTGCGGGTGCTGCCGCTGAAGCTGCCCCGGCTTTCCGACCGGAGGGAGGACATCCCGGCGCTCGCGCAGCACTTCCTCCGGCGCGACGGCCCCAAGCTGCGGGGGCGCGAGGTCGGCATCTCGGCGGAGGCGCTCCAGCTCCTCCAGCGCCACCCGTGGCCGGGCAACGTCCGGGAGCTGGAGAACGCTCTGCGAGCGGTGCTGGTGGGCCTGTCGGAGGCGACGATCGCCGCGCGCGACCTGAAGTCGGTCCTGGCGCAGACCGCGCCGCCGGCGGTCGGCTGGGAGCGGGCGTTCGCCGAGCGCGTCGGGGCCGAGCTTGGCGGCGGCGCTGCCCATGAGCGGCTGCTCGCCGAAGCCGAGCGGGTGATCCTGTCCCGCGCGCTCGCCCAGGCGCAGGGCAACCAGGTTCGGGCGGCGGCGCTGCTCGGCATCCATCGCAACTCCCTCAGGCGGAGGATGGACGAGCTGGGCCTCACCCCCGAGGGGAAGCGCCGATGAAAGCGTTAGCGCTGCTGCTCGCCACGACGCTCTTCGGCGGCCAGGTGGACCTCTTCGGCCAGCCGGTGGTGCCGCAGATCCGAGGCCGCCCCCTGCTGGTGTTCTTCTCCAACTCCAAGATGCGCGAGAGCACCATCCGGACGGGCACCGAGCTTTCGCTCCGGCTGCACGAGGTGCCCTACGTCACGATCGTCCGCGTCGATCTCCGCGGATCGGCCGGCGTGCTCCGGTTCCTCGCGCGACGCGAGATGAAGGACGCGTACCGCGAGAGCGTTGAACGCACCCGACAGCTCTACCGCAGAGCAGGACTGCCGCCGCCTGCCAGCAGCGGTCACCACCTCATTTTCGTGCCCGACTGGGAGGGCGAGGGCGCGAGTGCGGCAGGGCTTGCAAAAGGCTTCACCGAATCCATCGGCATCGTCTACGCGCCGGACGGACGGGAGGTCGTGCGCGCCCCGTTCCCGGTGGGCGTCCCCCGTCTCGAGAGGGCCCTGCGTGCATTCGCCAAGCGGGAGCGAAAGCGATGAGCGGCGTGGACGCGTGGAACCCGGACCAATATCAGCGCTACCAGTCGGAGCGGTCGCAGCCGTTTCATGACCTGCTCGCGTTGTGCCAGCCGGCGCCGGGCGGGCGCGTCGTCGACCTGGGCTGCGGCACCGGCGAGCTGACCCGGACGCTGCACCGGCGCTTGCAGGCGCGCGAGACGGTGGGAATCGACACCTCGGCGGCGATGCTGGAGAGGAGCCGGGCGTTCGCAGGCGACGGGCTCACCTTCGCCCAGGCCGACCTCGCATCGTTCGAAGAGACGGGCTGGAGTGTCGTCTTTTCAAATGCCGCTCTTCAATGGGTGAGCGACCACGAGTCGCTCCTGGCGCGGCTGGCGGCCCTCATCGCGCCAGGGGGCCAGCTCGCCGTGCAAGTGCCCGCGAACCACGATCACCTGTCGCACACGGTCGCGGCGGAAGTCGCCGGCGAGGAGCCATTCCGGACCGCTCTCGGAGGGTATTTGCGGGCCTCCCCGGTGCTCGCGCCCGAGCGTTACGCCGAGCTTCTCGAGCGCCTCGGCTTTCGGCGGCAGAACGTGCGCTTGCAGGTCTACGGCCACCCCTTGGGGACCCCCGACGACGTGGTCGAATGGGTCAAGGGCACGCTTCTGACCGACTACGAAAAGCGCCTGGGGCCGCTCTTTCCGGAATTCCTCGCGCGCTACCGCGAGCGCCTCCTGCCCCGGCTCGGCGACCGCCGGCCCTACTTCTTCGCGTTCAAGCGCATCTTGTTTTGGGCGCGGCGCGAGTAGGCACGAACGTCGATCGGACCGATCCGTCGGATCCGACCGATCGGTCCGATCATCGGCGAGCTCCGGACCGCGCCCTCACGCCGCTGGCCGCGCCTCTTTCGCGCGACGGACGAAGAGCTCTTCCAGGCTCTCCCGGTGCGTCACCAGCGACACCAGGCGCCCGCCCTGGTCGAGGGCCTCGCGCGCGGCGGCCTGCGCGGCCTCTTCGTCGGAGAAGCGCAGTACGAGTTGGCCGTCGCGCTCCAGCGTCCGCGCCACCTTCGCGAAACGCTCCTTGAGAGCGCTACCAATCCCCCCGAGGACCAGCTCGGTCTCCCGCGCGTTCGCGTCGACCAGCTCCGAGAGCTTTCCGCAGTCGGTCAGCCGCCCGTTGGTGATGATGCCGACGCGATCGCAAATCGCCTCGACGTCGGGGAGGATGTGGGTCGAGAAGAAGACCGTCTTCCCCCTTTCCCGTAGCGCGAAGATCAGGTCGCGCACGTCTTTGCGGCCGACCGGGTCGAGGCCGCTCATCGGCTCGTCGAAGAGCACGATGGGCGGGTCGGCGATCAGCGCCTGGGCGATGGCGAGCCGCTGCACCATGCCCTTGGAGAACTTCCGAATCGGCCGGTCGGTGCCCCGGCCGGTGAGGCCGACGAGCTCCAGGAGCTCTCCCGCCCGCCGCTTGGCGTCCCGCCCTCCGAGACCGCTCAAGCGGCCCAGGAGGACCAGCAGCTCGTCGCCCTTCAGGAACTCGTGCAGCGCCGGGTTCTCGGGCGTGTACCCGAACGCGCGCCGAGCGGCGGGGCTCCCGGCGGGCATCCCGGCCACGAACGCGCGGCCGCTGGTCGGCTTCACGAAGCCGAGCAGGAGCTTCATCGTGGTGGTCTTTCCGGCGCCGTTCGGGCCCAGGAGGCCGAAGATCTCGCCCTCCCGGACGCTCAGGCTCACGTCCTTGAGCGCCTCCACCTTCCGGCCCCAGAACCCGACCCGGTAGGTCTTCGACAGGTGCTCTGTGATCACCACGTCCGTCGGCATGCTCAGTCTTCTCAAGCTGCGGTGTGAGGAGGCTTCCTAGCCGGCGTTGGAGCCGCTCGAGCGGGCAGCTTATCGCGGGCGCCTCGCCGCCGACGCAAACGGCCGGTGGCCGCCGACTCATTCCCGCCTTTGCGAGCGGCGTGCCGCTTTCAACACGGCTAGAGCGGCTCGACGCGCAGAGTCAGCCCTTCGACCCCGACCACCCGCGTGCGCGCGCCCTTGGCGAGCGGCTGGTTCGACACCGCGCGCCAGATCTCGCCGTGCACCAGCACCTTGCCTTCGCGCCCCGGCTCGATGTCCACGTCGACCAGAGCCACCTCGCCGATCATCCCGCCCGCGCCCGCGGCGGGCTTGAGAGAGCGCGCGCGCAGGGCCTTGTAGCCCACGAACATCGCCGCGAAGATCGCGAAGAGCATCGTCGGCAGCACGAACCCAGGATTAACACCGAAGCTCTTGTCCGCGAAGAAGTTGTCGCCGGTCGAGTTGATGAGGAGGAGCGCGCCCAGGCCGAAGCAGATGGCGCCGGCGACGCCGAGGACGCCGTGGGAGGTGACGAAGAACTCGGTCACCGCGAAGGCCACGCCGAGGAGCAGCAGCGCCGCCCCTCCCGCGTTGATCGGCAGGGTGGAGGCGCCGATGATGCCGAGCAACAACAGCATCGCGCCCATCACGCCGGGCACGATGGCGCCGGGCTTGTAGAACTCGATGAGGAGCCCCGCGAGGCCGAGCATGATCAGAATCGAGGTGATGTTCGGGTCGCCGATGGTGTGCAGGAAGCGGCTCTTCAAGCTCCACGACAGCTCGTCGACCGCGGCGCCCTTGGTGTGTAGAACGTAAGCGGTCTTGCTCGGCCCGAGCTGCACCGTCCGCCCGTCGATCTTCGCGAGGAGGTCGGGCACGCTGGTCGCGATCAGGTCGACCACGTGGTCCTTCACCGCCTCCTCGGCCGGAATCGCGGCGCTCTCCCGCACCGCTTTCGCTGCCCAATCGACGTTGCGCCCCCGCTCGGCCGCGATGGACTTGGCGAAGGCGACCATGTCGTTCTCGATCTTCCGCTTGAGGATGTCGTGCTGGCTCTTCGCCCACTCCGGCTCCTTCTCGCCCGGCTTCGCCTTTGCCTTTCGACTGCGCGCCGGACGCGCGGGCCGGTTCTGGTCCTTTTGGTCTTTGTGGTCGCCGCCGCCCAGACCGCCGAGGCCGACGAGAATCGGGTGAGCGGCACCGATGTTGGTGGACGGCGCCATCGCCGCGATGTGCGCCGCGAGCGTGATGAAGACGCCGGCGCTCCCCGCGTGCGCTCCCGTCGGCGCGACATAGGTGATCACCGGAACCGTCGAGTCGTCGATGGCGTTGACGATTTCCCGCGTGGTGTCGACCAGCCCGCCCGGCGTGTTCAGCTCGATCACCAGCGCTTCGTAGTGGTGCCGCTCGGCGCGGACGATCGCGTCCTTCAGGAACTCGCCGCTGCCCGGGTCGATGGCGCCATCCAGCACCGCTTCCGCCACCCGGCCACGCCCGGCCTCGTCGCTCGCCCACAGCCTGGCCGCGCCGGCGACGACGAGCACCAGCGCCAGAACGAGGACCGAGACGCGCGGACGCTTCGGCCTGCGAAACCCACTCATCCGCCGCTCCTACTTTCTCGCCGGCACCGGCCGGCCGAGCTTCTGGAGCACCAGCTTCAAGTCGTCCCAGGCCTTTCCCTTCTCCGCCGGCGCCCGCAACAGGTAGCTCGGATGGAACGTCGGCATCACCGCGATGCCCTGCCATTCCTGCCAGTGATTGCGCAACCGCGAAATCGGCGTCGTCGTCCGGAGAAGCGACTGCACCGCGGTGGCCCCCAGGGCGACGATGGCCTGGGGCGCGATGGCGCGAATCTGTTGCTCGACGAAGGGCCGGCAATGCTCGACCTCGTCCGGCTCCGGGCGCCGATTGCCCGGCGGACGGCACTTGACGATGTTGCAGATGTAGACGTCGTCGCGGGTGAAGCCCATCGCTTCGATCATCTTCGTCAAGAGCTGCCCGGCGCGGCCGACGAACGCCAAGCCGGAGCGGTCCTCGTCCTCGCCAGGGCCTTCGCCGAGGAAGAGCACTTCCGCTTTGGGGTTGCCCTGCCCGAAGACGAGCTGGGTGCGCGTCGAGCCGAGGGCGCAGCGCTGGCAATCGCCGAGGTCGTCCCGGATCACCTTGAGCTGCGCCGCGGGATCGGCCGGCGCGGCGGTGGCGGGCGACGGGAGCGGTGCCGTAGCTCGCACGGGCGACGAGGGCATCGGGCTCGGCTCCTTCGGTTTCGGCGGCGCTTCCAGAAAGGAGGGTCGCGCGTGCGCGGACGAGGGCGCGGTCGGCGCCGCGACCGGGGTCGTCGGAGCCTCGGCGGCACCGGGCGCGCGCGCGGGCGTCGACGCCAGCGCGGGCGCGATCGCCAGGTCGCGCTCCTTGCGCACGACGCGTTGTCCGGCGTCGCGCATCCACACGAGGTGCCGGCGCGTCTCTTCGACGAGGCCCGCGAGCTCGGCCCGCAGGTCGTTCTGGGACGCATCGCTCATCGGGGCGAGCATATAGCGCGAAGCGGCGGGCCACGCTTCGAGACCGACGCCCGGCCCCGCTCGCCCCCCGACTTCGCCGCCCTCGAAGAAGGTGGTGTCGGGCCGCTGGCCCGACGCCAGGCCGACCGCCTGGCACCCCCGTGCTCTTTCATCGATGTCGATGAACCACGGGCTCATGACGTCTCGGCACGAGCGGAAGACGCCGGGCTCATCGAGACCGCTCCTGTCGACCCCAGTCGGGGCAGGAGCGAACGCCCGAGCAACCCGCCGGTCTCACCGCCGCACGACCCTCGGCACCAGCGCATCGAGAATCTGCCAGGCGATGCGCTCCTTCGACGCCCGCTTGAGCGTGGTGGTGCCCTCGCGGGTGACGATCACCACCTCGTTCTCGTCGCTTCCGAAGGCCCCGCCCTCGCCGACGAAGTTCGCGACGATGGCGTCGACCTTCTTGCGCTCGAGCTTTTCCCGCGCGTGCTCGACGACGTGCTCGGTCTCCGCAGCGAATCCCGCGAGCAGCGGGCGCTCGGGCGCGTCCTCGAAGTGCGCGCCGAGCATCACCAGGATGTCCTCGGTCCGCTCGAACACCACCGTCTCGGCGCCCGGCGACTTCTTGAGCTTGTGCGACGCGACGTGCTGCGGCCGGTAGTCGCCGACCGCCGCGGCCATCACCACGAGGTCCGCGCCCTCGACGCGCTCCTGCACCGCTTGCGCCATCTCGGCAGCGGTCTCGACCGGCAGGAGCTCCGCGTCCGCTGGCGCCGAGAGCGAGACCGGTCCCGAGATCAAGAGCACCTCGGCGCCGCGGGCGAGGGCCGCCGAAGCGATGGCGTAGCCCATCCGGCCGCTCGACGGATTCGAGACGAACCGCACCGGATCGAAGAACTCGCGCGTCGGCCCCGCGGTGACGATCACCTTGCGCCCGGCGAGATCCTTCGGCGCAAGCATCCGCGCCGCCGCCCGCACGATGTCCCACGGCTCCGCCAGCCGCCCGTCGCCCGTGTGCCCGCACGCCATCGCGCCCGAGTCGGGACCGACCTGCTGGTACCCGCGCGAGCGCAGCACCTCCCAGTTCTCGCGCGTCGCCGGGTGCTCCCACATGTGCACGTTCATCGCCGGCGCGAGGAGAACGGGAGCGGTCGTGGCAAGCAGCGCGGCGGTGACGATGTCGTCGGCGACGCCCATCCGAATCCGCGCGGCGAGGTCGGCGGTCGTCGGCGCGACCACCACCAGCTCCGCCCGGTCCGCCAGACCGATGTGGCCGATCTGCTGCTCCTCCGCGGGGCTCAGGAGGTCCGTCGCCACCGGCCGCTGCGAGAGCGCCTGGAAGGTGAGCGGCGCGACGAACTCTTGCGCGGCCCGGGTCATCGCCACGTGCACCTCGGCGCCCGCGCGGACGAAGAGCCGCACCGCCTCGCACGCCTTGTACGCCGCGATGCCGCCGCCGACCGCGACCAGAATCCGCCGCTCCTTCAGGAGCCCCTCCACCTCCGCCACCACTTCGTCGCCCGGGGTCATGGTTCATCCTCCTTCGGCACACCGACGAAAAGCTTTCCCGTCACGTACTTCTGCGCTTCGCCGGTGATCTCGCTCGGCGTCGGTCCCGGCGCCGGCTCCTGCTGGGCGGCAGCGCTGGCGTCGTGCCACGTGACCTCGACCCAGTCGCCGTGCCAGGCGCGGAAGAACGAGAAGTGCAGGTACACGTCGCGCAGCCGGTCGTCGACGCACCGCCAGAGCCCGCCGTCGAGCGTCGTCTGCCAGAAGAGCTCCCGGATGACGGCATGGGTCTCGGGGAGCTTGGCGAGCTCGAGCCCGCCCGCGAGCTGCAACCCGCGCTCGCCGTGGTCGTAGAGGATGACCGCGCTCGCCCGCACCGCGCGTTCCCAGATCAGCTCGTCCGGCGCGCCGTCGCGTGACTGGAGCTCCTCGGGAATCGGGAACCTCTCCCACGGCAGCGCCGGCCGCACCAGGAGCGCCTGCGCGGCGCCGGTGCGCACCGCGTCCGCCGCCGCGACCAGCGGCCCGAGCCCTCCGGGAGCGCTCACGGGGTCGAACCAGCCCCGCCCGCGACAGTAGCGGCAGCGCTTGAACCAGCCCTCCAGCCACCCGCCGCCGCGACACGAGCCACATCGGATGGCGATGCCGTTCTGCATCGCGCCGGAAGATAGCTCGGCGGCGGCTCACAGGGCCGGCGTGGCCTCGCGTGCGGCCTCAACAGGTGTCGCGCCGGAGCGCGCAACCGCCCGCCGAGGATCGGGAACCGCCCGCCGAGGATCGGGAACCGTCCGTCGAGGATCGGGAACCGTCCGTCGAGGATCGGGAACCGCCCGTCGAGGATCGGGAACCGTCCGTCGAGGATCGGGAACCGCCCGTCGAGGATCGGGAACCGCCCGTCGAGGATCGGGAACCGTCCGTCGAGGATCGGGAACCGCCCGTCGAGGATCGGGAACCGCCCGTCGAGGATCGGGAACCGCCCGCCCGAGCCTGCACGACCGCCCGCCGAGCGTCGCCAACCGGCTGCCGAGCTTCGAGAACCGGCCGCCTGAAACCCGACGCCGCTCCCTCCCGGGTTGCAGCGCCGAGAGGTTTGCGCGCGCCCGCGACGCGGCCACAGGTCCCCGAACGCGATGGCCTGGCACACGTGACGCCCGCATCTCGAGGGGAAATCGCCGCCGCTTGTCAGCTCCGCGGCGGCTCGTCTACGGTCGCGCGCCCGATTTTTTCCGAGGAGCCGCATGCCCGTCTCGTTCATCCCCACGACCGATCTCGAAGCGCGCGAGGAGCTGCGCTCGATGGCGCGCCACGGCGCCGGCCGCGCGATGCCCGACGCGCTGGTCGAGCTCGTGATGCGCGGGACCGAGGGCGGCGACTGGCCCGTGCGCCGCGCGGCGATGGAGGCGCTCAACCGCCGGTTCGCCGCCGCCGCGCGCGACGAGCTGACCGTCGAGGCCCGGCCCGGTCGCGGCTTGGGCGAGTTCGTCGTGCGCAGCTCGTCCGGCGCGCGTTCGTACCGCACGCTGCTCGTCTCGCTCGAGCCGTTCGACGGGAGCTGCGATTGCCCGGACTTTCTCACCTCGTCGCTCGGCTGCTGCAAGCACCTGGCCGTCGCGGCGCAACACGCGCTCCGCCGAGCGAAGTCGAGAACCGCGCGTCCGGTCGCGGCGCCGCTCCTGCGCTGGGATCCCGTCCGGCCGCTGACCGGCGCCGGCGATTGGCTCGGACGCGTCTGGCTCGAAGCGGAGATCTCGACCCCCATCGACCGTTGGTTCACCGGCGGCGCCGGGCGACGCACCCTGAGCGAAGACGCGATCGACGGCCAACGTGCCGCCGCGCTCGAAGCCTTCGCCGCCGCCATCGAGCGCGCCGAAATCTCCGCCGACCCGGTGCTCCCTCCGCTCATCGCCCACGAGCGCGCGCGCCTCGCCCGGCGCACGGAAGGACGCGGGCTCGTCGCTGACCTCGACACCGCTCTCGCCTCCCTCCAGCGCAGGCCCTATCCCTATCAGCGCGCCGGCGTCGAGCGCTTCCTCTCCGAAGGACGGCTGCTGCTCGCCGACGACATGGGTCTCGGGAAGACCATCCAGGCCATCTGCGCCTCGCACGCGCTCGTGCGCGCGGGCCGCGTGCGCAAGGGCCTCATCGTGGTGCCCGCCTCGCTCAAGCTGCAGTGGCTGCGCGAGTGGCAGGAGTGGACGGACGTTTCCGCGCAGGTGCTCGACGACGCGCAAGGCCGCCAGACCCGGCTCGCGTCGGACGAAGGCGGCTTCCTCATCACGAACTACGAGCAGGTGATGCGCGACCCGCAAGCGTTTCGCCGCTGGAATCCGGACCTCGTGGTCCTCGACGAAGCGCAGCGCATCAAGAACTGGGCGACGAAGACCTCGGCCGCGGTGAAGTCCCTCTCGCCGCCGTTGCGCCTCGTGCTCACCGGGACGCCGATGGAGAACCGGCTCGACGAGCTGGCCTCGCTCCTCGACTGGGTGGACGAAACCGCTCTCGCCCCCAAGTGGCGGCTCGCGCCCTGGCACTCGCAGCTCGCCGACGGGACGCGCCAGACGGTGGGCGCGCGAAACCTCGACACGCTACGCGCGCGGTTGTCGCCGTGCCTCCTGCGACGGCGGAAATCCGAGGTGCTGGCGGAGCTGCCCGAGCGCACCGACGTGCGCCTCCCGGTGCCGATGACGCCGGAGCAGACGACGGAGCACGACCTGCTCAAGCCGCCGATCGCGCAGCTCATGGCGCGGGCTCAACGCCGTCCCCTGACGCAAGCCGAGTTCCTGAAGCTGATGCAGCTCCTGACCGAGCAGAGGCTCATCTGCAACGGGATGGCGCTCCGGGATTGGGACGCCGCTGCCGCCGAGCGCCGGCGCGATCCGACCGACCGGGTGCTCGCCTCGCTCGCGAGCCCGAAGCTCGGCGAGTTTCGCTCGCTCGTCGAGACCGTGGCCGTGGAGGAGGAGCGAAAGATCGTCGTCTTCAGCCAGTGGGTGCGGATGCTGGAGCTGGCGCGCTGGGCGGTGCAGGACCTGTTGCGGCGCGAGGGTCTGCGCGCGGTGTTCTTCACGGGCCGCGAGAATCTTCTGCGGCGCCAGCAGAACGTCATCGAGTTCCACGACGACCCGACCGTCCGCGTCTTCCTCGCGAGCGACGCCGGCGGCGTGGGCCTGAACCTCCAGCGCGCGGCGAGCGTGGTCGTCAACCTCGACCTGCCCTGGAACCCGGCGGTGCTGGAGCAACGCGTCGGCCGCATCCACCGGCACGGCCAGACCGAGCCGATTTCGGTCTACAGCCTGGTCGCCGAGAGCGGTATCGAGGCCCGCATCGCGAACGTGGTCGCCGACAAGCAGGCGCTCTTCACCGGCCTCTTCGACGGGACGACCGACTCGGTGCAGTACGACTCCGGCGGGTCGTTCCTGGCCCGCGTGCAACAGCTCGTCGAGCCCGCGCCCGGCGAATCGACGCCGGCTTCGCCGGTCGCGCCCGAGGAAGAGTCGGAAGAGATCGGCGACGACATCGATGCGATCGAGGCGGACGCGGATGCGCAGGCGCTGGCGGGCGATGCGGCCGCGGTCCGCGAACCGACGATCCCCGATGGCGCTGCCGGAGAGCGAATGACGGCGCCGCCACCAGCCGAGTCGATCGCGACGACGCCGACCGCGACGCCGCCGGAGACGAGGGCGCCCGCCGAGCCGGCGATGGCCCCGGCGTTGTCGCAACCGCCGATGCCGGCCGCTCCACCGGCTGGGATCGACTCCGCGGCGACCGGCGCGCCGGCCTCCGACGTGCCGCCCATCGTATCGGTCATGCCGCTCGCGACCGCTCCCGCTCCGTTCGCCGAGGTCGCACGCCTGGCGTCGATGGTCACCATCGAGCCCCGCCCGGACGGCGGCGTGCACATCGAGGCGCCGAGAGAAGCCGCGGTCGCGTTGGCGTCGCTGCTCCAGAGCCTCGCCCAAGGGCTCCTGGCCGCCGGGGGCGGAGCAAGGCAGTAGGTTCGGCGTTTCCCTCCTCGGAATTGAATCTGGCGCGGCTCATCGGGCGCTGCCGTGGGCGCGCGGGAGGCGGCTCTCACCCGGCGGCCGAGGGCTTCGCAGGCCAGGCGTGCACATCCCCTGGCTTTCGCGATAGACCGTCGCGTCGATGTCGTCCGGACCCGAACTCTCCGCCGAGCCCCGTCGCGACCGCTACCGCGGCGTGGTCCTGCTGCTCGCGGTCGCTTCGTTCGTCGGGATGCTCGCCGCGGCCGTCGCGGGGCTGGTGCTCGCGTGCGGCGCGCTCGTCTCGGTCGGCGTCACGTTCCTCCTCGCGACCGGCATCCTGCTCGGCGTCGCGCTCACGCAGGCGGAACGCGCGCACGCGCGCGCGGCGGCGCCAAAGCTCGCCCTGAGCCCAGCCGCAGGGCTCGAGACGAATCGGACCGATCGGTCGGATCGGACCGATCGGTCCGATAAGAGCGGAGCCGGAGCGCGTGCGGCGCCGCCGGGGAAACCTCTCCAGGACCCGGGAACTCTCTTGTCCCGTGGCACGGGCGTCCTCGCCCGTGAAGGCGGGCGCGATTCCGAGGCCCACGATCCGGCAAGCCCATCACGGGCGAGGACGCCCGTGCCACAAGAGAACGTGCCACGGGAAGAGGAGCCATCGGACGCCAGCGAGGAGCCGGACGACGCGGACCGCTCGTCGTCGGGGCTCCATCTCTTGAGCGGCGCGTCGGCGTCGTCGACCTTGCGGCTTCTGGTTTCCGCGGTCGGGCCGCTGGCGATTCTCTGGGCGCTGAAAGCTTCGTCGCCGCCGATGGCGCGCGCCCTCCTGCCCACGGTCGCCATCGTCGGCGCGCTCGCCGTCGTCGCCTGGCTCGCCGCGATTTCCGCGCGCTACCTCGAAGGCGCGGACGCGACAGCGTTTCCCGAAGCCCCGACGCTCGCTCGTGGCGCGCGGGTGGTCTCGTGGGCGCTCCTATTCGCCGGCACCGCTCCGGTCTTCGCGGCAATCCACGTCCTCTCCCTCGCGAGCCTCGCCGTCCCTCTGATTCTCGCCTTCGACGTCGCGGTGTGCTGGGGCCTTC
Source organism: Myxococcales bacterium (assembly GCA_021787845.1). Taxonomy (GTDB): domain Bacteria; phylum Myxococcota; class Myxococcia; order Myxococcales; family JAJYLH01; genus JAJYLH01. The sequence continues at coordinate 41,921 of JAJYLH010000002.1, read as the reverse complement.
GCCCGATGCGACGCGGCCTCCCCGTGCCCGACGCGCCGTTCGCCCTCGACTCCGCCGCGCTGGTCGTCCTCGGCAGCCGGCCGAACGTCGTCGCGAGCGTGCTCGACGCGGCTCAGAAGAAATTCGGCGTCGACCTGCGCTCGACCTGGGCCTTCACGGTCATCCGCCGCGGTTTCGAGCCGCTCGTGATTTCGCTCGCGCTCATCGGCTGGCTCTCGACCTCGGTGACGCTCGTTCCGGTGGAGCAGCAAGGTCTTCTGGAGCGGTTCGGCGTCCAGGCGGCGGGCGCGCCGCTCGGTCCGGGGATGCACGTGCACTGGCCGTGGCCGATCGACCGGGTGCGGCGCGTCCCGGTGCGCCGCGTGCAGTGGATCAACGTCGGCGACCAAGGGAGCGGCAGCGGTCCCGAGAACGTGCTCTGGGCGAAGCAGCACGCGAAGCGCGAGTACTACCTCCTGCTCGGCAACGGCCGCGATCTCGTCTCCATCGACGCGAGCGTGGATTTCCGAATCGCGGACGCGAAAGCGTGGGAGTACGACTGCGCGAACCCGCTGCGAGCGCTCGACGCCATCGCGTACCGCGCGGTGATGCGCACGACGGTCGACCGGACGCTGGAGGAGGTGCTTTCGCAGAACGTCTTTCAGGACGCGGCGACGATGCGGGCGATGGTCCAGCACGACGCGGACGAGCTCGGCCTTGGCGTGAAGATCGTCGCGTTCACCTTGCACGGGATGCATCCGCCGGTGCCGGTCGCGCGGGCGTATCAGGACGTTGTTTCCGCGCAGCTCGGCGAGGTGACGACGCAAGTGCTCGCCGACGCGTACGCGACGAAGCTCGTTCCGGCGGTGGAGGCGAAGGCGCTCGCCACCGAGAACGACGCGAAGGCGACGGCGGCGGAAAACGAGTCGCGCGCAACCGGCCGCGCGTGGGCGTTTCGGACGCTGGAATCGCAGTACCGCGCGAGCCCGGCGGAATACCGGATGCGGCGGCGGCTGGAGACGCTCGAGGCGGATCTCGCCGGCCGGCGCTTCACGGTGATCGACTCGCGGATTCAGCGCGACGGAGGTGAGCTGTGGCTGAGGCCATGAAGGAACATGACGCTCGCCCATCGATTGCGCCCGGGACGGACGGGGGGCCGGCGCCGCTCCTGTCGAGCGCGGTCGAGCCGTCGAGCGGTCGCGGTCTGAGGACTCAGCGCTGGCTCCGCGCGAGCGTGGGCGCGCTGGCGCTCGCGGCCATCGTGTTCGACGCGAGCGCGGTGGTGGTGCGCGAAGGGCAGGCGGCGCTGATCACCCGCTTCGGCCGTCCGTTGCGCGCGGCGACGAAACCGGGGCTCCATTGGAAGCTCCCCTGGCCCGTCGACGAGGCGCGGATGCTCGACATGCGCCGCCAGGTCTACGAAACCGGCCACACCGAGATGCTGACGCGCGACAAGAAGAATGTCATCGTCAAGCTCTTCGCGGTGTGGCAGGTTGCCGACCCGCTCGCGTTCGTGCAGGCGATCGGAAGCCAACCGGGAGCGCAGACGAAGCTCGACGGCCTCCTCGCGAACGCCGCCATCGGGACGCTCGGCGAGTACGACCTGTCGGCGCTGGTTTCCACGGACCCGAAGGACCTGCACGTCGACGAAATCGAGAAGGAGCTGCTCGCCTCGACGGCGCCGCTCGCGAAGTCGAAGTACGGCATCGCGATCGATCAGATTCGCCTCGAGCGGCTCTCGCTTCCCGAGGAGAACGTCGCGGCGGCCTTCGAGCAGATGCGCGCCGAGCGGCAGCGCTTCGCAGCGAAGTACCAGGCCGAAGGCGCGCAGGCGGCGAGCCGCATCCGCTCCGAGGCCGACCTCCAGGCGGCGCAAATCCGCGCCAAGGGCGCCGAGGAGACCGCGCGCATCCGCGGCGAATCGGCGGCGAAGGTCGCGAAGATCTACGCCGACGCGCACCAGGTCGATCCGGACCTCTATCGCTTCACGCGGTCGCTCCAATCCTTGGACAAGCTGGTCGGGCCGGGCGCCTCGCTCGTGTTGCGCACCGACTCCGAGCCGTTCTCGATGCTCCAGAGCGGCCAGGTCCCCCCGACGCCGAGCAAAGGCCGCCCGTGAGACGCCGGCGCGATTCGTCCGAGCTCGGTCGGCTCGCGACGCCGCTCTCGGCCGCCGCCGGCGCCGCCTGGCAGCGGATGCACTGGTGGATTGCCGCGATGGCTGTGCTCTACGCCGTCTCGGGAATCACCATCGTGCATCCGGACGAGGTCGCGATCGTCCTGCGCTGGGGACGGCTCGTCGGCGCGGGTCCGGGTCTGCGCGAGCATGGTCCAGGCCTCCTTTTCGCGCTGCCGCGGCCGATCGACGAAGTGGTTCGCGTGAAAATCAAGCGCGTCGAGGAGCTCCGGGTCGACACGCTGATGACCGACAAGCTGACGGGTGCGACTCTCGATCCCGTACAGAACGGCTACGCGCTGACGGGCGACCAGAACATCGTGCACCTCGCGATGACGGTGCACTACCGCGTCCGGGATCCCGTCGCGTGGGAGTTCTACGGGCCGCCATCGGCCGCGGTGCTGCGAGCCGAGGTGACCGCGGCGATGGTCCAGTCGGTCGGCGAGATGGGCGTCGACCGCGTGCTGGCGAACGGGCGCAAGGCGCTCCTCGCGGCGGCGACGAAGCGCGCCCAGGCCGGGCTCGACGCGGCGCATTCGGGACTCGAAATCGCGTCGCTCGAGGTGACGGCTCTGACGCCGCCCGTGATGGTCCAGCGCGATTTCGACGCGGTGCAGGGCGCGGTCATCGACGCGGAGACGGCGAAGAAGAAGGCGGAGGCGTACGCGCAAAGCGCGATTCCCGAGGCGCAAGCGGAGGCGACCCGCTCGGTCGCGCAGGCGAAGTCGGACGCCGCGGCCGCGCTCGCGCAGGCGAATGGAGCGGCTGCGGCTTTTCTGGCGCTGGAGAAGGAGTACCGAGCGAACCCGGCGATGGTGCGCGAGCGCCTCTACCGCGACGCGGTGGACCAGGCGATTTCCAGCGCGGGAAGCGTCCGCTGGATTCCGCCGCCGGCGGCGGGAGGGCACTACCACGGCTTGCGCATCACGATGGCGCCGCAGACCGCCGGGCCCCCCGCGACGGCGAGCGCGAATTCGGAAGACCGCGTGCTGCGCATGCTCCCGGAGCGGCGATGAGGGCGAGGGGAAACGCAGGCTGGCGCGCGGCCAGGTTCTCCTCGCTGCGAGCAAACGTCTCCGCGCAAATGTCCGATCGGACCGATCGGTCGGATCGGACCGATCGGTCTGATCGGCGCGAGCGTTTGGCAGCGGGAGGCGGCGGCGACCTGACGCCAGGCTCGCGTTTCCCTCCCCCGCGGGGCACCCCATGACGGTCCCTGCCGCGGCGGTCGCGCCGGCCCTCGACGAACGGCGGCTGGGCGAAGAAGCGCGAAGCCCGTCGCCGCCCTCGGTCCTCGGGCCGGAGGAACGCCGCCGCATCGGCGTCCGCATGGGCTCCGGGCTCGTCGCGCTCGGCCTCTTGGCGCTGGGTACCGTGCTCCTCCGCCTGGAGCCCGCGCAATGGCAAGTCGGCGAGCTGGTCCGCGCGGCGGCGGCGCTGGTCGTCGGCGTGCCGACGCTCCTCGCCGGCCTGCGCGGCATCGTCACCGGCGACCCCAAGCGCGCGACCGATCAGCTCGTCGCCATCGCGATTCTCGCCGCCGCCGCCGCGGGCGATTTCGTCACCGCGACGCTCGTCCCGCTGTTCCTGGAAATCGGGCGCATCTTCGAAGACCGCAGCTCCCTGGGGGCGCGCGCCGCCATCGACGGCATCCGCGCGCTGGCGGCGCGACAGGCGGTGCGCTGGGAAAATGGCGCGGAGGAGAGGGTCGATCCCAACTCCCTCCGCCCCGACGACATCATCCTGGTCCGCCCGGGCGAGCGCGTCGCGGCAGACGGCATCGTCGTCGAGGGTCGCGCGGCCATCGACCCGTCCGCCATCACCGGCGAGTCGTTGCACCAGGATGTCGGCCCCGGAAGTCCGGTCTTCGCGGGCACCGTCGCGCTCGACGGGATGCTGCGGGTGAAAGTTCGCGGCGCCGGATCGGACACGGTGCTCGGACGCGTCGTGAAGCTCCTCGCCGAGGTCGAGCGCAGCTCGGTCCCGATTCTTCGGCTCTTCGAAAAGCGCGCCGGCGTCTGGCTGCCGCTGGTCTTGACCCTGGCGGCGACGACCCTGTTCTTCACGAGCGACTTGTCGCGGGCGATTGCGGTCCTGGTCGTGGCGACGCCGACCGCGCTGGTCGTCGCGGGCCCGGCGGCGATGGTCTCGGCGATGACCGCGGCGACGCGGTTGCGGCTGCTGATCAAGAGCAGCGATTTCCTGGAGCGCGCATCGGACGTGGACACCCTGATTCTCGACAAGACCGGCACCGTGACCGTCGGCGCGCCGTCGGTCCACGAGGTCCACGCGTTCGGCGGCGCGACGGAGAGCGAGGTCCTGGCGACGGCGGCGGCATGCGGGTTCGGCTCGCTCCATCCGGTCTCCCGCGCGGTGGTCGCCGAAGCCCGCGCGCGGGGGCTCGAGGTCGAGGCGCCGCGAGAGCTCCAGGAAAAGCCCGGGCTCGGCGTCACCGCGACGCTCGATGGCGGCCGCGCGGTCCTCGGCCGGCGCGCGTTGCTGGAAGAGCTCGGCATCGAGACTGGCGCTCGAACCGTAGGGACTGACGACGCGTTCGCCATTGACCGCTCATCCCGAGCGCAGTCGAGGGACAAGCGGGCCGGGAAAAGGGGCGCGCGCTCATCCTTCGACTGCGCTCAGGATGTGCGGGGAGGAGCTCAAGATGAGCGGGCAGCATCTCAGCATGAGCGGGCACCCGACGGCGCCGACGACGCGTTCGCCATTGACCGCTCATCCCGAGCGCAGTCGAGGGACGAGCGGGCCGGGGCCTTGGACGCGCGCTCATCCTTCGACTGCGCTCAGGATGAGCGGGACGGAACCCGAGCCGGGTTGGAACCGATGCCCGGAGCGGTCCCGCCCGCACCCGACGGCGCCGACGACGTTTCGCAGGTTTGGGTGGGGCTCGGCGCGCGGTGCCTGGGGCGCCTCGTGTTGCGGGACGAGCCGCGGGCGGAGGCGCGGGACTCTCTGCAGGCGATGCGCGACCTGGGCATCAACCGGCTGGTGCTCCTGACCGGCGACCGGGCGGCGGTGGCGCGCGAGGTCGGCACGGCGCTGGGGATGGACGAGGTCATTTCGGACGTGCTGCCGGCGCAAAAGCTGGAAGTGATCCGCCGGGAGCAGGCCGCCGGGCGAGTCGTGATGATGGTGGGCGACGGCGTCAACGACGCCCCGGCGCTCGGCGGCGCGGATGTCGGCGTCGCCATCGGCGCGGAGCTCGACCAGGTCGCCCTCGGCGGCGCGGACGTCGCCCTCCTCGGCGCCGACCTCGGCCGCCTCCCGCGCCTCGTCCGCCTCGCCGACCGCACCCGGCAGATCCTCGGCCAGAACGTCTACCTCGCCTTCGGGCTGTCGATGGTCCTCATCGCCCTCGCTGCCACCGGGCTCCTCGACCCGCGCAGCGGCGCCCTCCTCGGGAGCGCGGCCGTCCTGGTCGTCGTCGCCAACGGGTCCCGCATCCTCGCCCTGGGCGAGAGCGAAACCAGATAGCGTCGGCGCCGATTCTGGCGCCCGAGGCCGTTCTGTCGAGGCGACAAACCCGATTCGGGGCCCCGAGGCCGCTTTGTCGAGGCGACAAACCCGATTCGGGGCCCCGAGGCCGCTTTGTCGAGGCGACGAACCCGATTCGGGGCCCCGAGGCCGCTTTGTCGAGGCGACGAACCCGATTTGGAGGTCCGAGGCCACTTTGTCGAGGCGGAGATCCCGATTCTGCGCCCAGAGACCGTTTCTCCGTCGCGAGGATCCCGTTCCGGAACTCCGGGACCGCTTCTCCGTCGCGAGGATCCCGTTCCGGAACTCCGGGGCCGCTTCTCCGTCGCGAGGATCCCGTTCCGGAACTCCGGGACCGCTTCTCCGTCGCGAGGATCCCGTTCCGGAACTCCGGGACCGCTTCTCCGTCGCGAGGATCCCGTTCCGGAACTCCGGAACCGTTTCTCCTTCGCGAGGATCCCGTTCCGGAACTCCGGGACGGCTTCTCCGTCGCGAGGATCCCGTTCCGGAGCTCCGGGACCGTTTCTCTGTCGCGAGGATCCCGTTCCGGAACTCCGGGGCGTCTCGGGAAGGTTCCGGCGCCGATTCTGGCGCGCGGGGCCGCTTCGCCGTGCTTGCCGCCGGCCGCGCGGGCGCCTTACGATGCGAGCCATGCAGGTGGCTCTCCTCCAGACGCATCCCGAGCTCGGCGCCGTCGAGCGAAACCTCGCCCACATCCGCACGCAGCTTTCGCGGCAGCCGGCGGACCTCTGGATCCTCCCCGAGCTCGCGACGACCGGATACCTCTTCGCCGACCGCGACGAACTCGCCCGCCTCGCCGAGCCGATTCCCGGTCCGTCGACCGAGGCGCTGGTTCGCCGGTGCGCCGAGCTCGGCACGACCCTGGTCGTCGGCATCGCCGAGCGTTTCGGACGCGCGCTCTACAACAGCGCGGCGTACCTCGGCCCCGACGGCGTGCGGGGCGTCTACCGCAAGGTCCATCTGTTCGAGCGCGAGAAGCTCGCCTTCGACCCGGGGCCGGATCCGTTCCGCGTCTTCGGCGGCGGCGGACTGCGGCTTGGCATCATGATTTGCTTCGATTGGATGTTCCCCGAGGCGGCGCGGAGCCTCGCGCTCCTCGGCGCCGACCTCATCGCGCATCCGGCGAACCTCGTCCTGCCCCACTGCCAAGACGCGATGGTCACGCGAGCGCTCGAGAACGGCGTCTTCGTCGCGACCGCCAATCGCGTCGGGCTCGAGGAACGAGCCGGGAGGTCGCTCCGGTTCACCGGCCACAGCCAGGTCGTCGGCCCTCGCGGGGAAATCATCGTCCGCGGCGGCGAGTCCGGCGACGAGGTTCTGGTTGCGACTATCGACGTCAGCCGCGCTCGGGAAAAGCGCATCACCGACCACAACGATCGGCTCCGTGACCGCCGTCCCGAGTGCTATTCACTCGGCGACGCCGTTCGGCCCTCGTGAAGCCTCGCTTTCCGGTGCAACGCGTCCGTAATCAAGGTCGAGGGTTTTTCCGTTTCGCAGTCTCAGGTTGGCGGCGAGTCGGCCTCACCCCCCGCTACCGCGCGCCCTCTTCTCAGACGGACCGCCCACCGAGCGCGAAGGACCGCGCTCGACGGGACTGTCCATCCGACTGGCTTGTGGCCCAACGTTTGCGAAATCGGCCGCGGATCATCGACAGGGAAACCACGTCCCGTCTTCGATCAACGGTCCTACGCCTCCGACCCGGCCGCCTGGGCCGTGCGGCTGGGCTCGAGGGGGGCCTCGGAGAGGAGGTCGGCCTCGGCCTTCTCGGCGTCTTCCGGCGGGGTCTCCACCTCGATGTCGAGCTGCTGGTACTGGGTCAGCCCCGTCCCAGCCGGGATGAGACGGCCCATGATGACGTTCTCCTTGAGGCCCCGCAGCTTGTCGACCGCGCCCGAGATCGCCGCCTCGGTCAGGACCTTGGTCGTCTCCTGGAAGCTCGACGCGGAGATGAACGACTCGGTCGAGAGCGACGCCTTGGTGATGCCGAGGAGCAGCGGCTCGTACTCCGCGGGGTTGCGGCCTTCGGCCTTCACCCGCTCGTTCTCCTCGTGCACCCGCCACTTCTCCACGTGCTCGTCGACGAGGAAGGTCGTGTCGCCGGCGTCGGTGATCCGCACCCGGCGCAACATCTGCCGCACGATCGTCTCGATGTGCTTGTCGTTGATCTTGACGCCCTGCAGCCGGTAGACTTCCTGGATTTCATTGACCAGGTAGCGGCTGAGCTCCTTCTCCCCCAGCACCTTCAGGATGTCGTGGGGGTTGGCGGCGCCGTCCATCAGCGCCTCGCCCGCGCGCACCCGGTCGCCCGAGTGCACCGCGATGCTCTTCGCCTTCGGAATCAGGTACTCCTGCGCCAGGTCGCTCCTGGGCTTCCCGTCGACCTCCGGCGTCACCACCACCTTGCGCTTGCCCTTGGTGTCCTTGCCGAACGAGACGACGCCGTCGATTTCGCTGATGACCGCGCTCTCCTTGGGCTTGCGCGCCTCGAAGAGCTCCGCCACCCGCGGCAGGCCGCCGGTGATGTCCTTGGTCTTGGTCGTCTCGCGCGGAATCTTCGCCAAGACGTCGCCCGGCTGGACCTCGTCGCCTTCATTGACCGTGATGTTCGCGCCGACCGGGAGCATGTAGCGCGCGTGGCTCTCGGTACCCGGAATCAGCAGGGTCTCGCCGTCCTCGTCCTTGATGGAAATCCGCGGCCGGGCGTCGGGGTCCTTCGGCTCCATGATGATGCGCCGCGACAGGCCGGTCACCTCGTCGGTCTGCTCGCTCATCGTCACGCCGTCGATGACGTCGCCGAACTTCACCGTCCCGCCGACCTCGGTGAGAATCGGCACGGTGTACGGGTCCCACTCGGCGAGGAGTTGGCCCGGCGGGACCTTGGCGCCTTCCTTGACCAGCACCTTGGCGCCGTAGGTGACGCTGTAGCGCTCGCGCTCGCGGCCGGACTCGTCGACGATGGTGATTTCGCCGTTGCGGTTCTTGACGATGAGCTGGCCCTCGCGCTCGACGGCGGAGAGGCTGTGGAACTGGACCTTGCCGGCGTTGCGCGCTTCCAGAGTCGACTGCTGCGCGCGGCTCGAGGCCGCGCCGCCGATGTGGAAGGTGCGCATCGTGAGCTGCGTCCCCGGCTCGCCGATGGACTGCGCCGCGATGACGCCGACGGTCTCGCCGAGGTTCACCTTGTGCCCGCGCGCCAGGTCGCGGCCGTAGCACTCGACGCAGACGCCGCGCTTGGACTGGCAGGTCAGCACGTCGCGGATGCGGACCTTGAAGACGCCGTTCTCGTCGATGACCTTGATCCGATCTTCGTCGAGCTCGGTGCCCGCCGGAATCAGGACCTCGCCGCTCATCGGGTCGAGCACGTCGTCCAAGGTCACGCGGCCGAGGATGCGCTCGCCCAGCGGTTCGATGATTTCGCCACCTTCGGTCAGCGCCTCCATCTCCAATCCGTCGATGGTGCCGCAGTCGTACTCGGTGATGATGGCGTCCTGCGCGACGTCGACGAGGCGCCGGGTCAGGTAGCCGGAGTTCGCGGTCTTGAGCGCGGTGTCCGCGAGGCCCTTGCGGGCGCCGTGGGTGGAGATGAAGTACTGCAGAACGGTCAGCCCTTCGCGGAAGTTCGCGGTGATGGGCGTCTCGATGATTTCGCCGGAGGGCTTGGCCATCAGGCCGCGCATCCCGGCGAGCTGGCGGATCTGCTGGGTCGAGCCGCGGGCGCCCGAGTCCGCCATGATGAAGATCGGATTGAACGAGCCCTGGTCCTTCTTGACGAGCTTGCCGTTCTCCTCGCCCTCGACGGTCTCGCGGGAGATTTCGTCCATCATCTTCTTCGTGACCTCTTCGGTCACCTGCGCCCAGATGTCGATGACCTTGTTGTAGCGCTCGCCGTCGGTGATCAGACCCTCCTGGAACTGGTTCTCGATTTCGGCGACGTCCCCTTGCGCCTTGGCCAGGTAGTCGTGCTTGGCCTTCGGAATCACCATGTCCTTCAATGCGATGGAGATGCCGGCCCGGGTGGCGTTCGAGTAGCCCATCGTGCGCAGCCGGTCCGCGAGCAGCACCGTCTCCTTCTCGCCGCCGAGCCGATAGCAGGTGTCGATGAGGGCACCGAGCTCCTTCTTGCCCAGAGTCCGGTTGATGGCGGTGAAGGGAATCCGCTCCGGCAGGATTTCGCTCAGGAGCACCCGGCCGACGGTGGTCTCGATCAGCTGGCGGGAGCCGTCCGGGAAGCCGATGCGGCACTTGATGCGGGCGTGCAGGTCGACCTCGCCGTGATCATAGGCGCCGCGGACCTCGGCCGGGCCCGAGAACCGCTTGCCCTCGCCCTTGGCGAAGAAGCGCTCGCGGGTGAGGTAGTAGATGCCGAGAACGATGTCCTGGGTCGGGACGATGACCGGCTTGCCGTGCGCCGGCGAGAGGATGTTGTTGGTGGACATCATCAGAACGCGCGCTTCCGCCTGCGCCTCGATGGAGAGCGGGACATGCACCGCCATCTGGTCGCCGTCGAAGTCCGCGTTGTAGGCGCTGCACACCAGCGGGTGGAGCTGGATGGCCTTGCCCTCGATGAGGACCGGCTCGAAGGCCTGGATGCCCAGCCGGTGCAGGGTCGGCGCGCGGTTCAGGAGCACCGGGTGCTCGTGAATCACCTCTTCCAGGATGTCCCAGACCTCGCTGCGCTCCTTTTCCACCATCTTCTTCGCGCTCTTGATGGTGGTGACGTGCCCCTTGTCCTCGAGCTTGTTGTAGATGAACGGCTTGAACAATTCGAGCGCCATGATCTTCGGGAGCCCGCACTGGTGGAGCCGGAGCTCGGGGCCGACGACGATGACCGAGCGGCCGGAGTAGTCGACGCGCTTGCCGAGGAGGTTCTGACGGAACCGGCCCTGCTTGCCCTTGATCATGTCGGAGAGCGACTTGAGCGGCCGCTTGTTGGGGCCGTTGATGGTCTTCCCGCGCCGGCCGTTGTCGAAGAGCGCGTCCACCGCTTCCTGGAGCATCCGCTTCTCGTTGCGGATGATGATGTCCGGCGCGTTCAGCTCCTGCAGCCGCTTCAAGCGGTTGTTGCGGTTGATCACCCGGCGATAAAGATCATTCAGGTCGCTCGTCGCGAACCGGCCGCCGTCCAGGGGGACCAGAGGACGCAAATCCGGCGGGATGACCGGAATCACCTCCAGCATCATCCACTCGGGCTTGTTGTTCGACTGGAGGAACGACTCCACCACCTTCAGGCGCTTCGCGTACTTCTTGCGCTTGGCGTCGGAGTTGGTCTCCTGCATCTGGGCGCGCAGCTCTTTGGCCAGGCCCGGCAGGCCCTCGCCGTACTTCTTGCGGTCCTCCGGATGGATGTCGCGCAAGAGCTCGCGCACGGCGCCGCCGCCCATGCCCGCCGAGAACGCGTCCTCGCCCAGCTCGTCGTGCAGCCGGTGGTACTTCTCCTCGGTCAGGAGCTCGCCCTTCGAGAGGCTCGTCTGCTTCGGGTCGGTGACGACGAATGCCTCGCAGTAGAGAACCTTCTCCAGGTCCTTGAGCGTGATGTCGAGGATGTTGCCGATGCGCGACGGCAGGCTCTTCAGGAACCAGATGTGCGCGACCGGCGTCGCGAGGGTGATGTGCCCCAGCCGCTCGCGGCGGACCTTGGACTGAATCACCTCGACGCCGCACTTCTCGCAGACGACGCCCCGGTGCTTCATCCGCTTGTACTTGCCGCAGTTGCACTCGTAGTCCTTGACCGGACCGAAGATCTTGGCGCAGAAGAGGCCGTCCCGCTCCGGCTTGAAGGTGCGGTAGTTGATGGTCTCCGGCTTCTTCACCTCGCCGTGCGACCACTGCCGAATCTTGTCCGGGCTCGCCAGCGAGATGCGAATCGCTGAAAACGACAGCGGGTCCTTCGGCTTCTCGAAGAAGTTGAAGATGTCCTTCACCTGGAGACTCCCTGGGGCCTAGCCCCGCTCACGCACCTTGTCTTCCCCTAGCGACATGCCCCGCTCGCCCTTCGACTTCGCTCAGGGTGAGCGGACGGGCACCCGGCCTTCAGGCCCTTCCATCGCGGTTCCGCCCAAGATCAGCGCCCGAGCCCTTTCCCGCTCATCCCGAGCGCCGTCGAGGGATGGGCGCCGTTCGATTATCCCGCCGTGCCCGTACGCGGCCCGGCGGTCGTCGCGCCTGCCGGCATGGCCGCCTCGATCGCCTGCTCCTCGAGCAACTCCATGTCGAGCCCCAAGCTCTGCAGCTCCTTAATGAGCACGTTGAACGACTCCGGCAGCCCGCTCTCCAGCGTCTGATCTCCCTTGACGATGGACTCGTACATCCGGGTGCGGCCGATGACGTCGTCCGACTTGACGGTCAAGAACTCCTGCAGCGAGTAGGCGGCGCCGTAGGCTTCCATCGCCCAGACTTCCATCTCGCCCAGGCGCTGGCCGCCGAACTGCGCCTTGCCGCCGAGCGGCTGCTGCGTCACGAGCGAGTACGGTCCGATCGACCGCGCGTGGATCTTCTCGTCGACCAGGTGGTGGAGCTTGAGCACGTACATGACGCCGACGGTCACGTCCTGGTCGAACGCCTCGCCGGTGCGGCCGTCGAAGAGAATCGACTGCCCGCTCTTCGGAACATTGGCCGCCTCCAGGAGCGCCAGGATGTCCTCTTCCCGCGCGCCGTCGAACACCGGGGTCCCGAGGTGCACGCCCTTGGTCAGCTTGGCCGCGAGCTTGAGCACCTCGCGGTCCTCGAGCCCGTGCAGGATTTCCGCGTGCTCCTTCTCGGTGTAGACATGGCCGAGCTCCTTGCGGATCTTCTCGACCTCGGCCTTCTCCTCCAGCATCTTCTCCAGCTTCTTGCCGAGGTTCCGGGCCGCCCAGCCGAGGTGGGTCTCCAGAATCTGCCCGACGTTCATCCGACTCGGGACGCCGAGCGGGTTCAGGACGATGTCCACCGGCGTCCCGTCTTCCAGGTAGGGCATGTCCTCTTCCGGCAGGATGCGGCTGACGACGCCCTTGTTCCCGTGCCGGCCGGCCATCTTGTCGCCCACCGCCAGCTTGCGCTTGATGGCGACATAGACCTTGACCATCTTGATGACGCCCGGCGGCAGCTCGTCGCCCTTCTTCAGACGCGAGATCTTCTCGCCGAACGCCAGCTTGATCAGCTCCCGCTGCTCGTTGAAGTTCTCGATGATCTTCTTGACGCGTCCCTCGAGCGCGCCGTCGCCGACCGCGATGTCCGGCCAGAACCGCTCCGGCACCTCCGCCAGCGCCTCGTCCGAGAGCACCGCGTCCTTGTTCAGAAGGACCTTGCCCTTGTCGTCGACCAGCTTCGCGCTCGTCGTCTTGCCCGCGAGCTGCCGCGCCACCTTCTGGTACGCCGAGTCCTTGAGGATCTTGATTTCGTCGTTCTGATCCTTCAGGAGCTTCGCCTCGTCGAGCGCCTCGATTTCCTTCGCGCGCTCGTCCTTGTCGACGCCCTTGCGGCTGAAGACCTTGGCGTTGATGACCGTCCCCGTCACCCCCGGCGGCACCCGCAACGACGAGTCGCGCACGTCGCCCGCCTTCTCTCCGAAGATGGCCCGCAGGAGCTTCTCTTCCGGCGAGAGCTGGGTCTCGCCCTTCGGCGTGATCTTGCCGACCAGGATGTCCTGCGGCTTCACCTCGGCGCCGATGCGGATGATGCCCGCCTCGTCCAGGTCCTTGAGCGCGTCCTCGCCGACGTTCGGGATGTCCCGGGTGATCTCTTCCTTGCCCAGCTTGGTGTCCCGGGCGATGCACTCGAACTCCTCGATGTGAATCGAGGTGTAGACGTCCTCTTTGAGGATGCGCTCGGAGAGCAGAATCGAGTCCTCGAAGTTGTAGCCCTGCCAGGGCATGAACGCGACCACCACGTTCTGCCCGAGCGCCAGCTCGCCAACCTCGCAGGCCGGCCCGTCCGCCAGCACGTCGCCCTTCTTCACCTTGTCGCCGCGCTTGATGATCGGCTTCTGGTTGATGCAGGTGTTCTGGTTCGACCGCTGGTACTTGATGAGGTTGTAGATGTCGACTTCGCTCCCGATGTCGGTCGACCCCGACGACACCTCGGCCCGGACCACGATGCGACCCGCGTCGACGCTGTCGACCACGCCATCCCGCGTCGCGAGAGTGCAGACGCCCGAGTCCTGCGCGACCTTCCCCTCGATGCCGGTGCCGACGAGCGGCGCCTCGGTTCTGAGGAGCGGTACCGCCTGGCGCTGCATGTTCGAGCCCATCAGCGCCCGGTTCGCGTCGTCGTTCTCCAGGAACGGAATCAGCGAGGCCGCCACCGACACGAGCTGGATGGGCGAGACGTCCATGAGCTGGATGTCTTCCGGCTTCGCCTGGACGAACTCGCCGCCGAGACGGCAGGAGATGAACCCGGTCTCGGTGACGAAGTGGCCCTTCTTGTCGAAGGTCGCGTTCGCCTGCGCGATGGTGTACTTCTCCTCTTCCAGCGCCGAGTAGAACTGCACCTCGTCGGTGACCTTCCCCTCGACCACCTTCCGGTAGGGGGTCTCCACGAAACCGTACTCGTTGACCCGCGCGAACGAGGACAGGCTCGCGATGAGGCCGATGTTCGGGCCTTCCGGCGTCTCGATGGGGCAGATGCGGCCGTAGTGGGTCGGGTGGACGTCGCGGACCTCGAACCCAGCCCGCTCGCGGGTCAGGCCGCCCGGGCCCAGCGCGCTCAGGCGCCGCTTGTTGGTGATCTCCGAGAGCGGGTTCGTCTGATCCATGAACTGCGAGAGCTGGCTCGAGCCGAAGAACTCCTTGACCACCGCGGTCACCGGCTTCGCGTTGATCAGATCGTGCGGCATGAGCGTCTCGATCTCTTGCAGGCTCATCCGCTCCTTGATCGCCCGCTCCATCCGGACGAGGCCGATGCGGTACTGGTTTTCCAAGAGCTCGCCCACCGCCCGCACCCGGCGGTTGCCCAGGTGGTCGATGTCGTCGATTTCCCCCTTGCCGTTCTTCAGGTCGATGAGATAGCGGATGACCTCGATGACGTCGCGCTTGGTCAGAATCGACATCTCGAGCGGCTCTTCGATGCCGAAGCGGTAGTTCAGCTTGAGCCGGCCGACCTTGGAGAGATCGTAGCGCTCCGCGTTGAAGAAGAGGTTGACGAAGAGGTTCGTCGCCGTCTCCATCGTCGGCGGGTCGCCCGGCCGCAGCCGCTTGTAGATCTCCAGAATCGCCTCTTCCGGCGTCTGCACCTTGTCGACCATCAACGTGTTGCGCAGGAACGGCCCCACGTTCAGGTTGTCGATGAAGAGGATCTGCAGCTCGTTGACGCCCTTCTCGCGCAGGAGCTCGAGCTTCTCCTCGGTCACGTCCTCATTGCACTCGACCAGGACCTCGCCCGTCGCCTCGTCGACGATGTCGTGCGCGACCACCTTCGCCGGCTGCGACGAAGACCCGAAGAGCTCCTCCGGGTCGACCGGCAGCGTCTTGATCTTCGCTTGCTCGATCTTCTTGATCGCGCCCTTGCTGAACTTCCGGTTCTTCTTGACGATCACCTCGCTCGTCTTCGGGTTCTTGATGTCCCGGGTCGCCCGCTGGTTGAGCAAGAGGTCCAGGTCGATGACCTTCTCGTACTTGCCCCGGCCGTGGAGCTGAATCGTCTCGGTCTTGTAGTAGGTGTTCAGAATCTCTTCGGTCCCGCCCTTGAACTCCAGCGGGTTCTTCTTGCTCGTGTCGGGCACCCCGCCCAGGGCCCGCAGGAGCACTGTCGCCGGCATCTTGCGCCGCCGGTCGATGCGCACGTAGAGCAGGTCCTTGTGGTCGAACTCGAAGTCCACCCAGGAGCCGCGGTAGGGGATGATCCGCGCCGTGTAGAGGAGCTTGCCCGACGAGTGGCTCTTGCCCTTGTCGTGGTCGAAGAAGGCGCCCGGGCTCCGGTGGAGCTGGCTGACCACCACCCGCTCCGTCCCGTTGATGATGAACGTCCCGTTCGGAGTCATCAGCGGAATCTCGCCGAAGTAGACCTCCTGCTCCTTGACGTCCCGAATCGACAGCGCGCCCGTCGACTCGTCCTTGTCCCAGACCACGAGCCGCACCACCACCTTGATCGGCGCCGAGAACGTCATCCCCCGCTGGTGGCACTCGTCGATGTCGTACTTCGGCTTCTCCAGGTGGTAGCTCACGAACTCGAGCGAGCTCGTCTCGTTGAAGTCCTTGATCGGGAAGACGCTCTTGAACACGCCCTGCAAGCCGATGTCCGCTCGCTGCTCCGGGGCGACATCCTCCTGCAGGAACTGCCGGTACGACGACTTCTGGATGTCGATCAGGTTGGGGATGTCGATGGCCTTCGGAATCTTCGCGAAGGAACGGCGGATGCGGAAGTTGTTCTGGATCGTCGTCGCCATGTGGCGGTCTCTCCAAAGAGACGAGGGCTCTCGTGCGCAAGAGCCCCTGGGGTCCCGGCAAGGCTCCCTTTCGTCCTTCGCCGGCTTCGCTCCCCGGGACCGCTCCTACGAAGAGCGGCCCCGGCCAAGCTTCCTGGTCGTGCCCGTGCGGCTTCAAAAACGCGAAAGAGTCACGAACCCCACGGCTCTCCTCTTCAGGAGCGCCGTCGGCCCCGTGACGTCCTGCTCACGAAGAACCCGCGTCTCGCCCTCCCGCCAAACGCGAGCCTTCTGCTTCGGGCGTTTGCGACTGATTCTCGCTCCTCTTCGGGGAAATTCGACCCGGCTCTCGGCTTCTCGGGTCCTGCCATCCTTCCTATCGGGCGAAATTCGCCCGCGCAACCCGATGCCCTCTTCGCGGGCAGACTCCCCGGCACCACCCGCCCCGAACCACTCGTCAAGAGCCGGCGAACAGCCCAGCGCTGCGTTCGGCCGCCGGGCTGCCCGCCTCTCTTGTCCGCTACTTGATCTCCACCGTCGCGCCGACGTCGGTGAGCTGCTTCTTCAGCTTCTCCGCCTCTTCCTTGTTCACGCCCTCCTTGACCGGTTTGGGCGCGCCCTCGACCAGGTCCTTCGCCTCCTTCAAGCCAAGGCCGGTGATCGTCCGCACTTCCTTGATCACGTTGATCTTCTTCTCGCCGACCGCCGCCAGGATCACGGTGAACTCGGTCTGCTCCTCGACCGCCGCCGCCAGCGCCGCCCCGCCCGCCGCCGCCACCGCCACCGGTGCCGCCGCCGAGACGCCCCACTTCTCCTCGAGCTGCCTGACGAGCGTTGCCGCCTCCATCAGGGTGAGGCTGCTCAGGCTGTCCACGATCGCGTTCAAGTCCGCCATCTCTATCTCTCCACTTCTTTTTCGCGGCCGCCGCCTCGACCTCATCCTCGAGGTCCTCCACGCTTTGCGGCCAAGAGTTCGTTTTTCGCTCGGGCTCGCTCCCGCTCGCTCGCGAAGAGCCAAGCCCGTCCCTGTTCGACAAGAAAAGCCCGTCCCTATGCCGCCGCCTTCTCCTCGCTCTCGCTGTGGAGCTGAATCGCCCGCGCGAGCTGCTGCGCCGGGGTCGCGAGAATCCGCGCGATCTGCGTCGCCGGCGTCGAGACGAGCCTGAGGAGCATCGCCCGGGTCTCCGGCAGCCCCGGCAGCTTGGAGAGCGCCTCGACCCCCTTCTGGTCGAAGGTCTCCTTCTCCGCCACCGCTTTCTTGATGGTCACCGAGCCTTCCGGCGCCTTCTTGAACAGCTCGGTCAGCGTCTTCGCCGACTGCACCATGTCGCCATAGCCGATGGCCATCGCGACCGGCCCCTCGAGCTCCTGCTCGAGCCGCTCCGCCGCCGTCCCCTTCGCCGCCAACTTGGCCAGGGTGTTCTTCACCACCTGGTAGTCGACGCCCGCGCCGCGCATCCCCTTGCGCAGCTCGACTGTGGAAAGCGCGTCGAGCTTCGTGAAGGAGACCGCCGCGACGAAGGTCGCCTTCGCCAGCTTCTCGTGCAGCGCCTGAACGGTCGCTTCCTTTTCGGTCCTGTTCATCCTGTCCGTCACCTCCTTCCTTGGCCGTCTCGCGGCGATGCCCCTCCTGGAGCGCCGCCGCGGCGTGGTTGCGCCGAAAGGGCAGCTAGAGCCCTCCGGCTTACCCTGGCCAAGGCGAAAACCCAAAGACCACGACCTCGCCAGCCGTTCTTCGACGAGGGCGAAAGTTCCCGCAAGGTGTCTCGGCAGGCCGAAAGAGCTCCCGTTTGACCCTCCGCCACTCGCGACGACGGCCGCCCCGGAAACCCGGGGCCCGCACGGCCTTCGCGTCGAGGACAGCGGAGCGGACCTGCTGTCTTGGACCAGGATGTCGAAAAGAACCTGAAGGACCGTTCGTTCGGTCGCGCAGCGCAGCCGGCCCTTCGCTCGAACCGCGGGCACTCGAGAGCCCGCGCCTGTCTTCTCCCGCCTCCCGCTACCGGTGCGCCGCCGAGATGGCGACCGCGTCGAGCCGGACGCCGGGGCCCATCGTGGTCGACAGCGACGCGCCCTTCAGGTACGTCCCCTTCGCGCCCGACGGCTTCGCCTTCATCACGCTCTCGATGAGCGCGTTCAGGTTGTCTCGCAGGCTCTCCTCGGGGAACGAGACCTTCCCCACCGGCGCGTGGACGATGCCCGCCTTCTCCACCCGGTACTCGACCTTGCCGGCCTTCGCCTCCCGCACCGCCCGACCCACGTCCTGCGTCACCGTCCCGAGCTTCGGGTTCGGCATCAGCCCCCGGGGCCCCAGCACCTTGCCCAGCCGGCCGACCACCCCCATCAGGTCCGGGGTCGCCACCGTCTTGTCGAAGTCGAGGAAGCCGCCCTGGATTTTCTGCGCCAGGTCCTCGGCGCCCACCACGTCCGCGCCCGCCGCCTCCGCTTCCTTCGCCTTCTCTCCCTTGGCGAAGACCGCCACCTTGACCGTCTTGCCGATGCCGTGCGGCAGCACCACCGCCCCGCGCACCATCTGGTCCGCGTGCTTCGGGTCCACCCCCAGGTTCAACGCGACGTCCACGCTCTCGTCGAACTTCCGGCCGGAGAGCGACTTGACGAGCTTCACCGCTTCCTCGACGGAGTAGCGCTTCTGCCGGTCGACCTTCCCTTTCGCCGCCACGACCTTCTTGCCCGCCTTCGCCATCGCTCGCTCCTCCTCGCGAGAAAAAGGGACGAAACCGCTTCCGCCGCCCCGCCTCGCTCCTGCAAGCCGCCACCGCTCCACTGGACCAGGAGCGGTGCGGTGCAGTCACTGACCGACGCCTTCCTACTCGACGATGTCGATGCCCATCGACCGCGCGGTGCCGGCGACCGACTTCATCGCCGCCTCCAGCGACCCGGCCGTCATGTCCGGCAGCTTCGTCTTCGCGATCTCCTCGAGCTTCGCGCGCGACACCTGCCCCACCTTCTCCTTGCCGGGCTTGTGCGCTCCCGAGCCCTTCTTCTTCTCGGTGTGCAGCCCGCACGCCTTCTTCAACAAGACGCTCGCCGGCGGGGTCTTGAACTGGAGGGTGAAGGACCGGTCGGAGTAGATGGTCATCACCACCGGGATGATGAGCTGCTCCTTCATCGCCGCCTGGGTGGCTGCGTTGAACTGCTTGCAGAACTCCATGATGTTGACGCCGTGCGGCCCCAGCGCCGGACCGACGGGCGGCGAGGGGTTCGCCTTCCCCGCGGGAAGCTGCAGCTTGACCTGGCCGGTGACTTTCTTCATGGTGGCTCCGAACCTCTTTGAAAAGAAGGGCTACTGTCCAGCGCGAAGGGCGTCTCCCCCGAAATGGGGCCGACGCCTCTACCCCGCCCGCGGACGAAAGTCAAGCGAACGGATAAGTGCCCGGAATCGTTACGTTTTTTCGACCTGCATGAAGTCCAGGGTGACCGGGGTCGCCCGCCCGAAGATGCTGATCTGCACCCGGACCTTGCCCTTGTCCGCCTGGACCTCCTCCACCATCCCGTTGAAGTTGGAGAAGGGCCCGTCGATCACCCGGACGTTGTCCCCCTCCGCGAACTGCACCTTCGGCTTGGGCGCCGCCGTGCCCTCCTGCACCTGCGTCGTCAGCCGGGCGATCTCCGCCTCGGAGACCGGCATCGGGTTCAACGGGTCGCCCCCGAGAAAGCCGGTCACCTTCGGGGTGTTCTTGACGAGGTGCTTGGTGCGGTCGTTCATCTCCATCTGCACCAGGATGTAGCCGGGGAAGAACTTGCGCTTGCTCGTGCGCTTCTCCCCCTTCACCATCTCCACCACGTTCTCCATCGGGATCATCACTTCCCCGAAGGAGTCGCCGAGGCTCTCCAGCTTGATCCGCTCCTCCAGCGACTTCTTCGCCTTGTTCTCGAACCCCGAGTAGGTGTGGACGACGTACCACTTCTTCGCCATCTGGAAGAACTCCGCCAAGCACGGCGCTCGAGACGCGCCTTCGATTCGGGTAACGGCTGCGCCGCCGTCCGCCGGGAGCGCTTCAGCCCACCGCCCCGCCGGCGAGCCCGGTCTCTCGCGCTCTAAGGGTTGTAGAGCTTCTGGGTCACCGCCCCCCAACCGTAGTCGAACAGGCCGAGCAGCACCGCGCAGATCAACGTCGCGATGATCACCGCCCAGGTCGCCTGCCGGGTCTCGGCGAAGGTCGGCCAGGAGACCCGCGACAGCTCCTCCACCACCTGGGTCGCCGGCTGCCGCACCTTCGGGCTCTTCCACGAATAGATGACCAGCCCCAGCGCCACCGCGTAGCCGACCACCGTCGCGTACGTCACCCCCGCGAGGCCGAAGACCGTGTGGTTCAACGGCCCGAGCGCGTTCACGCCGGAGAACAAGCTGTCGAGCAGATTCCCCAGGGTGACCGCGACGAGCCACCCGAGGAGGATGTAGCTGAAGAGCAGGATGCGCTGCGTGGACACCAAGGCTCCTTCACGAGGCTGCCGCCCCTCCCTTCGGGGCGGGTCTTCCCCTTGCCGCTCGCTCCCCCGAGCACGCCCCTCACGCTTGCGCGCGACAGGCGCCGGTCGGTCCAGAACGACCGGCCCCGGCGGACGCATTCCCGCGCCGAAACAGGCGCGCTCGCCGCCGGTCGAACAGTGGCAGGCCAGGAGGGATTCGAACCCCCAACACGCGGTTTTGGAGACCGCTGCTCTACCGTTGGAGCTACTGGCCTAAGAGCTCGTTCTCGACGTCCGGCCCGACCCGCCGGCCGGCAGCCTAGTCGACCGCGACGGGCCGCGTCCATCCCAAGCCGGTCCGCGAGGCCGAACACTGCCCGTCGACAGCCGCCTACTTCGCCTCCTTGTGGACCGTGTGCTTGCGGCACGTGTTGCAAAACTTCGAGAACTGCAGCTTGTCCGGGGTGGTGCGCTTGTTCTTGGTCGTCGAGTAGTTGCGGTTCTTGCAGACCGTACACTCGAGCGTCACGATCGACCGGATCATCCTCCACCTCTCCTCTGACAGCGGCACCGCTCACGTCGAGCAGGAGAGCTACCCCTCCTTCGAGCACCGCCAAAGCCCCAGAACCTCAAGCGACCTCGACCACCACCCCGCTGCCCACCGTGTGCCCGCCTTCCCGGACGGCGAACCGCAGCTCCCCTTCCATCGCCACCGGCGCCCGCAGCTCCACCTCCACCGCCACGCTGTCGCCCGGCATCACCATCTCCACCCCGGCCGGGAGCGTCACCTGCCCCGTCACGTCGGCGGTCCGGAAGTAGAACTGCGGCCGGTACCCGCTGAAGAACGGCGTGTGCCGCCCGCCTTCCTCCTTCGCCAGCGCGTACACCTGCGCCGAAAAACGCGTGTGCGGCGTCAGGGTGCCCGGCTGGCAGAGGACCTGCCCCCGCAGGAGCTCCTCGCGCCCGACCCCGGTAAGCCGCGTCCCCACGTTGTCTCCCGCCCGGCCCTCGTCCAGGACCTTGCGGAACATCTCCACCCCGGTCACCACCGCCTGCTTCGTCGGCCGGAGGCCCACGATCTCCACCGGGTCGCCCACCTTCACGCACCCCTGCTCGATGCGCCCGGTCGCCACCGTCCCCCGCCCGGCGATGGTGAACACGTCCTCCACCGGCATCAGGAACGGCTTGTCCGTCGCCCGCTCCGGGACGGGGACGAACCGGTCGAGCGCGTCCATCAGCGCCCAGATCGAACCCTCCCCGAGAGCGCTCTCGTCCCCTTCGAGCGCCTTGAGCGCGCTCCCGGGGACGATGGGCGTCCTCTCGCCCGGGAAGCGGTACTCGTCCAGGAGCTCCCGGACCTCGACCTCGACCAGCCCTTCGAGCTCCGGGTCGTCGAGGAGGTCCACCTTGTTCAGGTAGACCACCAGGTGGCTGACGCCGACCTGGCGCGCGAGCAGGACGTGCTCCCGGGTCTGCGGCATCGGGCCGTCGGCGGCGCTGACCACCAGAATCGCCCCGTCCATCTGGGCCGCCCCGGTGATCATGTTCTTGATGTAGTCGACGTGGCCGGGGCAGTCGACGTGCGCGTAATGCCGCGTCCGGGTCTCGTACTCGACGTGGGCGGTGGCGATGGTGATGCCGCGCGCTCGTTCCTCCGGGGCCCGATCGATCTGGTCGTAGGCGATGAACTGGGCCTGGCCCTTCTTCGCCAGGACCTTGGTGATGGCCGACGTCAGCGTCGTCTTGCCGTGGTCCACGTGGCCGATGGTCCCCACGTTGACGTGGGGTTTGCGCCGCTCGAACCGCCCCTTGTCCACCTTGTCGCCTCCGGCCCGCCCGTCGAAGAGCCGTCCTGAAAAGAGAAGCGGCCGACCTTTGGGCCACCGTCGCAAGACGAAGAAGAAGTGGAGCCTTCCACCAGGATTGAACTGGTGACCTCGTCCTTACCAAGGACGCGCTCTACCGACTGAGCTAGGAAGGCCCTCTTTCTCTGTGGGGGCCCCCGAGGGGCCCGTCGCCTCTTCTCCTGCGTGGCGACGGCAGCCTTCGCCGCCCTTCTTCGAAGCGGAACGCTGGAGCGGGAAACGGGATTCGAACCCGCGACATTCAGCTTGGAAGGCTGACGCTCTGCCAACTGAGCTATTCCCGCTTGGTGGTGGAGGGGGGTGGATTCGAACCACCGTAGGGCATGGCCCGGCAGATTTACAGTCTGCTCCCTTTGGCCGCTCGGGCACCCCTCCTCTGTTCGAACGCGCTCTTCTCGGGCGCTGGAGCTGGCGGCGGGACTCGGACCCGCGACCTGCTGCTTACAAGGCAGCTGCTCTACCGTCTGAGCTACACCAGCCCTCCAGGAAACCAGCAGCGCTCCTAAGAAAGACGAGCGTCGAGCTGGAGAGGGCGAGAGCGAAAGGCCTCGAGGACCGCCGCGCGCGAAGAGAAGACACCTCGCGAACACCGTTCTTCTTGTTTTCAAACCGCTCTTCGGGCCGCGCTCGAGCACGCACGCCCGAAAGGGGGCCGCCTTTTACTCGGTTCGCTCGGCGAAGTCAAGCTTCATTTCGCCCGGCGCCTCGCCCGCTGGGTGAACGCCTCGTAGAGGGCGATTCCGCCGGCGACCGACGCGTTGAGCGAGCCCGTCCGGCCGACCAGCGGAAGCCGCGCCAGCCGGTCGCACGTCCGCCGCACGAGGGGCCGCAAGCCTTCCCCTTCCGCGCCGACGACCAGGACCACCGGGCCGGTCAGGTCGACCTCCGGGAGCGCTTCCGGTCCCTCCGACGCGAGGCCGACCACCCAGGCGCCGAGCTCCTTGAGCTCGACGAGCGCGCGGGCGAGGTTCACCACCTTCGCGAGCGCAAGGCGTTCGACGGCGCCGGCCGAGGCCTTGGCGGCCACAGCGGAAAGGGGCGCCGAGCGGTCCTGCGGGAAGACGACGCCGGTCGCGCCGAAGCATTCCGCCGACCGGACGAGCGCGCCCAGGTTGTGCGGGTCCTGCACCGAGTCGAGGGCGAGCACCAGGGCGGGCGCATCGGCCGGGACGAGGTCTTCGACCTCGGCGTTCGGCAGGTCCTCCGCCTCGGCGACGAGGAGCTGATGGTGCGTAGTCTTCGCGAGGGCCTGGAGGCGGTCCGCCCGCACGCGCTCGACCGGCACCTTCGCGAGGCGGGCGAGCTCGAGCGCGCGCGGCGAGGCGCCGTCGCCAGCGAAGAGGCGACGCGCCTCATGCGGCCGAGCTTCGAGCAGCGCCTCGACCGGATGCCGGCCGTACACGACGCGCACTAACGGACCCGGACGGGTGTCGACAGCTTCCACTCCTGCCGAGCGCAGCTCTTCGCCGTGCAAATGAAGAACGACAGGTCGCCGTCGATCTTCGCTCGTCCGCGCGAGACCGCGGTGAACGGCACCTCGAACGAGGCGTTCCCGCCTTGCAGCTTCATGTCGGCGTTCCCGAGCGTCTCCTTCGCCAGCTTGAGCTGCGTCGTGCTGGACAGCTTCAGCTTGGCTGGAGCGCCGCCGTGGATCTCGCCGCCGTTCTTCGGGGTAATCTTCACCGAGAGTCGGCCGTGCCCCCCGCGGGCGACCTTTTTCGGCGCGGAGAAGGAAAGGTCGTACAGCTTCGAGGACACGTTCGCGCGCGCGGTGCACGCCAGCGCCAGCGCCGCCAACAGGCAAAGACCGAACAACGAGATCCGCCGCATGCTTGCTCCCATCCCGAGGCGCCCTGCGCCAGGACCGGCGGTTTTGCCAAGGGCGACCCGCCGCCGTCAAGCCCTTCGACGCGACCGTCGAAGCGCCGATTCAGTTACGCTCGCGAAGATGATCTACCTCGACCACAACGCGACCACCCCCGTCCACCCCGCCGTCCTCGAACGGATGCTGCCGTTCCTCTCCGGCGAGCACGGAAACCCCTCGAGCGTCCATCGCCTCGGCCAGCGCGCCCGCGCCGCGGTCGACGACGCGCGCGAGGACGTGGCCCGGCTGCTCTCGTGCGAACCGGAAGAGCTCCTGTTCACCTCCGGCGGAACGGAGGCCGACAACCTCGCCCTGCGCGGCACCGTGCGGCCGGGACAACGCCTGGTCGTGACCCGAGTCGAGCACCCGGCGGTCCTAGACACCGCGAGAGCGCTGAAGAAGAGCGGCAGCGATGTCGTCGAGCTGCCGGTCGACGGGAGGGGCGCGCTCGACTGGGACGCGGTCGACCGCGCGCTCACCCCGGGCACCGCGCTCGTCTCGGCGATGGCGGCGAACAACGAGACGGGCGTCCTCTTCCCCATCGAGAAGCTGGGGCTCTTGTGTCACGAGCGCGGGGTGCCGCTGCACGTCGACGCGGTGCAGGCGTTCGGGAAGGTGCCGCTCGACCTGTCGCGGCTGCCGGTCGACCTCTTGAGCCTGAGCGCGCACAAGCTGGGGGGCCCCAAGGGGACGGGAGCGCTCTTCCTCCGCCGCGGGCGCTCCCTGGAACCGCTCCTGACCGGCGGGCACCAGGAACGGGGGTTGCGGGTGGGCACCGAGAACGTCGCGGGCATTGTCGGCTTGGCGGCAGCGGCGCAGCTCGCCTTGAGCGCTCTCGAAGAGACGAACGCCCGGGTGACCGCCCTCGCCGCCCGCCTGCGCGAACGAATCCTTCAGGCGGTTCCCGACGTGCGCGTCACCGCCGACGGCGCGCCGAAGCTCGCGCACACGCTGCACCTGTGCTTTCGCGGCGTCGGGAGCGAGGCGCTCCTGATGGCGCTCGACTTGAAGGGCATCTGCGCCTCCGGCGGCAGCGCCTGCAACTCCGGCACCCTGGAGCCGAGCGGCGTCCTCGGCGCGATGGGCGTCCTGCCCGAATGGTCACGAGGAGCGCTGCGGCTCAGCTTGGGACCCGAGAACACCGCCGCTGAAATCGACGAGGTCGCCACGGTCCTGCCGCAGGTCGTCGAGTCGCTGCGCGCGCACGAACGAAGGAGCTAGCCGTTCAGCCGTGATCGGACCGATCGGTCTGGTCGTGTGGACGGAACGCCAGCCAACCGCCGACGGCGCCTCGTTCACGCCTGCACGACGTTCGACTTCTCCCCACGCACGTGCCGGGTCGCGTTGCGCGTGTCGACCACCAGCGGGAGCGTCTCGACCAGCAGGTCGTAGTCGATCGCGTCGTGGTCGGTGCAGATGATCGCGCAGTCGATGGTCTCGAGGAGGTCCGGCGTCAGGTCGAGGCTCGTCAGCTTCACGTCGTGGTGCCGCATGCGGTGCGTCTTGGGCACGTACGGGTCGTGGTACGAGACGAGCGCGCCCTCCTCTTCCAGGAGCTCGATGATCCGGAACGAGGGGCTTTCGCGCACGTCGTCGATGTTCTTCTTGTACGCGAGGCCGACCACCAGCACGTTCGCGCCCTTGAGCGCCCGGCCGCGCCGGCTCATCGCCTCGAGCGTCCTGTGCACCACGTAGTAGGGCATGCTGGTGTTGATTTCGCCCGCGAGCTCGATGAACCGCGTCGCGAAGTCGAACTGCCGCGCCTTCCACGTCAGGTAGAACGGGTCGATGGGAATGCAGTGCCCGCCGAGCCCCGGGCCCGGGTAGAACGGCAGGAACCCGAAGGGCTTGGTCGCCGCCGCGTCGATCACTTCGAACACGTCGAGGCCCATCCGGTGGCACAGCTTCTTCAGCTCGTTGACGAGAGCGATGTTCACCGAGCGGAAGATGTTCTCCTGCAGCTTCGCCAGCTCCGCCACCTCCAGCGAGCTGACCGGCACCACCCGCTCGAGAGCGCTCTCGTACAGCTTCTGCGCGTGCGCCAGGCACTGCGGCGTGTAGCCGCCCACGATCTTCGGGATGGTCCGGGTCTCGAAGCTCGGGTTGCCCGGGTCCTCTCGCTCGGGGCTGAACGCGAGATAGAAGTCGACGCCCGCCGTCAGCCCCGTCCGCTCCAGAATCGGCTTGACCACCTCGCGCGTCGTGCCCGGCCAGGTCGAGCTCTCCAGCACCACGAGCTGCCCCGGCCGGAGCACCCGCGCCACCGCCTCCGACGAGCTGACGATGAACCGCATGTCCGGCTCGCGCTCCTCCGTCAGCGGCGTCGGCACGCAGATGAGAATCGCGTCCGCCTGCGCGAGATGCGCGAGGTCCGAGGAGAACTCGAACCGCCGCGTCTCGTTCGCGCTCAGAAGGCGCTTGCTCTCGATGGTCTTCAGGTAGCTCTCGCCCCGCCCGAGCGACTCGATCTTGCGCGCGTCGACGTCCACCCCGAGCGTCGCAAACCCCGCCTCGCCGAACGTCAGCGCCAGCGGCAGGCCCACGTACCCCAAGCCCACCACCCCGACCCGCGCTTGACGGCGCTCGATCTTCGCCATCAGCTCCGCCATCTCCGGACGACCCAACATCGCCTCTCCCCCGTTCTCCAAGCCCTGTGTCTTCGAGCTTCGACGCCGCCCGCGCCGAGCGCGAAAAAGGTGGGAACGCCCGCCTCCCGCGCGCAAGTGCCGACGATGCTCACCGACCACCGACCGTGTGCCCCAGGGAAACGGTGCTGCCACTCGTCGGCGCAGCAGGCCACAAAGCCAGAACCCGTCCGATTTCGAAGCGGTCCCCGCAAGACGCGCCGACCGCACGAGCCGTTCACCCGGAGGGCAGCCGAGGGACGAGCGCCACCAGCACGCTCGTGACGGCAATCGGAAGCTGCGCCCGCACCGTCACCCGCAAGATCCGCCCGCATTCGCGCTCGCCGTAGCCGACCGAGTAGGTGCTCTCGACCAAGGTCAGCTCGAACGGCGCCTCCGACGCGAAGGCCAGAAGCGCTACCGCCCTGCCCGCTTCCGACAGCACCGCCACCCGCTCCGAGCCGAACCGCCCTTCGCCTACCGGCAGCGCTTCCAGGGCTTGGAGAACCGCGCGCTCCTCGACGGTCGGCTCCCGCAGCGCGACCTCGCGCCAAGCGAGCGGCCAGACGATCTCCGCCACGTGCGCGCCCTCCCCGACCAGCCGGTCCGTCACCACCACCGCCGGCATGCCGGGCGGGAGCGCTACCTCTCGACGATGAATCGCCCCCGGCCGCAGCCGGGCGTAGCCGCGATGCTCGCCGGCCGCGTGGTCCGAGCCGACCTCGATGAGCTTCGCCCCCGCCCCCTCGGGAAGGAGGAAGGGCGCCCCGTGCGGCAGCGGCGCCTGCTCCATCCCGTCGACGCTGAGGGTCGGGTGCGCTCGCGTCGAACGGTAGCGATCCCGCTCTTCGGGATCGCCCAGGTAGACCGGACAGCCCGGGTCGATCACCAGCCGCCGGCCGCCGAGGCAGACTTCGCAAGCGAGCTTGTCGTTGTGCGCGTGACCACCCAAGCCCCGCTGGCCGTTGGCGCCGGCCCACAAGGTGGCGCTGCGCCCGCGACCGTCGTCCAGCACCACGAGCCCGTCGGCCTGGAACGATCGCGCGCCCGGACGCCGGCGGTCGGGCTCCGACAGGACCGCCAGATTCCTCCGCAAGCCTGCCAGCCCGCCGATCCAAAGCGACTCGGGAGCGATGCCGCTCGGCAGGACCGGCGCCCCCAGGCCCGCCGCCAGCGCGACCACCTGCGAGCCGTCCAGCGCGGCCCGCGGCTCGACCAGGAACGCATGCGACGAGTCGTTGTCGCCGAGGTTCGCGAGCCGCCCGTCGGCAAGCGTCGCCCGCTCGATCACGCCCGCCATCTTCCACAACCGCGCGAGGGCGTCGGGCCCGAGCCCCGTTCCCTGGCGACGCGCCAGCGCCTGCACGACGAGCCCCAACTCGGTCGCGAACCGGTGGTAGGGAAGCGACGCCTCGAACGCGAACCCGTCCGCGCTCGTCTGCCGGAGAAGCGCCTCGCCGAAGGCCGGCAGCGCTTTCGCCCTCCATCGGAGGGCGCCTGGCAGCTCCGGGAACGCAAGACCCAGCACGCTCAAGCCCGCGAGGTCCGCGAGCAGGTGGTTCCCGGGCACCGCTTGCCCGTCTTCGAGCTCGAGAGCGAGGAAGCGGCCGTGCTGCCAGAGCGCCTCGGCCGCCTCGACGAGGAAGGTCGCGTCGAGCTCCGGCGACGTGCGCACGTAGAGCAGCGCCAGCGCCAGGTGAATCGCCCGCAGCGCCACCTCCATCGGGGAGGTCCAGTGGGGGGCCGCGCCGACCGGCTGGGTGGCGACGAAATCGCGCACGTGCAGCGCCAGCGCCCGCGCGTAGAGGCCCGGCTCCCGAGCGCCGCGCGAGCGTTCGGTCCCGAAGAACCCCTGCACCACGTCCGCCTGCGCCAGCCACAGCACGTGGGCGAGCCGCCCCGCCTCCCAGATCGACCGCGGGTCCGGCCGGAGGAGGGGCGCCCAAGAGGTCCTATCCCGCGGCTGGACCGATGCCTCCCGGCCGCCCTTTCGGCGGACGGTGGCGCTCTCCTCGACGGCAGCGGTCCCGCTCAACGGGTCGCGCGTCCAGTCGACGGCGGCGACTCCCGGGACCAGCTCTCCGCGCGCGTGCGGCCTCCACGCGCCGAAGAGCCACAGCTCGCCGGCGAGGATGCGGTCCGCCCGCTCGACCACGGCCTGCGCGTGCTCCGGCAGGTGCCGGTCGAGCAAGTCGCGCGCGGTCGGAACCTCGTTGGGCTCCAGCGGGCCGCGCGCTGCCCGCGTCCCTCGCAGCCGCCCCGCCAACTCGTCCGCCGAGCTCAGCGCGAGCGCGCGCACGAGGTCCGGCACCCGTCCTGCCCCCCACGCCATCCCAGCCAGCCGCCGCACCGCCGTCCGCCTCGCCCGCCGCAAGGCCGCCTCGCCCAGCCGTGCGGGCGGGAGAGCCGTCGCGAGAACGCGGTAGTACTCTGTTCGGCTCAACGCCCATTCCCCCCCGAGACGTCCGCCCGGCCGATCAGACGTTGCGGCCGGTGGCCGAGCCGGGCAAGCGCCTCGAAGGTCGCGACGGCGAGAAGGACGTTGCCGCCCGCTCACCCTGCCGCTGGCCAGCACCGCTGTCGAGCGTCGCCGTGGGCGCCCGCCTCCGGCGGCCGGCGCGATCGCGGCGGGACAGGCGCCGAGCGGTGGGATCGTCGCGCGATCCCGCCGCTGTTTCTCGCCTCTGGCGGTCATCCAGCCCCCCTCGGCAGGCGGCACCGCTCCCGAGGCCGTTTCAGCCGTGAAATAGGCGGCATCGGTCCCGCTCGGGGGGTCCACTGTCAGTCCCCGTCGCACGCCGGGTGGCGGGGGTGCCGAGGGGCTTGAAGAAAAAGACGTGCACGCTCTGTTCAGCGTGCTAGCATGCGTCGTTCGTTTCCCCCAGCAAGGTGCTAGCGCACCTGGAGAGCATCGCGATGCCGAAGAAGAAGCCCGCAGCGAAGCCGGCCCCCCACAAGACCGCGACCAAGTCGCGTGGAACGGCCGCCAAGAAGACGCGTGGCAAGGAGTTCTACCGGGAAATCGGCAAGGCCGGCGGCGCCAAGGTCAAGGCGCTGATCGAGGCCGGACGGGCCGCGCTCGAGGCCAAGGGCCGGCGGGGCTAGCGGTCGCGCTCTGACGGTGGGGAGAAGCGCTTTCGCCTTCCTTGTCGTCAAGCGGCGCCGCTTCTGCTCGCCTGGCTGGCCGACCGGCAGCGTCATCGCCGAGCCTGAGCGCAACGGCAGAGCGCATTCGCTTCCGCATGACAGGAGCGGATGCGCTCTACCCCCAACGGTCCTTCGGGCGTCCTCCGAACGACTGCCGGACGCCCGACCGGGGCTACTCGCTCTCGAAGCTGAACGGATAGGTCACCTGCACCGTTCCGCCCCCGCGCGGCGGGGGGAACTTCCAGCGGCGCACGTTCGCCAGCATGCAAGCCTCGGCGGTGGCGTCGTTCAGCGTCGACTCGCCGGTCCTCGCGCTCGCCACGAAACCGACCGGGTTGATCACCCATTCGAGCTGCACGGTGCCCGCCAGGTTCGGATCCCGGGCCAATTCCTTTTCGTAGCAATATTTCATCTCGTTCCAGTGGCGCCGGACGATGCGCCCGACCTCGCCGGCGGTCAGGCCGGGCTGGACCGTGATCTTGCCGTGCCGAAATCGCGTCTGCGGCTTGACGCCGTTGCCGACGCCGTTGCCGACGCCGAGCCGGTAGCGACCGGGTCCGTCGCCATGGCCGTCGAGGTCGCCGATGCTCCAAGCCGGTCCGCCGCCGCCCGAGCCGCCGCCGCGGGGCGTCATCCCCCACAGGCCGTTCTGGTCGCCGCTGCCGGCCGTCGCGTCGGTTCCACCCATGTCGGGGTTGTTGCCCAGGTCGATCCCGTCGGGTCCGAACACGCTGCCGACCGGTCCCGCGTGGTCGTGCAGGAGAACCGCGACGAGCCCAGAGTTCTTGACTCTTTCGAAGTCCCTCTCGCGCTTGTTCAGGTCGATGACCGGCGCGCCTTGCTTCCCCGGCGCGGCGTTCAGCTCCACCGCTTCCGGTCTGCCTAGCCGCCTCCGTTCACCGGGCGCCTTAGCCCCCTCGGGCGCGGGCGAAAGCGGCTGGAAGCGCGTCGGTGGCAGCGCCTGCGCAACGTACCTCGCGAACTGCTGCTGGTGGCGCAGCAGGTCGTCGGTCAGACCGAAATCGGAGAACGAGGTGATCGCGATCATCCGCTGGAACGCGACGCCGACGAGCAGCAGCATGAGCAGCGACGAGACGAAGCCGATGTCGATTCGCTCGACCCACGGGCGCTTCGTCGAGACCTGCGGCCTCGTGTACCGGGCAATCAGGCGTTGAGTCCCGATCTCGACGGTGACCCGATCGTCGAGCTCGAGTGCGAGAGCGGTTCCCCTGACCGGCACCTCGACCGAGCTCGCGCCGCGAAGCGCTTCGAGGCGATCGCCGGAGTAGTCGCGCCCGTCACGCCGCACCTGCATCCGCGCGAGGTGCGGGACGAGCAGCCGAAAGCCGTCGCCGGCGGGCCGCACGAAAGGCAGCGCATCCGGCACGCCCGAGACCGAAAGGTCAGCGAGAGGCCCCTCGCCGACCGTCAGCGCTTCTCCTGGCAAGACGTCTCTCACGTCGAGGAGCTGGTCGGCGCCCCAGACGAGCGCGACCTGCAGCCTCTTCTCGGTCGGCGTCGGACGGAGCGCTTCGGGCAGGTCGTCGGCGAGAAACCGGGTCGCGACATCCTTGAGCTGCGCGATCGCCCGTGACGTGGGCGGCAGGTCCAGCACGGACCGGTACCGCCAGGCGGGACCGCCCTCGGCAACCGTCAGCTCCGGGTCGATCGCGCGGGCCGCGTTCCCGTCGAGCACGCTCGCTGGATTCGCCGCTGGCCGGCCGAACGACGGCGACGGCCGCCCGCGCGCAACCGGCGGCACGGTCTCTTCAGAGACCTCCCCCGGACTCGCGGGTCGCTCGACCGCCGCCGGGAGTCGACGCGACACCGCGGCCGGAACGCTCTGCTGGCGCCCTGCCTCCTTGCGGTTGCGCCGGCGCCAGGCGGATCCGCCTTCGGCCCGCTCGTCGCGACTGGCGCCGCTCACGACCTCCAGCGTCGTGCTTCCGACCGTCAGCCGCTGTCCGCTCTCCAGAAGCGCTTCCCTCCCCACCAGATGCCCGTCGATGCGAGTCCCGCTCTCCGACCAGAGGTCAGTGACGAAGACCCGGCCCTCCTTGACCTTCAAGCGCGCGTGCAGGTCCGACACGCCCGGATCGTCGAGGCGGATCGACGCGCCGTCGCTCGTCCCGACGATGAACGTCGTGCCCTGCAGCTCCACGGTCTCGACCGTTCCGTTGGGCGCGGTGATGCGCAGGCGAAGGGAGATGGGGTCGTTCATCGCGTTTCCTTCCTGTCGCGATCGGCAAGGACGCCGAACGCATGGTGTGGGGCGACGGGAATGCCCTGCCGAAGTCTGACCGTCGTTTCGACAATCGAGCGCGACCGCTTCCGCCGGTCGGCGGAAGGGGAAGCGCCCCCCCCCGTGCGGGCGCGCTTCGTCTCACCAGGACAAGCGGGCCACGGTTTGGTTCCCGGCGCCTCGCAGGACGCCGGGGAACACGGCGTCGCGCACCGGGGAAGCGGAGGATTTCGGCCGGCACGCTCGCTGGCCGACGGCGGAGAATCGGCGCGCGCACCACGCCGCCCGACATCGGCGCCTACCTGGAGCGCTGACGCAGGGCGTATGACGCTACTCGAGCGGCTTCAACAAGCTGCGCGACCTCGGACCGATCGGTCGGATCCGTCGGATCGGTCCGATGTCAGGTTCGGCGGCAGGTGCGGCCCTAGCGCTCGCCGTGGTCGTGATGGAGGTGCTGGTGGCCTTCGTGCCTGGCGTGAGCGCTCTCGCTCCATTCCGGCAGCTCGCCCCTTGCCGCGCGCCGCGCGACCTCGCGGGCGGTGAGCTCGGCCGGCGCCTCGACCAGCCGCATTCCCGATGCCTTGAGGTGCAGGATGGCACCCGGCCCGGCGTCGTTCAGCGCCACCACCTGGCATCCGGCCTGCGCCAGCGCTTCTGCTACCCAGCGGCCGTTCAGCCCTTCGTTCCGGATGAACTCGTGATGCTGGTCGTCCTCCCACGCGAGCAGCCACTTCGCCTTTCCGAAGTGGTCGGAGAGCTGCGAGTCGAGGTTGTTTCGCTTCAGCGCCATCCCGATGCGAGCCATGTGAGCCTCCGCAACACCTTCTACCGCCGATTGTGAGCCCGCTCGCGCCGGGCGGATTCGCGCTCGGCGCCCGCCGGCTGACGGTCGCGCGCCATCCTGCCCCTACGCGAGCCCCAGCTCCTTCATCCGCCGCCACAGGGTCGTCCGGCTGACGCCGAGCAGGCGCGCCGCCTCGGTCCGGCGATGGTGCGTCCGGCGCAAGGCATCCAGGAGCTCTGCCTGGGGGGGATATGGCTCCAGCTTGGCGGGAGCGGTCACGGTAGCCTGCGGCGCCGGCGGCTCGCTCGCGGCCGCAGGCGCGGGGACGACGGCACGCGGCTGCTCGGTCACCTCGGGCGGGAGGTCCTCGCGATGGATGGTCTGGCCGCTGCAGACCGCGGTCGCGTATTCGAGGGCGTTCTCGAGCTGGCGGACGTTCCCCGGCCATCCGTAGTCCAAGAGCGCCCGCATCGCGGCGGGTGACAAGCGGAGAATGCGCGAGCGACGGCGGCTGATCTTCTCCATCAGGTGCACGATCAAGAGGTCGAGGTCCTCGCGGCGCTCGCGCAGGGGCGGTAGCGCCAGGCGGACCACGTTGAGCCGGTAGAAGAGGTCTTCTCGGAAGCGCTTCTGGGCGACGGCGCGCTCCAGGTCCTGGAGCGTCGCCGCGACGACGCGCGCCCGCACCGGGCGGGTGGTGGTGTCGCCCACCCGTTCGAAGGTGCGCTCCTGGAGCACGCGCAAGAGCTTGACCTGCAAGGGAAGCGGGAGGTCGCCGATTTCGTCGAGGAAGACCGTGCCCTCGGCGGCGACCTCGATGCGGCCGGGCTTGTTGCGCACCGCGCCGGTGAACGCGCCGCGGACGTGGCCGAACAGCTCGCTCTCCAGGAGGTCGGCGGGAAGCGCCCCGCAGTTGATGGCGACGAAGGGCTGGTTCGCGCGGGCGGAGCGGGCGTGGATGGCGCGGGCGACCAGCTCCTTGCCGGTGCCGCTGTCGCCGCTGATGAGGACGGTCGCGTCGCTCTGGCGCAGGTGCTCGATGAGCTGGAAGACCCGGCGCATCGCCGGCGAGCGGCCGACCATCCCTTCGAAGGAGACGGGACCGCCATCGTCGAGCTGGAGCGCTTCTTCTGGCCGAACGATCAACAGGTAGCCGCCTCCTCGCGCGGCGCCGCATCCCTCGCCAGCCGACAGCGGCGCTCCGGTGACCGAGACCGGTGCCGGGCTGCCGTCTGCCCGGGTGACGAGCGCCCGCCAGCCCTCGCGACGCTCGCCGACCTCGAGGGCGGCCCGGAAGGGGCTGGCCTTGCCGAAGAGCTCTTCGCCGAGCAGCGCCACTGCCGGTTGGCCTACCGCGGATGGCGCAGCGGGGCCCATCAGGCTGGCGAGGACGCTGGAGATCCGTTCGACGACGAACCCGGGGTCGAGGAGGACGACGCCGCGGCCGAGGACGGCCATCGCCCGGTCGACGGCGGCGAAGGAGACGTCGGCGTCGCCGCTCTGTTCGGCAGGAGCGCTGTCGGCGAGCTCCCGGAAGACCTCGACCGCGCCGGCGATGGCCCCACGACCGTCGCGGACGACGTGACCGCTCTTGCTCACCCGGGCGCGGCGGCCGTCCTTGCGGAAGATCTGCAGTTCGGGAGAGGCGACGCGGCCGCGCGCGAAGAGGGTGCAGGACTCGAGGCAGGTGGCGCAGCGAAAGCCGGTCAGGCAGTGGCGGCCGAGGACCTCCTCGCGGCGAAAGCCGGTGAGCTCCTCGGCGCGATGGTTGAAGAAGACGACGTTTCGGTCGCGGTCGACGAGGAAGATGGCCTCGGCAGCGGTGTCGGCGAGCGTCTGGAGGAGGGCACCCTCGCCGCCGCCCGAACGGCGGACGAGCTGGCGCAGGGCGCGGGCCTCGGGGTTGGAGTCGGGCTTCATGGCGACCCTCCTTAGCACGCAACATCGTGCAACGCCACGCGACAACACTCTGGAACGAATCGCAACGCAACGGAACCGTCGCCCTCGGCGGCCGATCCCTCGCATGCACCCTCGGGCCTCGCGTGCCCGACGCGATGGGCGCTTCACCTGGCTCACGAAATCGCGGTCGCTCCAGCGCGCCCGCGCCTGGCTCGAGCGATGCAGGTGGGGGGTCCCGAGGGCGGCGAGGCGACGGCACCGAGCGTCGGGCTGCCTGGATGAGGTGAACGCGATGAAACATCTGGTGATCCTGGGCGCGGGCACGGCCGGAACGATGATGGCGAACAAGCTGGCGCGAGCGCTGGCGGCCGACTGGAGCATCACGGTGCTCGATCGGAACGACGTCCACGTCTACCAGCCGGGGCTCTTGTTCCTGCCGTTCTGGCTCTACCGGGAGGAGGAGCTGACGCGCCCGCGCCGGCCGCTGTTCGACCCGCGGGTCGACGTGCGGCTGACGGAAATCGACCGGGTGGTGACCGACCGTCAGGTCGTGCGCCTGGGCGACGGCACCGAGCTGCCCTACGACCTTCTGATCGTCGCGACGGGCAGCCGCATCCTGCCGGAGCAGACGCCGGGCTTGACCGGTGCCGGTTGGCGTAAGACCGCGTTCGACTTCTACACCCTCGACGGCGCGCGCGCCCTCCGGGACGCCTTCTGCACCTTTGCCGGCGGCCGGCTCGTCCTGAACGTCGCCGAGATGCCCATCAAGTGCCCGGTCGCGCCCCTCGAGTTCCTGTTCCTCGCGGACGCCTTCTTCCAGGACCGCGGGATGCGCGACAAGGTGGAAATCACCTACGCGACGCCGCTCGAGGGCGCGTTCACCAAGCCGCGGGCCTCGGCGGCGCTGGGCGATCAGCTCGCGAGGCGCAGCATCCAGGTCGTCGGCGACTTCAACCTGGCCGAGGTCGACGGCGAGCGGCAAGTGATCAAAGGCTACGACGGCCGCGAGGTGCCCTACGATCTTCTGGTCTCGATTCCGCTCCACGGCGGGTCGGAGGTGATCGCGCGCTCGGAGCTCGGAGATCAGAACGGCTGGGTGCCGACCGACCGCAACACGCTCCAGTCGAAGGCGCATCCGAACATCTTCGTCATCGGCGACGCGACGGACCTGCCCTCGTCGAAAGCCGGTTCGGTCGCGCACTTCGAGGGCGACGTGCTCTTCGAGAACGTCCTGCGCTTCATTGGCGGCCGGCCGCTCGACCCGGGCTTCGACGGGCATGCGAACTGCTTCATCGAGACCGGGCACGGCAAAGGCATGCTCATCGACTTCAACTACGAGACCGAGCCCTTGCCGGGGCGGTTCCCGCTACCGAGCATCGGTCCGTTCACGCTGCTCGAAGAGAGCGAGGCGAACCATTGGGGCAAGCTCGCGTTCAAGTGGCTCTACTGGAACGCGCTGGTCCCGGGCAAGGAGCTCCCGCTCGATCATCGGATGCTCTGGGCCGGCAAATGGGCGTGACAGAGACTTTGGAGGCATCGATGGAAGCCAACGGATTCGACCCGCGCTTGACGCAAGTGCTGACGCAGCTCGAGGCGATCGCCGGGCAGATGGACCGCCTGGTCGAGCAGCAGAAGAAGCAGCAGGAGCTGATCGACGATCTGCTCTTGCCGGTCTCCAAGGAGGTGATGGCGAGCGCGACCGCGCGGCTCGACGCTCTGGAGAAGAAGGGCTACTTCGCCTTCGGCCGGGAGCTCGTGAAGATCGGCTCGCGCATCGTGGAGACTTATTCGACCGAGGACGTGCGCCAGCTCGGCGAGGCGGTGACTTCGATTCTCGACACGGTGCGCGCGCTGACGCAACCGGAGGTGCTTTCGGTCGCGGGCGAGATGTCGGGCGTCTTGGCGCAGGCCGACACGACCAAGCCGCTCGGTCTCGTGGGCATGGTGCGGGCGACCCGCGACGGCGACGTGCAGCGCGGCATGGCCGTGATGATGGAGCTTTTGAAGCGGGTCGGGAAAGGGGCGGGCGCTCTGGCGGACAAGCAGGGGCGCTCTGGCACGCAGAAGGAGAAGCTCGCGGCGGCGCTCGGACCGCGCAAGAAGAACCTCGGCATCGAGCGGCCCGCGCCCAAGCAACTTCCCGCGCCCGCCTGTGCCGCGCCGGCCAAGCCCGCACCCGCGACGACGGTCATCGACGGCATCTCGTTCACCGCCGACGGGCACCTCGCCGATTCCGCGCAGTGGACCA
This sequence comes from Myxococcales bacterium, assembly GCA_021787845.1. Classification (GTDB taxonomy): domain Bacteria; phylum Myxococcota; class Myxococcia; order Myxococcales; family JAJYLH01; genus JAJYLH01. The sequence goes on along the minus strand of JAJYLH010000002.1, from coordinate 4,813 downwards.
AGACGCTGGCGGAGACCCTGAGCGCGACCCAGGGCGTGACGCTGACCGACGCGCACTGGGTGGTCATCGATTTCGCGCGCAAGGACTTCGCCGAGACGAAGGCCTCGCCGAACATCCGCCGCATCACCCAGGGTGCGGGCGTGTCGACCAAGGATCTCTACTCGCTCTTCCCCAAGGCGCCCGGCCGGACCATCGCCAAGATCGCGGGGCTGCCCAAGCCGGCCGGGTGCCTCTAGCCGAGGCGTAACGACAAAGGAGCCGAACCATGGCAAACATCGCAGAGCAACCGCGCAAGGTGGCCATCATCTGCTCGCACGGCGGGCTGGACGAGGCGTATCCGGCGCTGATTCTGGCGAACGCCGCGCGGCAGGCGGACATCGAGGCGTTCGTGTTCTTTACCTTCTGGGGCCTCGACGTGGTGACCGAGGAGAAGGTCGACCACCTGCACGTCAACATGGTCGGCAACGCGTCGAGCCCGATGCCGACGATGCTGATGGGACTGCCCGGGATGGAGGCGTTCGCGGGCAAGAAGATGACCAAGCAGATGGCGGAGATCGACCTCCCCGGCCCGCGCGAGATGCTGAAAATTCTCGACGAGTCCGGCGCCAAGCTGTACGCCTGCGAGCTCGCGATGAGGATGTTCAAGCGCGAGAAGAAGGACCTGGTGCCCGAGGTCGCGGAGGTGATCACCGCTGGCGACTTCTACGACATGGCCGAAGGCGCGCAGATCATCTTCACCTGACCGCGCATCACGGTGCGCCGGGTGCTCGATGCGGTGGCGACTTATCCAGACCGCGGTGAGCTGCGGCGCGAGTACCCGGAGCTGGAGGACGAGGGCATCCGGCAGGCGCTCCAGTATACCGCCTGCGCGGCCGATGATCGCGTGCTCGACCTTCCGGCCGCATCGTGAAGCTCCTCATCGACCAAGGGCTACCGCGTTCGGCCGCGAGCCTCCTTCGAGCAGCCGGGATCGATGCCGTTTCACGCTGGTGAGCTCGGCCTGGCGGCCGCTTCAGACGAGCAGTTGCTCGCGCGAGCCCACTCGGACGGGTGCATCGTGGTCACGCTCGATGCCGACTTTCATGCGCTCCTCGCGCTCGCTGGCACGCGCGATCCGTCGGTCGTGCGCCTGCGGCCGAAGGGCCAGCCTGCCGGGGTCGTGCGCGTCATCTCGAAGGCAGCGACCTTCTCGCAGGCGCAGTCGTGACGGTACGAGCCGGACGCGCTCGGGTCCGGCGATTGCCGCTGCTGCCCGGGTAGCCCGACGTGAAATCTGGCTCTCGCAACCCGGCTTGTCTCCTACCTCCCGGCCCACCACAGTCTGGCGAGGAGTCCGATCTCGGTGGTGTAACCGACCTCGACGAAGCGGACCCGTCCGTCGCGGCCGATGATGAAGCTCGTCGGGAAGGCGTTGACGCCCCAGGCGCGAGCGAGGGCGCCGCCGGGGTCTTCGACGACGGGCATCGTCATGTGATGTGCCTGGGCATAGGCGCGGACGGTGTTGCCGGAGTTGGTCGCGACGGCGACGACCTGATGATCCTTGGCGACGGCCGCGATGTTCCCCTCTTCCGCCTTGCAGACGCTGCACCAGGTCGCCCAGAAGTCGACCAGCACTGGCCCTTTCGCCGCGAGGCTCTGGAGCGACACGCGCTCGCCGTCGAGGGACAGCGCATCGAGCGCCGGCGCGGCCCCGCTCACCGCGTGGCGGGTCTGCCAGAAGTGGAAGCCCGCGAGGACGACGACGGCGAGCCCGACTTCGGTCGCCCAGGACTTCCATGCCTTGCGGGCGCGCTCGCGCGGGGTGCGGATGCTCACGAGTGGAACGCCTTCTTGTCGGCGATGAGGGTCTGGACCACCGACGGGTCCGCGAGGGTCGAGGTATCGCCCAGCGCCTCGAACTCGCTCGCTGCGATCTTGCGCAGGATGCGGCGCATGATCTTTCCCGACCGGGTCTTCGGCAGCGCCGGCGCCCAATGGATGACGTCCGGGCTCGCGTGCGATCCGATGGTCTTGCGCACCAGGTTGATGAGCTCGCGCTTCAAGTCGTCGTTGGTCGTCACGCCCTGATTGACGGTGACATAGGCGTAGATGCCCTGCCCCTTGATGTCGTGCGGGAAGCCGACCACCGCCGCCTCGGCGACCGCTCCGTGGGCCACGAGCGCGCTTTCGATCTCCGCGGTGCCGAGGCGATGGCCGCTCACGTTGATCACATCGTCGATGCGGCCGGTGATCCAGTAGTACCCGTCGGCGTCGCGCCGGGCGCCATCACCGGTGAAGTAGAGACCGGGAAAGGTCGTGAAGTAGGTTTGGCGGAAGCGGTCCGGATCGCCATACACGCCGCGCATGATGCCCGGCCAGGCGGTCTTGAGACAGAGGCGGCCCGCGGTCGGACCTTCGAGCGGCTTGCCCTCGGCGTCGACGATCACCGGCTCGATGCCAAAGAACGGCAAGGTCGCGCTTCCCGGCTTGAGCGGCATCGCGCCCGGCAGCGGCGTAATCAGAATGCCGCCGGTCTCCGTCTGCCACCAGGTGTCGACGATGGGGCACCGACCATGGCCGACCGTCTGATGATACCAGCGCCAGGCTTCCGGGTTGATGGGCTCGCCGACGGTGCCGAGGAGCCGCAGCGACGAGAGGCGCCGCTTCTGCACCGGCGAATCGCCCTCGCGCGCGATGGCGCGGATGGCGGTCGGCGCGGTGTAGAGGACGGTCACCTGATGCTTGTCGACGACATCCCAGAAGCGGCCCCAATCCGGGTGCTGCGGGACCCCTTCGAACATCACGCTCGTCGCGCCGTTCGCGAGCGGGCCGTAGACGATGTAGCTATGCCCGGTCACCCAGCCGATGTCGGCGGTACACCAGTAGGTGTCCTCCTCGCGCAGGTCGAAGACCAGCTCGTGCGTCAGCGCGGCGTAGATGAGATACCCGGCGGTGGTGTGCAGAACCCCTTTGGGGCGGCCGGTCGAGCCGGAGGTGTAGAGGATGAAGAGCGGGTCCTCGGAATCCATCGGCTCCGGCGGGCACTCGTCGGCGATGTCGGGGGAACGCATCTCGTCGTCCCACCAGCGGTCGCGGGACGGGTGCCAGGGCGCTTCTTCGCTGGCGGCGCGCCGGACGACGATCACCCGCTCGACCTCTGGGCAGCTCGCGAGCGCCTCGTCGGTGTTGCGCTTGAGCGGGATGAGCTTCCCGCCGCGCAGGGCGTGGTCGGCGGTGACGACGACCTTCGAGCCGCAATCGAGGATGCGGTCGCGCAGCGCCTCGGAGGAGAAGCCGCCGAAGACGACGCTGTGCACGGCGCCGATGCGCGCGCAGGCGAGCATCGCGATGGGCAATTCGAGCACCATCGGGAGGTAGAGGGTGACGCGGTCGCCCTTCTTCACGCCGTGCGCCTTGAGCACGTTGGCGAAGCGGCTGACCTCGCGGTGGAGCTGCTGGTAGGTGAGCGTCTTGCGCTCGTGCGGCGAGTCGCCCTCCCAAATCAGCGCCGCCTTGTTCTTGCGCGGGCCGGCGAGGTGGCGGTCGAGGCAGTTGGTGGCGACGTTGGTCTTGCCCCCGAGGAACCAGCCGATTTCCGCGGTCTCGAAGCTCCACTCGGAGACCTTCGTGAAGGGCTCGAACCAGTCGATGCGCGTCGCCTGCTCGGCCCAGAAGGCGTCCGGATCGCTCAGCGACCGCGCGTGCATCGCGCGATATTCCTCGAGCGAATGCAGCCGCGCGCGCTCCGCGAACGCCTTCGGCGGTGGAAAGACGTCCTGCTCCTCTCTCGAAATCGCCATCGCTCCTCCGGCGCGTTCGACAGGAACGCGAAACGGCCAACATAGGGAGCAAGGCCCGCCATTTCAATGGCACGGTGCGTCAACGCGCCTCGCCTCGCGGCCGACCGGCAGCGTCCGTCGCGCCCTCGGCGGGCGGTCCCGGATCCTCGGCGGGCGGTTCCCGATCCTCGACGGGCGGTTCCCGGTCCTCGGCGGGCGGCGGCTCCGGTTCCGGCCGCCGGCCAGTAATGATCCTGTCCCGCGACCGTCAGGGAGCGGCGCCAACGTCGTGATACTTGCATCATCCCGACCGACCCAACGAGACAATCCATTCGCCGACCGTGCCACGCCTTTCCGGGACCTGGGAGATCCAACCATCTCAGGTTGCGCCGCCATCTCTGTTTCATCCCATCTGATCTACTAAGCCTCGAAAGGCTCGCGCGGCGCGCAGATTCTCGACGCCACGTAGCACGACTTCGTGGCACGGGCGTCCCCGCCCGTGAGCGCTTGGGGACCTGCCATGCCAGCGGGTTCGACTGGGCTTTCACGGGCGAGGACGCCCGTGCCACGATTCCGATCGTCTCCAAGGTCGAGCTTGGGTTGCGGGCGTCGGCCCGCGCTAAGCGAAGTGAGCGAGGAACGAGCGAACGCAGTCGATGGGCGGCTCTGTCGGGATTTCCAAGGATCGCCCGCCCGCTCGTCCCGAGCGCAATCGAGGGACGCGCGGAAGATGCCCGCACTCCGCTTCAGAGAACGGCTCGCAGCGTTTCAACGGTCCACCTGATCTGCCAAGCCACGAAATCTGGCTCCGCGCTGTTTCGAATGGGAATCGAAATTGGAGTTGGAGCCGGACACGCCAGTGTCCGGGTGCAGGCAGGGACTTCAAGAACCGTAGGGCGGGGGCTTGCCCCCCGCCGCACGCTGACGTCGCCCCCAACGGCGGGGGACAAGCCCCCATATGCGTTAACCTAAAACTTGACACGGGAGGCGAGCGCGAGTACGCTTGCGGCCGATGGGACCTGCCGCAAACGACGAGTGGAAAGTCATTGAGACGC
>JAJYLH010000067.1:17927-25825 GCA_021787845.1 Myxococcales bacterium | reverse complement strand
CGAGCCTCCGAAAAGGGCGTTTTCGGAGAGATCGAAAATGGGAACGGCCCGGACCCCCCCTTTTTCGACCGTTCCGGATTCGCGCGCCTCCGAAAAGGGCGTTTTCGGAGAGATCGAAAACGAGAACGGCCCGGACCCCCCCCTTTTTTCGACCGTTCCGGATTCGCGCGCCTCGGAAGAGGGCGTTTTCGGAGAGATCGAAAACGGGAACGGCCCGGACCCCCCCCCTTTTTCGACCGTTCCAGATTCGCGCGCCTCGGAAAAGGGGGGGTTCGCCAGAGATCGAAAACGGGAACGGCCCGGACCCCCCCTTTTTTCGACCGCTCCAGATTCGCGCGCCTCGGAAAGGGGGGGGTCGGAGGAGATCGAAAATCGGAACGGCCCGGAACCCCCCTTTCGGTGTCTGCGCCGTTTCGCGTGGGTGGCGGGGAACGAGATGAGGTTCATGACCATGCTCTTTCTCGGCCGAAATTGGAGCCGGACACGCCAGTGTCCGGGTGCAGGCAGGGACTTCAAGAACCGTTGGGCGGGGGCTTGCCCGAGCGGCGCGGAGCCAGAAGTGTGGCAGTGGCGAAGGCCGCTTGTGTCCGGCTGAGATGGCGGGGGATACTCCGGGCTCGTGAGGAGCCTCGCGCGCCAGCTCGGGTCGGTCGCCTGTCCACTGTCGCCGATCGGTCGGCTCCGGCCGGTCGCGCGCTTCGTGCCCCTGCCGAGGTCGGTTTGAGGGGCCTGCCGGACAAAGGGGCCGAGGTGCCTCCGCTCCTGCCGCGGGGCGCCGCCATGGTGCAGGTCGTGACGTCGCTCCTGCGCGCTTCGCCTCCGCTGGAGCGCGCGGCCCGCGCGGCGATGTACGACCTGTTCGCCCTCGCCTGCCCGGACGATCGCTGGACCTTCATGAACCACGGCTTTGCCCACCTGGACCCCGAGGCCCCGGGCCCGGCGCTCGACCCCGCGGACGAGCCCGAGCGCTACTGCGCGCAGCTCTACGACGAGGTGGTCCGGCCGGTGCCGCTCGCGGGCGCTCGGGTCCTCGACATCGGATGCGGGCGGGGCGGAGGCGCGAGCTTCCTCAAGCGTTACCGCGGGGCCGCCGAGGTGGTCGGCCTCGACGCTTCGCGTTTCGCGGTCCAATTCTGCCGCCGCCGGCACCGCGTCGAGGGCCTGCGCTTCGTCCACGGGCACGACGAGGCGCTCCCCTTCGGCGCCGCGAGCTTCGACGCCGTGGTCAACGTCGAGTCGGCGCATGGGTATCGCTCGCTCGATGCCTTCTTCGACGAGGTCCGGCGGGTCCTGCGGCCGGGCGGGCACCTCTTGCTGGCCCTGCATCCCGGCCGCGACCAGGTCGAGGAGCTGAACGCCGCGGTCGCGCGCTCCGGCCTGGGCCGCGTGGCGCAGGCGGACATCTCGGCCAACGTCGCCCGCGCGATGGAGCTCGACGCCCCCCGGAGGGAAGCGCTGGTCAAGCGCGCGGCGCCGAGGTGGCTGCACCCTCTGCTCTGGGAAGTTTCCGGCGTCGAAGGGACGCGGTTCCGCCAGGAGCTGCGCGACGGGCGCCGGATCTACCTTCGCCTCGCCTTGCAAACCCCCGCCGGCCGGGCGCAACGTCCAGCGGGACCTCGGGCGTCCGCGAAGGGCTTTCCCCTTCGCTCGGGGCTCGCGGGAAAGATCAGGGGCAACATGAGGAAACCGGAAGGCCGATCGTCCGCGGTCCGCCGGCACCTGACGGCAGCCGCCGACTACGCCCTGGGCCGGACGGACCTCGGTCGCGGCCCGCCGATCTTCGCTGTCGAGACCACCACCCGCTGCGACCTGAGCTGCACGATGTGCGCGCGCCAAAAGCTCAAGCTGCGCGCGCGGGACATGGACCCCGAGCTCTTCGAGCGGCTGATCGCCGAGTCGCGTCCGTACCTGGAGATGGTCAACCTCTTCGGGCTCGGTGAACCCCTGCTGGACCCGCACCTCGCGGACCGGGTTCGCTTCTGCAAGGCCCACGGCGTCAAGACCTGCATCTCCACCAACGCGAACCGCCTCGACCAGGCGACGGCCGAGGAGCTCCTGCGCGCCGGCGTCGACTGGATCACCCTCGCCCTCGACGCGGTCTCGGCCGAAACCTACGACCGCTACCGGGTCGGCGGGGACTTCGACCGCGTGAGCCGGAACGTCGACACTCTCCTCACGCTCAAGCGCCGGATGCGCAGTCCGGTCTTCGTCGCGACGCAGATGGTCGTGCTTCCCGACAACCAGCACGAGGCGCGGGCGTTCGTGCGCCGCTGGTCGGGGCGGCCGGGCGTGAACGCCGTTCGGCTCAAGTTCGACGAGTTCGGCCTTCCGAAGATGAAGACCCTGGCGCAGGTCCGCCGCAAGCCGGCGCCATGCTGGTATCTCTGGAACGGCCCGCTCCTCGTGCGCGTCGACGGCGCGCTCCACCGGTGCTGCCCGGAGACCCTCTCGGTCGAGCCGCGGGCGCGCTTCCCCGACGTGTCGATCGCCGAGCTCTACAACGACCGCGCCGCCCGAGAGCTTCGCGCCGCCCACCTGCGCGGAGACCTCTCTTCGTACCCGGTCTGCGAGCAATGCTGCTCGCCGAAGCCGCGCGCCCCGCTCGCCCAGGTCGCGAGCGCCTTTCATCCCTTCACTTTGCGCCGGGTCGCGGCCACGGTCGAACGCTACACGGCCCGGTTCAACACCAGCCTCTTCGATCGCTATTGATCGTTGCGGCAAGTAGCTGCACCGCAGATGGGACTCGGCAGTGCCGGCGATCCGGTTCGTTCCATGCCTATCCGGTTGACACACTTGGAGCCGGACACATCAGTGTGGCTCCGCGCTGTTTCAAATGGGAATCGGAATTGGAGTTGGAGCCGGACACGCCAGTGTCCGGGTGCAGGCAGAGACTTCAAGAACCGTAGGGCGGGGGCTTGTCCCCCGCCGCACGGTGACGCCGTCCCCAACGGCGGGGGAAAACCCCCGCCCTACAATCCTCATTCGCGTTGCCGTGCCTGCACCCGGACACTGACGTGTCCGGCTCCAATTTCGGCCGAGAAAGAGCATGATCGTGAACGTCATCTCGTTCCCCGCCACCCATGCGAAACGGCGCAGAGCCATCAACGTCCGGGTCGGATGCGGCGTCCCGAGCCAACCCGGGCACTGACGTGCCCGGCTCCAACGTCGGGCAAGTGTGTGTCAACCGGATAGGCATCAAACCATGCCTGCCTCTGCAAGTCCCCTCGCGTTTGCGCAGCAAATGAGAGGGGGCGCGCGGCAGCGGGAGGTGAGGCCGACCCGGCACATGGAGAGCGCCTCCTGGCGGGGCGCGGGGTGAGCACCATGATTAGGGGGTGGACGGAGGTGCACGCACATGAAGGCGAGCGACCGAAACCCGAAGCGCCCGGCAGGGGAGGTCAAGTCGGGTTCGCCGGCCGATCCGCGCACGCGGATGCTGGCGGCCATCGTCGACTCGGCGGACGATGCCATCATCGGCAAGACGCCGGAGGGCATCATCACCAGTTGGAACCACGCGGCCGAGCTGCTCTATGGCTACAGCTCCGACGAGGTGGTAGGCAAGCCCATTTCCATGTTGATGCCGACCGGTCGGCCGGACGAGATGGAGCAGATCCTCGCGCGCATCCGGGCGGGCGAGCGGGTGGAGCACTACGAGACGCGGCGCGTGCGCAAGGACGGCCGCATCATCGACGTCTCGCTGACCGTCTCGCCGATTCTCGATTCGGATGGCGCGGTGGTCGGCGCGAGCTCCATCGCCCGCGACATCACCGAGCGCAAGCGCGCGGAGGAGCAGCTCCGCGCCGCCGGGTACACGTCGCTACGCGCCCACTCGCTCGACGAGCGCACCGCGCTGCTCGCCGCCATCGTCGATTCGTCGGACGACGCCATCGTCGGCAAGACGCCGGACGGCGTCATCACCAGTTGGAACCGCGGCGCCGAGCTCATCTACGGCTATGTGGCCGACGAGATCATCGGCAAGCCGGTCTCGGTCCTGACGCACCCCGACCGGCCGAACGAGATGGACGAGATCCTGGCGAAGATTCGCGCCGGCGGCCGCGTCGAGCACTACGAAACGGTGCGCGTGCGCAAGGACGGGCGCTCCATCGACGTCTCGCTCACGGTTTCCCCGATTCACGACTCCGTCGGCCGGCTCATCGGCGTGTCGTCGATCGCCCGCGACATCACCGAGCGCAAGCGCTCCGACGAGCAGCTCCGCGCCGCGAGCCAGTACGCCCGCAGCCTCATCGAAGCGTCGCTCGACCCGCTCGTCACCATCAGCCCGGAAGGAAAGATCACCGACGTGAACGAGGCGACGGTGAAGGTCACCGGGCTGTCGCGCTCGACGCTGGTCGGAACCGACTTCTCCACCTACTTCACCGAGCCGGACAAGGCGGCGGAGGGCTACCGGCAGGTCTTCTTGCGCGGGTCGGTCACCGATTATCCTCTGACCATCCGCCACCGCGACGGGAAGCTGACCGACGTGCTCTACAACGCCTCGGTCTACAAGGACGTCCGCGGAAGGGTCTTGGGCGTCTTCGCGGCCGCACGCGACGTGAGCGCGCAGAAGCAGGCGAGCCAGTACGCCCGCAGCCTCATCGAAGCCTCGCTCGACCCGCTCGTCACCATCAGCGCCGCCGGGAAGATCACCGACGTGAACGAGGCGACCATCAAGGTGACCGGCCAGTCGCGGGAAAGGCTCATCGGAACGGACTTCTCCGACTACTTCACCGACCCGGACAAGGCGCGCGAGGGCTACCGGCAGGTCTTCGCGCAGGGCTACGTGACGGACTACGCTCTGACCATCCGGCACAAGGAAGGCAAGCTGACCGACGTGCTCTACAACGCTTCGGTCTACCGCGATCCGCACGGAAACGTGATTGGCGTCTTCGCCGCCGCACGCGACGTCACCGCGCAGCAGCAGGCGAGCCAGTACGCCCGCAGCCTCATCGAAGCCTCGCTCGATCCGCTGGTGACGATCAGCGCGACCGGAAAGATCACCGACGTGAACGAGGCGACGATCAAGGTGACCGGCGTGCCGCGGGAGAAGCTCATCGGAACGGACTTCTCCGACTACTTCACCGAGCCGGAGAAGGCGCGCGGGGGCTACCAGCAGGTCTTCGCGGAGGGGTTCGTCACCGACTACCCGCTGACCATCCGCCACCGCGACGGGAAGCTGACGGACGTGCTCTACAACGCGTCGGTCTACAAAGACGTGCGCGGCAAGGTGCTGGGCGTCTTCGCCGCCGCCCGCGACGTCACCGCGCAGAAGCAGACGAGCCAGTACGCCCGGAGCCTCATCGAAGCGTCGGTCGACCCGCTCGTCACCATCAGCGGCGCGGGAAAGATCACCGACGTGAACGAGGCGACCATCAAGGTGACCGGCGTGCCGCGGGAGAAGCTCATCGGTACCGACTTCTCCGACTATTTCACCGACCCGGACAAGGCGCGCGAGGGCTACCGGCAGGTCTTCGCGCAAGGCTACGTCACCGACTACGCCTTGACCATTCGGCACCGGGACGGGAAGCTGACCGACGTGCTCTACAACGCTTCCGTCTATCGCGACGTGCGCGGGAACGTCTTGGGCGTGTTCGCCGCCGCGCGCGACGTGACCGGGCAGAAGCGGGCCGAGGCGGAGGTCGCGAGCCAGCGCGCGCGGGAGCTGGACCGCCTCGCCGAGTTGGAGCGGTTCCAGAAGCTCACCGTCGGGCGCGAGCTGAAGATGATCGAGCTCAAGAAGGAGATCGAAGACCTGAAGCGCCCGGGGGCGGCGCATGGGACGCTCCAATGAACCGATCTCCGCCAGAGAAAGATGCTGCGGCACGGGCGTCCTCGCCCGCGGATGCAGAAACCGCGACGGCAGCCGGTCCGGCAAGGCTTTCACGGGCGGAGACGCCCGTGCCACATCGTTCGTACGAGTTGGCGCATCGGGTCGAGAATCCTCCGGCGGCCGTTGCCGTCGAGGGGAGCGACTATGCCCGGGCGATTCTCAACATCCTCGAGGACTCGGGCGAGGAGAAGGCGCGGCTCGAGGAGACGCAGCGAGCCGTCCTGAACATCCTCGAGGACTTCGGCGCGGAGAAGGAGCGGCTGGTCGACGTGCAGCGGGCCGTTCTGAACATCCTGGACGACGCGGCGGTGGAGAAGGACCACCTGCATGAAATCCAGAAGGCCATTCTGAACATCCTGGAGGACTTCGAGGCGGAGAAGCATCGGACCGAGGAGGCGAACCGGGAGCTCAGGCGTGAGGTGCAGGAGCGCGAGCAGGCGCAGCTCGCGCTGCAGAGCTCGAACGCCGACCTGGAGCAGTTCGCCTACGTCGCCTCGCACGACCTCCAGGAGCCGCTGCGGATGGTGTCGAGCTACATGGACCTGTTCGCGCGCCGCTACTCGGGCACCATCGACGCGCAGGCGGACAAGTACATCCACTACGCGGTGGACGGCGCCCGGCGGATGCAGGCGCTGATCGCCGGACTCTTGGAATACTCCCGTGTCGGCCGGCGCGCGGGCAGCTTGAAGCTCGTCCAGAGCGAAGGCGCGCTCAATCAGGCGCTGGAGAATCTGAAGCCGGTGCTGGAGGAGACGAACGCGACCATCGAGCGGCGGCCCCTGCCGGCGGTGCTCGCGGACGAGGGCCAGCTCGTGCAGCTCTTCCAGAACCTCGTCTCCAACGCCTTGAAGTTCCGCGCCCCGGGCAGCCGGCCGCACGTCGAGATCAGAGCCGCGCCCGACGGCCGGTACTGGCGGTTCTCGGTCAAGGACAACGGCATCGGCATCGCGCCGGGACACGTCGAGCGCATCTTCGTCATCTTCCAGAGGCTGCACACGCGGGCCGAATATCCGGGCACCGGCATCGGACTGTCGATCTGCAAGAAGGTGGTCGAGCGGCACGGCGGGCGCATCTGGGTCGAGAGCGAGCCGGGCCAGGGCGCGACCTTCTCCTTCACCTTGCCGACGACGGACCGGACGGCGCTCGTCGCGCCCGCGAACGTGGAGGCGTCATGACCGCGCGGGGCACCGCCGCCGATCCGTTCGAGATTCTCCTGGTCGAGGACAATCCGGCCGACGTCGACCTGGTGCTGGAAGCGCTGCGGGAGTCGGAGCTGCCTTCGCATCACGTGACCGTGGCGAGCGACGGCGAGGAGGCGATGGCGGTCCTTCGGCGCGAGGGGAAATTCGCCGGCGCGCCGGCTCCGGACATCGTGCTTCTGGATTTGAACCTGCCGCGCAAGGACGGCCGGGAGGTGCTGGCGGAGATGCGGGCGGACCCGGCGCTGACGCACCTGCCGGTGCTGGTGCTGACAAGCTCCGAGGCCGAGCGCGACCTCCTCCACGTCTACCGGCTGCACGGCAACTGCTTCATCTCCAAGCCGGTCGACCTGACGCAGTTCTTCCAAGTCATCCACGCCGTCGAGAGCTTCTGGCTCAAGGTCGCCCGCCTCCCGCCTCGGCCGCGCGACTCGCGGCTCGGAGCGTGAACGATTCCGGCCGCGTGACGTGCACTACAGACCAGTAGGATGGACAGTCCCGTCGAGCGCGGTTCTTTGCGCTCGGCGGGCTGTCCGTCCGAGAGCGATCGTTTCGGATCTTCTGGACCACTCAAAGGGCATCGGCCTGTCCCTACCACATTCGCTCTGGAAGGACGGGCAGCCCGCAGCCCTCCGGGCTCCGGGACTGCCCATCCTACTGTCGCTCTGGAAGGACGGGCAGCCCGCAGCCCTCCGGGCTCCGGGACTGCCCATCCTACTGTTCCGCTCGGCGGACGCTGGGGAGCTGGGGGCGCGGGGGCGTCTTGCACCAAGCCAGTAGGATGGACAGTCCCGTCGAGCGCGGTTCTTCGCGCTCGGCGGGCTGTCCGTCCGAGAGCGATCGCTCCGGATCTTCTAGACGGCTCGACCGGC
>JAJYLH010000067.1:0-17827 GCA_021787845.1 Myxococcales bacterium | reverse complement strand
TGGGGGCGCGGGGGCGTCTTGCACCAAGCCAGTAGGATGGACAGTCCCGTCGAGCGCGGTTCTTCGCGCTCGGCGGGCTGTCCGTCCGAGAGCGATCGCTCCGGATCTTCTAGACGGCTCGACCGGCGGCCTGTCCCTACACACGTTCGCTCTGGAACGACGTTCTGTCGCTCTGGAAGGACGGGCAGCCCGCAGCCCTCCGGGCTCCGGGACTGCCCGTCCTACTGTCGCTCAGCGTCACCTCACGCTGACGTGCCTCCCGCCGCCGAAGAGCCGGTCGATGGAGCTGAGCACGTCGTCGGCGGGGGCGGCCTTGAGGTCTTTGATGGCGAGCCGCGTTTCGGCCTCGCCGGGAATCGAGACATAGAGATACGGCGCGCAGCCGCCCGGGTTCGCGCGCAGGAGCAGTTGCAGCTTGCGCAGCTTCTCCTCGTCGCACTGGTCGACGTCGATGCGGATGTCCAGCCTCGTCGCCTTCTCCGCGCGCACGGCGGAGAGCAGGAGGACCTCGTCGATCTGCACTTCGGGCTTCGGCTTGTCCGGTTTCGCGTCCGGCTCGCCTTCGGCGCTGCTCGTCGGCGCGGTGGTGCCGGCGTTGTTGCCCGTCCGCTCGTTCAGCCGCAGCCGCCCCTTGATCAGTACCGGATCGTCGCCTTGCAACAGCTCCTGGTACTTCTGAATCGGCTCGTCGAACGCCACGCAGTCGACCGTGCCCGAGAAGTCTTCCAAGGTCGCGAAGCCCATCCGCTTGCCGGTCTTGGTCGGCTTCTCGCGCCACCCCGTCAAGATGCCCGCGACGGTGATGCGCTCGAACGCCTTCAGCGCGCCGAGCTGCGCAACCGCCTGGCTCGCGTAACGTTTCAGGTCGTCGCCGTACCGGTCGAGCGGGTGTCCCGTGATGTAGAACCCGAGCGTCTCCTTCTCCCGCTTGAGCCGGTCGCGCTCCGGCCACTCGTCGAGCTCCGGCACGTCCTCGCTGGTCGCCGGCGCCGCCGCCTTCCTCGGACCCCCTCCGAGCAGACCGAACAAACTCCCCTGTCCGCTCGCGCGGTCGCGCTGCGCCGACTGCCCGCGCTCCACCGCGCTGTCGATCGTCTCCGCCAGCGCCCGCCGGGTCTTCTTGGTGAAATCGAACGCGCCCGCCGCGACCAGCGCCTCGATGGTCTTCTTGTTCACCCGCTTCAGGTCGGCCCGCTGGCAGAAGTCGAAGAGCCCGGTGAACGGCTTCGGCGCCCCTTTCTCCGCCCGCGCCGGCAGAATCGCCTCCACCGCCGCCTCGCCCACGCCCTTGATCGCGCCGAGCCCGAAGCGAATCGGCTTCTCCCGGCGTTGACCGTTGGCGCTCGGCGGCGCGACCGCGCCCAGCGGCACGTTGAAGTCCAGCTCCGACTCGTTGATGTCCGGCGGCAAGACGTCGATGCCCATCCCGCGGCACTCGGTGATGTGTCCGACCACCTTGTCTGTGTTGTCCCGCTCCGACGACAGGAGCGCGGCCATGAACTCAGACGGGTAGTGGTGCTTGAGCCAGCCGGTCTGATACGTCAGTAGCCCGTACGCGGCGGAGTGCGACTTGTTGAATCCGTACTCCGCGAACTTCTCCATCGCGTTGAAGATGCGCTCCGCCACCTCCTGCGCGATGCCCTTCGCGACCGCGCCCTTGACGAACGCGTCGCGCTCCTTGGCCATCACCTCGACCTTCTTCTTGCCCATCGCCTTGCGCAAGAGGTCCGCCTGGCCCAGCGTGTAGCCGGCGAGCACCTGCGCAATCTGCATCACCTGTTCCTGGTAGACGATGACGCCATAGGTCTCCTGGAGCACCGGCTCGAGGAGCGGATGCTCGTAGGTCACCTTCTCCCTTCCTTGCTTGCGATCGATGTAGACATCGACCATCGTCCGGCCGTCCTCGAGATGGTACTTCAAGGTTCCCGGCCGATACAGCGCGCCCGCCGCGATGATGTCTTCGAACGCCGTCGGCTTCATGTCCTTGAGCATCTGCGTGAAGCCGTCGGACTCCGTCTGGAACACGCCCGCGGTCTCGCCGCGCGAGAGCAGGCCGTAGACCCCTTTGTCATCCAACGGCACCGCGTCGATGTCGACGAAGCCTTCCTCGCCCGGCTTTCTGCCGCGGTTGATCATCTTTACCGCGTTGGCGATGACCGTCAGCGTCTTCAGCCCGAGGAAGTCGAATTTCACGAGCCCGGCCTTCTCCACCTCTTCCTTGGCGAACTGGGTGACGAGCTCGCCGTTGACGCCGCGGTAGAGCGGCACGTAGTTCCAGAGCGGCTGGTCGCCGATGACGATGCCCGCCGCGTGCATCCCGGCTTGGCGATTCAGACCCTCGAGGCGCATCGAGACTTCGAGGATGTCGCGCACCTGCGGGCTTTCGTCCATCAGCGCGCGCAGGCGCGGCTCCTTCTCGATGGCGGCCTTGAGGGTGATGCCCAGCTCCTCCGGAATCAGCTTGGCGATCTTGTCGCCTTCGGAGAACGGCAGCCCCTTGACGCGCGCCACGTCGCGGACGACGCTCTTCGCTTTGAGCTGCCCGAAGGTGATGATCTGCCCGACGTTTTCCTTGCCGTACTTGTCGCTGACGTAGTTGATGACCTCGCCGCGCCGGTCCTGGCAGAAGTCGACGTCGAAGTCCGGCATCGAGATGCGTTCGGGGTTCAAGAACCGCTCGAAGAGCAGATTGTAGCGCAAGGGATCGAGATCGGTGATGCGCAAGGACCAGGCGACGCAGGAGCCCGCACCCGAGCCGCGGCCGGGACCGACCGGGATGCCGTGGTCCTTCGCCCAGTTGATGAAGTCCTGCACGATGAGGAAGTAGCCGGCGAAATCCATCTTCAGGATGACCTGGATTTCCCGCTCCAGCCGCTCGCGGTAGAGGTCGCGGTCGATGGGGTAGCGCAGCTCGCCGAACCGCCGCTCCAGACCGTCGCGGGCGCGCTTCATCAGATAGTCGTTGAGCGGCACGTCCTCCGGCGGCTTGTAGGTCGGCGGCTTGCTCGGCGCGAGGATGTTCCCGACATCGCACATCTCGACGATGCGCTGGGTGTTCGTCACCGCCTCCGGGATGTCGGCGAAGTGCGCGAGCATCTCCTCGGGGCTCTTGATGTAGAGCTGGTCGGTCTCGTGGCGCAGCCGCTTCTCGTCTTCCAGCGTCTTGCCGGACGCGATGCACATCAGATGCTCGTGCGCGTTCGCGTCCTCCCGGGCGACGTAGTGGGAATCCGCGGTGGCGACGAGCGGCAGGTCGAGGTCGCGGGCGAGCTGCTTGAGCGTCGCGTTGACCGCCGTCTGCTCGGCGAGCCCGTTCGACTGCAGCTCGAGGAAGAAGCTGCCGGGCTCGAAGATGCTCTTGTATTCCAGCGCCACCCGCCGCGCGCCGTCGAGGTCGCCCTTGCGCACGAGCTTCGGAATCTCGCCGCCGAGGCAGGCGGTCATCCCGACGAGGCCGGCCGAGTGCTCGGAGAGGAGCTTCTTGTCGATCCGCGGATCGTAGTAGAAGCCCTCCAGGTAGGCCATCGACGCGAGGTAGCGAAGGTTCTTGTAGCCCTCCTGGTTCTTGGCGAGGAGTATCAGGTGGTGCCCGACGCGTTCGCTCCGGTCGGTGCGCCCCTTCGGGCCGGCCACGTACGCTTCCGTCCCCAGGATGGGCTTCAAGCCCGCGGCTTTGGCCTTTTGGTAGAAGTCGATGGCCCCGAACATGTTGCCGTGGTCGGTGACCGCGACCGAGGTCATCCCCTTCGCCTGCACGGTCTTGATCAGGTCCGGCATCCGGATGGCGCCGTCGAGCAGGCTGTAGAGCGTGTGCAGGTGGAGGTGGGTGAAGTCGCTGGAAGCCATCGGGCCCTCGGGTCGCGGAGTCTACCGTCTGGATAGCGGACCAGCAACGTGGCGACGTCACGCTTGCCTCGCCGTTGTTCACAGCGAGTCGTGGCGGACTGATGCCCCGCGACACGGGCCCGCTCGCCGGTTGCCCGGTCGGGCGTGTTGGAGTAGACTCGTGGCATGCGGGTCAAAACATCTGTCACCCTTTCCCCGAAGACGCTGGAGTTGGTCGATCGTTTGGCCGGCAAGACATCGAGCCGCTCCCGCATCATCGAGGAAGCGATCGAGGCATATGCTGCCGTCCAGGCCCGCGCCGCGCGCGACCAGCGGGATCTCGAGATCATCAATCGAAACGCGGAAGCCCTCAACCGTGAGATCGCCGACGCGCTCGAATTCCAGGCCGACTGGTGAGGCGCGGCGAGCTGTACCGAGTCCGCAAGCCAGCAGGGGACCCGAAGCCCTCCCGCGTCTTCGTCGTCGCGAGCCGGTCCCTCGTCATCGAGTCGCGCCAAGCGACCGTTATCTGCGCACCAGTGTTTTCCTCGCGAGATGGCCTCGCCGCGCAGGTAGACATCGGCACCGACGAGGGCCTGAAGCACGACTCGGCGATTCATTGCGACCCGCTGACGAGCATCCCCGAGTCGGCGCTCACCGACTACGTCGGCACGCTCGCGTCGAAAGAGCTCGAAGCGTTCGATCAGGCGCTTCGGGTGGCTCTCGCGCTGGACTAGCTTCGCGCCGTCCCGCACCACGCTTGAACGGCTCGAAGGCGTGTGCGAACGTCGCCCGGCTTGTCTCCGCCGGCTCCGCGCGCGCCCGAACCCGCTCGCCTTCGCCCAGCAGCGCTCCCGCCCGG
Organism: Myxococcales bacterium; assembly: GCA_021787845.1. Taxonomy (GTDB): domain Bacteria; phylum Myxococcota; class Myxococcia; order Myxococcales; family JAJYLH01; genus JAJYLH01. The sequence continues at coordinate 13,140 of JAJYLH010000067.1, read as the reverse complement.
CTCGGGAAGCGCGATGCTCGCCCGGCTCGCGCGCGGACGCCATCCCGGGCTCGGGCTGTTCCTCGCCTCCCTCGCCGCCGCCGCCTACCTCTGCGCCGCGAGCTGGTCCGCCTCCGACGCCGGCTTCTATCTCGCCTTGGGACGCCTGGTCGCGCATGGCACGATTCCCAGGACCAACGCGCTCGCGTGGACCGCGCCCGACTACCCGTGGTTCGCGACGAGCTGGCTCTACGACTTCGTCCTCTACCGGCTCGTGCGCGCGTTCGGCGTCGGCGGCGTGCAGGTCTTCTCCTTCGCGCTCGTGACGCTGGCCGCGCTGGGGATGCGCTCGGCGATACGGCAGGTGCTCGGCGGCGGCGGTGCTGAACGACTCCTGGCCGAATCGGTCGCGGCGGTCGCCATCGTCCTGATTCTTCCGCGCATCGACGACCGCTCCTACCTCGTCTCGTGGGCCGTGCTCACCTGGTCCTTCGCGTGGTCGCTCAAGGGCGAAACCGGCGGCTGGAAATGGCGGGTAGCATCGCTTCCGCTCATCGCGCTCGGATCGAACGGGCACACCGGTGCGGCCTTCGGGACCGGTGTCGTAGGGCTCTTCTGTCTCGAGGCGGCCTGGCGCGACAAGGCGTTCCTGCGCGAGGCGGCCATCGCGGCGGGCGCGGTCCTCGCGTTGTTCGCAAACCCCGGCGGCAGCGCGCTCGTTCGAGACCTCTTCGCCCATCTCCACGTCGAATCGCTGGTCTATCTCCGGGAATACCGCGCGCCCGAGCTGATGCGGGAGACGGCGTTCTTCCTCGTCGTTCCCCTCCTCGCCTGGGCCGCCTGGCGGGAGCGGCGCCGCTGGGCGCTCGTGCTGACGGTGCTCGCTTTCGCGGTGATGGGCTTTCGGACGGTGCGCTTCTGCTACGAGTTCTTCCTCGTCGCATCTCCGCTCGCGGCGCTGGGCGTCAAGCGCCTTGTCGCGCGGCGGCCGGGATGGGCGGTCGCCTCGCTCGTCCTGGTCGCGGCCATCGGAGCAGCCAACGCCGCGCCCGCCCTGACGGAAGCGGTGCCGGGCCCTCGCTTTCGCGACGATGGCCTGGCGGTCCGCGCCGCCGCTTTCCTGAAGCGCGAGCACATCACCGGCCGGCTCTACACCTCGTACCACGACGGCGGCTACCTCGCATACGCTCTCGACCAGCCGATTTTCCAGGACTCCCGGCCCCGCGCCTACCCGCCGTCGTTCTGGCGCGCCGACTTCGCCGCCGACCGCTCGCCCCGGGCGTTCCAGCGATGGATGGACCAGCTTGGCGTCGAGGTCGCGGTGACCGCGCGCTATCCGACACCGCTGACGGGGGCCGGCAAGCTCGACTCCCCCGCCTGGGCGCTCGTCTACTGGGACCAGGTGAACGACGTCTACCTGCGCCGGAGCGTGCCGCGTTTCCGCGACCTCATCGCGCGCCGCGAGTTCGAGCTGTTCCGCCGGCAGGCGGGTTCGTTCGACGCGGTGGTGGAGGGCATCCGAAAGGCGACACCGGACCTGCTCGCCCGCTACGCCGTCGAGGTGCGCCGATACCTCCGCGACTCGCCGGACGATCCGCGCGCGCTCTACGCGAGCTGCCTCATCGACCGCCGCCTCGGCCGGCCGCCGCGGCCGGTCTGCGCCGCCGTACGGTGAGCGCGAGCCCCCCGGGCGTCATCGACCGATTGGACCGATCGGTCCGATCGGTCCGATCAGTCTGATCGAGCGACGCCGGAGGAGCCGGAATCGCGCGCACCCGCCCACCAGACGATTCAAGCCCTGGCTACCGGTCCACCCAGCTCGGGAAGCCGAGCTCCTGCCCCTTCTCTCGCGCGGCGGCTCCGTTGGGCGCCGGCGTGGCGACGCCGGCACCGGGCGCTGGATGGGCCCTCGTCGATGGGCGCGAAAGAAAGGTCCAATCGACCGCGTCCTGCGCCACGGCCGGCGTTCCGATGAGACCGGCAGCGCTCCAGACCTTCCCGGCCGCGGCGAACAGCTTCGCGAAGCCGCCCGGCGCGGCCCGGTGCGGGTCGAAGAACGCGACGACCTCCGACGCCGGAAGGGGGCTAGAGCGGCCCAGCCCCACGAGAGCGGCGAGGCCCTGCGGGCTCATCGGCTTGCGCGTGTCGCGGATGGCGACGAGCGCGAACGTCGAGTCGGGCAGGACCTCGCACGTCGGCCCCCCGCGGGCGCGCGCGCGTCCCCGGGCGGGGCCCCCCGTGACGATGCCGTCGTCGATCGCCCGGGCGAGGTCCGAGTCGGTGTCGAACGCGACCATCGGCGGCACCGGCGAGCCCGCGAGCGCCGCGAGCAGGTCGAGCTCGCCGAGCGACCCCGGCACGAACCCCAGCCTCGTCTGGCGCAGGGCGGCAGCGTCGCAGGAGGGGAAGAGCGCTCCATCCGGGGGCGAGAACCCGACCAGCCACACCGCCTTCACCCCCCGCTGGACGGCCTCCGGAACCGCCGCCAAGGCCGCCACGCTCGCGATGGTCTGGTCCGCGTCGCCGCGCGCGACCTCCAGAATCGCTTCCCGCTCGCTCACCGCCGGCTGCGCGCCCGCCGCGGGCATCCGCACGCCGACGAGAGCCGGCAGCACCACGTTCGCGAGCGCGGTCGGGTGGGCCGGCGGCAGCGTGGTCCCCGGCCGAGGGAAGAGCTGGGGAGCGAGAACGATTCCGATGGCCGGCGCGGGCGTCGTCCGGATGGGAACCGAAACCGAGGCCGGCGGCGGAGCTCGTGGGCGCGCGATCGGCTTCGCGGGTCCGCCCGCCCGCGCGGGAGGCGCCGTCACGCTCGGGCCCGGCGGCGGTGTCGTCGAGGGCGACCGCTTCTGCTTTCTCGTCGCGAGATAGACGAGCAGGAGCACCGCGAGAAGGATGACCACCCAGCCCGCGGGCTTGATTCGCCGCGGGGGCGCGGCCGGCCGGGGCGACGCTGCGGGCGAATCGGGCACCGTTCGTTCCTCGCCTCATGCGAAAGGGCTCGGAGCGCCAGACGCCCCGAGCCCTCGCTGGAATCCCAATCGGCGCTGGGCTTAGGACGCCTTGACGTCCGCCTTCTTGCCGATGGTCTTCTCCGGCTCCGGCGCGGCCGGGGTCGCGGCGGGCGCCTCCGCCATCCCCATCTCCAGCTTGAACTGCTTGACCAGCTCCTGCGCCCGAAGCGCCTCGGCGTCCTGCTCGATCTTCATCCCGGAGACGTCGACCGAGTCCATCGCCATGTCCATCCGGGCCTCGTTGACGGCGGTCTTCTCCTGCACCTTGCGCAGCATCTCGTCGTGGGTCTGGTCGATGCCGCCGACCTGGAACGACTCCATCGTGTCGGCGACCTTGGCCTGCCACTTCGCCCGCCTGGCCTCCTGGAGCGCTTCCGTGGCCTCGCGGCTCTTGCGCTCCTTCTCCTTCATGAACGCGGCCTTCACCTGGAGCGCCTTGTCGTACGCCGCCTTCGCCGCGACGAGCTGCTGCTCGTTGCGCTCGAGCGCCGTCTTCTTCGTCTGGAGCTGCGTCGCGTAGGTCCCCGCGATGTCCTCCCGGTTCGCCTGGATCGCCGCCTTCACCTTCGCCGTCAGCTCCCCGATTTCCTGCTTGTACTGCGTGTTCTCCCGCTCCAGCAGCGTCTGGTTCGCTTTCACCATCGCGATGGACTCGTTCATCTTCGGGACCTGGTCGTTCATGTCCCGGATGTTCTGCTCCAGGATCAGCTCCGGGTCCTCCATCGACGAGACGAAGAACCCGAAGAACGAACGCATCGCGCGCTTGAATCGCTGCCACATCGGCTCGGTCTCCCTGGGCGACTTGGAAAGCGCCCCGAAACTTGCTCGCCCGGCCTCAAGCCGCGCAAGGGAAGGGGACCCTAGAACCCGCGAACGCGCCTGTCAACGGTTCTCGCTCCGCCCGGCGAGAGGCGGGTGCCGGTCTACCAGACCACGCTTTCGGTGGTGGCCGTCGCCCCTCCCGTCGTGTCCTGGCCGCCGACGAGGAAGATGTGGGCGCTCTCGACCGCCGTCCCCGGCAGGTAGCGGGCGTGGGTGATGCCCGCGCCGTTGTTGTTCAGGTTGTGGAGACCCGGTGGCCCGCTGCACGGCGCGCCGTTGACCCCGCACAGCTCACCGGCGTAGATGGTGGTGGTCGGCGTCGGCCCCCCTCCAAACGTGAAGAGCTGGTTCGCCGTCGCCGCGCAACCATAGCCGGCGAGGTTCTTGCCCGTCACCGCATCGGACGTCCAGGTGCTCAGCAGGCCCCCCGTCTGGACCTGGGCCGCGACGAGGCTCTTCTCGAAGGAGGTGCCACCGGAATTCAAAAAGCCCATCCCGGCGTGCAGCCACACGTCGGTGTCGCTCGGGAAATAGGTGGTCTCCTCCTTGGTCACCCGCCAGAGCCCGAACTCCCAGCGGGGGGCGATGGTGTTGCCCGCCACCCGGGTCCATGACGCACCGTACGTCTGTTCGCCCGTCGCCGGGTCGATGGTGATCGGTAGGTATTCGTAGGTCCCGTCGACCGTGCTGCCGGTGGTCAGCCCGCCGACCGCATACAGATAGGCCTTGGTCGAGTCGGACGGATCCATCGCCACGGTGAAGCCCATGTTCGTCCGGGGAATGGTCAGGGCCGGCAGCGACACCGGATTGCCCGTGTCCCCGAGAACCTTGGCCGAGCCGCCGGAGGTCGCCACGCCGGTGTCGGTGTACGTCGTGGTCGGCGCCGTCACGTTGGCAAGCAGTTGTTCCGTGCCGCTCGGGTCGTTGACATTCACGGTGCGGTAGACGTTGTACGAGGCCGCGTTGGGCACCGGCGCCCAAGTGATCGTTGCCTGGAGGGGCTTGGGCAGGCCCGCGGGGATGACCACCACCAGCGGGTCGCTCGGAAGGGTCTCGCCGTTCGGGTCGTCCGGATCCGAGGCGTTCAGCACCGCCGAGACCTTGTAATACCAGTAGCCAGCCGCGAGGCCCGCGCCGCTCGTGAAGTCCAGGAGCAGGTCGTTGATTTCGGGCGCCCGGGCCGGGTCGAGCACGATCACCCTCTTGACGAAATTGTTGATGGTCGGCGTGGGGGTCGTCATCGTCTCCCCGCCGGCAAGGTAGATGTAACGGCCGAGGGTCGCGGCGGAGACCATCGCCCAACCCGGCGACGCTATGTTGTCGACGACCTGCCAGGCCCCGAGGTTGCCGTACTGATCGAGCGGCGCGCGTTCGACGGTGGTCGGTGCCGACGAGCTCGGGTTCGCCGGGTCGTCTCCCCCCGCCGCGTAGAGGAACCGGGCGGTGTTCGTCGCCCGGCCCGCCGCCACCGCCGCTCCCCGCCGAGGGATGTTCAGGGTGGTCGTCGGCGAGAAGGCATTCAGGTTGAGCGAGGCGCCGGTGTAGCCGAGAGCGATGAAGTCGCCGTAGGTGCCGTTGGGGTTGGTCACCCGCACCGTGCAGACGCTCCCGGTCGCCGGCCCCGCCTGGATGTTGACGACGAAGCTCGTTGCGGAAAGGGAGGTGGTGTCCACCGGTTCCGAGTAGGTGCTGGTCACGCCCGAGAGGACGCAGGTGAGCTGCACCGCCGGCGGATTCGCCGGAGCAGTCGAGAACCCCGAGCCGAAGACCTTCGCCGTCTGCGCCGACCCCGACGGCAGGGACTCCGGCGAGAGCGCGTTCACGACGGGCGGCGCGACGGTCACCGACTTGAAGCCATCCTTGAGAACACCGACCGCCCCGTCCGGGTTGACCACGATGACGTCGTAGGGTGTGCCGGAGGGACTGCCCGGCAGGCCGGCCTTGACCACCGCGTGGGCCAGCGAGCTCGAGGCGATGGTGACCGTGGAGAGCGCCGCCGCCGTGCCGGTGCCGCTCGACGGGGACAGATAGACCCGCGGCAGGCCGGTGGTGGCGAAACCCTCGGGCGGCGGCGGGCTCCCCGGGCTGGCGGCGAGGTCGACCGCGGTGCTGGTGGTGTTCAACCCGAACGGCGGGTTGATCGACGACAGCGCCAGGGAGGTGCTGCTCGTCACCTGGAAGGCGGTCACCGGCAGCGAGGTGCAGTCGTCGACGTCGGTGATCATCAGCTCGTACTCGCCCGCCGCCAGTTGTCCCCTCGGCACCACGAACTGCACCTGGTCCGGATGGCTCGGGTCGTAGGTGAAGGCTTCGCTGATTCCGGTCCCGCTCGCGCCCTTCGGGCGGACGTAGACCGCTTTCACATTGCCCCCGTTCAGGCCCGACAGGTACGCCGTCGCCTGCAGGCTGATGCCGTTGTAGAGCACCGGCGGGTCGACGAAGAACGCCAGCGGAACCGGCACCACCTTGAGCGCGTTGGAGAGGGTGCTATTGCAACCGGCACCGTTGGAGGCGTTGACCGAGTAGGTGCCCGACGCCAGCGCCGGCATGGTCGTGTCCACGCTCTGGCAAATCCAGTAGGGCCAACCACAGCCGTAATCCGTGACCGAATTCACGCTCAAGGGGGAGACCGAGCCCGGATCGATCGTGTACTGGGTCGTCGCGGTGAGGTTGGTGCCTTGCAAGGTGAAATCGAACTGCGGCGCCCTGAGCGGGTCGTCCTTCGAACAGGCCTGGGTCGGCGCCACGCTGAAAAGGGTCGGCGGCCCGTTCACGTTGTACTGGGCACTCGCCGTGCACCCGTCCTGCACCGGGTTCGTCACGTCGATCGGGTAGCTTCCCTGCCCATAGGTCGTCGACAGCGTGATCGTCATCGTCGAACAGGTCTGGAAACCTCCCCACAGCGCGGCACAACCGCTCAGGGCCACGGTGGACGGTGACAGCGCCGTGCCGTTGAAGACGACCGTCGGCTTGTCGCCGGCGGCGTCGGTCAGGAAGCCTTGCCCGCCCGCCGTGAGGACGAGCGAGCCACTCGAAACACCGCAGGAAACGGACGGGTTCACACGGGCTATCCAGAAGCCCTGATGCTCGACGGTCACGGTCGCGGGGGTCCTGCTCGTCACGCCGTCGTAGCTCGCGTAGACGTCGAAGCTGTAGGTCCCGCCACGGCTGACGTCGACGTCGATCCAGGGCGTGGCGCTGGTCCGGTCGGAAAGCTGCGCGGTGCTCCCGGGCGGCGCCGCGGTCTCGTTCCATCGGAAACCGAGCTGGTCGCTCGTGACACCAGGGGCGCATTGCGAAGGGTAGGTCGAGCCGCGCGCGTCGAGCTGGAACCGACATGACAACAGCGGCGGGTTGATGACGTCGGTCGTGGCCGCCGGGCCGGAGGTCGCTTGCAGCGCCGGCTCGATCATCTGCGCGAGCGCGACCGGCGCCGGGTCGGTGCAGGTCGGCGCGACGGTCACGCTCACCGGCGCCGGTGCCGAGGAGCGTCCGAACGAGTCGGTCACCACCACCGCGAAGGCGTAGGTCCCGCCGAGAGCCGGCACGAACGACGGATTCTCGGCAGCGCTGCTGGAGAGCATCACATGGCTGCCGGCCGGCTCGGCGCTCAAGGTCCAGGCGTACGAGAGCGTGGCACCGCAGGCACCGCCGTTCGGGTCGGCGGCGTTCGCCGCAAGCTGGATCGGCGAGCCGATCTGGCTGGTCGAACCGCTGAAGCTCGGCGCGGCCGACGGGGTCCCGAACCCGCACGCGCTCGTGGTGAACGACGCGGTCGCGGTCGTGAAATGGCCGACGCCGTCCGAAACCGCGAGCTCAGCCGCGTAAGTGCCCTGCGCATCGGGCTTCAAGCTCGCGGTCGCCTGATACGCGCTAGCGACCGCCGCGGTGCTGCCCGAAGGCGCCTGGGTGAGGCGCCAGGCGTAGGTGATGCCGGAGGTCGGAACGCCCGCGCAGGGCGTGTAGCGGCCGACAAGGGAGACGGTCGCCCCGAAGTCCGGCGCGGACGGGTTCGCGCTCACCGAGAGGGCTGGCGTACAGCTCCCGGCGGCGACGGAGAGGCTCGCCGGCGCGCTCGTCTGCCCGGCGGCGTCGGTGACCGCGAGCTGGACGGCGTAGCTGCCGGCGACGTCGGGAATCAAGAGCGGCGTCGAGGCGATGGCCGACGAGAGCGCTCCCGTACTCCCGGTCGGTCGCGCGGTGAGCTGCCAGGCGTAGGAGAGCGGCTCCCCCGCCGCCGAGCATCCCGCCGCCGCGTCCGGGAACGTCACCGTCGGCTCGAAAGCGACCACGCTCCCGACGTCGATGACCGGACTCGAGGCGCTGACCGCCACCCGGGGGGCCCCCAGCGAACAGGCCGCCACGTCGACGCTCACGGTCGCCGACGCGCTCCGGCCGGTGGAGTCCGTGACGACGACGCGCGCGAGGTAGGTGCCCGCGACGTCGGGGGTGAAGCTCGGCCCGGCGGTGCTCGCGTCGCTGAGCGCCGCGCGGCTGCCCGGCGGCAACGAGTCGAAGCTCCACGCATAGGACAACGTCTGGCTCAGGCCGCAGGAAGCATCGTTGTCCGGGTCGGCCGCGGCGACCGAGAGCGCCACCGCCGAGCCGACGACCGGGGCGGAGGTCGTGCTCGTCGCCTGGGAGATCCGCGGCGCTTGGGCGCCACACTGGGTGACGTCGACCGGCAGCGTCGCGAAGCCCGTCCGGCCCGACGAATCGGTGACGGTCACGCGGACGAAGTAGGTGCCGGGCAAGTCGGCGGTGAACGACGGGGTGGTCCCGTTCGCTCCAATCCACATCGCGAGACTTCCCGCCGGAACCGCGTCGAACGACCAGGCGTACTTGAAGGTCTCGGTCGCGCACGCCGAGTTCGCGTCGGACGTGGAGACCGAAAGCGCGATCGGCTGCCCGACGTCCAAGCCTGTCGTGACGAGGCTCGGCACCGGCACCGGAGAGGCCGTGCCGCACGCGGCGACGTCGACCGACACGGTCGCGAAGGCGCTCCTGCCGGTGGGATCGGTGACGACGGCCCGCGCGACGTAGGTGCCGCCGACGTCGGGCGTGAAGCTCGGGGTCAAGCTCGTCGGATGGTCGAGCGTCGCGCGGCTGCCCGGCGGCAGTTGGTCAAAGCTCCATGAATAGGATAATGCCTGGTTCAGGCCGCAGGAGGGGTCGTTGTCGGGATCGCTCGCGGTGGCCGAAAGCCCCACCGCCGAGCCGGTGACCGGGGTGGCGGTCGTGGTCGTCGCGGTGATCGTCGGCGGATGGGAGCCGCAGGGGGTGACCTCGACCGGCAACGTCGAAAAGCCCGTCTCGCCAGACGAATCGGTGACGGTCACCCGGACCACGTAGGTGCCCGCGAGGTCGGCGAGGAACCAGGGCGAGGTCCCGTTTGCTCCGGTCCAGGTCGCGCGGCTCCCGGTCGGAACCGCGTCGAACGACCAGGCGTACTTGAAGGTCTCGGTCGCGCACGCCGAGTTCGCGTCGGACGTGGAGACCGAAAGCGCGATCGGCTGCCCGACGTCCGAGCCGGTCGTGACGAGGCTCGGCGCCGGCACCGGAGAGGCCGTGCCGCACGCGGCGACGTCGACCGACACGGTCGCGAAGGCGCTCCTGCCGGTGGAATCGGTGACGACGACCCGCGCGACGTAGGTGCCGCCGACGTCGGGCGTGAAGCTCGGGGTCAAGCTCGTCGGATGGTCGAGCGTCGCGCGGCTGCCCGGCGCCAGTTGGTCAAAGCTCCATGAATAGGATAATGTCTGGCTCAGGCCGCAGGAGGGGTCGTTGTCGGGATCGCTCGCGGTGGCCGAAAGCCCCACCGCGGAGCCGGTGACCGCGGAAGCGGTCGTGGTCGTCGCGGTGATCGTCGGCGGATGGGCGCCGCAGGGGGTGACGTCGACCGGCAACGACGCGAAGCCCGTCTGGCCAGACGAATCGGTGACGGTCACCCGGACCACGTAGGTGCCCGCGACGTCGGCGAGGAACCAGGGCGAGGTCCCGTTCGTTCCCGTCAAGGTCGCGCGGCTCCCGGTCGGAACCGCGTCGAACGACCAGGCGTACTTGAAGGTCTCGGTCGCGCAGGCCGAGTTCGCGTCGGTGGTGGAAACGGAAAGGGCGATCGGCTGCCCGACGTCCGAGCCGGTGGTGACGAGGCTCGGCACCGGTACTGGAGAGGCATTGCCGCACGCGGCGACGTCGACCGACACGGTCGCGAAGGCGCTCCTGCCAGTGGAATCGGTGACGACGACCCGCGCGACGTAGGTGCCGTCGGCGTCGGGCGTGAAGCTCGGGGTCAGGCTCTGCGAGTCATTGAAGGTCGCGTGGCTGCCCGGCGGCAATCGATCAAAGCTCCACGCATACGATAAAACCTGGTGCAGGCCGCAGGAGGCGTCGTTGTCGGCGTCGGCGGCGGTGGCCGACAGCGCTACGGGAGAGCCGGTGACTGCGGACGCGGTCGTGGTCGTCGCGGCGACCGTCGGCGGATGCGCGCCGCAGGTCGTGACGTCGACCGGCAAGGTGGCGAAGCCGGTCTGCCCGGAGGAATCGGTGGCGGTGACCCGGACGACATAGGTGCCGGCGACGTCGGCGGTGAACGACGGCGAAGGCCCGGCCGCTCCGGTAAGCGCCGCGCGGCTCCCCGACGGGAGCGCGTCGAACGACCAGGCGTAGGTGAAGCTCTCAGTCGCGCAGGCCGAGTTCGGGTCGGTCGTGGAGACCGCGAGCGCGATCGGCTGGCCGACGTTCAAGCCGGTGGTGGCGAGGCTCGGCACCGGCACGGGAGAAGCCGTGCCGCAGCTCGACGCGTCGATGGTCGTCGACGCCGCGACGCTCGAGCGGCCGGTCGAGTCGGTGACGACGAGCTGGACCCCGTAGGTCCCCGGCACGTCGGGCGTGAACGACGCGCTCACGCCGGTCGGATCGACCATCGTCGCCCGGCTCGCCGCCGGCAGCCCGGTGAAGGTCCAGGCATAGGACAACGTTTGGCCGAGGTGGCACGCGGTGATGTCAAGGTCGGTCGCGTCTGCGGTGAGCTGGACCGGTTGGAGCACGGCAGGAGCGCTGGGGGTCGCCGTGATGGCGCCGGCCTCGGGCGGATGCGCGCCGCACTCCGTGACGTGCGCGGTCACGCGCTGCGAGGGGGAAACGTGACCGGCCGCGTCCGTCGCCAGCGCTTCGACCACGTAGTCGCCGGGAACGTCGGGCGTGAACCACGGCGAAGAGCTGTTGCCATGCTGCAAACGGGCAACGCTCCCGCTCGGCAGCGAGACGAACGCCCACGACCAGGTGGCACTGTCGCTCAGGCTGCAGGTGGGGGAGGTGTCGGCGTCGGTCTCGGTCGCGCTGAGCGCGAAGGGAAGGCCGACGCTCCCGTCGGCCGGCGGCGCGATCGTCACTTGCGGCGCGTTCGTGCCGCAGGTGCTGGCGGTGATCGTCGTCCTCACCGGCGCGCTCTTCTGTCCATTGGAAGCGGTGACGACGAGGGAGACGACGTAGTCGCCGGGCTGGTCGGGCACGAGCCACGGCGCCTGCGCGGCCCTGTCCGAGAAGCGCGCCCTGCTGCCCGCGGGAAGCTGGTCCAGGTGCCAGGCGTACGCGAACGACGGCGCGAGCCCGCAGGTGGTGACGTCGTCGTCCGAGACGGTGGCCGAAAGCGCTACCGTCTCCCCGACGGCGGGGCCGTGGGTGCTGGCGGTGACCGTCACGGCGGGCGCGTTGCCGCCACAGGCCGTGACGTCGACTTCGACCTCGGCCGTCGCCGAGTGGCCGTTCGAAGCGGTCACAGTCAGGCGGACGAGGTAGGTGCCCGCGACGTCGGGCGTGAACGACGGCGTCGCCACGGTCGGGTCGTTCAACGCCGCGTGGCTTCCGGCCGGCACCGCGACGAACGCCCAGCGGTAGCGCAGCGGCCCCGCGGTATCGCAACCGGCCTCCGCGTCGGGGTCGGCGGCGGTGACGGAGAGCTGCACCGGTGCGCCGATTCGTCCGGCGAGGGGAGCGGCCGGCGGCGTGATCACTGGGGGGGTCGACCCGCACGCGCCGACGTCGACGTCGATCGTCGCGCGCGACGCGTGCCCGCGCCCGTCGGTCGCGGTGAGCTGAGCGGTGTACGTTCCGGCGAGGTCGGGGACGAACCACGGCGCGAGGCCGCCGGCGCCCGACAGCGACGCCGCGCTTCCGGCCGGCGTCGCGGTGAAGCGCCACCGGTAGGAGAGCTGAAGCGGCACGGAACAGGGCGCCTGCGCATCGGGATCGGTGACGGTCGCCGAGAGCGCTACCGGTGAGCCGACATGGGGCGCGGCCGGCAAAGGTCCCATCGCGATGGCTGGCGCGGCGGCTCCGCACTTCGCGGCCAAAGTCGCCTGGGCCGTCCGCGACAACAGCCCGTTGGAGACCACCAGCTCGACGCCGTAGGTGCCCTCCGCGTCCGGCGTCAGCGCCGCGATGGCCAGGTCCGCCCCGGCGACCCGCGCCAGGCTTCCCGCCGGCTTCGCGGTCAAAATCCAACGATAGGACAGCGTCCGTCCCTGCGGATCGCGGCTCGCGGATCCGTCGAGCTCGACCAGCACGCCCACCGGGTGCGGTCCCGTGCCCCATGCGGCGACGTTCGCCTGCGGCGCCTGGACCGACCGGCACCCGGCGAGCATCGCGGGCACGAGGAGTAGCGCGATCGCGCGACGCCCCAGGCGCATGGCTGGTACCTCCTGTGGCCGACCGTCAGGTCGCGTTCACGGTGAACTCCGCCCAATCGCTCGTCAAGCCGGTCGAGTCGGTCACTTGGAGCCGAACGACGTAGGTTCCGACCTGGTTGAGCCTGAAATAGGGGTCAGAGACGGTGTCCGATGGCCTCAGGCTCACGTTGCTTCCCTCGGGCACAGAGAAGATCTGCCACTGCGCGCTGAGCTGCTCGTCGATGCCGGTACAGCCGGTGATGTCGAGGTCGTAGCTCGCGTTCGTGGTCAGTTGGCCAGTGACCGGATCGTAGTCAAAGGCATTGAACTGCACGACGTCGTTCTGGGCGACCGAAGCTCCGGTCGTGATCGACGTTCCCGTGGTGGCGTCGTACCCGAGGATCTGCGCCACCGGCGCGTACCCGCCGCACTGGTCGATCGCCGGCACCTGGTAGTCGACCGTCTGGCCCATCGTCCCGCTGGAGTCGGTCGGCGTCACCGCCAACGTGTAGCCTCCGAGCGCCGCGGCGACGTCCGGCGTGAACCAGAAATTCTCCGCGGTGAACGAGCCGTGCTGCGGGTTGCTGCCGGCCGGCAGGCTGACGAAGTTCCATCGGTAGCTGAAGGTCTCAGGAACGTTGCACGAGGGCCCGACG
>JAJYLH010000066.1 GCA_021787845.1 Myxococcales bacterium | reverse complement strand
GTTAAGCCCTCCAGAGCCGATGGTACTGCACGGTTTCCGTGTGGGAGAGTAGGACGCTGCCGGAGCCTTTTCCACCAGACGGTCCGCGACTCCCCTTCGAGCCGCGGACCGTCTGCTTTTCTCCACCTTCGCTTCCACCCCCGCGCCAGCCGCCGACCCACGAGCACCCATCTCCCGTCCGCCCGGGTATCTCGCGCCTTCGAGGAATGGCCGCCAGCCGGCACTGGCGTCGGCTCGACCGTTGTCATCGGCTTCGCGCTGCTGGTATCGTCCGCGCCCGTCTGGCGGCGTGTCGCCGCCGCGAGGAGACCGTCATGTTCGATCTGTCGCCCGAGCAGGAGCAGCTTGTTCAGACCGCGCGCAAGTTCACCAAGGACCGCATCATCCCGGTCGCGGGCGAGCTCGACAAGAAACACGAGTTCCCGCTGAAGATTTGCGAGGAGGCGTTCTCCCTCGGGCTGATGAACGCCGAGATTCCCGCGGAGTATGGTGGTCTCGGGCTCTCGACGTTCGACCACTGCCTGCTTTTGGAAGAGGTGAACTACGGGTGCGCCGGGGTCGGCACCACCCTCGCGGCCAACAACCTCGCCTGCGTTCCGCTGATCCTCGCGGGAAGCGAGGACCAGAAGAAGCGGTTTCTCGGCGAGCTGACGACCGGGCTGTCGTTCGCCGCTTACAACTGCTCCGAGCCCGACGCGGGCAGCGACGTCGCCGGGATGCGCACCCGGGTCGAGCAGCACGGCGACGACTTCATCATCACCGGCCAGAAGCGGTGGATCACCAACGGTTCGGTCGCCCGCTGGCACACGGTCTTCGCGACGTTCGACCCGAAGGAGCGGCACAAGGGCATCGCCGCGTTCGTGATCCCGGCGGAGACGCCGGGGGTCAAGGTCGGCCGCCTCGAAGACAAGATGGGCCAGCGGGCGAGCCACACTTGCGACGTGCTCTATGAAGAGGTGAAAATTCCGAAGAGCCTGATGCTGGCACCGCGCGGTCAGGGCTTCAAGCTCGCGATGAAGACGTTCGACCGGTCGCGGCCGTGGATCGCCGCGGGCGCCGCGGGGCTGATGCGTCGCTGCATCGACGAGAGTCGCGCCTACGCCCTCGACCGAAAGGCGTTCGGGCAGCCCATCGCGAGCTTCCAGGCCATCCAGTTCATGCTCGCCGACATGGCGATGAAGTACGAGGCTACCCGGCTCTTGATGCTCAAGGCGGCGTGGCTCGTCGACCAGGGCAAGCTCGACAGCATCACCTCGAGCTACGCGAAGTCGTTCGGGGCGGACAGCGCGATGCAGGTCGCGACCGACGCGGTGCAGGTTTTCGGCGGGTACGGCTACACGACCGAGTACCCGGTCGAGAAGCTGATGCGCGACGCGAAGCTCCTGCAGATCTACGAAGGCACCTCGCAAGTGCAGCGGATGGTCATCGCCAGGAACGTCCTCGCGAACGGCGTCGGCTGAACGAGGCCAAGCGGCAGCGAATCATCTCGCCTGAAGCGTTCTCGTTCAGCAGTCCTCCCGCGAACGGGAGTCAGCAGCGCTGTCGTTCGGTACGGTTGTCGCGTCAAACGACCTTCGCTTCGTCCTTCTTCGCGCGCGCCGCGACGATGCGACGGTCGCCGAAGGAGACGACCGCGCGCATCGCCTGCAAAGGATTCAGCGCTCCCGCTTCGCAGGGAGGGAGGCGCGCACCCGCACGGTGGTCCTCGAGCAGGCTCTCGAAGCGGTGTCGGACGACCCTCGACGGTCCTCGCCCTGACCGGATTTGCCTGCCATGGGCCCCGGGAGCGGTGCCGCCCTACTCTTCGCCCCGCCCGGCTTCCGTGCACCAACGCTCTTCCTCTTCCGTCTGGGCGCAGTTGTCGCGTCAAACGACCTTCGCTTCGTCCTTCTTCGCGCGCGCCGCGACGATGCGACGGTCGCCGAAGGAGACGACCGCGCGCATCGCCTGCAAAGGATTCAGCGCTCCCGCTTCGCAGGGAGGGAGGCGCGCACCCGCACGGTGGTCCTCGAGCAGGCTCTCGAAGCGGTGTCGGACGACCCTCGACGGTCCTCGCCCTGACCGGATTTGCCTGCCATGGGCCCCGGGAGCGGTGCCGCCCTACTCTTCGCCCCGCCCGGCTTCCGTGCACCAACGCTCTTCCTCTTCCGTCTGGGCGCAGCGGGTCGGGCCGCGCCGGCCGGCTCGCCGGCGATGCTGTCCGAGAGCGCTGTCGCAGTGCGTGGTGCCTGACGCTCGGTCGTGGAGGTCGTCGGACGCGATGCCTCCGCCGCGTCGTGCTCCGCGGCGAGCGCCATCAGGGCGGCAAGAGCGCTGTCGGCGTCCGTCGGGACCGGGAGCAGGACGTCCGGTCTCACCTCGGCCTGAACGACCGCCGCGTCGTCCTCGTGCAGGTTGGTCCAAATGATCGGGATGTCTCGCGTCTTCGCGGTGTCGCGTAGCGCGCTTCCCGTCTGGCGGCCGTGGGAAACCATCTTCAGCCCGTCGATGATCACGCAGTCGATGCCACGTTCCTTCGCCGTGCGCCAAGCGCGCGCGCCGGTCCGGTTCTCCAGCAGCACCGTGAAGCCCCCCGATTGCAGCGCCGGCAGCCACGAGGCGGCAGGCGAGCCCTTCCAGGCCACGAGAAGCACGCGCTCGATCATGGGCCGCATTTTCGCACGAGCGGGGAGCCGTGTGAACCGTTGAACTGACGTCGGCACGGCTTTGGGTGTCGGGTGCCGGGTTCGATTCTCGTCTCCCGGAGCGCGGCCCGCGAGACGCCGCGCGGGACGAGCGCAGGCAGGCGAGGCGGGAACAACTCCCCCGAATCGACTGGCATGTAAACGGTCTCGCCGCGCCTGCGCGCGTTTCGGTCGATCGCGAGCTGGTCGATCGATTTCCGTGGCGGCAGAACGGCTGGCGAAGGCCCGGACGAAGGACAAGACGCTTTCGCCGTCGGTCCCCGGCGCGGCCCGACGACGGTGCCCGGAGCAAGCGCGCGGCGCGAGCCCCTGGTCGATCGACGGCGAGGAGCGACCATCGGGGAGGTCCGACGTCGACAACCTCTCCGGCGGCACGCGGCTTTCGCGCGGGCTCGAACGCGGAATCCACCGTCGTACTCAGGACGACAGGAAGACTGGCCGCACGTGGGTCGAACCGGGGGCACTTGCCCAGGTCGGCGACACTGCCCGACAATCGCTGGTCTTTTCGCGTGGAGCCGCCGGCCGGTGGGGTATTCGAACGCGCAGCAGCGAAGGTGGCGAGCCGAAGTGGCCGCCGTGACGGCCGTGGCCGTGCTCTTCGTGCCACCCGTGCGCGCGCAGGTCGACGACGCCCGGGTCCCCCGGATTCGGCTCTTCGCGCCCTCTCGGGCGCCCGCCGGGCAGATCGTGCTGCGCGCCCGCATCACGACCTTCGGCCCGCTCCTCGTCGCGACCTTGTACTGGCGCTACCCCGGCGCGCCGGAGTGGAATCCCGCGCCGCTCGACGGCTCCCATTCGCTCTACCAGACCACCCTCTCGGCGGACCACGACTTCGAGTACTACGCCGAAGCGTTCGACGACGCCGGCGATCCACCGGGATACGCCGGGACCCAAGCCGCTCCCCATCGGATGACGGTCTTCGGGCTCGAGAAGATGCGGCCGTTTCCACCTGCCAACCGCAAGCGGTCTCGCCTACCGGCACCGCCTCCGATCACCTCTCCGACCAGGCCACGCCCCGGTCAGCGGCCGCCTTCGGGCCCGCCCCGACGCCGGACGACGCCCCCTCGAACCCCGCCGCGGCAGGCTCGCCCCCCGGTGCCCGGCCCGCCGAGCGCGTTCGAGCTGTGGTTCACTCGCCCCCCGGCACCGCTGCGGCAGAGCACCGTCGGCCGGGTGCCGACCGCCTTGCCGCTCCGCGCCGGCCACGGAGAGGTGGCGCTCTCGGGAGCTTTTCAAGAGACCTCGGATTTCCTGGTGAAGGAGGGCACCGTCGCCGGCGGCGCGGGCGCGGTCACGCTTCGCTACGGGCTCTTGCGCTACCTGGAGCTGGACGCGACCGCCGCCGGCCAGGGCTCGACCTTGACGCTGGGGAGCTTCTCGGAATCCGGGATGGCGTTTACCGGCAGCGCTGTCGCCCTGCGCGCGGTGCTGCCCGAGCTCGGCCGGTGGTATTTCGCGGTGGAGGGCAGCCTCGGCCTTCCGACCATCGATTTTTCCGCGCTGACCGTGTCGCCGGCGGCCGAGGTCTGCGCGACCTGGGACGGCCCGAGGCTCAAGCTCCACGCCTCCGCCGGCTACCGCTGGGACAACTCGCAGAGGCTCCTGGGCGGGCAGTGGGGCTCGTTCATCCCCTTCGCGCTGGGGCTGAGCCGCTACGACGACCTTGCGGTCGGCGCCGCGGTCGAGCTGCCGCTCGGGCCGGCGGTGCCGTTCGTCGAGTACGCCGCCGACGTTCCCGTCGACCGTCTGCACTTCGCGCGTTGCGCGGGCAGCGCGAGCCGATGCCCCACGGCACCGCCGCTGTTCCCCGCGTCGGCCCGCACGCTGCCGCAGCGCGCTGGCGCGGGAATCCGTCTCGACTTTTCGACCGCGGTCGCGCTCGATGTGGGCGCGGAGCTGTCGCTGACCCCGGCGGCCCGCAACCTGTCGGACGCGTCGACCCGGGTGGAGCCGATGCCCGAAGGCCTGGCGCCGCCGCCGCCCCTGTCCGCCTGGGCGAGCCTGCTCGTCCAGTTCGGCGGTTCGGCGCCCGCCCCTATGAACCCTGCGAGAGCGCAGCCGGCTAACTCGAGCGCTACCGCCGTGAAGAAACGCAAGCCGACCCCGACTACGCCGTCGAAAGCCAGCACCGCTCACCCTGCGCTCGTCCCGCTCGCAGCGCCGGAGGCCACGCCATGATCCGTTCGATGCGTTCGCTCCTCGTTTTCGGCGCGCTCGTCGGGGCGGCCTGCGGAAAGCTCCCTTCGGGGACGGCCACGTTGGGGCAGCCCTGCACGCGCAACGCGGACTGCGCGGTCCCCTACGTCTGCATCGACTCGGCGTGCGCGGTGGATTTGAGCCGCGCCTGCAACCCGGGCGACCTGCGTTGCAACGGGGAGGCGGTCGAGAGGTGCAAATCCGACGGCACCGGCTGGTCGCTCCAGGAGACCTGCGCCACCGGGTGCAGCGAGGGCGCGTGCAACAAGCCGGTCTGCGCCGCGGGCGATGCGCGGTGCGACGCCGGCATCGTCTTCGCCTGCCTGGCCGACGGCTCCGCCTGGACCTACGACCACGCCTGCCCGGGAGCCTGCGACACGGCCGGCAAGGACTGCGCCGCCCCGGTCTGCGCGCCCTACGCGACGAAGTGCGATCCCGACCCGAACAAGGTGACGTCGGTCGAGACCTGCGACGCGCGCGGAGCGAGCTGGGTGGAGACGACGTGCCCGCAGGCGCCGGGCGTCACCGCGGTCTGCGACCAGGGTCAATGCCGTCCCCGGATCTGCATCACCGTCGGGACCGGCTCCAGCGCCACCCGCGACTCGACCTGCGATGGCGACGTGCTCCTCGCCTGCAACGACGCCGGCACCGCCTTCGAGCCCGTCGAGGTCTGCCCGTACGGCTGCGCCGCGACCAGCGCGACCCAGGCGAAGTGCGCCCCGGCCGCATGCACCGCCGGCGACCGCGCCTGCCAGGGCAACGAGGTCGAGCAGTGCGCGACCGACGAGCGCGGCTACGAGTTGGTCCAGTACTGCCCGGCCGGCTGCGCCTCGAGCGCGCCGGGCCAGGCCGAGTGCACCCCGCCCTCCTGCCAGGCGGGAGCGCTCACGTGTGCCGTCGACGCGCAGAGCGGCCTGAGCTACGTCCAGCAATGCACGAGCGACGGGACGAGCGAACAGGTGCTGGAGACCTGCTCGCAGACGTGCATCGCCGGCCAGTGCGTCACCGACAACGCCAACTGCGCGCCCGGCGACACGCGTTGCCATGGGGTCGAAACCCAGGTCTGCGTGCAGGTGGCGAGCGACCCGACGCCCACCACCCAGTGGGTCTTCTCCGAGCATTGCCTGGGGAGCTGCCAGGGCGGAGTGTGCGACGGCGCGGGCGCCTGCGGCTGCACCGCGCCCTCGACCGCCGGCAACGTCTGCGGGTCGACCACGAACCCAGCGGTAACGCTTGAGCTCGGCGTGCCGGCCGGCACCAGCCTCCCCGCGGACGGGCTCTCGACGTTCCTCGTCTACACGGGACCGATCACCGACTCGACGGGGACCCAGGTGCCCGACGGGACGATGGTGACCTTCACCGAGAGCGACACCGGCTCGCTTTTGGCAAGCCAGGACGCGGACCTCGAGCTGCCGGGCCTGCAACGGCCGACGCAGGACGGCCAGGCGCGGGTGGTGGTGCGCGCGCCCGGGTCGCCCGCGACGGTGACGGTCAGCGCCGGCGTCGGGGGGAGCTGCACCGGTAGCGTCAGGCTTTCCTTCGTCGCGGCGCCGCCCCCCGGGTCCCCCCACACCGCGTGGGTCGCCGAGGACTTCTCGACCTACGCTCACTTCGACCGGGTCGACTCGAGCGGCACCTGGGACACGACGAGCGGTGCGGCCATCGGAAGCCCGGTCTACTCCTTCGGGACCGGCGCCGACGGCGACTTCACCGCGAGCGCGGGCACTGGGGGCGACAACCTCTGGACGGAAGGTCTCGCCAAGGGGTGGCGGGTCACTGCCATCGGCGCCCAGTCGGTGCGGACGATCGGCTATCAGGGCGGCCTCTCGCCGGGCGACGAGGTGCTGCTCATCAACGTCAGCGACACCAAGCTGCCGGACGGGTCGGCGCCGACCATCGGCGTCTACGAGTTCAAGCGGGTCGCCCAGCCGGTCGAGAACGGCGTCGTCGCCTTCACCACCCCGGTCGAGCGCGGCTACGGCCTGAACGGCAACCAGAACCTGCAGCCGAGCACGGAGGTGGTGTTCGTCCAGCGGGTTCCGCAGTTTCGGGACGTGACCATCCAGGGCTCGGTCTCTTCCAGCGGCTTCGACCCGATCAACGACACCGGTTCTGGAGTGCTCGCGTTCCGCGCGACAGGGACCGTCGACGTTTCGGGCGCGCTGGCGATGGACGACAAGGGGCTGCTGCCGCAAAGCGCGCAGTGCGGCGCCGGCTCCTGCCCCGCGCAGTACGTCACCCAGGCCGGGTCCAACTCGAACACGTTCGACAAGCTCCTGCTCGGCGGCGGCGGGCAGCAGCAGACCGGTGGAGGAATCCTCTTCGTCGCCGCGAAGAAGATCGACGTGCACATGCCGAGCGGGACCATCAGCGCCTCGACCTCCGACGGCAACGGCGGAGACCTGTGGCTGCAGGCAGGCGCGATGGTCGCCGACTCGGGCGCGCCGATCGTGGCCGTTGGCACCGGCGGCACGAGCAAGAGCCAGGGCAAGGTGCGGCTCGACTTCGGCTCCGGCTCCGCGATCACGACGACGCCGTCGCCGTACATCGGCGAGAACGGAGCTTTCGTGGTGGAGACGCTGCCGGTCTACGACGAGCCGACGGTGACGAACGGCACGCAGCTTCTCGTGCACCGGATCGAGCTGGCGAAGGTCATCGGCGGCGAGGGCTCGATCAGCGCGGGGCTGCCGACCGCGATGCCGGGGGTGCACATCGACGCGGCCAACACCGACAGCGGACAGTACGCCTCTTGGTTCTCGCTCGACGCCGGCGGCTGGGTACCGACCCAGCAGGGCCTGCGGATGGTGCGCTTCCGGGCGCGGCTGGAAACGTCGACCGACCAGCCGACGCAAGTGCTGGGCGTGCAGCTCGGCGTCGACGCGTCCTAGCCAAGGACGGCGTAAAGCAGCAAGATCGCGCGGTTCGACGTTCCGACGGAGGAGGCGAGAAGAAGGTGGGCGTGCCGGTGATGTTAGTGGGCCTGGGCGAAATCGGCCAAGCGATCGGGCGCTGTGCGTTGACCGTGCCCGACCTCGACCTGGTCGCGGCGGTGGACCTGACGCCGCAACGGATAGGAAGACCGCTGCCGGAGATCTTGGGCGCTCCCGCCCCGCAGACACCGGTCACCGACGTCCTGAGCGAGGCGGTGGAAGCGGTCGAGGCGGCCCTTCGCGCGCGCAGGGGCGACGTCGAGGGCGAAGAGCAGCGGGGCGTCGTCCTGCACGCGACCGGGTCCCGGCTGGAGAAGGTGGCGCGCGAGATCGAGGACGCGCTGCGCGCGGGGCTGTCGGTCGTCTCCACCTGCGAGGAGCTCGCCTGCCCGTGGGTGCGCCATCCGCAGCTCGCCGACCACCTGGATCGGCTGGCGCAGAAGACGCGGACGACCGTGGTCGGGGTCGGGGTGAACCCGGGGTTCGTGCTCGACCGGCTCTTGGCGACCCTGGGGCAAGCGACGGGGCGCATCGCGCACATCGAAGGGCGGCGGGTGGTCGATGCCTCGACCCGGCGGGAAGCGCTGCAGCGCAAGATCGGCGCCGGGCTCTCCGAGGAGGACTTCAACCGCGGCGTCGAGGAGGGCTACGTCGGCCACGTCGGGCTGATGGAGTCGGCGGCGCTCGCGGCGATGGGCGTCGGACAGGCGGTCGACGAGGTGGACGAGGAGATCCTGCCGGCGTTCGCGGACGGCCCGGTGCGGGCGCGGTGGGGCGAGCTGAAAGCGGGCGACATCGCGGGCGTCCAGCAGGTGGCGCGGGCGTTCAGCGAGGGGCGGGAGGTGGCGCGGCTCGAGCTGGTGATGGCGCTGGGAGCGAAGGACCCGCACGACGAGCTGTTCCTCGACGCCGAGCCTCCGCTGCGCTTGCGGATTCCAGGAGGGGTGCCGGGGGACGCCGCGACGGCGTGGAGCATTGTGCACGCCGCGCAGGTGATCGCCCAGGGTTCGGAGCCGGGGTTGATCACCGCGCTCGACTTGCCGGCCGGGCACTGAGGTGGAGGGGTATCCGGTTCGCGCCGCTACCCTAGCGTCTCGCCGGCAAGCGGATGAAGAAGGTCGTCCCGTCGGCGTCGTTCGAGGTGAAGTCGACCGTTCCACCGAGATAGCGCTCGCCGAAGAGCTTCATGCTGAAGGTGCCCAGGCCCCGACCGGGTCCCGGCTTGGTGCTGAACGAGCGCCGGAAGATCTGCAACGCCACCTTCGGGTCGAGGGGGCCGGCGTTCCACACGCACAGCTCGAACGCCTCGTCGGCTGGCCGAACCCAGGTTCGCACCTGGCCGCCCTCGGGCGTCGCCTCCAGCGCGTTCTTCAGCATGTTCACGAGCACCCGCACCAGGAGCGACTCGTCGGTCTCGATGCGCGGGAGCGGTTCTGGCGCCGGCGCGACCACGATTTCCCGGCCGCGCGCGACCGGGTGGTCGCGCAGCATCGAACCCGCGCCGTCCAACACCTTTTCCAGCTCGACGGGAGCGCTCCTGGGTTGCAAGGTGCCCGCCTCGGCGTGGAGCAGCACCCGCTGGTCGTCGATGTCCCGCTTGAGCCGCTCGGCGAGCGTCGCGACCCGGCGTGCGGTCTTCCCCATCGACTCCGGCGCGCGCTGAGCGAGTAGCTGCGCCGACAAGAGCAGCGGGCTGAGCGTGTTCGAGATGTCGTGGAGGAACACCCGCTCCAGAAACTCCCGCCGCTTCTCCGCGCTGACGTCGCGCAAGCCCACCACCGTGAACACCTCGCCGGCGATCTCGACCTGGGAAGCTTTGACGTGCAGCTCGTAGCCCTCGAGGTCCGAGCCGTGGCGCACGGTCATCAAGCACTCCCGCTCGACGGTCGTGCCCTTGCTCTGGCTCTCCAGGATGGCGAGCACCGCGCCGCAGGTCGCGCAGGCCGGCGACGTGCCGCAGCCGCCCGGCTCGTGCCAGGCGTTCACGCAGCCGACGGCCTCGCCAAGGCGCAGCCCGGCGAGAAGCTCCTCGGTAGCACTGCCGAGGCTCTTGAGGAGGACGCTGTTGGCGACGAGGATCTGTCGCTCGCGGTTGAGCACCACGACCGAGACGTCGGTCGCCTCGGCGAGCGCCGCGAAGAGCGGGTTCTCGGTGACGACGGCGATCGACTGCTCGATCTCTTCCTGCGACGCACGCCGCGCCGGCGCGAAGTACGAGCGTGGAACCGGCTCCCCGTTACCGAAGATCGCGTGAGGCTGCCTGTCGTCCGCGTCCGGGTGGCTCATCCGGATGTTGGTAACACACCGGAAGCCCGCCGGCCACTGGCCTTCCGGTTCGAGGCTCGACGCCCTACTCGAGCCCGAGTCGGTCGATCGCCGCAGCGTCCCACCGGCGGGGCGCCGTCCGGGCGAGGAGCGGAGCCTGCGGATCGCGAGCCTGCCCGATCGCCGGCTCGATCGGTGACGAGCGAGCCGCAGCGGTTCCTCCCGAACGGCGAAGAACCCTGCGAATGTAGGCGAAGGCGCGCCCCCGTTGACCACCCCGCCGGCTTCTTGCTACACCGCCGCCGCTCTCAAACCCGCGGCGGGTCCGCGACAATATCGGAGAAGCAAAATGGGCGTTCTCGTCCTCATCATCGCGATCGTTTTGGGAATCTTCGGGTTCCTCCAAGCCAGGAAGGGCAACCGTGTCCTGGCCGCGCCGTTTCGCAAGACCGGGGAGCTCGGGGCGAATCCGACCTCGCCGGATCCCAAGGGCGCCATCTCGACGGAGGGGAAGGTCATCGCGCCCGCCGAGCCGCTGCGCTCGCCGTGCAGCGACACTCCTTGCCTCTACTACGCGGTGACCGTGACCCGCCATTACGAGAAGGACGAGCAGACGCAAGACGGTGTCAAGACCTCCACCGGCACCTCGCCGGTGACCGTGATGACCAAGGGCGCGCAGTTCCAGTTGGACGACGGCTCCGGCGCGGTCACCGTCGACCTGAGCAAGGGCGGCGACTTCGACAACCTGAAGAAGTCGTTCAACAACACCGTGAAGATCGGCCTCAAGATTCCGGGCGAGCTGGTCTTCGGCTCGCTGCGCTTGCAGACGCCGTCCCTCCCCAGCGGCGAGCGCACCACCAGCTTCGAGGCGAGCGAGCAGGTCGTGCCGGCGGAGGGCAACCTGTTCGTGTTGGGCGCGGTCAAAGACAATGCGATCAGCAAGCCGAGCTGGCGCTCGCTGATGGTCTCGTCCAAGGGAAGGGAAGGGCTCCTGGGCGCCACCGCCAAGAAGAAGAAGATCGGCTACATCGGGGGCGCGGTGGCGCTGGTTCTTTCCATTCCGCTGATGATCTTCGGCGGCGGCTCGTCCGGCGGCGACCATTACTTCTGCGGGACGACCCTCATCAACTCGGTGAAGTCGTGCCATGCCAACGTGAGCACGGAGGACACCTACACCTGGAACGTCACGGACTCCGAGAGCTACAAGGTGGTGGTGACGCCGGCCACCGGGAAGAAGTATGCGTTCTGGCCGGATCTGAAGATCACCGACGCCACCGGGAAGGTCGTCGCCCAGAATACGGGCAGCGTCGGCACCCCGGCGGAGATCGACTCCAAGATGCCGGTAGGCACCTACACCATCTCGGTCAAGCCGAAGGACAATCCAGTGTCGGGCGGGTTCGACTACAGTTTCGCGATCCTCGGCCCGAAGGCTCCGGCCGCGGCCGTCGCCGCCAAGGCAGGAACGACGCCTGAGGCCAAGTCGGCTCCGGGCGCCAACGTGGTGCCGGCGATGGCGAAGCCCGCAGCCAAGCCTGCCGGCGCCAAACACTAGCGCTCCGAGGCTGAGCCAGGTCCGGGAGAACCGGTCTCAGTGCCCTGGACCGCTCGCCCCGAGCGTCGATGGCGAGTGGTCCGGGGCATCGCCGCCTGAAGCCAGCTTCAAGTGCGTCACCGGATGGGCGTGCTCGAGCTTCGACGACGCTTCGCGCGCATGCGCACGCGCGTCGCCAGCGCCGCGGAGCCTGTCGACGAGACATCCGTTCCAGGGGCAGACCGCTTCGTCTCGGCGCGGGGTTTCGAGCCCGCCACCCCAACCGATCGGACTCGGACCAGTGGTGCGGCCGCACGCCCGGCACGCCAACGAGCGCGATTGCGCGGGCCAGACGGCCGGCACTTCCGGCTCACTGCGTCGATGGTCCGCGCACGCCGGCAAGTTGTCGCGGGTTGGCAGCTCGGCGGGTTCGCAACCTCGGATCCATCGTCTGCCGGGTCGAGCCTCGTCTAGGATGCGCGCGCCATGAGCGATGTCCTCGAGCAGCTCGTCCACTTGTTGTCGCCGGAGAAGATCGAAGAGAACCTCTTTCGCGGGCAGTCGCAAGACCTCGGCTGGGGCACCGTCTTCGGCGGGCAGGTGTTGGGCCAGGCCCTCGCCGCCGCGGCGTCGACCGTGCCCGACGACCGCCAGGTCCATTCGCTGCACGCCTACTTCCTCTTGCCCGGACAGGTCGACCGGCCCGTCGTCTATCAGGTCGACCGCCTGCGCGACGGCCGTTCGTTCACCACCCGCCGGGTGCGCGCCATCCAGGAGGGGCACGCCATCTGCGACGTCGCGTGCTCGTTTCAAGCGCTCGAAGCGGGGTTCGAGCACCAGGACCCGATGCCCGAATGGCCGGGGCCGGACGGCCTTCCCTCGCAAGAGGAACTGGTGCGCGCGCTGGCCGACCGGATACCCGAACCGCTGCGGGCCCGCTACACCGCAGACGCCCCCATCGAAATCCGCCCGATCGATCCGATGAACCTCTTGCAGCCGGTCCCGCGGCCGCCGGCCAGCGCCGCCTGGCTGCGCGCCGCCGGGAAGCTCCCCGACAGCCCTGCCCTTCACCGGGAGCTCCTGACGTATGCCTCGGACTTCAACCTCCTCGCGACCGCCACCTTTCCGCACGGGGTTTCGTGGCTGACGCCGGGAATGCACGTCGCCTCCCTCGACCATGCCATCTGGTTCCTCCGGCCGTTCCGCATGGACGACTGGGTCCTGCACGTCATCGAGAGCCCGTCCGCTTCCGGTGGGCGCGGCCTCGTGCGCGGGCGGTTGTTCACCCGGGGCGGCCTCCTCGTCGCCGCTACCGCGCAAGAGGGTCTGATTCGCATGCGTCAGAAGAGCTAGAGCCCAAACGCCCCTCGTGCTCGCCATTGCCGGTCCCGTCCACGCTTTTCCGATTGACGACGCACTTGGAGCCGGACGCGTCCGTGTCGGGGTCGGGCACGGGGTCCCGGGCAAAGCCGGACACTTCCGTGTCCGGCTCCAACATCTGGGCAGGGCGTCAACTCGGCAGGCACGGTCCCGTCGAGCCCGACCGCCGCCGTCAGTCGCCCCGCCTGCCCAGCCTTCTCTGGCGGCGCGCACAAGGAAGCGCCCGACGCTTCACGTCGAAGCGCGGCGCCGGTCGTGAGCGGTGGTTCCACCCGTGCCTGTCCGTTCGACACGCCGAACGACGCGTGCCGCTGCCCGGCCGCTGTCGAACGAGCGCAGAGGGCGGGACGATGCATCACCGTCGGCTGATGCTCCTCTGGCGCGCGTGATGCCGCCCGCGGCCGCCTTGGACGGACCACGAGGATCTGCTAGCGTGCCTGCCCACGATGGATGCCGTGATCATCGCAGGAGAGGATCGTTTCGTCAGCTCGCTGGCGCAGGTTCTGGGCAAGGCGGGTTTCGACGCCCGGGCGGCCTCCAATCCCGCCCGGCTCGTCGAGCTGTGCCGCGGCGAGCCGGCGTTGGCCATCGTCCTGTCGGAACCGGCAGCCGGTGGGCCGAACGGCACCGGCATCGTCAACCTCAAGCGGGTCGTCCAGAAGCCACTCGCGCCGGTGTTGATCGTGCGCGGCGGCCAGCCGACCCAGGATGCGTCCTCGCTGCTGGCGGCGGGAGCCGCCGCGGTGTTCGTTGCGCCTTCCCAGCTCGGTGCCCTGATCGAGCGGCTCCGGGCGATGTCGAACCCCGCCGGCCTTCCGGCGGCCTCCCCGGGCGCGGCGGTCCCCAGCCCGGGGGAAGCGCCACCCGCGACGAATCCCGCGCCCGCTCAGACGCCTGCCGAGAGCGCTACCGAAGGGCTACAGCCCAAGCCGTCAGCGGCGTCACTGGGCGAGGAGCTGTTCGGCGCCGTCGTTTGGCCGCGTGACCTCCCAACGTTGGACGGCGCACGGGCGGCCGTCATCGGCGCGGCGCGCGAGAAGCCGCTCTCGAGCGGTGCCGCCGGGCAAGCGGCCGTGGCGCTGGTCGCGACCCTGAACGGCGCGGAGCGGGCGGCGCTGCAGCAGCTCGCCCCCGAGAGCGCAGGGCCTCTGGTCAGCTCACTGGGAGCGGATCTGGTGAGCGAGGGCGCTTCCTACCGGCTCACCCCGGACGACGCGGCGCTGCTGGTCGACGGCGCCGCCCACCGTCTGCGAGCGGAAATCGCGGCCCGCGACGCGGACACGCTGGCCGGCCAGGGCAAGACGGTCGAGGTCGACGGGCCGGGGTTGCAAGCGCTGCTCGGGGAGCTCGACCAGGTGATTTCCGCGTTCGAGAAGATGAACGCGCGGGCGATGCGGGAGGACCCGACCCTCCTGCGCGCGTACACCGCGGCGACCAACGCGCTGCATCGGGCGCGGGTCGACGCGGACAACGCCGGGCGGCGGTTTCGGGGCGAGCGGGAGTCGGTCTTGGACGCCGCCTCGATCGTCGAGGCTCCACAAGCGCCGCCATCTCCCGTCAAACGGGCGCCCGCCGCCCCTCCGCGCCCTGAGGCGGACCCCTTCCGCCCGCCGGCACCGCAAGTGCCTCGTTCGCGGACCCGGGTGCTGGCCATCGTCGCCGCGGTGGTCGTGGTGGGAGGCTTGGCCGTCCACGTGTTCGTCCTCGACACCTTCGGGTTGTTTCGCCGGTCGCCGAAACTCCACGTGGCATTTCCAGGCGTGCAGTCCGCCCTGCGGTTCCACGGAGTCGCGCCGGTCGAGGTGCTCGTCGGACCCGATTTCGACCCCGTGAAGAGTGCGGAGGCGCTCGAGAAGCAGCTCGGGGTCCAGCGCGTGTTCGTCGCGTCGCCACGGGATCAGCCTATCGCGCTCATTGATGGCCCAAACGTGACGTTCTATTCGCACCGCCCGTCGGTTCCCAACGCCCAAGACCGGGCGCCCCAGGGGCAGGATACTAGCGCTCCTGGCAACCGCTGAAGCCGACGCTGCGGCCGTCTGCACCCATCGGCGCGCGACCGTCGATGGCTTGCGGTGTCACCGCGACACAACGGGTGAACGAACGGGTCAGGGCCTTGCAGGAGAGGGAACGACCGCCGAACCTGGACACGCAAGGCGAACAGAGACACGTTCGAAACAAGGAGGGACTCAGATGTCGGTTTCTTGGCCGAAGTTCCAGGCTCCGGCCTTCACCTCGGTCGGGTCTCCGCCAGCCAGGAAGAGCGAGCCCGGTAGACAGGCCGACCGCTCCCCGACAAAACAAGCGAATTCCTTGTAGCTCTCTGTGCCATCGAGATTGAGATCTCCCATCGCGGTCACGATTGCATAGACTCTTGCGCAGTCGCCGCCAGAGCAGTGCGGTGTCGAGAGGTCAGTGATCGCCACATGGAATCGGAAGTGGGTTCCTGAGTCGAGCGACCACTCGATGCGCTGCCAGCATTCGGTCTTGTTCGGGACAAATGCGGCCATTGGGCCCGAAGGGCCCGGCGGGTCCCAGTCTACATCGCTGCGGTCAACGGTGATGTCGAAGGTGGAGGCATCGGGGCAAACCGACAGGTCCGTCCCGGTGCGTACCTCGGTGACGACGGTGGTCAGCAGGCTTCGAAGGTCGGTCGCTCGCTCCGACTCCTTGGTTCGCTCGATCGTCCCGTTGAGCTCAGGCATCGCGATGGACGCCAGCACGCCGATGATCATCACGACCAGCATGAGCTCGATCAGCGTAAAACCACGTCGGGAGCGGATGGCCATGCTACCTCCAGTGCGTATCTTACCCGATCCGGCAGGGCGCTTCCAGAGCGGACCTACTGTGATCTCGATCACTGCCCTGCGCGGAGATCCGATGGGCGTCTGACCGCCTGGGCGCGCAGCGATCTGAACCGTTCAGGCGACCTTTCGCCCCGGATGCTTGAGCGTTTCGGCCAGCCGCCACCCGATCATCGTCGCCAGCGCCATGATGGTGATTTGCGGGTTCACGCCGATGGCCGAGGGGAAGATGCTGGCGTCGGCGACGTAGCAGCCCTTGAGGTCCCACAGCTCGCCTTTCAGGTCGACCACCGACCGGTCGGCCTCCGACCCCATCCGCGCCGTGCCCATGATGTGCGCCGTGAAGAGGTCGACGTGCTTGCGCTGAATCTTCTCCGGCACGAGTTGCTTCAGCTCGTCCGGCGAATGGACGAGGTGCAGGTTCGAGAACGGCAGCAGCACGTCGGTCGCGCCGAGGTCGAAGAACATCTCCGCCAGAATTCGCGCCGCCTTCAGGATGCGCTCCAGGTCGTAGGCGGTGATCTCGTACCGGGGCAACGCCATCCCGAAGGGCCCCCGCTTGACGACCCCGGTGGTGGAGTCCTCGATGAGCGCCCCCGACACCACCATGTTGTTGTAGCGGCGCATCAGCTCCCAGGCCTTCCCGCCCACGAACGGAAGCTGCGTTCCGAGCGCGGCGGGCGGGACCATGTTCTCGGCAAAGAGTATCCCCTCCTGGCGCAGGGCCCGCATCTGCCCCCACTGGCTGACGCCTTTCCAGCCCTTTACCTCGAACGGGAAGGCGGCGATGACCTTCACGTTCGGGTGGCAGAGGAAGTTCTTGCCGAGCTGGCCGGAGGGGCGGCCGAGCTTGTGGCGTAAGAGGAGGTAAGGGGTCTGCACCGCTCCCGCTGCCACGACCACCGCCTTCGCCCGGACGGTGACGCGGTGGGTCTTCTTCATCGTCGAAGGGTCGATGGCCCGGCCGGTGACGCCGGCGCAAGCCCCGTCCTCGATGAGCAGCCGGTCCGCCCGCACCTCGGTCAGGCAGCGGGCGCCCGCCTCGAGCGCTCTCGGGATGTAGCTCACCAGGGTCGACTGCTTGCCGCCGGTCGGGCAGCCGAGGACGCAGTTGTTCGCGCCGGTGCAGCGGTCCTGGTTGCGCCGGTTCTCGGTGAAGTTCCAGCCCTTGCGCCGGGCCGCCTCGCGCATCACGCGGTTGTCGCCGCCGACCGACTCCCTCATCTGGTACTGCGCGTGCACCCGCTCCTCGATCCGAGCGTAGAGCGGCTCCATCGCCTTCGGCGAAAGCTCGCTCGCTCGGGTGACCTCCTCCCAGTGGCGCAGGACCGATTCCGGAGCCCGGTAGGCCATCCCGCCGTTGATGACGGTGCTGCCCCCCACGCAGCGCCCTTCCAGGTAGCCGATGAGCGCGGTTCCGAGAATCGTCGTCGTGCCGGCGTCCCGGTACAGACGCGGCGCCGACTCCTTCAGATAGGGGTTGAAGGTCGAGGTGGCGTGGTAGGCGCCCTCTTCGACGAAGACCACGTCGAACCCCGCCTCGGCGAGCTCCGCGCCGACCACCGCCCCGCCCGCACCGGTGCCGACGACCGCGACGTCCGCCTGGAACTCCCGCGTCGAGGCGTAGTCCTGGTAGCGCAGGACGGTCATCTAAGCCTTCCCCTGCTCAGAGGAAGCGGTGCCGCCCTCCGGCGGGGACCAGGCGTCGATGCGTCCGGCGAGGCTCGCGGTGCCCGGAGACGGCGTCTGATCGAAATCGGATGGCGAGATCCCACCGGGATTGGTCGGCTCGATGAGGTCCTGAGCGCGCGCACGCTCGCCCTGGAGGAGCCGGCGGCGCACCTCGATACGCTCGTGCATCCAACCGACCGGGTCGTAGCCCATCGCCGCGTGGACCTCCGGCTGGTCGAAGTAGCTCGACAGCACCACCGCACGGACCCCGAAGATCATCAGCCGCACCAGCTTGAGGCGCGACCGGTCGAGCTGCGAAAGCAGGGCGGCAGCCCTCTCGCGGGGCAGGTGGTAGACGAGGCGCACCGACTTCAGCCGCCACCACGTCGAGAAGGCGAGGAGCCAGATCGCCACGACGAGACCGAGCGCGCCGAGGCGCGGCACGTAGGCCAAGAGCTCCCGCGCCTGGATTTCGACGCGGTCGAGCGCGTCGGGGAAATTCGGGCCCTCCGGAATCGGAGCGATCACCGAAATGAGCCCCCGGAACAGACGCTGCGTCGCCCAGCTCATCGCAAGCGGTCTGGTCAACGTCCAGCCGTCGGTCGGATGGCGCTCGAGCTTCCCGGGACCGTCGCCGAGGGGCACGAGGCGCGGCGCGCCGTCGTTCGCGGCCGGAGGCGAAGGGGGTGTCGCGGCTGGCGTGATCTCGTCGGGCATCGGTCAGCTCTTCTTCGCGGCGGTCACTGGGGTGTTTCCGATTCCAAGAGCTGCTCGAGCGTGCCGACCAGGACCTGGTCGGTGCGTTCGAAGAACGCGCGCATCGTCGACACGGCGGCAGCGCTGTCGCTGGCCGAGACCGCTTCCATCACCCCGCGCAGGTAGCCGGGATAGCCGGCGTCGGAAATCCAGATCATGGGGAACCGGTCGAGGATCTTGCGGTAGAACTCGATCACCGGGTTGGCGGTCCAGCGCAAGGGGAGCGAGTGGGCGGCGTCGACGAGCGCGTCGACCCAGGCGAGGTCGCCGCGGGCGATCGCCGCGAGGTCGCCCCGGTCGAACCCGGCGACCTGTTCGGCCGCGAGCTCCTTCAGGCGCGCCACATCCTCGGGCGTCGACCGGGTGGCGGCGCGGGCGACCACCATCTCCAGCATCCGGGCGCGGGCCTCGAGCAGGTCGAGCAGCACGTTCACCCGCTCGGCGACCGAAGCGCCCTGCTCCAGGAAGGCCGGCAGGAGCGCCAGCGATCCCTTCCGGCGAAAATCCGCCACCGTGACGCCCTGGCCATGCCGGACGGTGACCAGGTTGGCGTGTTCCAGCTTGCGCAAGGCCTCGCGCAGCGTGTTGCGGTTGGTCGCGTACTCGACCGCCAGCTCGCGTTCCGCAGCCAGACGCTGGCCGGCCTTCAGCTCGCCGGAAAGAATCCGCCGTTGCAGGTCCAGGTAGATCGTCTCGGCCCGGTTCGGCGAGGAAGAGACGCTGTCCCCGTCGGAGGCGATCGTTTGGCCCACCGCTTCAAGCTCCGGCACGGAAAGGAAGATACTGGTTCAACCAGTTGCCCGCAACCGAGAGCATCAGGCGCCCCGCCGCGTCAGGGGACTGACCGGACCGGACCGAGCGGCCGATCGTCGAGGTGAGGCATGGCCAGCCCGGGGCTTCATGGGTTCAGGAGCGCTGCCGGGTGAGCGAACTGGTGCAGGGAGTGAGGAGCGATGCCGAGGGCCAGGACCGCTATCGCTGCCAGCGCGAGGCCGAAGCTCATCGAGACCATCCGCCGCGGCGCCGCCGGCGCGGATTCCGGCGCGGGCTTCATGTACATCACCACCACCACCCGCAGGTAGTAGTAGAGCCCGGCGACCGCGGAGAGCACACCGACCACGGCGAGGCCGACCGCGCCCACGTCGAGGGCGGCGCGGAAGACGAACAGCTTCGCCACGAACCCGGCGGTGGGCGGAATCCCGGCGAGCGAGATCATGAACACCGCCATCACGAACGCGAGGGCCGGATCGCGCTGGGCGAGGCCGTCGTACCGGGTGTCGTCGTCGATTTCGGGCCCGCCGCGTTTCTCCAGCGCGGCGACCACCGTGAAGGCGCCGATGACCGTCACCGTGTAGGCGAGCAGGTAGTAGATCGCCGCTTGCGTCGCCGCCGCCCGCGCCTCGCCGCCGAAGGCGCCGACCGCGACCGCGACGAGGACGTACCCGGCGTGCGCGATGCTCGAGTACGCGAGCATCCGCTTCACCGAGCGCTGCACGATCGCGAGGAGGTTTCCGAAGACCATCGTCAGGATCGCGGCCCAGGCGACCGCGACGTACCAGCCGTGGCCGTGGGCGCCGAGCGCGAGCGCCCGCTGCCCGAAGGCTTCGTAGAGCGTGCGCAGGAGCGCCGCGAAAGCCGCGGTCTTCACCCCCGCCGCCATGAAGCCGGTCACCGGCGTGGGCGCGCCCTGGTAGACGTCGGGCGCCCACATGTGGAAGGGCACCGCCGCGACCTTGAAGAGAAAGCCGGCGCCGACGAGCGCGAGCGCGGCGATGAGGAGCGGCGTGTGGGCGCCGGAGCCGACCGCGGCCGCGATGTCGGCGAGCTTGGTCGACCCGGCCGCGCCGTAGGCGAGAGCGGTTCCGTAGAGCAGCACCGCCGACGAGAAGGAGCCGAGGACGAAGTACTTCAGCGCCGCCTCCGCCGGGCGCGCGCTCGAGCGCAGGTAGGCGGTCAAGGCGTAGGTCGCGAGGCTCATCACCTCGAGGGCGATGAAGAGCATGATGAGGTCGGTCGCGTCGGCGAGGAGGATCATCCCGGCGGCGGCGAACTGGGCGAGGGCGTGGAACTCGCCGCGCTCGGAGGCCTGCTCGCGCAGGAAGCTCTGGCCGACGAGGCTCGTCAGCGCGAGGGCGAGGCAGATGATGAGCGCGGTCGCGGCGCCGAAGGCGTCGAGGCGGGCGAACCCGCCGAAGAGCGAGCGCCCGGGGCTGGCGAGTTGGCTGAAGGCCGCCAAGCCGGCGATCACCGCGAAGAAGACGGAGAGCCCCGCCTGATAGCCGCGGCCGGCGCTCTTGAGGGCGACCTCGGTCAACAAGAGGGTGCAGCCGCCGACGACGAGGATGATCGCCGGGGCGAGCGCCGCCATGTCCTGCCAGTTGTACGTTCCCACGGGCATCACCTGTCTCGCGGCCGGCCAGGAGCGCCGCCGCAGTGCGTCAGCGGTCTAGTGCATCGGCGACGGAACCCGATGGTGGCTGCGCCGCAGGAGCTCCTGCCGGAGCTGCGGGCTCAGGCGCCAGATCTGCGGCGCCAGGACCCGGAACGGCCGCTCGGTTCCGGGGCGCACCGCGGGCGCCGCCGGCGCGACGGCCTGCGGGCTGACCCGCGCGACCACGTCCGCCACCGGCTTCTCGATGAGGTTCAGGACCGGCTGGGGATAGACGCCGATGAAGACGATGCCGAGGAGAAGCGGTACCAGGGTGAAGATCTCGCGCTTGGAGAGGTCCTTGGTCTTCTTCACCTCGGGGTGGGTCATCGGCCCCAGATATGCCTTTTGATAGAGCGTCAGCATGTAGACCGCGCCGAGGATGACGCCGGTCGCGCCGACGACGCCCCAGGCGATACCGAAGGTGGCGTGCGAGGAGAAGGTCCCGAGCAGGATCAAGAACTCGCCGACGAAGCCGTTGGTCCCGGGTAGGCCGATGGAGGAGAGCGTGACCACGAGGAAGATGGCGGCGAGGACCGGGGTCGCCTTCGCTTGGCCGCCGTAGGCCGAGATTTCCCGGGTGTGCCGCCGGTCGTACATGTAGCCGACGAGGAGGAAGAGCGCCCCCGTGGAGATGCCGTGGTTCACCATCTGCAGCACGGCGCCGCTGGCGGCGATGGTCGAAAGGGCCATCAGGCCGACCATCACGAAGCCCAGGTGCGCTACCGAGGAGTAGGCGATGAGCTTCTTCATGTCGGTCTGGGCCATGCTCATGAAGGAGCCGTAGACGATGCCGATGACGCCGAGCCACCCGACGATGGGCGCGAAGTGGTGGGTCGCCCAGGGGAAGAGGGGCATCGCGTACCGGACGAAGCCGAAGGTGCCCATCTTCAGGAGGACGCCGGCGAGGATGATGGAGCCGGCGGCGGGCGCTTGGACGTGCGCGTCGGGAAGCCAGGTGTGCAGGGGCCAGATGGGCACCTTGATGGCGAAGGCGACGGCGAAGGCGGCGAAGAGCCAGGCCTCCTGGGGATGGGTGAGCGGCACCTGGAGCATCGCGCCGTAGTCGAACGAGGGGGCGCCTCCCGGGAGCGCTTTCGTTTGCCAGTAGAGGTAGAGGATTCCAACGAGCATCAAGAGCGAGCCCGCCGCGGTGAACAGGAACATCTTCACCGCCGCGTAGATGCGCCGCTCCGAGCCCCAGATGCCGATGATGAGGTACATCGGCACCAGCATCAGCTCCCAGAACACGTAGAAGAGGACGAGGTCGAGGGCGACGAAGGCGCCGATCATCGCGGTCTGGAGGATCAGGATCGCGATCATCAGCTCCTTGACCCGGCGGTGGATGGAGCCCCAGGTGGAGACGATGACGATGGGCGCGAGGAAGGTGGTGAGGAGGACGAGGACGATGGCGATGCCGTCGGCGCCCAGGTGGTAGCTGATGCCGAGGCTCGGAATCCACGGCGCGTGCTCCTGGAACTGGAGCCCTCCGGCCTGGCGGTCGTAAAGCCACGCCAGGGGAAGCGAGACCCCGAACCCGACGAGCGAGGTGATGAACGCGATCACCCGGATCTGGCCGGCCTCGTCCTTCGGCAGGAACGCGAGGAGCACCGCGCCCGCGAGCGGCACGAAGGTGATGATCGAAAGCAGGTGCGCCTGGAAGAAGTCCATGGAGAAGCTTTCGCCGCTCTACGCGGCGCTAGTCGTTACACCACCGCCCAGATGAGGAGGCCCGCCACCGCCAGCGCCGTCACCGCCGCGTAGCGAGAGAGGTCCCCGTTCTCCGCCGGGCTCAACACCTTGGCGAAGAACTCCGTCACCTGCGCGGCCCCGTTGACGAACACCCGGTCGATGGCGAAGGCGTCCACCCACTTGTGCAGCCACTTCGCAAACCGCCAGAGCGGCTTGATGATGGCCGTTTGATAGATCTCATCGACATAGAACTTGTTGGCGGTGAGCTTGGCGAAGGCCGGGAGCTTGAGGAAATACGGATCGGACTCCGGCGTCGGCATTCCCTTGCCGTACATCAGCCAAGCGAGACCGAAGCCGCTCCACGCCACCGCCACCGCGACCGCGAAGGGCCAGACCGGGAGGGCCGCGTGCGTCGCCATCTCCGGCCCGTAGTGCGCAACCGCGGGCGCGAGGAACCGCTCCCAGAAGCTGTCGCCCAAGGGGAACGCGAGGCCGGCCGCGGCGATGGAGCCGATGGCGAGGATCCACAAGGGAATCGTCATCGTCGGCGGCGCCTCGTGCGGGTGGACCTTGCCGCGGTACTCGCCCTCGAAGGTCAGGTAGTAGAGACGGAACATGTAGAAGGCGGTCCCGAACGCCGCGACGGTGCCGATGATGTACAGGAGCGGTCCCAACCAGGGCGCGATCGCCGCGAGCGAAGGCGACTCGAAGGCGTCGTGGAGGATTCCATCCTTCGACCAGAAGCCGGAGAAGGGCAGGACGCCGGTGATGGCGATGGTCGCGATGAGGAAGGTCCAGGCGGTGTGCGGCATGTGCTTGCGCAGCCCGCCCATGGTGCGGATGTCCTGGTTGTCGGCGAGTCCGTGGATGACGGCACCGGAGCCGAGGAACAGGAGCCCCTTGAAGAAGGCGTGGGTGAAGAGGTGGTAGGTGCCGGCGGCGAACGCGCCCGCGCCGACGCCGACGAACATGTAGCCGAGCTGCGAGACGGTGGAGTAGGCGAGGACCTTCTTGATGTCGTTCTGGCCGAACGCCATCAGCGCGGCGAAGAGCGCGGTCAGCGCGCCGACGATGGCGACCACCGCCATCACCTCGGGCACGTGGACGTAGAGGAACGACAGCCGCGCGATCATGTAGACGCCGGCGGTCACCATCGTCGCCGCGTGGATCAGGGCCGAGACCGGGGTCGGGCCCGCCATCGCGTCCGGCAGCCAGATGTAGAGCGGAATCTGGGCGCTCTTGCCGGTCGCGCCGATGAAGAGGAAGAGGACCGCGAGGCCGATGAGGAAGTGGTAGGTGGGCGGGCCGTGCGCGGCTTTGTCGGTCGCGCGCTTCTCGAGACGGCTCGCCATCGCCCGCAGTGTTGCCGCCTGGCGGGAGGCATGCTGGGCACCGACAGCGCTCCCGGGGCGTATCCGTCCGAGCGCGGCCTGCGACTCGACGAGCTGCGCGTGGTTCTCGAGCCGAGCCGCCTCGCTCTTGAGCTTGGTCACCGAGCGCTGCCACACGTCGTGGAAGAGGCCCGTCGCGACCGGCGCCTGCCATCCTCCGCGCTCGGCGACCGCGCCCGCCTGCGTGCGCAGGCCGGAGATCTTCAGCGTTCCGAAGACCGAGAAGAGCAGGAACATCCCGATGAGGAAGCCGAAGTCGCCGACGCGGTTGGTGATGAACGCCTTCTTCCCCGCGCTCGCCTTGGCCTCGTCCGTGAACCAGAAGCCGATCAAGA
Organism: Myxococcales bacterium; assembly: GCA_021787845.1. Classification (GTDB taxonomy): domain Bacteria; phylum Myxococcota; class Myxococcia; order Myxococcales; family JAJYLH01; genus JAJYLH01. The sequence goes on along the minus strand of JAJYLH010000066.1, from coordinate 1,819 downwards.
GGTAGCTGCACAGCCCCACGCCTTCCCAGCCGACGAAGAGCGTCGCCAGGTTGTCGCCCAGGACCAACAGCAGCATCGCAGCGACGAAGAGGTTCAGGTACGCGAAGTACCGCCAAGCGTGCGGGTCGTGCTCCATGTAGCCGATGGAGTACCAGTGGATGACCGCGCTGATGCCGGTGACGACGAAGAGCATCACCCCGGTCAGGTGGTCGGCGTAGAGCCCCAGGTGAACGTCGAAGGTGCCCGCGGCGAACCACTGGTACGTCGTGACGTGGAACTCGGTCGCGCCGGCGAGAAGATTCGCGAGCACCGCCATCGAGGCGACGAACGAGCCCACCACCAGCGAGGTGGCGATGAAGCCAGCGCGCTGATTCCCCACCCACTTGCCCAGGAGGCCGTTGAACACCGCGCCGATGAGGGGCAGGAGCGGTATCGCTACCAGCATCGCGCCCAGTTCGTGCGGCGTGAGCATCACGAGCGAACGCGCGTCGGGCGAGGTGACGACGAAGAAGCCCGCGAAGACCAGGGTGAGAAGCCCGAGGGCGAACGAGCGCAGCTCCTTGCCGCGGCCGGTCTCGGTGAAGAGCCAGAAGAACACGGTCAAGAGGCCGAGGCCGAGGAAGACCCAGTGGAGCCATTCGGGAAGGTTGAACAGCATCAGTGCGTCTCCAGGGACGCGTGAACGGCGACCGGCACCGGTTCCGGTTCCCGTTCGAACACGGGCTCCGGATCGCGCAGCAGGGTGAGCTCGTCGACGTGGGTGGTCTCCCGCCGCCGGAACACCGCGATCAGGATGGCGAGGCCGACCGCCGCCTCCGCCGCCGCGGTGGCGATGACGAAGAACGCCGCCGCCTGCCCCCGCATCGCGTGCTGCACGGTCATCCCCGCGACCAGCGGGAAGCGCGAGAAGGCGACGAAGGTGAGGTTCGCCGCGTTGAGCATCAGCTCGATGCTCATCAAGACCGTGATGGCGTTTCGCCGGACGACGACGCCGACGCCGCCGATGACGAAGAGGATCGCCGCGAGGATGAGGTACTCGGTGAGCAGGGTGGGCATCAGATCTTCGCCTTGGCGACGACGACCGCCGCGACGATGGCCACGAGGAGCAAGAGGCTCGTCACCTCGAACGGCAGGAGATAGGGACCGTAGATTTCCCGCCCGACCGCGGCGACGGTCCCGAAGCCCTGCCGGTGGGCGAGGTCGGTGAGCATGCCCGTCGGCGCGAGCGCGGGAACCAGGCGGCGCAGGACGATGCCGATGAGGGCGACGCCCCCGGCGAAAAAGCCGAGACCGCCCAGCCATTTCATCGCCGTGGTCTTGGACTCACCCAGCTCCTCGTCCTTCAGGTTCAGGAGCATGATGACGAACACGAACAGCACCATCACCGCGCCGGCGTAGATGAGGACCTGCAGCGCCGCCAACAGGTGCGCGCCGAGCAGGACGTAGAGCCCGGCGAGACCGAAGAAGGTGCCGATGAGGTTGAGCGCCGAGTGCAGGGGATTTCTGCACTTGACGACGAAGAAGGCGGTGACGACCGAGAGCACCGCGAAAATCCAGAAGAGGACCTGCTCGACCATGGTGCGGCCTCGAAGATGGCCGGCGGCGGATGGCTGGAGAGCCTCCGAGCGCCGGAAGGCGGCGCACTCTAGGGGAAGACGCCCGCGATGGGAAGTACGTTTTCGCGCGCCGGCGCGGATCGACCGCGGCCCGGAGCGTCGCGGAGGACGCCCCAGGCGGGCTCTTGCGCGCCCGGCGCTCGTCGCTGGCGTTCCCGCGATCGGACCGATCGGTCCGATCCGACCGATCGGTCTGATCGCGG
>JAJYLH010000126.1 GCA_021787845.1 Myxococcales bacterium | reverse complement strand
CGCTTCCGGACAGAACATGTACGCTCCCTCCTCGTGAACGATGCCGACCAGGACCGCCAGCGACCTCGATCACGACGCCACCAGGGCACGGGTTCGGCCCCGAGGGCCGCTTGGGCGCCTTACGCGTACCGGCGCTGGAGACCATCCGCAGGCAGGAGACGAAAGAGCTGCGGATCCCGTGGCCCGGCGTGAAACTGAAGGAGGATGCCTCGGGCACCGATGAATTTGTCCGACGGGTGGAGTACAAGGGAGCGAGCCATGGCGACGGCCGACCAGATCAAGGCGCTCATCAGGTGCCACGCCGACGGCGATGACGCCCGCTTCTACGCGGTCGCGATGCAGGTCGCCGCTCAGGCGGCACGCACCGGTCGGGGTAAGTTCGCCGACGACGTTCGCGCCCTCGTCGACCAGGTGAGGGCTCGCGCAGCGGCCGTCGAGCCTGTCCGGGGGCCGGAACCGGTGCCGCTCGCCCAGCCGCGCGGCGAGCTGGCGGGCCTGCTATCGGTCGTGTACCCGAAGACCAGGCTCGCGGACATGGCCTTGACCGAGCCGTTGCGCGCTCGTCTCACGCGCGTCCTCGTCGAGCAACGCGAGCGGGAGCGCATTCGCGAGCACGGCTTCGCGCCCATACGGAAGCTGCTGCTCGTCGGCCCGCCTGGCACCGGCAAGACGATGACTGCCGCTGCGCTCGCGGGTGAGCTCGGGCTGCCGCTGTTCACCATCCGGCTCGACGGGCTCATCACGAAGTTCATGGGCGAGACGGCCGCGAAGCTCCGCGTGGTGTTCGACGCGATTCAGGCGACCCGCGGCGTGTACCTCTTCGACGAGTTCGACGCCTTGGGCGGGGAGCGCGCGAGCACCAACGACGTGGGCGAGATCCGCCGCGTCTTGAACTCCTTCCTCCAGTTCCTGGAGCAGGACGAATCCGACAGCCTCGTGATCGGCGCGACCAACCACGCACAGCTACTCGACCTGGCGCTGTTCCGGCGCTTCGACGCCGTCCTTGAGTACGCACTGCCGTCCTTGGAGACCGCCGCGCTCGTCATGCGCTCGCGGCTCGCGCTGCTCGACGCCGATCAGGTGGACTGGAGCCGCGTGGCGCAGACGGCGGAAGGGCTGAGCCACGCCGAGATCACGCACGCCTGCGAACAGGCGGCGAAGAACGCCATCCTCGCGCACACGACGACGGTTCGCGAGACGGAGCTTAGAACCGCTCTTGAAGAGCGACGCCGCACGCACGCGTAGCCTTCGCCAGGATTCCCTTCGTGGCCGCACCAAGGAACCGTCCGCACATCATTGTTCCAACCGCACCTCTCGCGGAAGACTACCGACCGCACCCGAAAAAGATCGAGGCACCGAAGGTGCCGGCCCCGGAGAACCGCGCGCGTCATGGGCGAGCCCTTGCAACGGCCCTCAGAGGCGCTGTCGAGGAGGCGCACCGGCGAAGGGAGGCGGTAGGCGTTGAGGTATACGGTGCCGTTCCTGGCCTCTACGTCCAGTTCGACAGCCAGCCGGACGTGCCGCTGGACCTCATGTCGCTCGAAGACAAGCGTCAAGGAATCGAGTTGGTGGCCGTGACGCACGCGGCGACCGACGAGCCCACGCCGCGGACCATCGAGCGGGCGACGGTTCTGGTTCCCGACGGGAAGGTGAAGCATTTCCTCTCGCGGTTCGAGCGCTACGCGAAAACGGCGCCGCCGAAGAAGGGCGAGCGCCGCCACCTGACGATGATCGATCCGGTCGCCACGCTCCGGCTCGCGACCCTGCGCGGATTGTGGACGGATGCGCCCGACGTGTACCCGCGGGACGACGAGGCGGCGTGGTGGGAGGTCTGGCTCCGCCGACACGACGGACACGAGCTTGATCGGCTCATGGAGTTCGCCGAGGCGCAGCACATCAGGATCGGCGCACGGCGGCTTCAGTTCCCCGACCGCATCGTTACGCTTGTTCTCGCGTCACCCTCGCAGCTCTCGGCTTCGACGGACGTACTGAATGACATCGCCGAGGTGCGCAAGGCGAAGGAAAGCGCGGCGTTCTTCGCGGACCTTGGGCCGGAGGAGCAAGCCGACTGGACCAAGGACCTGCTGTCGCGCGTGATGACGCCCGCCGAGAGCGCCCCCGCTGTGTGCATCCTCGACACGGGCGTCAACCGAGGGCATCCGCTCCTGGAGGGCGCGCTCTCGGCCGCTGATTGCCATGCGTGCGAACCCGCGTGGGGTGCACACGATCACGCCGGGCATGGGACCGAGATGGCGGGGCTCGCGCTCTACGGCGATTTGACGCCAGTACTCGCTGATGCCGGGCCAGTTCGCCTTTGGCATGCGCTCGAATCCGTGAAGATCCTTCCACCATCGGGCTCCAACCCACCGGAGCTCTACGGCGCACGGACGGCCGAAGCAACGGCGCGAGTCGAAGTTCAGGCCCCACAGCGGCGCCGCTGCTTCTCGATGGCGGTGACGGCCACCGACGAACGCGATCGGGGCCAACCGACCTCCTGGTCGGCTGCCGTGGACGCACTGGCCGCTGGTCGGAGCTTCGACACTTCCACGCAGGGTCTCGAGTACTTCGACGGCGACGCGCATCAACGGCTCTTCGTGCTGAGCGCGGGCAACGTCGAGGGAACAGCGCTGCGGGCGGAACACCTGGACCGAAGCGATGCCGACCCCGTGCATGACCCGGGGCAGGCGTGGAATGCCCTCACGGTGGGCGCCTTCACCGAGAAAGCGGTGATCCGAGATCCACGGTGGGCGAGCTGGTCGCCAGTGGCTGCCCCCGGCGACCTGTCGCCGTGGAGCACGACCGGCGTGACGTTCGCCGACGCCTGGCCGCTCAAGCCCGACGTGGTGTTCGAGGGCGGCAACGTCGTGAGGAACTCGAAGGGTGAGGTGGACTTCCCGTGCCCGGATCTCTGCCTGCTCTCGACGCACTTCAAGCCGTCGGTTCGACCATTCGTGCTGAGTTGGGCGACCAGCGCGGCCACAGCGCAAGCGTCTCGCATGGCGGCCATAATCTCCGCGGAGTACCCGACGCTGTGGCCGGAGACCGTCCGCGCCCTTGTCGTCCACTCCGCCGAATGGACGCGCACGATGCAGGCCCACGTTGCGGGCACGTCGAAGAAACGCCAGCGGGCACTGCTTGTGCGCCGGTACGGGTTTGGCGTGCCGGACGTCGGTCGCGCCCTGCGGAGCGCGCGCGATTCGCTCACGCTCATCGCGCAAGGGAGCATCCGTCCTTTTCACGACGGGAAGATGGGCGTCATCCACGTCTTTGACCTCCCCTGGCCGAAGACGGTGCTCGAGGAACTCGGGGAGACGCCTGTTCGCCTGCGCGTGACCCTCTCCTACTTCGTCGAACCGAATCCCGCGCGCCGCGGATGGCGGAACCGCTACCGCTATGCGTCCCACGGCCTGCGGTTCGACGTGAAGCGTCCAACTGAGTCGCTCGACGAATTCCGCAAGCGCCTGAACGAAATGGCGCTTGACGACGACGAAGACAAGCCGGCCTCTGGCAGCGATTCGGCCGATTGGTACCTCGGCGATCAGGTCCGCAAGCACGGATCCATCCACTCGGACATCCTCCAGGGCTCAGCGGCGGACATCGCCGAGCGCGGCGTCGTCGCCGTCTATCCGGTCAGCGGCTGGTGGAAAGACCAGCGCAAGGCTGACCGGGGTGAACGGGAGGCACGCTACGCACTCGTGGTGACCATCGAGACGCCGGGCGTCGAGGCAGACATATGGACACCGGTAGCGGAGCAGGTGGGCGTGCCGATCCGGTCCAGGCGGTGAAGGGCGACATCGAAGACTTCAGCGTCCGGGTGACTATCGTCGCCTCGCGAAGGTCCGGTTGAACTGGACGTCGACGCCAGTAATACGGCGACGAAACTCAACCTGGGCGGCGCTCGCGACGAAGTGCCGCGCGATCTCGTCCCTGGCAAGTCCCTCGCCGATCGCCCACAAGAGGGCGGGACGTGGAAGTTGAAGGCAGCCCCCCAGCCAACTCGCCTCGTCTTCCTGATCCTTGTCGTAGGTTCTTAGTGGGAGCGCGATTCCATCCAGTTTCACGACCTCGCCCGGCCGGTGCTCGCAGAGAAGATGCGCGAGTTCGTGCATGAGATCGCTCTCCTGGCGGCGCGCGGAGTGAACGGTGTTGTGGACGACGAACACGCCGCTCGGCGTGGGGACGGTCACGGCAGACCATGAATCGCTCTCCCCTGCAAGACGGCCAATCATCGCACGGTCGAGGCCGGGGATTTCCTCCGGTCGCGCGATCGTGACGTGGAGCTGGCCGGCGAGCAGCCGCGCGGGAAGTGGACGGAACGGTTCGAGCCCGGCTAACTCCCGCTGCTGGACGGCGACCCGTTCGGCCCACGTCTTGAACCCTCGTCGCATACTCACCCCTGCTTGATATTCTTTCGGCCGAGCTGACCGGCGCTGGCGGCCTTCAGTGTGGCACGCACCATCTGGTCGAGAGCTTCGATCCCTCCCTCCGGGGGGGACGTGGGTTGAAACGGTACCGATTGCGTCGAGAATTTTTACGCTGACGTTCGTCCCTCCCTCCGGGGGGGACGTGGGTTGAAACCTTCCGAAAGTTTCGGCCGACCGGGGCCACGTTTCGTTCGTCCCTCCCTCCGGGGGGGACGTGGGTTGAAACCGCGACCGTCGCGCCTTCGCCGACCGTCGCGCCGGTTCGTCCCTCCCTCCGGGGGGGACGTGGGTTGAAACACTTTCATACCAAATGAGCGCGAGCACGCCGACGGTTCGTCCCTCCCTCCGGGGGGGACGTGGGTTGAAACTCCATCGGTAAATCGGCTCGTAGGCGAGGATCTGCTGGTTGAGTGCCTGGATGCGCTGGTAAATATCGTGGAGCAGCCGTCGCGCCAGACTGGGCAGGCCGTTGTCGGCCTCTTCGAGGATGTCGGGGATGTGGTGCTGGGCGGGATAGCGACCCTTGGGCATGATGAGTCCGAACTCACTGAGCAAGCCATGTATCTGGTTGATCTGGGCGGTGCGCTCAGCAACGACGGCGCTGCGAATGCGGTGCAGGCTGAGGACGGCTTGCTGTTCGACGGACTTGATGGGGACGAAGCGCATGGCGGGACGGCTGACGGCTTCGCAGATGGCTTCGGCATCGTTGCCGTCGTTCTTGCCGCTCTTGCGGTAGGGGATGATCCCGGACCTCTTCCGCCACCTGCGCGATCACTACTTCGACGAGCGCAAGCGCACCCTCCGGCGGAACAAGGAGAACGTCCTCAAGTACCTGTCCGACGACCGCGCGACGCTCAACGAACGAGAGCG